>DASZLS010000090.1:0-10393 GCA_035552255.1 Acidimicrobiales bacterium | reverse complement strand
CGGGCACGTACGCCGGCCAGATCGCCTGCTCCGCTTTCAACATCTGCATGTAGAACAAGACGTCCTTTGACGTCACTGCAGTGCCGTCAGACCACTTGTACTTCTTCAGCGTGATGGTGACCGTCTTGCCGCCGTTCGTGTACACCGGCGGCTCCGCCAACGACAGCGTCTTGTTCAACGTGGGCGACGTACCCTGTCCGAACCAGTAGAGCGGGCGGAACATCTCCGGGTCGAAGTTGTAGACGTTCACGTTGCTGTAGTACTCCGCACCCATGATCGGAAAAATGTAATTCGGCACCACCGCGGGCGGCAACGCGTACGTGATGTCCGTGCCGCTCGATGATGCCGCGGACGCACTCGTGCTGAGCGATCCCGATGCGGCAACGAGCGAACCGGCACACGCTATGAACGCAGCGGCCAATGAACCGATGCGCTTGGTCAATATCCTTCTCACACTCAACTCCCCAGGCAGTTATGTAATGCATTACAGAATTACCAACCTACTTGGGGTTTTGGGCGACACGTGGCCGCGCCGACGAAATGGGATCCGCGCGACAGCAATGGAATCGAGAAGCCCCCGATTTACACGCACCGGATTCAGACCTCGACATCTGATCTAGAAAAGCGATTCGCTTGAACCTGCTCCGGGCTTAGCTGGACGCGATTTGATTGCGACCGTTCTTTTTTGCCGCATAGAGAGCGCTGTCCGCGCGACGCATCGCGTCGACGAGTTGTTCACCGCTCTCAATCTGCGTGAGCCCGATCGACACCGTAACTTCCGACGCAACCAATGTCGACATCAGCGGAGATATCTCGATGCGCAGTCGTTCGGCCACCGATTGAGCCTGCTGCACGCTGGTCCCCGGCAACAGCACCATGAATTCGTCGCCCCCCAGTCGAACCGCGAAATCTTGCTCTCGAGAGAGTGATCGAAGAAGATCGGCAAAGCGAGCGATAACGGCGTCTCCGACTTCGTGACCGTTGGAGTCGTTCACGTATTTGAAGTGATCAAGGTCGCAAATCATCAGCGCTGCCGTTGCCGACGCTTCGCGCGGGATGCGAGCAAGAGCTCGCCGATTGAGCAGTCCCGTCGACGCATCATGATCGGCAAGGTGTTCCAGGCGAGTTCGAAACGTTACGCGTTCAAGTGCGGCGTCAGTCTGTTCGACCAACAGTCGAACGAGCTCGCGTTCAATTTCTGTCGGTCGTAGATGATTGATTGGATCCTCAATCGCGAAGACGAGACGGGGCACACCCTCTCCGTCGAATACAGGCGCGAGCAGCACGTCGTTGGACCAAGCAAATTTCCCCGCTCCGTTACGCTTCGAGCGCAGTTCACCGTGGGCAGTTCCGTGCACGGCTTGCGCGGACGCCATCCAGCAACCCGCCACCTCACTAGTGCGATCACGAAACAGTTCGAAGATCGGCAGCTCAAGCGTTTTGGCAATCGCCACTTCGTCAAAGGTCGCAATCGCGAGTGGTATCGAACTCGTGCCTTCCCCAAAATAGATTGCTACGCGTTCAAAACCAAGGCCTGGAACCAGCGCTTCGCACGCAGTCTCGAGAACCTCGCGGTGCGATTGGCACTGGGCGAAACGGGTTGACGCTCCAAGGAGCTGCGTCATTCGGTTGCGATGTCGCTCCGTTCCCGCGCCGGATTGGGCATTCTCGAGCGACTGCTCAGCGTGCGAGCAGATGGCGCGCAGGAGGCGAAGTTCGTTCAAGTCCGGCATACGGCCCGACCGAGGTTCGTCGATCGACAAGATCCCGAGTGGCTCGCCCTTTGAATCGCGGAGCTGGACGAGAAGTGCGTCTTCCGGATCCCATTCGCCCGGAACGGAGGGGCGCTTCGGAGATGAAACCACGAAATTCGTCACGTCGTTCCATACCTCCGCGGTGCCTGGAACGAGATAGACGCCGGGGTGTATTTCATACTCGCTGGTCACCAGCTGCTCTTCAAACTCCTCACGACTTCTCCTGGAGTGCATCAGCTCTTGCACATCGGTTGGTCCGATCACCAACACGACCTCGTAGTCGTCCCACGCCGGTTGGTACCTGTTGAATACGACAATCTCAAAGCCCGCGGCCGAGCAGACTGTTTCGACGACCGTGCGAAGCACGTCATCGACATTGTCCTCGCGCGCGCTGCGAGCCAAAGAAACCAGAGCATCGATCCGCCCGATGGCGTCATCTTCCATCTGACGCCCCGCCGACGTCATTGGTCGGTAAGGACCAAGTGAAAGCGCAAGAAGAAGCCGCTGAGCAATCGCTCTTCGCCGGTGTCGAAGCTCATGGGGTCATTATTGCGCTTCTCAGGGACATTTGACTCCATAGGGACTGGACTCCACCCCAAATTCCGCACACATTTCTTGGATGACCGTCAATCGGACTGCTGCGATCGGTTCACTTCGTCTCTGCGGCTGTCAAGCAAGAAGCAGAACTGACATTCCAATGCCAGATCTTTCCGACCTTTGTCGCTCCGCGTCCGACTACCCCAACAGGTCTTGCCAATTGGCGGGGACTAGTCCTACCGGACCGGGCACCGGCTGGTCGAGCGGATGGTGACGCGGTGGCGCGAGTTGCGGACCGTTCAGGAATTCGTTCGAGCGATAGTCCCAGAACCATTCCTCGCCCGGCTCGAAGCTGCAGATGACCGGGTGACCAGACGAGCTCGCGTGTGCGGTCGCATGCTTCTCCAGCGAGTCGTCACAGCAACCAATATGGCCGCACTCTGCGCACCGGCGTAGATGGAGCCACCACCCGCCGGATTGAAGACACTCCACGCAACCGGTGCCACTCGGCGGTACTTCGGGATCAATGGCATTCGTCATAACTGCACCACCTCCTGCACTTCGCTCAAGGTTTGGGGAGACGCCATGGCGCCCGGCGCCGGACCGAACGCCAAGTACTGGTGCACGGATCGCACCGACGCGGAACCCTCGCCAACGGCGGTCGCCACGCGCTTCATAGACCCTGATCGCAAGTCGCCGATGGCGAAGAGACCGGGATGGCTGGTCTCGAACGGAAGCGGCGAGCGGTCGAGGGACGTCCACTCCTGACCGAGCTGCTCGGGGATCAGCGACAGGTCGGTCGGCACGAAGCCGGAATCGTCAAGGGCTGCGCAGCCGTTGAGCCAACTCGAAGAAGGGTCCGCTCCGATGAAGGAGAACAGTCCGGCGCACGGGAGATCGATGGCGCCCTCAGGACCATTGAGCTGGATGGTCCTGAGCGTCTCATCCCCCTCCAAAGCGACGACAGTCGTCTGCGTGCGCAGCGTGATGTTGGGGTCCGCATCGATTCGTTCAATCAGATAGCGCGACATGTCCCGTCCGAGATCCGTGCCTCGGATGACCAGCGTGACCGCGCACTCGTTCTGACTGAGAAAGATGGCCGCTTGCCCGGCCGAGTTGCCGCCTCCAACGATCACCACAGGCGAGGCGCCGCACATGCGTGCTTCCATCTCGGTCGCGGCGTAGTACACGCCGTTGCCTTCGAAGTCGCCCAGTCGTGATGCCTCCAATCGGCGATAAGAGGCGCCCGTCGCCGCGATGACCGCCCGTCCTGCTACCTCGCTGCCGTCGCTTAGCTGCACGACCAAATGTCCGGCGCGATGTCCGAGCGAGACCGCCATGCAGGGAGCGGTGAGGCTCGCTCCGAACTTTTCGGCTTGGATGATCGCGCGCTGGGTGAGCTCCGCGCCAGAGACGCCCATGGGAAACCCCAGGTAGTTCTCGATGCGTGAGCTCATCCCCGCTTGCCCGCCGGGTGCGGTCATTTCCACGTTCAGCGTGCTCAGCCCCTCGGAGGCTCCGTAGACGGCGGCCGCCAGACCGGCGGGACCGCCTCCTACGACGACCAGGTCGAAGCAACGGCTCGGCAGGCTCTCGACGGTGAGTCCGAGGTAGTTCGCCACTATCCCGGGGGTGGCCTGACGGAGCACCGTACCGGTGGCGATGACGACGGGCATTTCTGTGGCAGCGATGTCGAGCTGTTCCAGCAGAGCGTTCACTCCGGGGTCGTGATCTGCGTCGAGCCACTCATGGGGTACGCGGGTCCGGGTCAAGAACTCTCGTATGTGAAGCGACTCCGGAGAGAACTGCGACCCGATGAGCCGCACCGTTGGCGCGGCGCCCGTCATCAGCAATCCTCGCCGGGCGATAAACGCGGCGAGAATGGTGTCGCCGAGCCGAGGCTTCGTAGCCATCAGCTCTCGCAGCTGGTCTCGGGAGATGGCGAACACGTCGCCCGCCTTGACCACTCGCGCAGAGACGAAGACCCGAAGTCCGCTCAACATGTTCAGCTCACCGAGAAAGCGGCCGGGTCCGTGGCTGATGATCACCCTCTCCTCACCGTCGACCGTCACCACGATGTCAATCTCGGCGCTCACGACGACGAAGAACTCGTTCGTGGCGTCGCCCTCCCGGTAGAGGTACTCCCCCTTTTCGACGTGGCGTCGTTCTCCCAGCTGGGTGATCAGCGCCATATCTGCTGCGTCCAGCGTCGGAGTGGCCTGTTCTTCATCTTCCATGAGACGGACCCCCGTTCCTCGACAACCCGCTCCCGTATGTCGAAAGACGACTCGACCGCGAAACCGCAGTGTATAGACCGCGTGCACGCAACGCCAACCTTCGTGGGCGACACCCGCACCTCCAACCGGACCAAGGGGCACGAGTCAGTGCCAACGTTTTGGCCACATGGTCCAACCAGCGGAACAGAATGGTCGGTAGCGTCTTCTCATGTCCTCGACTAGCTATCCGCGGTACCGAGTCCTTACCGGTCCCGACGACGATGCGTTCTGCCATCGGGTCAGCGAAGCGCTCGACCTTGGCTATGAGCTACACGGCGGCCCGGCCATCACGTCAACCGGGGACGGCGTCTACGTCGCGCAGGCACTCGTTTGGGAAAGGGACGAACCGACTCCGGTGCGAACGGGTAGCGAGGGCTGAGAAGACACAAATCCCGGCCTTCCTTGCCGAGCGGTGCACTCATCAATCGCGGCGATCCGGGTCATTGCACGCCATGTCGATTTGTCCACCTGGTAGCTCGGATGCGAGCTTTCAGTCAGTCCAGACTTTGTGGCCAGTCAGGCGCGGTCGTGGAGAGTGACCTGATAGCCGTCGGGGTCGGCGAGGGTGAAGGTCCGACCGAAAGGGCCGTCAATCGGTGCGGAGACGATGACGTGACCGTCGGCGACGAGCGCATCGTGAATGGCCTGGACTTCTGTGGCGTGGAGCCAGATCGCGGCACCGATGCCGGGCTGAGCCACCGATGCGAGATCGGTGCCGGGAACGACGTCGCGGAGCGCGAACGCGATTGGCTTCGTCTCAAAGACGACGGCGTGCGGAGGTCCGGCCTGCGAGCGGACGAGGCCGAGGTACTGCTCGTAGAACGCCTGCGAAACGTCGAGGTCGCGCGCTTGGAGCGAGATGAAGTCGGGGCCAGTGGCGGGCATGATGATGCTCCTTCTTATTGTGTCAGTTTCTGACACAGTCAATCTATGTCAGAATACTGACATGAGTCAAGACGGTGCGGGCGTCGACCTGGAGACGTCGCTGGGCTACCTGCTGAAAGAGGCGTCGAGTGCCCTCCGCGCAGCCATGGAGGAGGTGCTTCGGCCCCTCGGGATGAGCGTGACGCACTACGCCTGCCTCGAACTGCTGGCTCAGCGACCGGGTTTGTCGAACTCCGAGCTCGCGCGAGGTGCGTTCGTGACGCGACAGTCTATGAACGTGCTGCTCCAGACCCTGGAGCGAGAGGGCTACGTGACCAGGCCCGCGCAGGCACCCGTCGGGAAGGTACTTCCCACGCGGCTCACGCCCCGAGGCCGACGGAGCCTTGCGAAGGCGACCGTCGCGGTTCGGTCCGTCGAGATCAGAATGCTGGCTGGCGTGACCGAGACCGAGCAGACGGGCGCGTTTCGGGTCCTGCAGAGCATGATCCTTTCCCTGCGCGATGACAACGACGGCGCATCGCTCGTTCCTTAGCGCGCACCACAATCCAAAAGACTTTTGAAGCGGGGATCACCTCGCAGCGGGGCTGTTCCCCTCCTGGACGATGTACTGCGCGCGACGAATCCACAGAATGCCGTGATACACAACCTGACCGTCTTCGAAGGTCAGCTGCCCGCGGCGGATCAACCTTGAGAAACCGCCCGAGTTCGGACTGCCGAGCTTTACCAGGCCTGCGTGGCGCGAGTAGGCGGCCAGCCGCTTGCCGGGGATGTGGAAAGGCCAATCTCGATACACATACACATTCTGATCAGTGACCAGCACGATGCGATGGAAGTAAAAGGTGAGGATGCTGATCGCCAGCTCGACCACGGCACCAACCGTCGGTATGTACCGAGCAACATCCTCCACCACGCCGATCAGCAGGGAGGTCAGCAAGTTGTTGTACGCGAAACACACCGCCACGCCCTGCTCGTTGACATGTGCGCGCCGGGCGACCCGCTGAGCCATGCGCTGGTTATATTTCCGTACTGAAGGACCTGCGTAATTGGGATCGCTGGAAGCGCTCATGAATGAAACTTAGAGGACAGCAGCCGCCCGAGTCAGATCCCCAAAAGAATCGATGGCGGACAGGAAACGTGCACCTTGTCGGAGTGTGTCGATGGCCATTATGTCTCGAAGCCACGTAAACCGGAATGGACGCCACTGATCTTCTGACAATCTGAACCGCTACGTGAGACGGCCCCGGATGCACCGAACGGCGGCGAGACAACACAGCACCGCGAGGGCAAGTACGACCAGCCCCATGACAGCCTGGAGAATCCAGAAATGGTCGGCTGGCTGATAGGACAACCAGTACGTGTAATGGTGGAGCGCCAGCCACTGCGTGGCGGCGTTCGGGTCGTTCGCACCCCCCTTTGTTAGGGACAGGCTGATTGCGTGATCACGAACCTTGTTCGCTGCGCGGGTGGTAAGTAGCTGGCCGCCGGGACCAGTGAACCACCCACGCGCAAGCCAGCTCCCAGCGGGCCCTACGCCCCGAGATCCGGCCATGTTGATCGCCCCAACAGGAAAATCGCTGAGCGGGACGCGCGATGACGCCACCGCGCCAATGTCGAGAATCTTCGGGAGAAACTGGCCCACTGCGATGAGAACCCCGCCGAAGATGACCGCGGTAACTGCAATCGCGGCGACCGTGCGCTTGACAATGGCCCCCATGAAGGTCCCGAGCGCCAGCGCGAAAACTGACCACACCGACGTCATCCACCAGGTCGTCGTGAACAACCCAACTTGCCACTGGCTTCCAACGCCAGGATTAATCACCGCGTAAGGATGTAGGTACCAGCCCCCGAGCAGGAGTCCAAGTACCACGGCCACGAGCGTCACGATTATGGCCAGCATCGCCAGCGTCACGAGCAACAAGCGGGTACGTCCAACGCCTTGGGTCCAGGCGAAGCGGTATGTGCCTAACTCCACCTCGCGCGCGATCAGTGGCGCTCCGACGAAGGCTCCTACGAGCAAGGGAAACGCGCGAAGCGCGATGACAATAGGCGTGAAACTCGGGACATCGGCAAATGTGTTGGCGGTGTTTGCACACACCGCGAGATTGGTCGGATGTGCGAGAGTGCAGCCCGCCGCGAGGTAGCTCGCGTAGCTTGCACTCACTGCATCACGCCCCAAGACGATGGCGATAACGAGGACAACAAACGCTATGAGAATCGTGACCAATGCCGCTCGATGCTCTATTCGAGCGACGCGCATCAGGCGACGCCATGAGACGGGTTGCCCGGACGAGCGGTCCCACGAGTCGACCGAGGAAGAGGAGACCGTCGTCGTCACGGCGTCATCTCCCCGCACGTTTCGCGGCCATCGCGAGCGGGCCGGGCATCGCGGAGGCGGACGGTTCGCGCAGGTAGGCAAGCACGAGTTCATCGAGCGATACGCTCTCGCCGACCCAGCCGTTCGGAAACTCCAACGGCGCATCGATTCGCGCGACGAACTGGGTTTGTCGTCCCGCGTGTTGGGACTGGACGACCGTGCACAACGCGGCGATGCGCTCCGCTTCGTTGGTGGGTCCGCTCAACACCACGTGCTTGGCGAGAAGGTCGTCAATCCTTCCCATCATCTGGACTCGACCGTGGCTCATCAAGATGAGGTAGTCAGCCACGCGTTCCAGCTCGGACACCACGTGCGAGGAGAAGATTACCGACAAGCCCTCCTCGGCCACGGCGGACATGACCGCGGCCATCACTTCATGACGTGCCAGCGGATCGAGCCTTGCGAGCGGCTCGTCGAGCACGAGCAGGTCGGGACGGCGAGCGAGTGCCAGTGCGAGTGCGAGCTGAGCCTGCTGGCCGCCGGAGAGCCGGCCAACTCGGCGGTTGAGCGGGATGTCGAGGGACACCAGACGCGCTTCGGCGAGCTCTCGGTCGAAGTGCTGGTTCAAGTTGGCCGCCACGGTGAGCATCGCTCGGACCGTGACGTGGCGATAGAGAGGCGCCTCCTGCGCCACGAAGGCGACGCGCTCAAGGGCGTCGGGCGATCCGGCCTCGATGCCATCGAGCACGGTTACCTCCCCTGTCGTGGGGATGGCGAGTCCGACTGCACAGTGGAGCAGCGTCGTCTTGCCCGCTCCGTTCGACCCAACGAGGGCGACAATGTGCCCTTCGGGCACGGCGAGAGTGCAGTCGCGAAGCGCCCACGTGTCCCTGTAGCGGACACCGAGCCCGAAGCTCTCGATGACGTTCACGCGGCTCCCCCTGTCTCGCCCGTGGCGACGCGACGAGGGCGGCGCGTCGGCCGGTGCTCGTCGGGTTGGTTACGAAAATCTCCTAACGCGCTCGTGAAGAGCGCGACGATCCCGTCCTCATCGAGCCCGGTCGCCGCTGCCTCGCGCAGCCACCCCGTGACGAGATTGCGTCGCAACGTAGTCAGCTCGCTCAGTCCCACCGTCTCCGGCGCCGCCTCCACGAAGGTGCCAAGACCTGGACGCGCGCCAATGAGGCCCTTCTGCTCCAGATCCCGATATGCCTTGAGCACCGTGTTGGGATTGATGGATAGGGAAGCGACGACGTCTTTTATTCGAGGAAGTTGATCCCCCCGTTGCAAATAGCCGAGTCGGATCGCATTCTCTACCTGCTGGACGAGTTGGAGGTAGGTCGGTACGCCCGAGCGCGAATCCAGTCGAAAGACCACCGAGGAGTCGATGGAGCCAGAACTACTACCCTCTATCGACTCATCATATTTATCTATCATCATAGTTGTAGCGTAGTACATTCCGGCACAGTGGACGAGCGTCATTGACGAGCGTGGCCAAGGTGACCGAAGCCAAAGATGCCTACCGGGGGGAATTTGACACGGGAGCAGTACTGGCCGATCCCCCTGAGATTCATCGCCCTGCGCAGTGTTTCCGGGACGCTTGACCAACGTCAGAAACATTGACGCCCGTGGCGGGTCGCCAATGCGGTCGCACCTCTTTGACGAGGAGCAACGCGTCACAGACCGGCTTGGCGGTGGCGCGAGTGACCAGTTGGGCACTCACACAGAACCTCGAGTGGTCGTCGATGCCAGTCACGCAGTGCAACTGGGTGCCGTCGCTCAGATAGATCCGACTCACCACGTCCATCTGCCAGAGTTCCATGGCCTTGGAGCGTTCCCAGCGTTTGTAGCTGGCCGCCGAGCGCTTGGCCGGAACCGGGATGATGAGCTGATGGCGCACGAGCGCGCGATAGATCGCGGCCCTCGAGGGTGCGGGATCGAACTCTTCTCGAAGCTTGGTTCGAAGCGTTCGCGGTCCCCAGCGAGGGTGACTGCGCCGCAGCACCACGAGGCGCGCCTCAATGACCGGATCCATCTGGTGGGGACAGGTGTCGGGCTTGTTCGAGCGCGTCGCCAGAGCCTCCAGACCACCGTTGGCATATTTCGTGAGCCAGCGATGAAGAGTTCTGCGATCGACGCCGTAACGAGCCGCGACCACCGTGATCGGGTCGCCCGAGGAGATCACTTCTCTCACCGCTTGGTAGCGCATCTCAACCATCGACAACTCCACCAACACAGCGACCTCCTCGTCCAGACTGAGATCCAGACAAGGCGATTAGGGAGAAGACGTCAAGACGCGAGGTGGAGCGAGTGAGACAGAACAACCGAGGCCACCGGGACAGGACAGCCGAAGCCGGGCCGAGAAGTGAGACACAACTGCCGAGGCCAAAGTGAGACAGAACAACCGAGACTTCACAACTTCACATCCGACAATTTGGTCGCTGTGACCAAATTGTGACAACGTGCTACCTAATAAGCAGAAGAGTCGGTGCTTTCGCACCGACTCTGACCTGCAGTTATCTTCGTGGCGGGGGCAAGATTTGAACTTGCGACCTTCGGGTTATGAGCCCGACGAGCTACCAGACTGCTCCACCCCGCGATGACCTTTACACACTAGTAGAAAAAGC
>DASZLS010000089.1:0-4007 GCA_035552255.1 Acidimicrobiales bacterium | reverse complement strand
GGGTGTCCCTCCCAGTCCTCGGGCATGAGGATGCGCGTCAAGTCGGGGTGACCGTCAAAGAGGATGCCAAAGAGGTCGAAGGCCTCGCGCTCCATCGCTTCGGTGCCGGGATAGAGCTCGAAGAGCGACGCAATGCGGGGCTCGTCGTTGCCGGCTTGCACGCGAATGCGGACGCGCTCGCGCTTGGACAGGCTGAGCAGGTTGACGACGATCTCGAAGCGAGTCCCCTCGACACCCTCGGGGAGCGGTCGATCGAGGTGCTCGAGGTAGTCAACGGCGCAGAGATCCACGCACATCTCGAAACCGTCAGCCTTAAACGAGCGGACGAGTTCTACGTACTGGTCGGGGGTCGGAAAGCACCCAAGGTCGCTGGCCAACACGTTGGCCGTGACGACACCTGGGGGGGCCGTAAGAGGAAGCAGGGTCACTTCGGCGTTCCCACCCGCACTGCCACGGGGACCTCAGGGGTCCAAACGTTCGACTGGTCTTCAACGTGAGTGGGGTTCTTATCGGCGCGGCGCTTCATGATCTCGCCGGTGCGAATCTGCTCGTGCAGCGTCAAGATCGCGTGCATCAAGGTTTCGGGGCTTGGTGGGCACCCGGGTGCGTAGACGTCAACAGGCACGATCTGGTCGACGCCCTGAACGATCGCGTAGTTGTTGAACATGCCACCGGTAGAGGCACAGACGCCCATGGAGATGACCCACTTGGGCTCCATCATCTGGTCGTAGACCTGGCGAAGGACGGGCGCCATCTTTTGGCTGACTCGACCCGCGACGATCATGAGGTCGGCTTGGCGCGGTGAGTTGCGAAAAACCTCCATGCCGTAGCGTGCGAGGTCGTAGTCGGCGGCACCGGCGGCCATCATCTCAATGGCACAGCACGCCAGACCGAAGGTCGCGGGCCACACCGATGCGCGTCGCGCCCAGCGCACCAAGTCCTCGAGCTGACCAGTCAGAAAGTTGTGCTGTAGATCTTCGAGCGCCACTAAGCAGCCTGTTCGGGGTCGGCGCCGATGCGCACAATCGTGGATGAGCTGGTACGCGCCGGCATGCCGGGCGACAGGTGCTTCGCCGGGCCCCAGGTGAGGGCGCCCTCGGCGACCAAAAAGAGCAGTGCGGCGAAGACGGCAAAGGAGAAGATGACGACTTCGACGAGCCCAAAGAGCCCCAGCTGGCGGAAAACGACTGCGAAGGGGTACATGAAGACGACTTCGATGTCGAAGATCACAAAGATCATGGCCACGAGATAGAACCGGACCGGAAAGCGCTGCGGGGGCTCGAATTCGGGCACAATGCCGCATTCGTAAGGTGCCAGCTTGGCATCGGTGGGCTTCTTATGAGGCGCGAGCATCGCAGAAGCCACAAACGATCCGGACGCAAACAGCACTCCCAGGATGAGCAGCCCAAGTATTGACATGTACTGGTCCACGAACATCATTTCTACCAGACCCAGCGGGGATGCTTTGACGGCCGCACGCCTCGTCGAACGGCGTAGTGTTGATGCGTGAAAAGCCTCGAAGACCTCGCGGCGAAACCGACGATCTACGACGTGGTCATCGTCGGTGGTGGTCCAAGCGGTTCCGCCTGTGCGTACTGGTTGGCGAACGCCGGTTGGAACGTGTGTCTGATCGAGAAGAAACAGTTCCCGCGTGAGAAGACGTGCGGGGACGGACTGACGCCGCGCTCGGTGTATCAGCTGTCCGAGATGGGCTTAGAGGGCATCGTCGCCGCGAACGGCCACCGCTACCAGGGGCTGCGCGCCTTTGGCTTTGGCGCCACGCTCGAAATGAACTGGCCCGAGCATCCAATATTTCCCAACTACGGCTACACCATCACGCGATTCAATCTTGATGGCCTGGTGGCCGACAACGCCGCGAAGCACGGCGCCGTGGTCCTGAACGGTGTCGAGGCGATCGACCTCGTTGATCGCACGCCGGGCCGCGATGGTCAGCTGGTCAGTGCCTCGGGCGTCGTCGTGAAGGACAAAGAGTCCGGCACCACCAGTGAGATTCGCGGTCGCTACCTCGTCATCGCGGACGGTCAGAACTCCCGTCTCGGCCGCGAGCTCGGCGTGACGCGCAATCGCGACTGGCCCATGGGCATGGCGCTGCGCGGCTATTACACGAGTGACCGCCATGACGAGCCCTGGATCGACTCCCACCTCGACATCCGCGACACGGATGGGAAAGTCGTGCCGGGTTATGGCTGGATCTTCCCGCTCGGTGACGGGCGGCTCAATGTCGGCGTCGGACTCCTCTCGACCGGTGGCGCCTGGAAGGGCGTCAACACCACGAAGCTGCAGGAGTACTTCGTCGCCCAGGTGAGCGAAGAGTGGGGTCTCAGCGACGAAACGTCCTGTGGTCCCCCAACGGGCGGTCGCCTCCCGATGGGACTATCAATCGGACCGCGCGTCGGCGCCAACACACTCACCATCGGTGACGCGACCGGCATGGTCAATCCCTTCAATGGCGAAGGCATCGCCTACGGCTACGAATCAGGCCGACTCGCTGCTTCAGTATTAGGTGAAGCGCTGCTCAACAACGACGAGACGGTCCTGCGCCTCTACGACGAGCGCCTCGACGCGGCGTACGGCGACTATTACAAAGTCGCGCGCGGATTCGTGCGGCTCATCTCCGAACCGAAGGTCCTCCAAGCCTGCGTGGGTCTCGGTCTTCGCGTGCGACCGGTCATGCGCGAGCTGCTCAAGATCATGGCAAACCTCATGAGCAACGACGAGCCGGGTATGGGCGAGCGTGGTTACCGCGCCATCACCAAGCTCGCCAACTCCATTCCCGAGCCGGCCTGGGATCTGCTCTTCGGCGACAAGAGCGACTAGCGACTCAGGCGGCTTCCGCCGACGAGTTCGTGGTCCGCGCGAGCAGGGTGTTGGCGAGGTCTGAGAGCTCACTCTTTGCTTTGGCGAACGAACCGACCAGTGCGCTGAGCGTCACTTCGTAGTGCCCGTGCGTGATGATGACCATCACCAGATGCACTGGCGTGGGAAGTTGTGGCACCGTGAGTGTCACGACGCCGCCACGAGAAAAACCCTTGGTGAACGTGACGGGCTGCCAGGTGGAGGCCGTAAATGTTGTCGGTGTTGGTTGCGAATAGCCCGACAGGATCAGGGCTGCGCTCGACTCGGCAAAACAGGTCCCGAACTTCGACTTGGACATCTCTGACGTGTCTTTATTGACCATCGTGGTCGTCTGGTAGTACTGCGTCGTGGACGCGACTTCGATGCCACCCAGTGAGTTGGTGAAGAAGATGGGCGAGGACACCTGGTAGTCCGGCTGCTGACCAGCGGCGCCGTACACGCGGTCGCTCGCATTCGACACTCCGAGGCAGCTCTGGAACAGTTTGGCCGCGTCGAGGAAGCCGGCGTTCGGCTTGGCCGGTGTCGTCGTAGTAGTCGAGGTGAAGACCTGATCGGACGGGGGCACCAGGAAGCTCAGTGGATTGGTGCTCGCCTTCGGCCATCCCGGGAGGTCCTTCGCCGTGAGGTTGACGTTCCGCGCGTCGGCAAGCTCCTGGGATCCGCCGCTCGTCCGATTGAACCAGGCAGCGATGCCGCCGGCGAAGCTGGCGATAACGACCACCGCGACGACGGCGTAGACGCCCGCACGTCGGCGGCGCTGGGTCACGACCCCACCGTGCTCGAGCACGACGGTGCGCATGAGGTCAAAGTCGGTGGTCTCGCGGTTGCGCCAGCAGTAGCGCACGCCGCCGATGGTCGCAAAGAGCGCCAGCTGGCGATGAAGCCGAACGAGCTCAATGGTGCTGATCTCGCTCCAGGGCGTCTGCCACGCAACGGCCGGGATTCCGGCCAGCTGGGTGAGACCCGTGTCGTCGGTGAGGAGCACGACCGGTGAGGTCGGACCGTTCGGCACGAACGAGGGGCGTACCGCCCAATCTTCACTGCGGATGTTCGTCACTTCAGCACTTCCTTCGCGGCGTCGGCCGCGATCGATACCGTCCGCTCGAGGTCGTCGGGCGTATGGGACAGCG
>DASZLS010000088.1:0-24758 GCA_035552255.1 Acidimicrobiales bacterium | reverse complement strand
TTGCAATCCGCATAAATCTCAGTCGACGTCTCTTGTAACGACGTATATCCTCAGCAGCGGTGAAGCGTTTCGCTCTGTATTTGGCGGTGCTGGTCGTCGGTGGCGTGGGTGTTCTGATTTGGTTGGCGTTTGACAAGACCGCGCCAACGCCGCGGCGAGCCGCCGGAACGGTCGAACTCACTTGCGCTGAATCGTATGGCCAACAAGGACGAGGCGGAGAGGCGAGTGTTGGTGGCGTCACGGGCCTGGTCCTCCCAGGATCCGGTGATCCAGCTTCATTGCGTCCGTTGCGAAGTTCCGATGGACACCGTTTTTACGTCTACAAGGCAGCCCTCGCTGTCTCCTCGACAACGGCGCGATACGCGACCGTGTCCATCTTGAGACCGCGCAGCGCCAAGCTGTTCTACGGAATGCCCACTCACGTCGGACAGCTTGCCAACAGTGGTCAGGGGGAAGGGTTGATCGCCGCATCGAGGACTCGAGTCCGAATTCCAGTGTGTGGCTCGCGCTTCACCGGTTTCGTTGGCGGGATCATCGTCGCCAAGCCGACATCGGTAACCTTTGCGGTGTCATCACCGAATAAGAAGACGGTGCGAGTAACGGTTTCCATCGGCACAGACTGACGAACACTGGCGCGTGGCGAAGCAATGTGGGGCGCCAGCGCTCCACAGTTGCAACTTCCGCTGATGGCCAATTGCCACAATTCTCAAATTCGGTAAGGTACCGGTGTGGAGCTCGAATTCTGCGTACTAGAGGGCCGTTTCATCCGCTTGGAACCATTTCGGGCCGAGCTGAAAGAAGAGGTGCGTGCGGCCATCGACTGCGATCCCGAGGCGTGGAGCATCATGCCGATCAATCCCACGGGGGCAGGATTTGAGGCCTATTGGGTTGGCGCCTGTGGCGCTCAGAAGGACGAGCGGATGCCCTTTGCCATCAGACGTCTCTCGGACTCGCAGGTTGTTGGAATGTCGAGCTATTACACGGGGTTGGCCGTTCAGGGTGGAGTAGAAATCGGCACAAGCTTCATTCATCCCGACGTACGAGGAGGTGTGGTCAACTCGGAGTCCAAGATGCTGATGCTGAAACACGCCTTCGAGTCAGGAGCGGTACGCGTCCAATTTAGAGTGGACGTTCGCAACACACGGAGCCAGGCGGCGGTTGCGAAACTTGGCGCGATCAGAGAAGGCGTCTTGCGGCGCGACCGGCTCACGTGGACGGGCCATATTCGCGACACCGTCTATTTCTCGATCCTCGACGGCGAGTGGCCCAGCGTGCACGACCAACTCATGACCGGTCTCGATTGAGAGCGAACTACGAGTAACGCGGGGCGATCCGTTCGCTGTTCGATGTGTCAACTTCGAAGATGGCGAACGGTCAATGCAATCACCGCCAAAGCGGCCCCCAGAACTCCGATGGCGACGAAACCCACGCGAGGCGACGTGCTGTCAATGACCAGGCCGGTGAGAGGTGCACCCGCCGCGCTTCCGAGCATCAGAGCAGAGGTGTGCACGCCCAGGGCCCGCCCTCTTCGCTCGGACGAGACCGAACCAGCGATCACTTCGACCGTCGAGGTAATCAGCGGAGCGCAGAAGAGACCTGACGGAATCGTCAGGAGCAGCAGCGTCCACCACGATCCGGCCAACACCATCAAGACCGTCAAGCTGCCGAGGAACGCGAGGAGGAGGAGCGGATCCCATCGTTTCGACATTCCCCCGTAGATGAAGCCACCGACCAGCGAGGCAAAGGCCCACGCGGCGATAACCAAACCAAGGATGCCGACGTGACCGAACGCCCGCATGGACGCCGTCAGAGCGATGTCCGTTCCCGACAAGGTCAGCGTCGCGCCGGACGTTGCCAGTAAGGCCGCGATCGTTGTTGGCGTGATCCACCTCGATGAGGCCCTTGTCGTTACTGACGCACCGTGCAGTTGTGCGACGTCATTGACTCGACTCTGTGACGCGTCCGCATCGACATGCCTCGCGGACGCGTCACGGTGATGAGACGTGGGCGGATTGAAATATGTCAATCCGATGCCGGCGATCACCTCGGCCGCCCCGATGACCAGCATGGCCGTGCTCGATCCGAGGCGCGTCACCAAGATGACACCGAGAGCCGGACCGAAGGAATACGAGAGCTCGACGGACATCGAGTCGAGCGACATTCCCGCCTGAAGGTCCTCATCGGGCAAGAGGACCGCGAGAGCCTGTCGGATGAGAGAAAACACCGGCAGCGACAACGAGCCGCCGACGAAGGCAATCGGAACGAGCCAGTCGTAGGAGAGCCGAGCCGCCAGCACCCAAAAGATCGCTTGCGACACGGTCGTAATGATCAAGACCGTGCGAGCGCCGCGTCGATCGACCAGGTGCCCAAGAAGGGGTGCGCCACACGCCATCCCGAGCGCCACCGCCGCGGCAACGAGTCCGGATTCGGCGAAGCCGCGGTGCAACCCGAGTACCACCCGGAGGGTTAGCGCGATGGGTGCGGCAGTGACCGGAATACGGGCGACGAGCGCCAAACTGTCGAGCGCTCGCACCCCCGGGGCGCGCAAAACACGGGCATAAGGGGCAAAGCGCATGGGAGAGACAGTCTCTCACGGGCGAGGAGCCCTGACGCGCCTCTTGCATCATTGCCACCGACGCAAACCCGGTGTCGCTACGCAAGCACCTGAGCAATCGATCGGGCTGCACTATCAGCGCTCACCACTGACGTGTCAATGGACAAATCGTCCGAATAAAGAGGCGACTCGTCGAGACCGACGACGAGCTCGCGGAGTTGCCCAATATCAAGAAGCTTCTCGTAGGCACGACGGGATTCACTCTGAAGTCGCTCCTCCAGGGTACTGAGGGGTGCGCTGAGGCGAACAAAAACAGTTCGCCCGCCGTGAGTCTCAACGGCCCGCTTTGCCTCGGCGGCGAACTCAACGAAGCGTGTGCGTCCGTGTGGTCCCCGCCAGGCAGAGTTGTTGGTGAAAATAAGGTCCACGCCGGCGTTTGCGGCGGTCTCGAACACATCAATCCGGAGCCGGTGGAGAACCTCCTCATATGGCTCGCTGCCGAACGGGAACACTGATCTGATTGCGTTCACCGTCAGATGGTTGTGAAAGAGGGTGCAACCGGTGAGTTCGCTGAGCTTTTCTGCGATCGTCAGTTTTCCGCTCGCGGGCGGGCCGTAGAGGTAAATCAGCGTTGGCGTCATATCGTTCTTCGGGACACTAATGCGGGACTGGGTTCGATGTTGAGTTCCGCTCAATGGCGGAGAGAAGCTCACGTCAACGGCGAGCCTTACGCGTCCCGAGTCGCCATTCGCCACGCTCCGAGCGCTGTCCACACGACGAGCCACGCGATAATGACGCATACTGCAACCGTCGTGGTTTCGGGAACGATCTGCGCCACGCCATTGGGGCTACCGCCGCCGAAGGCGGTCGGCAATCCTCCCGGTTCCAGATGCGCCGTTGCGAGCCCTACGAGTCCACGTTGCGCATTAATGAGATGTCGTATCGGCGATCGAATGAATATTGGCGTGAGGACGACCTCCAGCACGAGCATCAGCACCACCGAGACCGTTCGTTGACCCAGTAACGATCCCAACCCGAGGCCAACAACAAAGCCGATAATCGCCTCCAGCTCGATCCACAGTCCGGCCTTCACCATGAGTGAGGTGGGCGGTGACAAGAACTGCTGCGAGTACCCGACGTAGGCATACTTGGCGATCTTGACCGCGTCGGCCTTGAGCGTCACCTCGGAAATCTTCTTCACGTGCACGCCTGGAGGGTTGACGATCTTTCCCTTCCCGTTGATGAAGCACGGAATGCCAATTGGACCGTCATACGGGAGACCGCACACCGCCTCCTTCGGGTGTTGCGACGCCCAACTCTCGAATCCGCTCAGAGTGAGGCCCGGGGGTACGTTGACGCCTTCGTAGTACAGCTTCGTCGGCGCGGCGAAGACGCACACTGCGCACACGATCGTGAAACCGACCGCCACCAAGGGCACGATGAGTGCGAGTCCTGCGGGTATCCGAGCGAAGTACAGCGCCACGCGGGAGCGACCCGTGATCACCAGGTGACGGAACATCCCCTCAGAAAGATCCACCGACCCCGCGGTGCAGCCGAGCGTGGCCGCCACGATGAAGCCGAATACGTACATGACGCCCGCGACGAGGTTCGAAAAGATGTCGTATCCACCTGCTGGTCCGTAGGACTTCGGCACCACGGCGTGGGCGATCAATCGAACGAGCAGAAAGATGGTGGGCACGCCAATGTTCACGACGATCATCGCGGCCATGAGGCCTTTGCGACGACGAAGCTCCATGATGCGTGTCGTGATCATGCTCACGGTGGGAATCCACGAGCCTCGATGATCGCGAAGGCTACCCTCCCCCGCCTTCGCCACGCGGCTTGTGACGGCATTGCTAGCGGATGCTGTCATGAGTCCTCCCCGAGTCGACTCGTGACCTCCAAGAACCACGATTCGAGCGAAACTTGAATCTCTTGGAGCCGATACACGTCAATTCCGCTCTCCACCAAAAGACGATTGATCTCCGCGATGGCGTCCCTGCCGGTGCCTGCCGCAAGGTGAATCGAAAGGCCCGTTGCCCCGACGTCGATGTGTTCACCAAGCGACGTCGTCGCGAGGATAGACCGCGCTCGCTCCGGCGACGAGCAGTCCACCTGCACCTCTACTGCCGCCCCGGCAAGCAGTTCGCTGATGGGTCCTTGACGGATCACCGTGCCCTTGTCCACAATGGCGACAGCGTCACACGTTCGCTCGACCTCATCGAGCAGGTGCGAGGAGAGCATCACCGTACGTCCCTCGGCGACCAGTGAGAGGATCATGTCGCGCATCTCGTGCATGCCCGCGGGGTCGAGTCCGTTCATCGGTTCGTCCAGAATCAGGAGCTGCGGATCGCCGAGCAAGCACGCTGCCACGCCGAGTCGTTGGCGCATGCCCATCGAGTACTTCGACACCCGATCGTTGGCACGATGTGACATCCCCACTCGTTCGAGCGAGGCGTCGATTCGATTGCGCGCCGCTCGCTCGCGAGCAGCGGCCAGAATTTCGAGGTTTTGACGGCCCGTCAAGTGACCGTGGAATCGAGGCTCGTCGACGATGGCTCCCACTCGCGCCAATGCCAGATCCCGATGACGAGGTACCGAAACGCCGAGGAGGGACATCGTTCCTGCGTCGGCGTGGGTTAAGCCGAGGAGCGTTCGGATGAGGGTGGTCTTTCCTGCTCCATTGGGCCCGAGGTAGCCGAATGCGGAGCCCCGGGGAACGAGCAGCTCGACATTGTTGACCGCCACGTTCCCGCCCAACCTCTTCGTCAAACCGTGCGTTTCAACGGCCCACTGACTCGCTGGCGAATCCGCGCGACCCGCGTCCTCGAGAACGGTCGTACTCACGCTGGGTTCGAATTCCGATAATTGGTGGCCATGTTCTGAACGTAAGTCAACGTGCGACCACTCGCCATGGGGGAAAACCCTGAGGACACCACGAGGTTGACTTTGGCGCCAGTGAAGCATGCAATCGCGTTCCACTGCCGCTGCGCACATCGCCGCATATTGTTCGGTGAGGGTCCGGTCTACGACTGAAGGAAGACATGAAGCGATTCAGGTGGCGACGTCGCTGGATGGGACCGAAACACGGTGTCGCGCGAGGTACGGCCGTCTTCGGATCTCGCAACGTTCGCAATACAGATCAACCGCGAGATCTTCATCTTTCTTGTGATCGGCTACGAGCGTGGTCCAGCGATCACGATGTCGCGCTCGACGATTCACCTGATAGCCTCGCGCTCCTCGACCAACACCTTGATGAGTGGGACACCGACGTCACTCATCACGACAGAGTGGACCTCATCAACGAGGTCGCCATCTACGTCGGCACCGTCATCATCAAACATGTCCCGGGAACCCACTGGAAGGTATGGCCCAACGGTCATCCGGTCATTCAACTTCCCATTGGCAAGACGCTCGACATGACGCGAATGACCGGCGATCGACTCAGTCATGCGGGACCAACACTGGAGACGATGTTCTCGATGGCGCGGTCCTTCTAGGACCCGAAACGGACCGCTCCGGCCTAGGACTTAATGAAGGCGAGCAGGTCCTGGTTGATCACATCTGCGTGCGTCGTGCACATGCCGTGCGGATATCCGGGATACACCTTCAACGTGCCGTTCTTCAGCAGCTTTATTGTCAACAAGGATGAATCGGCAATGGGCACCACCTGATCGTCGTCGCCATGCAGTACCAGCGTGGGCACGTCGATGGCCTTCAGATCTTCCGTTTG
The DNA here is from genome assembly GCA_035552255.1 of Acidimicrobiales bacterium. Taxonomy (GTDB): domain Bacteria; phylum Actinomycetota; class Acidimicrobiia; order Acidimicrobiales; family RAAP-2; genus RAAP-2. The sequence goes on along the minus strand of DASZLS010000088.1, from coordinate 18,471 downwards.
ATCGGTCTCCGAAAACGCTTTGACGCCCTCATAGTGGGCCTTGACACTGCCCATCATGCCTTGGCGCCACCAATTGCGAATCACGCCCTCCGAGACGGTCGCGCCCGGGCGATTGAAACCGTAGAAGGGCCCGGCCGCGACGTCGAGGAAGAACTGCGCGCGATTAAATCCCGTTCCTTCGCGGAAGCTATCGAAGACCTCTATGGGCAGACCTCCCGGATTCGCGTCGGTCTTCAGCATGAGCGGCGGCACGGAGCTGATGAGCGCCGCCTTGGCGACTCGACCTTCTCCGTACTGAGCGACGTAGCGCGCGACCTCGCCGCCGCCCGTCGAGTGCCCCACGTGGATCGCGTCGTGCAGGTCGAGATGGTTGGCGACAGCCGCAGCGTCCTTCGCGTACGTGTCCATGTCGTTACCCTCAGACGTCTGACTCGATCGTCCGTGCCCCCGGCGGTCATGAGCAATCACGCGATATCCGTGTTGGAGGAAGAACATCATCTGCGCGTCCCAGTCATCCGCGCTGAGTGGCCAACCGTGATGGAACACGATGGGCTGTCCATCGCCCCAATCCTTATAGAAGATCTCCGTGCCGTCTTCGGTGGTGACGTAGCCCATTTCACTGGCTCCTCTCATAGGTGCAGCGTTGCCACACGGTAACTCGCCCGATTGCGATTCGTCAAAGGATTTCTCAGGTTGCCAACAACGATTCCACTCTCCGTCATCGCATTACAGAGTCGCGCCCACTTTGAGCCAACCGCGTCGCAATCGATCATTTCGCGAAACATTGTTCGATAGGGTGACGCGAGAATCCACCAGAACTGCTTCCCACTATCCATCTACCAGTAGGAGAATCGCATGCCACCTCAAGATCCAGGGTGGTACAAGATGCCCGACGACGTGAACGAAGAGCGCTGGTGGGACGGGCAACGCTGGACGAACCAGACCAGACCTTCTTCATCGGGTTCGTCTTCACCTCGACGAACGCTGTCCACGGTGACGATGACCTCGGCGGAGGGCTTTTGGTACGTCCTTCAGTGCCTATGGTTCGGCGCCGGTTATCTAGCAAAGGTTCCAGCGAAGAAAGCCCTGAGCGACGCGGGCTTCGCGACCATGACCTCGGCGGAGAGCTTCTGGTACGTGATTGAGAACATCTTTCTTGGGTCTGGCTACATTGCCAAGGTACCTGTCAAAAAGGCCCTCAGCGATGCGGGCCTTACCACGATGACCGATATGGAGAGCTTCTGGTACGTCGTGCTCTGTATCGATTTCGGTGCCGGCTACTTCTTCAAGTTGCCAACGGCGAGGGCGCTCGCGGACGCGAACGTCTATTCAATGACGTCGGCTGGGAACTTCTGGTACATCATTCACTGCATACCGTACGGATGGGCGTACTTCATGAAGGTGCCGGTGAAGAAGGCCCTGAGCGAACTCCCGTGAGGTTCTGCGAGTAGCTGTTTAAACGAGGCGGTCGACCTCTGACGGACCGCGTCGAGTGACTACTTTGCGTCTGCCGTCGCTATGAGGTGTCGTGCGGCGCGCGCCTCGTCCACGCGCGACACGGGCGTGTGCTGGGGCGCGTGGTGCAGCGGCTCCGGATCGACGCTCGCTCGTTCGGCGATGCGCTCGATGGCCTGCGCGAGTGCTTCGAGCGTCTGCACGCTCTCTGTCTCGGTCGGCTCGAACATGAGTGCTTCATCGACGATGAGTGGAAAGTAGACCGTTGGCGAGTGAAAGCCTTCGTCCAGGAGAGCCTTCGCGATATCAAGGGCTCGCACGCCGAATTTGGTCTTGAGCGAGGTCGCACTCAACGTGCACTCGTGCATGCAGACCCGATCGTAGGCGGCGGGAAGAATCTCGCGTAAACGATGGCGCAGCCAATTGGCGTTCAAGACCGCGTGCTGAGCGACCCTGGTGAGACCATCACCACCGTGCACGTCGATGTACGCGAGTGCCCTCGCGAGCACCATCGCATTGCCGTGCCAACCGTGGACGCGCCCGATCGAGCGCTCCGGCGTCATCCAGTCGAAGGAGCCGTCAGCCTGTCGGGCTGCCCGTGGGCCAGGAAGGAAATCAACCAGGCGACTCGCGACCGCAACGGGACCCGCGCCCGGTCCCCCGCCGCCGTGCGGCGTGGCGAAGGTCTTGTGCAAGTTCATGTGAACAATGTCAAAGCCCATGTCGCCAGGACGCACGGCACCGAGGATGGCGTTCAAGTTCGCGCCGTCGTAGTAGAGCAGTCCGCCCACGTCGTGGACCGCCTTGGCGATCTCGACGATCTCCTCTTCGAAGAGACCAACCGTGTTGGGGTTGGTCAACATGATCCCCGCGACGTCGGGCCCGAGTGCGGCGCGGAGCGCGGCCAGATCGACGAGCCCGCGATCGTTGGACGGCACGGTCGTGACTTCGTAACCACCGAGGGTGACCGACGCAGGGTTCGTGCCGTGCGCCGAGTCGGGAATCAGCACTCGGCGACGATCATCGCCGTTCGCGTCGTGATAAGCGCGCATGAGCAGCAAGCCCGTGAGCTCCCCCGCTGCTCCGGCAGCGGGCTGCAACGTCGCGGCACTCATGCCGGTGATCTGACATAGCTTCTCTTCGAGGGTGACGAGTATCTCGAGCCAGCCTTGACAGAGCGAGGCGGGCGTGCCCGGGTGGACCGCATTGAGACCCGGGTCACCGGCGATCGCGTCACAGAACTTGGGGTTGTACTTCATGGTGCAGGACCCGAGCGGGTACATGCCGAGGTCAACCGAGAACTGGCGGTGCGAGAGACGGGTGAAGTGACCAACGAGGTCCCGCTCGGAGACCTCGGCGACCGGCACCACGTCGGGGTTCAGATGATCCGTGGGTACGAGCTCTTTCAGCGCTCTCTCGGGTATTCCCGTCGTGCGCAGCTGGTACGAACTGCGCCCTGAGACCGACATCTCGAAGAGCGTGGGCTCGCTCTCGTGGCCGACGAGCGGCGCCGAGGCGGCGCGTCCTCCTGGTTGCGCGCTCACGTGAGCACCTCCGTCATGGCGGACACGTAGTGGTCGATTTCGTCTTTGGTGCGGCGCTCGGTGACCGTGACGAGGAGGACGTCGTCGACGCTCCCCTCGATCGACGGGTCGGCGCCGTTACTGAGCGCGTTGACGGAGAGTCCCGCCAGCACGTCGCGTTCGGCCATCCGCTCGATGACCTCATCGGCCGAGCGGCCGAGGTGCAGCGCGAACTCACGAAAGAACGGCTGCGTGGAGACCGGCGTCACGCCGGGCAGTGCCGCCAGCTCATCAAAGAGATAGTGCGCACCGCGCGCACAGCGTGTCGCCACTTCGCGCAGCCCATACGTGCCAAGCCAGCCGAGCTGAATGGCGGCCGTGACCGCCATCAGGGTCTGATTGGTGCAGACGTTGGACGTTGCCTTCTCGCGACGGATGTCCTGTTCTCGGGCGCGCAGGGTCGTGACGAACGCACGTCGATCGCTCGAGTCGACGGTCTCGCCGACGATGCGCCCGGGTAGACGACGAACCTGGTCTTCACTGCAGGCGAAGAGTCCGAGATAGGGGCCGCCATAGGAAAGTGGCGTGCCGAACGCTTGGCCTTCGCCGACGAAGACGTCCGCGCCCCACTGGCCCGCCGTCTTCAAGACGCCCGCGGCGACGGGATCGGCGCCCACCACGAAGAGCGCGCCTTCGCGCAGCGCCAAGGACTTGGCCGTCGACAGATCTTCGAGGACACCGAGGTAATTGGGATAACCCGCGACAATGGCGGCGGCACCTGAGACGTCGACGCTCTCCCAGTCGGTCACACCATCGCGCAGCGGCACGACCACGATCTCGTGGCCGGTACCCCTCGCAAAGGTGCGCGCCACGTGGCGCCAGTGCGGATGGATACCCGCAGAGATCACCATCTTCTGGCGACCGGTGGCGCCGCCGGCCATGTTGAGGGCTTCGACCAGCGCCGTCGCCGCGTCGTACAGGGAGGCGTTCGGAATCGGCAGTCCACTGAGGCGTGAGATGAGCGTCTGGTATTCGAAGATCGCCTGCAGCACGCCCTGTGCCACCTCCGGCTGATACGGCGTGTAGGCCGTCACGAACTCTGAACGACTGGCCAGTGCCTTGACGACCGCCGGAACCTCGTGGTCGTACGCGCCACCGCCGGCAAAGCAGGTCATGGCGGTCGCCGTGGCCGGATTCTTCGACGTATAGCCCGCAAAGATCGCCGCAACGTCGGGCTCGGAAAGGCCCGGTTCGATGTCCAAGCCGTTGGCGAGACGCACGGCTGCGGGAATATGGGCGAAGAGATCGTCCAGCGAGCTCATACCGAGAAACGTCAGCATGGACGAGACGTCCTCGCTCGTGTGTGGCAGATAGTCAGCCATCACGACTCCTTTTTTACAAACGGTAGGGCGGCAATCGTTCCTTCAAGCTCGCGACCGCGCAGCATCACCGTGACGGGTTGACCGGGCGCGAGCCCCGGATCGAGCAGTCCCATGCCGATTCCGTGGCCGAGCACCGGAGAGAAGTTGCCCGACGAGAGCGTCCCGACGGGGTCGCCTTCGATGAGAATGTCCGCTCCGTCGCGGAGCGGCTTTCGGTCCGACGTCGTCACGCCCGTCAAGAGTCGCGTCACGCCACGCTCTTTTTCACGCTCGACGGCGTCGTGCCCGCGAAACGTCTTCTTGTTCCATCCGAGCACCCACCCGAGCCCTGCTTCGAGCGTCGTCGACTCCAGCGTGAGCTCGTGCCCGTAGAGCGGAAGTGCCGCTTCCAAGCGAAGGGTGTCACGTGCGCCGAGACCCGCCGGAGTGATGTCGGCAGCGACGAGGCTGCGAAAGATCTCTTCGGCGACGGCGTTCGGCGCGGCGATCTCGAGACCGGCTTCGCCGGTGTAGCCGGTGCCCGCGACGCGCACTTCCACGCCGTGGTACTCGAAGCGCTCGACGCGAAAGCGTCCGACCTCACCGAAGCGAGCGTCGATGGTCGCCGCTTTCGCTCGTGCGTTCGGTCCTTGGACTGCGAGCACGCAGCGTTGGTCAGTGACGTCAACACCGGGTAGCGCCGAAGTGACGCCTTCGGTGTTTGACGCATTGGGCATCACGTCATATTCGTTCTCGCCCACCCACCAGACGATGATGTCGTCGACGACAAAGCCCTCGTCGGTGAGCAGGTGCGTGTACTGGGCTCGACCCGGGGCGACCTTGTTGAGGTCGTTTGTCAAGGTGTTCTGAAGGATCTCGAACATGTCGGGGCCGTCACAGCGCACCGTGCCCAAGTGGCTCACGTCAAAGACCACCGCGTCGCGGCGACAGGCGAGGTGTTCGGCGACGGTGCCCGTCGCGTATTGAAGGGGCATCTCCCAGCCGCCGAAGGGAACGATCTTCGCTCCCAATTCGACGTGAAGATCGTAGAGATACGGACGACGATCGGTCATGGTCTCCTTAAGCAGCACGCCTGTCTACGTTATCGAGATCGTGCCGGCGCATAATCGCCTGGAAGTCGCGCTGGTAGACAACGAGGAGCGGAATTTCTGGATAGAGCGCACGGAAATGGCGCACCTTGCGATTCTTCTTCGTCGTGAGACGTTGGGCGAGCACGGTGAGCTCAATGAAGAGACGCTGCTCGGGCAGATAGAAGTCGGGTCGAAACCCGCGTATTGGTACGCCAAGTTCGTTCCAGACCAGTGGGAACTCGAGTGGCTCGTAGATCCACTGGTGGCCGTAGAGAGTGAGAAGTTGCGAGAAGATCCGCTCACTCGGATGGGCGAACGACTGAGGAGATTGAGCAACCACGCTCGGATGGCGACGACGGGGGTCATCGCTCATGGACGAAAACGTCACGCCGTGGCGGCCCCCTTCTCCGACTTTGAGAGTTCTGAGATGAGTTCAGCGACCACGTTGCCAAGCGGCACGATGTTAAAGACGCCCTGTCCCCCACGAAGAAGGTCAACGAGCTCGCCATCGTTGGCGGCGAGGACGGAACCAGCGTCCGAGAGAACCAGACTGCTCGCGGCGAGATCGGCGCCGAGGGAGGACCGCAAGCACTCAACCGCTTGTCGGGCTCGCGAGAGTGAGACACCCGAGGTGAGGAGCGACTTGATGACCTTGACTTCGAGCACGTCGCTGTAGGAGTAGGCGCGCTTCGATCCGCTGCCGGTCGCTGGAGTGACCGAGGGCGTCACGAGTCCGGTACGCGCCCAGTAGTCCAACTGACGGTACGTCACCCCACTGAGGCGACACACCGTCGGTCCGCTAAACCCGATAATTGTGTTCTCTGTCATCCGTCTTTCCTCCCGACCGAGGTGTGTCCAGACTATCTCGATGGACTACATGAGTGTAGTTCAGTGGAATCCCTAGACGGCAAAAAGATCGGGACGCCCGAGCGATGGTGACGACGCTTCGGCGTGCAGACGAGTCGGGATTCTCCCCGCCCGGTGCGCTAAATAACCCGCCCGAACGGCATCTTTCAGGGCTTCTGCCATCAGGACCGGCTCTAGGGCGCGGTTGACCGCTGACGCTGCCAAGACGCCGTCACACCCGAGCTCCATGGCGAGCGCGGCGTCCGACGCGGTGCCGACGCCAGCGTCGAGCAGAACGGGCACGCTCAAGCGCTCGGTGATCAGAGAGATGGCGTGGGGGTTGCGGATCCCGAGGCCCGAGCCGATTGGAGATCCGAGCGGCATGACGGCGACACAGCCCAGCTGTTCGAGACGTTGGGCGACGATCAGGTCGTCTGACGTGTACGCCCAGACCTCGAAACCGCGTCGCACGAGCTCTTCGGCGGCAATGAGCGTCTCGGTCGTGTCGGGTAGCAGCGTGATGTCGTCGCCAATGACTTCGAGCTTGACCAGCGGCGTCGAAAACGCCTCTCGAGCCAGCTCGGCGACCTTCAGGGCCTCTTCGGCACTGAAGCACCCCGCGGTGTTGGGCAGCAGCGTGATGTTGAGGCGCACCAGCACGTCATAGATCGAGCCCTCAACCGTCGGGTCGACGCGTCGCAGCGCCACGGTCGCGATCGATGATTCGGACGCCAGGAGCGATGCTTCGAGCACGTCGAGAGAGCGGAATCCACCTGTACCGACGACGAGCCGAGAGGCCGACGCGAACGATCCGACTTGAAAGAGGTCACCCACTCAGACAAGCGTACCGACGAAATCCGCTCAGTAGGCTTGACGGGTGCAACCGGTCGTGGCCTTGAGTATCGCTGGTTCTGACTCCGGCGGTGGCGCAGGAATACAGGCCGACATCCGTTCGATGAACGCGTTTGGCGTCTTTGCCACCACCGCACTCACCGCGGTGACGGCCCAGAACACGCTCGGTGTCAGCGCCATCGCCAATCTCGATCCCGATTTCGTCGAAGCCCAGGTGCGAGCGGTCATCGACGATTTCGATGTGCGCGCGACGAAGACGGGCATGCTCGCCCAAGCGAGCACCGTACGCTGGGTGGCGGCGCTCGCCAAGGAGGGCGCGCTCCCCCACCTCGTGGTCGATCCGGTGCTCGTCGCCACCAGCGGCGACGCGTTGATGGCCGAAGGCGGCATCGAGGCCTACCAGCGCGACCTCTTTCCCTTCGCCGAGGTGGTCACGCCGAACCTCCGCGAAGCGGCCGTCCTCTGCGGTATTGACGTGAAGGACGTGCGCACCCTCGAGGACGTCGAAGCACTCGCGCACACCATCCTCGCGATGGGCCCGGCCTACGTGCTCGTCAAGGGCGGGCACCTGGAGTCCGAACACCCCGATCGCTCCGTTGATCTGCTGCTCAGCCGCAACGGGCTCGTGGTGCTCGAAGGTCCGCGCGTCGCGACCACCAACGACCACGGCACTGGGTGTTCGCTGTCGTCGGCGATCGCGGCTGGTCTCGCGTTGGGTCGCAGCGTGACTGACGCCACGCGCGATGCGAAGTCCTTCGTTCTCGCGGGGCTCGAGGGCGCCGCGCAGTGGCACCTCGGCGAAGGACGGGGTCCGATTGACCACTTAGGATGGAGTGAGTGAATGAAGTTCCCGGGCCGTCCCCCGCGCCCAAGCCTCCTGTAACAACGACGACCAGTATCTGGCCTGCAGCCGCGATTCTCGGTCTGGCGGTGGTGATGCTCGGTGTCTTCCTGCTCGTCGACTTCGTCACCAGCAAGGGCGTGGTCCCGCCCCCGACGACGATCCCGACCGTGGTGGGCGGACTGACTCGCGACACCGATCCCGGTCCCGCCCTCAAGTACTGCCTTCAAAGCGAAGAGGTGCCGAGCAACATCGACAGCGCCTTCGTCGTGCCCGTGAGCACTGTCCCTCGCAGCGGCGCCAACACGCCCGACCTCGGGGCCGGTGAGTACGACTGCTACGAGCCCATGTCGACAGCTAACGCCACCTCGGGTGCGATTCTCTCGTTCTTCAATGCCCAGCTCGAGGCGCGCGGCTGGAGTCTCTTCTCCAAGGGCGCCAGCAACGGCGAACCGCAGTCGCTCTTCCAAAAGGCGGGCAGTGACGGCTTCTACTGGGAGATCGGCGTGACCGTTACCAAGTCCAGCTCATCGAAAGTCGATTGGACCTTCGAGATCTACCAAAACTCCGACACCGTCTAATTCACCTAGTCGGCAGCGCTGACCAGTTCTCGTTCGAGCACCTTCGCGTCGCGCGTCACACTCGCCCACATCGCAAAGTTGATCGGGTAGATGATGTAGCCAATCCGCGTTGCCGAGGCGACGCAGATCAAGACGACAAACGCGACACTTAAGACTCCGAGCAGTCGCGAGAGCGTGGGTGGCCAGTTGCGACGCATGTAGCGCGCGAGAAAGTAGCCGCCGATCAAGAACGTGACGGGCGCCAGCACGTGACCGAGCGCCGGCATCCAGGTGGTCAAGAGGTGACCGGGCAATGCGCTGGCTGCGGGCGACGAGACGCCCGACAGTCCGAGGGGGAAGGCAAAGACGTTTGCCATGAACGCTGCGGGTGCGTGGAAGATGAAGGGCACGGTCGTGACCGTGACAATGCCCACGACCCAGGCGAGCACCTGCTTCCAGGTGGCGCGTCCGTCCTTGTTGCGCGCGACGAGCAGCGCACCGATCGCCATGGGCCACGCCGTCAGCTTCATAGCGGCGGCCAGCCCGAGGCCGATCCCGGCCAAATTCGATTGGCGACGCTGCAGTGCGACGACGCCGAGCAGCATCAGAGCAAGGATCGGCATATCATCACCGCCCGTCGCGAGAAAGAGCGCTCCCGTCGGCAAGGCGATCAGCACTTGGGCTACGCGAATCTTCTGCTGCTTCGAGGCGCGCAAGAGCGCGAGCGCCAATCCGCTCGCGATGAGGGTCATGAACGTCATGATGATGCGCGCGTCGGTGAGGCCCTTGTCATCGCTCCTGTGGGTTGCGGCAGACGGGAGGCCGAAGATGCCCATGAGCGGAAAGTACGGGAAGAAGGATTCGAACGCTGGCAGATCCTTGATCTCGTTGACGAGTCGACCGTGATCGTCGTAGGTGCGATAGGGGTCCTTGCCCTTGATAATGAGATCGCCCGCACGAGTGATGACGCCAACTTCGGGCTGCGCGTGACGCCAATGTGCCTCGAGTCCGAGCGGCACGAAGACGGCGCCGACGAGGATGCCCGCGAGCAAGACGAGTCGAACCAGGTGCTCGCGGCGAAGCACTCGGCGCCCGAGCAGGAACGCGACCAGCGCCACCAGCAGATACGGCCCGCAGGTGAGATAGCCCCACTCCCACTGTGCACCCTGAGTGGAGGAGATGCCGAGCACCAGCGCAAAGACGGCGGAGACCAGATAGAGCCAGCCGTCGCTCGTTAAGGCGCCCCGTGAACCCCACCACGCAACGAAGCGCGAATGCGCGTGCACGGGAAGTGCCAACATTATGTCGAGTCTACTGAGGGAGTACGTTCGGGCCACGGGTTCGCTACGAGGTCTCGCGACGCACCCGGCGAAGCGGTGCTCGGGTCTCGGGCGGGATCGGCCCGAGCAAAAAGCGCTCGATCATCCGCATACAGATCTTTGGCTGCTCCTTCAAGACGCCGTGTGAGGCGCCGGGCAAGACGGCCAGCTGCGCTTCGGGAATCGCCTCGTACATGGCGACGGTGTGGTCCAGTCGAGCGACGTCGTCGTCACCGGACATCACGAGGACCGGCACCACGATCGAAGCGAGATCCCCCACCGTCATCGTCGGTTGGGTCTTTACGAGCTCGAGCGCCTTTTCGACAGCGATCGCGGCGTGCTCGATCCCGTCGGGCGACAGCTGGGCGAACTCGACGGCGAACTCCGCGAATCCCTCACTCTCGGGGGTGAAGTCGACCATGTCGACCAACCCGTCGTGGTGAAAGTTCGCGCCGACCACGACCGCGCGTCGCACCAGATCCGGTCGTCGCCGCGCGACAATGAGCGCGACGTTGCCGCCGTCACTGTGACCGAGCAGATAGACCGCTCGATCGAGCTGTTCGATGAAGGCAATGGTCTCATCAGCCATCGCCTCGTAGCTGAAACGCTCATCAGTGTCGGCGGTGCGACCGTGACCGCGACGATCAAAGGCCGCCAGCGCAAACTGTTCCTTGAGGTAGGGCCCGACCGCGCGCATCATGCTCGAGCTGTCACTGAGCCCACCGTGCAGCAGCACGAGCGTCCGACCACGCTTCTTGGGCAGCTTCGCCCACGTGGGATGGCCATTCAGGACGATTCGACTCACCTAGCAAATGGTATTGCCTCGCGTGGGGCGAGAAGGACGTTTGCCTATTCTGTTGCATGCGCGCATTCGTCATCAAAGAAGAGAACGGCCAGCTCACGACCGGCGTACGCGAGTGGCCCCTGGTCGCCCGCGACGTCGCTGACGTCGTGGTGAGGGTCAAGTATTCGGGCCTCAACTACAAGGACGCCATGGTCGCGAGCGCCCCCAGTCGCGTTCGACGCGTCGCGGAGCTCGTTGGGGGCGTTGACGCGGCGGGCGTCGTCGAGGCGTCGTCGGTCGATGGCCTGTCGGTGGGCCAGCGCGTGGCCGTCCATGGCGGTGATCTCGGCGTCGGACGGGACGGCGGATTCGCCACCCACATCTATAGCCCCGCGCGGTATGTGTCCCCCCTCCCCGATTCGATCTCGACTCGTGACGCGATGATCATCGGCACGGCTGGCTTCACCGCCATGGCGAGCCTGCTCGCGCTGGAAGACCGCGGCCTGGCGCGTCACGCCACCGTGCTCGTCACCGGCGCGACGGGCGGCGTGGGTTCGCAGTCGGTGACGTATCTCGCCGCAAAGGGCTATCAGCCCGTGGCGTCGACCGGGTCGCCCGACGAAGCTGCGTGGCTGATCGCGCGGGGAGCCACCCGAGTCATCGGCCGCAGCGACGTGAGCGACCGACCGGGTCGCGTGCTCGGCAACGAACTCTGGGATGGCGCGATCGACTGCGTGGGAGGCGAGACGCTCGCGGAGATTCTGCGCTCCTTGCGCTACGGCGCCGCGGTTGCCGCCAGCGGACTGGTCGCAAGCGCCGAGCTGACGACGACCGTCTACCCCTTCATCACGAGAGGCGTGGCGCTGCTCGGCATCGATGCGCCCGAAGCAACGCCCGCGACGCGTTCTCGGGTCTGGACGGCACTCGGCGAGATCGCCTCGCAGGTTGATTTCTCGACGCTCGCTGATCGTGAGATCGGCCTCAGTGACCTTGGCGAGGGACTCGAAGACGTGCGGCGCGGCGTCACCCGAGGACGCATACTCGTCTCGCTGTCGCGCGACGCTCAGCTATAGAACGGACTCAGCCACACTTGCCCGTCGTTACAGGGCTGGACGGCGTACTGCGGCGTGACGGGAATCGAGGCGCCGCCCTTTGCGAACTGCACGCTGATGGTGACGGCGCTGTCACAGGCCGTGGTGCCGACTTGGACGTCGGAGTAGCCGAGGGAGAAGGTCGCGGTGCCGTTGTCCTGGATGGTGTCGGTCGCTGGTGCCGCGTTCGCCTGCGCGGTCAGAAACTGAAAGCCACTGCTCGCCGTCGGGACATCCACGGCCGTCATCGGGAGCACCGCGCCCAGGCGGTTCTGCAGCGTCAAGATCGGCCATCCCTTGAGTGTGCAGGAACCGGCGGTCGTTTTTGTAACCGTGACGCTCGCGTAGATCGTGCCCGCCGCGCCCTCACCTTCGTTGTACGCCCCGGTGAAGTCATTGGCGAGGCACGTGTCACTCGCGACGGCGGTAGTGCTGGTCGTTGGCTCCGTCGTCGTCGTGGTGCTCGAGGTGGTGGTGGTCGTTGCCGCGTTATTAGCGTCAATCACGTGCCGGCTCAACGTAAAAATCGCGACAAACGCGACGAAGAGGCCTAATGAGATAAGCCCCCGCCTCACGTGCCAAAGTCCTCGGGGCGCACCTGGTCGAGAAATTCACGCAGCTGCGCAACGAGGTCGGCCTCGTTCGGCGGGTCGATTTCGACATACTCTTCATCGTCGTCTTCGTCGTAGGCCAATTGAATGATCTTGCCCTCATTGGCCATGAGGTCGTCACTGACGAGGATCGGCGAACCAACCCGTAGCGCCAAGGCCACGGCGTCGCTCGGGCGTGAGCTGACGATGATCTCGTCGCCACTGCGCACGAGTCGCAAGTTCGCGTAGAAGGTGTTGTCGATCAGTTCGGTGATCTCGACGGAAAAGACCTGGGCGCCGAGTGCGCCAATGACGTGTCCGAGGAGGTCATGGGACATGGGACGAGGTGCTTCGACGCCTTGGAGAGCGTAGGCAATCGCGGCCGCTTCCGGAGCGCCGATGAAGATCGGAAGTACTCGCTCTCCCCCGACCTCTTCCAGCAAGAGCAGCGGCGTCGACGTGCCGACGTCCACCCGAACTGCTCTCAGCACTACCTCAATCATGGAGCCAGCCTAGACCCGGGCATCTGGAAAATAGGCGTCTAGCCCCTTAGATACTCGTTAAGTTCGCGCTCAACGAGGACGTTGCGGAGTGCCGCGACTTCGCGTGCCACGTCTACGGTGATGGCTCGCACCTGATCGACCGAGAACTCAGGGCCCTGTCGCAGCGGGAACGTCAGATCGTCAATAACACCGATTTCGCGCTCGGCCACCCGTCGCAGCGATCCCAGGAGACGCGGCTCGACGCCACGACTCAGCAGCGCACGCGAGTGTGCGGCGACACGCACGTCAAGCGCGCTGAAACACGCTTCGCCATTCACGTAGACGCTCGAGACGAGTCCGAGCGCGTTCAGCTGATTGAACTCGTCGGAGGTGAGTCCCGTCGTCGCCAGCAGATCGTTGGTGGTGAAGTACTCCTTCACCCGCGCCTGGGTGTCCCCTTCATCGTCGATCACCAGCACGATGACCTCAGTCGGCGTGCTCGGTGCACCCGGGTCGTTGCCGTCCGTCACCACGCTGAGAGCCGCTCGGGGCGGCGTCGCGGGTGCGGGGACCGGCGCGTTGATGACCCCGACGGTCGCCTCACGAGCGACGTGACGACCGTTGGTGGACGCGTTCGGTGGGTCGAGCAGCCCTTGTTCGATGAGGCGCAGGCGCACCACCCGCAGTGGCACGAACTCCTCCTGGGCGAGGCGAATTGCTTCACGCAGGCACTCGACGTCGCGCTCGGAGTAGAGGCGGTAACCCTTACGGCTGCGACTCGGCTGGACCAGCCCCTTATCTTCGTAGTAGCGGATCTTGGAAAGCTCCACGTTGGGATAGACCTTTCGCAGCTCCGCGTGCACTTCACCAATGCGCATCACACCTTGATTGACGCTCATCGAGTTGCCTCCCAAAAAACCAGTTTGAATTTGCCGATCTGTACTTCGTCGGCCGAGTGCAAGGGCGTTTCTTCGACGCGCTTGCCATTTACATACGTACCATTCAGCGAATTGAGGTCGCGCAGTGTCACCCGCCCGCTGGCGGTGCGGGTGAAGACGCCGTGGTGTCGAGAGACCGACACATCATCGAGCAACAGATCACTCGCCTCGTGTCGACCCACGGTCGTCACATCATTGGTCAGCTCGATGCGCGTTCCGGCCTGGGGACCCGCCGCAATCACCAACTCGTCACAGTGTTCACCTTGGGGTCCACGATTGGCGTCGGGGTGCATTGCGTCGGGCGTACTGACGACGGGAACAGCGACCGTCTCAGGCGAAGTGGCGTCATGTTGGGGGGCTCCGCACGACCAGCAGAAGTTGGCGTTGGCGTTGAGTATCTCCCCACAGCGACGGCAGTTCACGAGACTCACACTAGTGAACTTTCTAAAAGAACGCCTGGGCTAATTTGTCGTGAGCGCCTCGTACGCCGACGCGTCCAAGAGCGCGTCGTAGTCACTGCTTGAGGTCGTCGTGATCTCACAGATCCATCCATCACCGTAGGGGTCGCTGTTGACCAGCTCGGGTGATGAGGTGAGCGCATCGTTCACTGCGGCGATGGTTCCCGACACGGGCGCGTAGATCTCCGACACGGACTTCGTCGACTCCACCTCACCCATCACACCGCCAACGCTGACGGTCGCTCCGACCTTGGGAAGATCAACAAACACGACATCGCCGAGTGCGTCTTGAGCGTAGTCCGTGATACCCACGCGCACTCGATCGTTGTCGCTCTTGGCCCACTCGTGGTCGCTGGAATAACGAAGTTCGCTCGGGGTCTGCATGACACTCAACTTACAAGATCTGTCGACCCCGTCGCCCGGCTCGCAGCGCGCTGAGCGCGGGACGCACGTAGCCAAAGAGCACGAGCCACGACACGCTGAGCCCCATGATGCCGATCACCCAGCAGACGTCTCTGCCGTCATGCTGCCAACCAAGCAGTGGCGCGTGGTGCGGGTTTGTCGTGAGCAGAAATAACGGGAACGTCGTCATCAGGGCGAACGTAGAGAACTTTCCCCACCACAGCACGTTGATGCGCGCCGCGCCGAGACCGGCCAACGCCAGCGTCACGCCCGAGACGATGCTCTCGCGCGCCAGCGTGAGACCGGCGAACCACCACGGCACGCCTCCCGCGACGGCGACGGCGAGCAATCCGGTGATGACAAGAATCCGGTCGGCTACTGGGTCGAGAATCTTGCCGACGTTCGACACCTGGTGCAGGCGTCGCGCAACGAAACCGTCAATCCAGTCCGTCGCGCCGAGCACCGCGAGCAGCCATGCCGCAATCGCGCGATGGTTCGTGCCAAAGAGCAGCCACAAGAAGACCGGCACCAGCAGCAAGCGAAGAAGCGTGATGGCGTTCGGCCACGTGCGCCATCCCGCATCCTCGCTGTCGTTCACGAGATGAGCGTATTACTACGCGATGGTGATGGACTGATCCAAGTAGACGTCTTGGACCGCACGGATGATCGCGGCACCCTCTTCGAGGGGGCGCTGGAACGATTTACGACCGAGAATGAGACCCTGTCCGCCGGCGCGCTTGTTGATGACGGCGGTGCGCACCGCGCTCGCGAGGTCGTTCTCACCCTTTGATTCGCCGCCGGAGTTGATGAGTCCCACTCGACCCGCGTAGCAGTTGACGACCTGCCAGCGCGTGAGGTCGATCGGATGATCCGTCGTGAGCTCGGAGTACACGCGAGGGTCGGTCTTGCCGAACTTGACGGCGTTGTAGCCACCGTTGTTCACGGCCTGCTTCTGCTTGATGATGTCTGCTTCGATCGTGACGCCCAGGTGATTTCCCTGTCCGGTCAGGTCCGCACTCACCTGGTAGTCAACGCCGCCGGTGACGAACGCGTCGTTGCGCAGGTAGCACCAGAGGACGGTGAACATCCCGAGGCGATGGGCCTCGGCAAAAGCCCGACGGACCTCTTCGATCTGGTGAATGGAGTCTTGGTTTCCGAAGTAGACCGTCGCGCCCACGCCGACGGCGCCCAAGTCAAAGGCTTGCTGGGCCGAGGCGAACATCTGCTGGTCGTACGTGTTCGGGTAGCGCAGGAGGTCGTTGTGGTTCAGCTTCACGATGAAGGGGATCTTGTGGACGTAGCGCCGCGAGACGATCCCGAGGCCGCCAACGGTCGTCGCCACCGCATTGCAGTCACCCGCGAGAGCCAGCTCGACGATATTGGCGGGATCGAAGTAGTCGGGGTTCGCCGCGAAGCTCGCCGCCGCCGAATGCTCGATACCTTGGTCGACCGGCAGGATCGACACGTACCCCGTGCCACCGAGTCGACCGTGGTTGTAAAGGGTGCCGAGGTTGCGCAGCACTGCCGGGCTCCGGTCACTCCAGGCAAAGACGTCATCGAGGAAGTCGGGACCGGGAATGGTCAATCGCTCCTTCGGAAACGCCGTGGCTTGATAGTCGAGCAGTGACGACGCTTCGTCGCCCAAGAGTGAGGCAGTGTCCATTCGCGAATCTTAGGCGAGCAGGCCAGCGGCGCCAACGTGCCGCCAAGCCCACTCGAGGGCGCTCACTAAGGTGGCATTTATGGACGCCGACTACCGTTCGTCGCTGTTGCGTCGACTTCGCGCCGTGCACCATCTTTATAGTGAGGCTTGCGGCTCAATGACCGTCGAGCAGGTCAACGAGGTCGCTGCTCCACGAACGCTGCCGATCGCCTTCTCGCTGGTCCATCAGGTGCTCATCGAAGACGGAAGTCTCATGTTCATGGGCGGTCCCGCTCCCCTCTTCAATGGCGAGTGGGCCGAGCAGATCGACCTCGGCGTCACGGACCACGGCAAGGAGCGCAGCGTCGAAGAGATGATGCACCAGCGCATTGGTGACTACGACCGCTTTCGTGAGTTCCAACAGCTCGTCTTTCGTGCGAGCGAGACCTACGTCGCCTCAATCGAACCGTCGACGTTCAGCGAGATCGTCGTCGCGTACCCGTATGGTGAGACGCTCGCGCGCACGTTCTCCGCCCTGGTCGGCGGCGAAGTGGGCATCACTCGTAGTGACGCACTCGAGTGCTGGGTCTATCAGCACGCGCTTCGTCATATGGGCGAGATCGAACACGCTCGCTCCCTCGTTGGCCTGTCCGGCATGACCTTCTAGAAAAGAGAACCACCGTGCCACTCGTCGAAGGAACGACCACCGAACGCTTCAGTGATCTGCGCGATCGGCTCGAAGTCAGCCTGGCAGACGGCGACGATCTCGGCGCATCGCTCGCCGTGTACCAACACGGAGAGCTCGTCTGTGACCTCTGGGGTGGATTCTCCGATCCCGAACGCACGAGACCGTGGACGCGTGACACTATCGTGAACGTGTGGTCGACCACGAAGACCATGGTGTTTCTCGTCATGCTGATGTTGAGTGACCGCGGCGAGATCGACTTTGACGCCAGCGTCGCCACCTATTGGCCCGAGTTCGCCGCCGAAGGCAAGTCCGAGATCAAGCTCCACCATCTCATGAACCACACCGCAGGGCTCCCAGGATTCAGCCCCGACATTGCTCTCTCGGATCTCGGCGACTGGGAGCGGTGCGTGCAGGATCTAGCAGGCGCGACGCCGTGGTGGTCTGATCGACTGCAGTCGGGGTATCACGCAGTCACCCAGGGATTTCTGCTCGGCGAGGTCGTACAGCGCGTGACCGGCACGACCGTGGGTCAATTTTTCAATGCCGAGGTCGCTCGAGTGCTTGACGCCGATTTCTACATTGGCCTCCCGGAATCCGAGGAACCGCGCGTGAGCATCGTGGTGACCGCCGAGCAGCTCGGTGAAGTACCCGGGGATCCGTCGACGATTCGTTATCGCGCGCTTTCGTCGCCGCCGATCAGTCCGCTTATACCGGCCAAACGCTGGTGGCGAGCGGCGGAGATCCCCGCCGCGAACGGGCACGGCAACGCCCGATCGGTTGCCCTCGTGCAGCAGATCATCGCGAACAACGGTCACGCTCAGGGTCACCGGTTCGTGAGTGAGGCCACTTTGGATCGCGTCTTTCATTCGATGACGGGCGGCACCGACCTGGTGCTCGGCTTTGAGGGCAACTTCGGCCTCGGGTACGGACTGGCGAGCAGCTCCATTCCCATCGGGCCGCGCGCCTGTTACTGGGGCGGCTTCGGTGGATCCATCATCTTCATGGATCAAGACCTCGAGCTCACCGTCGCCTACGACATGAACAAGATGAACTTCGGACTCGTCGGCGACACGCGCGGAGCGACCTACGCGCTCGCGGCCGTGTTGGCCGCCATTGCGTAGCGAGACGCCTTAGGGAAGATTCTTCTTCGACGTCGGCGTCACACGACGCTTGCGGTTCTTGCGCGGCAGCGTGGCGCCGAGCTCTTCCAGGCGGTAGGCGGCGTCATAGGCGTCAGGCTCGGCGAGCACGATACGAGCAAAGAGCTCGCGCGCGGACGCCGTGTCCCCCGCGCGATCGAAGACGTCTGCCAGTGCGTACCAAAGCCGGACGTGTCGATAGGAGGGGTTGCGGAGGTTCTTCGTGGCGCCGGCGCGCGTCAAGAGCTCGATCGCCTCGTCATACTTACGTTGATCGGCCCACGTGGCCGCCATAACGATGCGACCCTCAGCCAAAACCTCGGGCGTTGGTTCGTGGTCGTTCAATTCCTCGAACGTCTTCTCGACGGCGCGGTAGCGATGGTTCGCGCGGTCGGCGTCCATCACGAGC
>DASZLS010000087.1:0-100203 GCA_035552255.1 Acidimicrobiales bacterium | reverse complement strand
AAGAGTCCGAAGCGAAGACGAGGTGGCGCAGCGTTTCAATAAAGGTCCACTCGTCATCGACTGACTCGTGCAGAAGATCGGGCGGCAAATGGCGAGCTCGCTGCACTGTTTCTCCCCAGAGTCGCTCAAGTATGCGCCATGCTTCGCGAAAGCCGTCCGGATCCGTTGGCCGCATTTTGGACCTGAGAGGATAGCGGGCGTCGAGCGCGGCTTGAACGAGTTCACTTACGTCAACGCCATTGATGGTCAGATTGTCGATGTCACCACTAATTGAGGCGCCCGCGAGGTCCACGTTGCGCATCTCGGCACCGCTGAAATCGACGGATCGAAATTGTGCGCGCTGGAGATCAACGCGAGTGAAGATGGATCCTTTGAGATCGACATCATAGAAGTTCGACATGGGCGAATCCTAATTGTCGAGATGGCTCACGGCGGAGGGCCATTTGTGCCTTTGGTCGAGGTGTTCCGTTCGTCATACAAGGTGACGATCCTTGGTGTCGTGCACCACAGCGACGCGATCTTGGTGGCCGGTCCTGGCGAACAATAAATCGGTGCGGAAGGTGACAGAGTGCGCTCTTGAATTGGCTCGCTGACCACTTGCTACATTTTGATGCGTGCGACTCTTCTCGTGGAATGTCAATGGGATTCGGGCGGTCCATAAAAAAGGTCTGTTCGCACCCTTCGTAGAGGAATACCGGCCCGATGTGCTCTGCCTGCAGGAGACGAAAGCTCAGCAGTTCCAGTCCGAGGTCGAAGTGCCGGGCTACGCGGAGCATTGGAACTCGGCAGAGAAGAAGGGATACTCCGGCACCGCAACTCTTTCGAGGGTTGAGCCACTCAGTGTGGTGTTGGGCTTGGCGGCGGAGTCGATTGAGCTTCACGGCGTCGTGAGCGACCTGTTTGGTGATCCGACAACCGAAGGTCGAGTACTGACCGAAGAGTTCGCAGATTTCTACGTGGTCAACGTCTATACCCCCAACGCGAAGAATGACCTAGGACGGTTGCGCCTTCGTCACGCCCAGTGGGACCCGGCTTTCCTCCATTTCCTCCAACAGCTCGAGCGCACGAAGCCCGTCATTGTGTGTGGCGACTTCAACGTCGCCCATACGCCCGACGACTTGGCCAATCCCAAATCCAACGTGGGGAAGAAGGGATTTACGAGCGAGGAGCGCGCTGGTTTCCAGAACTATCTGGACGCCGGGTTCGTCGATACGTTCCGACTGTTCCATCAAGGCAACGGACACTATTCGTGGTGGTCGCATTTCGCCAACTCCCGTGAACGCAACGTCGGGTGGCGGATCGACTATTTCTTGGTCTCGAAGGATCTGGTTCCACGAGTCACTGCCGCGGATATTCACGCCAACGTACTTGGGAGTGATCACTGCCCAATCAGCTTGACCCTGCGCTCCTAAGGCGATTGGCTTGAGTCTGACCATGGAGCGGTCTAAATAGTCATGGCGACCCTGGTTGTCCTCGTCATCGCCGTCGTGCTCTTGGCCGTGGTGCTCCGCTATTCGAGTCGTCACGGCGATCGGCGCAGGGGAGCGGGCACCTCACTGCGCAGAGGACCTCAGTCGCATACGACGTCGAGGGGCCAACCGAAGAAGGCGTATGCAACACGTCAGGAGGCCGCCGCTCGGGCAGCAACACTGTCGAAACGAGACGGAGTCGCGATGGGCGTCTACAAATGTGGAACGTGCAGCAAGTGGCACGTGGGCCACGAGCGCTAGGCACGTTCGACGATCAGGTCGGGCCGGGATGCTCCGCTAAGAAGGCCTCGGCCGCACGTGCATCGAGTGGCCGGCCGAGGTGGTAACCCTGCGCCCAGCGACATCCGATACCGAGCAAGTAGTCGCTCTGCTGTTCGGTTTCGACGCCCTCCGCGATCGTGCGAAGTTGGAGTGTCTGAGCGAGCTGGACGATCGCTCTGGCCAAATCTGGTCGGCCCTCGTCGTCCGCCGTCGCCGCTTCGATGAACGAACGGTCGATTTTTAAGATGTCGATGGGAAGCGTGCTGAGGTGCGACAGTGAAGAGTACCCGGTCCCGAAATCATCGACCGCGAGGCTGAGTCCCAAGTTCTTCAGCGAGCGAAGGTTGGCGACCGCGCCTTGCAGATTTGTCATAATGGAACTCTCGGTGATCTCGAGGACGAGGCGCGCGGGATCAAACGATCGAGCGCGAAGCGTTGCGCCGACGCGATCGGAAAGAGCCGGGTCGGCGACCTCGCTCGCTGACACGTTGACGTTAATGAGCAAGTCGCGTGCGGCGAGACCCTGATCGCTCCACTGCCCGAGCTGGCGACACGCCTCATCGAGCACGAAGTAGTCGATCCCGGAAATGACGCCGAGCTCTTCGGCTCGGGTGATGAACTCCGCGGGGGGCAGGAGTCCGCGGGTGGGATGGCGCCAGCGCACCAGAGCCTCGAATCCAACGAGGGCGCCGCCCAAGAGATCGATGATCGGCTGGTAAAAGACTGTTAACTGCTCCTGCAACGCGGAACGACGAAGATCCGCTTCGAGCTCGAGATGGGCGAGCATCGCCGTGTGCATGTGGTCTTGGAACTCTTCGTAGCGGTCCTTGCCTTGGGACTTCGCGCGGTACATTGCGAGGTCGGCGTTGCGCAGCAGTTGCTCGCTGGTGCTGCCGGCGGCGCCGAAGGTCACGCCGACGCTCGCGGTGGTGAGCACGCGGTGCGAGCCGACGACGAGTGGCTCACGTAGACGCGCCATGACACGTTCTGCGAGCTGCAGCGCCTCACGACGATTGTCGACATCTTCGACGAGAATCGCGAATTCGTCACCACCGAGACGAGCGGCCGTATCCGAACGACGTAGGCACCCCGACAGCTGGGCTCCTACGGCCTTCAGCAAGCCGTCGCCCACGGAGTGGCCGAGGCTGTCGTTGATGGTCTTGAAGTTGTCGAGGTCGAGGTAGAGCACCGCGACGAACTTCCCGTTGCGTTCATTTCGAGCGATCGCCTGATTCAAGTGATCATTGAAGAGAGCGCGATTCGCGAGCCCTGTGAGATCGTCATAGAAGGCCATCCGTTCGAGATCGGACTCGAGATGCTTCTGCGTCGTGACGTCGATAAAGCTCCAGACTCGTCCGACGACCTCGCCATCGATGTATTGAGGCTTTGACAGTCGTTGGAAGATGCGTCCGTCGTTGAACTCGACGACATCCTCGCTCTCGGCGTGCGGCGCTCGATACAGTTCTTCGATGCGAGCGAGGAAGTGCGCCGGATCTTTTACCTGATTAAGGACTGCAGCAACGAGCAGTTCATCGTCGCCCAGACTGATGTCCTTGTCGTCGAGGTGCCACATGCGCAGGTATTGGCGGTTGATGCTGGCAATGTGACGATTGAGGTCAACGACGAGGATGCCGTCCGCTGTTGATTCCAGCGTTGCGTTGAGCAGCGAGAATGTGTCACGGAGTTCGAGCATGGTGTTCTGGAGCTCGGTTTCGGCGGCGACACGGGCTGACACGTCGTGAGCGGTGACGACCAACCCTCCAACGGTGGCGTCATCGAGAAGATTGACGATAGAAAGCTCATAGGCAACGACCGCATCTGATTTGTGTCGACAGAGCCGCACATTGCAGACGATCGGACTCGTCGCGTTGGCTCCGAGCAACGCGTGATCCATCGCCTCCTCGAGAAGCGGCTGGTCCTCCAAGAAAACGATCTCGCGGAGCGGTCGGCGCTCGACGAGCTCGGGATCGACGCCGAGATTGCGCGTGATAGCCCCTGACACGGAGTCGACGAGACCGGAGGCCGACACCAGAAACATGATGGCGTTGGAATACTGCACGAGCGACCGGAATCGCGCCACGTCGTCGCGCGAGACTTCGAAACGCCGACGGTCCGTGAGGTCGCGAAAGGTAAAGAGCACCGCACCCGAGACGAACCAGTTGACGGTGCGTCCGACAACCTCGAAGAGTCGCCACTCGTTCCCAGCCCACGCTCGAATCTCTATCGGATTACCAACGCGTCGTTCCTGGACCGACTCGAAGGATCGGAACGCGAGCTCTACGTCGTCAGGGTGAATTCGCTCGACGACAGAGAGGCCCACGGCCTCAGCGACGCACACTTCAAAGATCTCTTCAGCTTGGTGATTCGCCCAGAGCAGATTGAAGTCCGCACCCAGAATCAACGTGGGATCGGGTAGCTCGTTGAGCAGTCTCGTTCGCTGCTTGGCGTCAAATGGATTGAGTGTGGTCACGGTCTTCTATCTGTCGCAGTGGGTGTCACCATGAATGCCCGAGCCGTACTGCATGTGATGCCCTTCCCCCGACATCGTTCACTACAAAAACGGTAACTCACCGCGCGGGTCAATTCGGGTTTCCCAGGTCGCGCCACCTGGGAAAAGGGCTTAGCCCACAGATTTCCTGAGATTGTCGGGGGAACGGGCGGTCCCGGGCGCTCGCGTTGAGGTCATAAGTGAGACGCGAACCAGCCCGTCGGGCGATCGCGAGGTGTTGTCGCCGCCTTCCCAACGTTGCAGGGTCCAAGATTCGCCAGAACGTCGGAGAGTGGGGCGCATGGTTCAAACATGAAGGCGCCCACCACGCAGATCAGACACGACCGACCGCGCATCACGTCGAATGACATGGTGCTTTCTAGACTTCCTCCAATGAACGCACTGGACGATCAAGGTCGCCTCGATCCACCCGAGGCCGGGGACGAAGCTGCCACGCTGGTTGGGTTTCTAGAATTCCAACGCGCGACCTTCGCGTGGAAGAGTTCCGGTCTTGACTCGGCGGCGCTCGCCGTCACAATCGCTCCCTCCTCGATGACCCTTGGCGGAATGATCAAGCACCTCGCGCTCGTCGAGGACTCGTGGCTCACCTATCGTCTCATGGGATTGGACCACTCACCTCCCTGGGATCACGTTGACTGGGCTCGGGATCCCGACTGGGAGTGGCACTCGGCGGCGGCCGACGCGCCTGAAGCTCTACGAAGTCTGTGGGACGAAAACGTCGATCGGTCTCGAGCGCACGTGGGCCAGTTCCTCGCTCACGGTGACGTCGGCCAACTCGCAAAGAGGACGAGTGACGCCGGCCGCACTCGCGCTCCGAGTCTGCGTTGGATTCTTTGTCACATGATCGAGGAGTACGCTCGCCATAACGGCCACGCGGACCTCTTGCGCGAGGCGATCGACGGAGAGACGGGCGAGTAACCCTCGGCCGAACTTCGTAATCGGGTTACGAACACTTCGAAGTACGCTCACGCAGAGTGAGGAGCGGTCGTGAAACACCTTCGCAATCACGTCGTCGCAGTTGTCGCACTCCTGGTCGTCGGAGTGAGCGTGATCCTGGGTCTCTCATCTCCGTCAATCGCCACGTGTCCGACGCCCACGACGTTGGGTACGGTCAACATTCCGCGGCCGGTGTTGTGTTCTGTCGTTCTGCGGGTTCCCGTTTGTTCGCCATCGTCGCAATCTGACCTCAAGACCTGCATCACGAGGTGGGGAACGAACGGCGGCGGGTTCACCGGTTAATCCCATGCAGCGTGACACGGTGACTCATCGCTCTGTCGAACCTGACATTGTGTCGAGAATGACGTTGCGATCCACACACAATTCGCATGAAATGAAACGCGAATTTGTGCGGCCCGTTAGTAAAATGCGGTTGACGTCGAATTGAGGATATGTCGGTGGTTGATCTCTCACTCGTACCAGAATCGCCCGCCATTCCGTCATCCGACGTGTCGGAGCAACCAAAGGCGGTACGCCGCCCGGCGTCAGGTCCGTGTGGATGCTCGCGTACCTCGTGCTGGCACCAGCGTGGATGCCGAGGGAGTGGAGTGGTGCGAATACTTCGTGCGCCGGATCCGGTGAAGACCTTTCGGCCGTCCGTTGTCCTGTGTCGGGAATGCGCCGCTCCCACCCGACGAAATCGCGTCGCGTAGAAGTATTCGCTGACTCAGCGCGTATCGCGATGAGCACGTCGTGCTGAGCGCGGCCGAGTCATCGTGGAGTTATCTGTCGATGTACGTAGCAACTGCTCGTGTCGCGACATTCTGTGCGTCGCGCGACGCCGTGCAACGCTCACGACCCCAATTCGCGCCAGTCTCCTTCTGAAACGTCGACGCCGAATTTCTTTGCGGCAGCTTTGATGCGCTTCCACGCTCGATCGCGCTCGGCATCGCTCACGCCCTCGACTTGATCGAATCGGGCGATCGCGTTTCTCACGTGCTTGGCGTCAGTGAGTGGTTCCTTGCGCTCCTTGGCAAACGCGAATGATGAGTCGGGGAGATCGTTCTTCTTTGCGGCGCTGAGTCCTTGCGATTTCTTTGATACCGATTTGCTACGCGAAGGCGAGCTTGCTGCCTTGGTCGCCTTTTTGATGTTGCGTCGTGCTGCTTCTTTCTGTTTGGTCGTCGACATGGCGCACCTCCGATGTACGTCGATTCACTTTTCCGATAATTCGAAATATAACGGTGACGGACACGCGTTGACGGACACGTCGATTCAGAGGGACGGGAAAGGAGGGTCACGACGCGCAAAGAGGAAGCCGCCGCCAGGCTCGATACGCGTGCGCAGGGATATCTCGACGATAGAGGGTCAACTCGAGGGCGCGAAAGGCCTCGAGGTGAGCAAGGAGCGGCTCGACCGTCTCGCGTTCGGGAAGAGACCGACCTCGACGCGCCATCGCGAGCGTCAGGTGGGGGATGAACGTCGAATCGCCGCGCGCGGTGGCGGGCTCATTTGTCGTCGGCCCTGTCACTTCGAGGAGCTGGCGACGTAAGTCCACCAGCGCCGGCGCGTAGACGGCGACGTAGAGGACGCGGTCATCGAAGTTCTGGACGCCCTCGAGCGCGACCGTGATGGGGCCTTGGTGAGCGCTGACGTCGACGATGGAATCCCACCACCAAAGTTCCGGAGAAAGGCGAGGTGGTTCGACGACAGTGATGTGGGGGAGTGGCGACGTATTGCCGAGTCGTCGCATGACGAGCGAGAGCCGGGCGCGATCGACCGGAGGTGGTTCGATCGCCAGATAGTAGGAGCGCGACATATAGTCCTTTCTAGCGTTCGCCGTTCTTCCTGGCGTCGCCTCGAGGGCTCAATCGTTCGATACACTCAGGCCAATGGGCCTAGAACGCGAGAAGTACATTCTCCTCACCACCTTTCGACGCGACGGCACACCTGTCTCGACACCGGTGTGGATTGTGCCGCTTGACAACGGCACGTTTGGTTTCACGACGAGCTCTGGGTCGGGCAAGGCCAAGCGCCTCGCACACACAAGTCGCGTCACTGTCCAGGCGAGTGACGTTCGTGGTCGGGTGAAGGAAGGCTCGTCAGCGATGGACGCGACTGCCCTGGTCGTCAGTGGTGCCGACTACGCCTCGATCAAGAGCAAGGTGAAGTCGAAGTACGGATTCATGACGAACATCACGAAGTTTCTGGGAATCATCGGCGGGATCATCAAGCGCAAACGGATTCCCTACGGTGACCTCGGTGTCGTGATCACGCTCCCCGCCTAAAAACTCCAACCTATGCGCGACGACAAGTCGCACATTCTGTACAGCTCGTCTCCGTTCAGCGGATTGGTGACGAAGGCGTTGTCGAAGGTCACCTCGTGGCGCTAGCCGCGCGAGGATGTTTTGAGCGCCGCTTCGAAGTCTTCGATGAGATCCTCAGTGGATTCGATGCCCACGGACAGTCGAATGAGCCCTTCGTCGGCCGCACTGGTCTGTTGCGCGTCGTACGCGGGCTGATTGCTCCACATGGCGGACGGACGGGTGGCGATCGAATGCACCGAGCCGAGACTTGCGGCACGAGTGGTCAACCGAAGCGAGTCGAGCAGTCGTTCGGCCCGATCGCCACCGCCCGCGGGTGTAAACGAGAGCAGTCCACCAAAACCGGACATCTGGGAGCGAGCGAGGTCGTGCTGAGGGTGCGTCTCGAGGCCTGGGTAGTAGACCGCAACGACTTCGGGGTTGTCCGCGAGTGCCGTAGCGAGGGCTTGGGCGCTTTCGTTGTGCCGCGCGACGCGAACGTCGAGCGTGCGTATGCCGCGCAGCAGCAGCCACGCGTCAAAGGGACCGAGCACCGATCCGAGCGTGAGGTGCGTGCGCCAGATTGCTTCGACGAGGTCCGCTCGTCCCGCGATGACGCCGGCCGAGACGTCGGAGTGCCCGCTCAGGTACTTCGTGGCGCTGTGCCAGACCAGATCCGCGCCGAGGGCGATCGGCAGTTGGTTGATGGGCGTCGCGACAGTGTTGTCGACGACCACGAGTGCGCCGCGCGCGTGGGCGAGTTCCGCGCAGTGTCGAAGGTCGGTGATCGCGAGAAGAGGATTGCTCGGCGTCTCCAGCAGGACGAGGCGCGTACGGTCCGTGACGACACGCTCGAGCGAGGAGGGGTCACTTTGTTCGATGACACTTGAGGTCACCCCAAAGCGGGCGAGCAACCCGGTCACGAGGCTTGCCGTGCCGGGATACATGGTGCGCTGGACGACGAGGTGGTCGCCGGGCTCAAGAAAGCTCAGCGCGAGCGTGGAGATCGCCCCCATGCCACTCGCAGTGACGATGGCGCGCTCGGCGCCTTCGAGGACGGCGACCACCTCGGCGACTTGAGAGTGGTTCGGGTTGCCGTAGCGCGTGTAGAACTCGTCGGTGAAGCTGCGATTTGCGGCGTCGAGAAACTGCTCGCTCGTCGAGGCGGCGAACGTCGTTGCTTGCACGATCGGCGGAACGATCGAGCCGTCTCGAGCGTGGTGATCGCCATGCACGGCTTTGGTCCCGGGGCGGTCGTTGGCAACATCAAACGGGTCAGTGCTCATGGCACAACGTTAGGCTCGCCCTCGTTGCGTTGACGCTGATGTTGGATGACGAAAGGTCGCCCAGTGTCATAGTCGACTAAAACACTAAGAGTTATAGGATACGAAGATCGCCGAACGAGGCGGCGCGGGCGACCGCAACGACATCTATGCACAAAGGAGATTGTGATGAGTGGTGAGTGGGGTTTTGAAACACGTCAGATTCACGCCGGCACCTCAGCGGACCCGACGACGGGAGCGCGCGCGATTCCCATCTATCAGACCACGAGCTACGTGTTCCGCGACACTGATCACGCGGCGGCGCTCTTTGGACTAGCGGAGCTCGGCAACATCTACACGCGCATCATGAACCCGACCCAGAACGCATTCGAAGAGCGCATGGCGTCACTCGAAGGCGGCGTCGCCGCGCTCGCGGTCTCCTCAGGATCCTCGGCGGAGACGATCGCGCTGCTCAACCTCGCCGAAAATGGCGGCCACATCGTGTCCTCGACGTCGCTTTATGGCGGGACCTACAACTTGTTTCACTACACGCTGCCCAAGCTCGGCATCGAAACGACGTTTGTCGAGAATCCCGATGATCTCAACGAATGGGCTGCGGCGGTTCGACCGAATACGAAGGCGTTCTTCGCAGAGACGCTCGGTAACCCCAAGGGCGACGTCTTGAACTTCGAGGGAGTGTCGAAAGTCGCGCACGATCACCAGATTCCGCTGGTGATCGATAACACGCTGGCCACTCCATTCCTCTGCCGTCCGCTCGAGCATGGTGCGGACGTCGTCGTGCACTCCGCAACGAAGTTCATCGGGGGCCACGGCACCTCGATCGGTGGCGTGATTGTTGACGGCGGCGCTTTTGACTACGAGGGCAGCGGTCGCTTCCCAGGATTCACGGAGCCCGACCCGAGCTACCACGGACTCATCTTTGGAGAGCTGCCGGACTTCCTCTTTCCTGCGCGTTTCGTCCTGAAGGCTCGCCTTCAGTACTTGCGTGACATGGGGGCGTCGATTGCGCCATTCAACTCGTTCCTGTTCCTTCAAGGCCTCGAGACACTGAGCATTCGCATGGAGCGACACGTCGCGAATACCAATGCCGTCGCGAACTGGCTCGAAGCGCGCGACGACGTGAAGTGGGTCAAGTATCCGGGACTAGCTTCAAGTCCCTGGCACGCCCTCCAAGAGCGCTATCTTCCTCGCGGCGCGGGCGCGGTGCTCGCCTTTGGCATTAACGGGGGCATCGACGCCGGTCGCCAGTTCATCGAAGGCTTGGAGCTCTTCAGCCACCTGGCGAACGTGGGCGACGCGAAGAGTCTCGCGATTCACCCCGCGTCAACGACGCACTCCCAGCTCACCGAAGATGAGCAGATCTCCACGGGTGTCAGCCCGGACCTTGTGCGTCTCTCGATTGGTATCGAGTCGATCGAGGACATCCTCGCCGATCTCGAGGCGGGATTTCGCGCGATCAAGGGAGCATGAGCGCATCGGCTAACTACTGGCGAGTGGGTGACGAACCCGGCGCGCGGCGCTTCGTCACGCTTCTCGGCACCGATGACGACGGTTTCCACTTAGAAGGCGGCGGACACCTCAGCGAAGTGACCGTCGCGTATGAGACGTGGGGCCAGCTCAACGCCGATCACTCCAACGCGGTCTTGGTCGAACACGCGCTCACCGGTGACTCGCACGCCACCGGCGAAGCAGGTCCCGGACATCCCACGTCCGGCTGGTGGGGTGGTCTGATCGGGCCCGGCCTCGCGATCGACACTGAGCAGTTTTACGTCGTCTGTCCGAACGTCCTCGGTGGCGCTCAGGGCACGACCGGTCCGTCGTCATTGGCGGCTGATGGCGCGCCCCACGGTTCGAGATTTCCCGTCATCACGGTGCGTGATCAGGTCTCGGTCGAGATTGCCTTCGCCGATCGACTCGGCATCGACACTTGGCACGCCGTCATCGGCGGTTCCATGGGCGGAATGCGTGCGCTTGAGTGGGCGGTCCAAGCCCCTGATCGAGTCGTTCGGCTCATTGTGCTGTCGGTCGGGGCCGCTTCGACTGCCGAAGAGATCGCCCAGAGCTGGCTGCAAATCCGCGCGATCCAGGCCGACGCCAATTATCGCGGCGGTGACTATTACGACGGGGCGAATCCGAGTGAGGGGCTTGCGATCGCTCGAGGTCTCGGACACATCACGTATCGCACCGCCGACGAATTCGAGACGCGCTTCGCGCGGGCTCCCCAAGATGACATCGACACGCTCGGCGGAGGGCGCTACGCGATCCAGTCGTATCTCGGCTATCACGGTGACAAGCTCGCTCGACGCTTTGACGCAAACAGTTACGTCGTCCTCAGTGAGGCGATGAACCACCACGACGTGGGCCGGGGCCGCGGGGGAGTGCCGGCGGCGCTGGGCACCATACGCGCTCAGACCACGGTGCTCGGCATCGATACGGATCGTCTCTACCCCCTTCGACTGCAAGAACAGCTGTCGGAATTCATTCCTGGCGCGTCGCCAGTGCACGTGATCTCCTCTGTGGTCGGTCATGACGGGTTCCTCCTCGAGGTCGATCAGATCGGCAAGATCGTTGGCGAGTCACTGAACACCTAAGTCTCTTCGGCTTCCAACCTCGCGACACGCGTGTGCGAGAAAATGCGGACCTGTCGCCATTGAGTGTGCTCGCGCGATGTAGGTTCTTGCCTATGCGTCGCCCGCTCGCCCTCGCACTCGTCGTGGGCCTCGGATCGACGCTGGTGATGTCGTCCGGTTCGTTTGCTGACTCAACGACCACATCATCGACGTCCACCACGGCGCCGTCAACGACTACCACGACGAAGCACCAGGGATCAGTCGCGCCGCTTACCGGCCTTCCCTATCCGAAGCGCCTGTTGAAGGATCGCTCTGCCTTGACGATCAAGATCGACAACACGCCCGAAGCGATGCCCCAGTACGGCGTGAACGAGGCTGACGTGGTTTATGAAGAGATCGTCGAAGGCGGCATCACGCGCTTGGCGGCGATCTTCAATTCGAAAGTGCCGACGGTTGTCGGTCCGGTTCGCTCCGTTCGTCGCACCGACCGCGAGATCGTCTTTCCTATTGGTGGCGTCTTCGCTTTTTCTGGGGGCGCGGAGTACGCGGTGCGCAGCATTGAGACCGCACCCGTCAAGCTCTACGACGAGTCGAACGCCGGTGCCGCCATGTTCCGCAATGCGAGTCGCGCCGCCCCGCATAACTTGTTCGCCAACGCAGAGCTGCTCATGGATAAGGATGGCAAACCCCGCCCGCCAACCCCCTTGTTCACTTATTTGTCGTCCGGAACGCACTTTGGCGGGCCCAAGGTGAAGTCGTTTGTCGTGAATTTCGCGAGCGGCTACGAAGCGACCTACACGTGGGATACGAAGACCAAGTCCTGGGACCGCACCCTGTTCGGCGCGCCCGAGGTGACGGCGAGCGGTGCGCGCGTCTCACCGACCAATGTGATCGTGATGACGGTCAACTACGTAGGTGGCGTCGGGGTCATTGACTCATACGCACAGCTCATTGGGTCCGGTCACGTGGAGGTGTTCAGCGGCGGACGAGTAGCGCACGGAACGTGGGTGCGGCCGAATCTGCGCCACGCTGCGATCTACAGGAACTTGCAGGGAAAGGTCATCAACCTGACGCCGGGTCAGACCTGGGTCGAGCTGCTCTCAGTGGGCGAAGGGGTGAGCATCACGCCGGGCTCGTAGCCGGGGCTCTCGAGCCCTAATCCACTTTGTCGCGCAATCCCGCGAGCGCAGAACGTGGCGATCGGAAGGCGCGGACGATACCTACCGCGCGCGTGCGCCAAGCGGTAGCCGAGACCTCGTCATGGGACCTCACCGTGACGATCACGTAGAGCAGACCAGCCAGCAGTCCCCATACGAGCGCTGCTGTGTGCTCGACACCGTCGAGCCCCGGTGCGACAGCGGCTGCGATGAGCAGCCCCAGGCTTAACAAGGCCGCACTGCGATTCATTCTCGCTGCGATCAAGAGGCATGCGCCTACGGCCGTGGTGGCAGCGGACGGCCCCGTATCGAGCACGTGAACGAGAGCGGGACTAAGCCCCAGCACGTGCCCGTGCATGGTGACGAGCAGCACGCGTGCGATCAGCGTCGAGCCGAAGTGGGCCACGAGCGCCACGGCGATGGTGAGCCAGCGGCCGAGGATGATCTCCCCCAGTCCGATGACGACGAGCAGTTGCGCGCACGCCGCCCACAGGGGGAGATACGCCGCGGGAAAGAAGAGGGACATGGGAAGCCGCGCCAGCTCACCGGTGATCGGGAGCGCCGCGTACACGTCGCCTGATTGCCAGAGCTCGGGGCGCAGGATGTGAAAGTGCAAGAACGCGGCCACGAGAATCGTGGCGAACGTCGTCGCAATGCCCAGCCAGGGCCGCGCCCCACGGGACCATCCGTAGCGAGCGAGCAGCCAAAGGTGAACGAACTCCCGACTTAGCGCGAAACGCGGTCCGCGCTGTGCGGTGAGCAGTCCTTCAACGCTGGTGTGTCGCGCCGCGTTGGGTTGCCGCATAGGCGCGCTGCGCGGAGTGTCGGTGCTCTCGTGGGCCGCGGTGTCGCCCGCATCACTTGGATTGCCCGCGTGGTCCACACGGCCATGGTAAGGGGCGGCGGGCTACGTGTCTATCGGGGCCAACCCGGGGAGTACACCCCGTCATCGCCGCGACACTCGGCGCTGTCCCTCATGGCACGCAGAGGCGGTGAGGGATGATCGAGCGCCTGCAGGAAAGCGCGCCGCACGTGGAGCGCGACCACAAACGAATTCTTGGGCGCTGCACTCCGTGGTGTCCACCTCGTCTCGGGTCGGCGTACCGAACGTCGCTCGACCTTGCAGCCGAGTTCGTGATGCGGCAACGTCCGGCACGCCAACGGCGGGCGGACTCATGAAACGAAATAACGACGCTCGACTCCGAAGGGGAGTGAGGAGGATGCGAAAGGCCTAGCGGTTCAGTACCGCGCGAATGGACTGACGAAGAGAGTCCATGGTCGCGATGACGGCCGTTGGCTCGTAGCCACAGTGCGCCATGCAGTTCTCGCAGCGCTCGTCGCGACCCCGCCCGTACTTGGACCAGTCGGTCGTCTCCACGAGCTCTTTGTAGGTCTCCGCGTAGCCGTCGGACATCAGGTAGCAGGGACGCTGCCAACCAAAGACCGAGAAGCTCGGGATGCCCCACGCGGTGCACTGGAAGTCGCGCTTGCCCTCTAGGAAGTCGAGGAAGAGCGGGGAGTGATTGAGGCGCCACTTCTTGCGGTGACCGTCGGCGAACGCCTCTTTGAACAGCTCACGGGTCTGATCGACGCCGAGGAAGTGCTCCTGGTCAGGCGCCTTCTCGTAGGCGTACGCGGGCGAGATCATCATGGCGTCGACTTTGAGGTCGTCGTTCAAGAAGTCGAGCACGTCGCGAATGGTCTTGGGCTGGTCGGTGCTAAAGAAGGTCGAGTTGGTCGTGACGCGAAAGCCTTTCGCTTTCGCAGCCTTGATGGCGGAGACGGCTTCGTCAAAGACGCCGTAGCGATTGACCGCGAGGTCGTGGCGCTCTTGCAGCCCGTCCATGTGAATGACCCAGGAGAAGTAGCGCGACGGCGTGAACTTCTCGAGGCGACGCTCAAGGAGCACCGCGTTGGTGCAAAGATAGACGTACACCTTGCGCTTGATCAGCTCCTGGACGATCTCGGCGATTTGGGGGTGCAGGAGTGGCTCTCCGCCGGCGATGGAGACCATCGGCGAACCGGTCGACTCGACGGCGTTGATGACGTCTTCGACCGAGAGACGCTGACGAAGGACCTCCGTCGGGTACTGAATCTTGCCGCAGCCCGGGCAGGCGAGGTTGCACGCAAAGAGCGGCTCGATCTCGATAATGAACGGGTAGTACTTGGTGCGCTTAATTCGGTGCTTCAGTAGATATGTACCGATGCGCAGGTTCTGACGAAGGGGGACGGCCATTACCGCACCCTAGTCGGCAAAGCGAAATGAACGGTCTCTTGCACGATTCTTTCCTCACTGAGATGGACGGGCCCGAGCGAAGAGATCGCTCCGACGACGTCGTGGACGAGTACGTCGGGAACCGAGGCCCCCGCGGTGATGCCAATGCTGCGCACGCTTGAGAGCCAGCCCAGTTCCAGTTGGGTGGCGTCTTCGAGAAGAACTGCCCGACACCCCTCGCGCTCGGCGACTTCCACGAGGCGCGCCGTGTTTGAGGAGTTCTCTGAGCCCACCACCAGCATGAGGTCGCAGCGATGAGCAATGGAACGCACTGCGTCTTGGCGATTCTGGGTCGCGTAACAGATGTCATCCGATGCGGGGGCCGCGATTTCGGGGTAGCGGGATCTGAGCGCGCTCACGATCTCCGCGGTCTCGTCGGTCGCGAGCGTGGTTTGAGTCAGGAACGCAATCGGCTCGCTTCGATCGAACTCGAGGTTCGAGACCTCTTCGACGTTGGCGACGATACTCATACGGTCGGGCGCTTCGCCGTAGGTACCTTCGACCTCTTCGTGTTCCGCGTGACCGATCAAGACGAGGTTGTAGTCCTGGGCGGCGTAGCGGCGAGCTTCCGTATGCACTTTGGCGACGAGCGGGCAGGTCGCGTCGATGACCGTGAGATTGTCGCGCTCGGACGCTTGGCGACGAATCTCGGGGGAGACCCCGTGCGCGGCGAGCACCACCACCGCACCGTCGGGGACATCAGAGAGTTCCTCAACGAAGATGGCGCCCTTGCGCTCGAGATCGTGCACCACGTGCAGGTTGTGCACGATCTGTCGCCGAACGTACACCGGGGTACCAAACTGCTGGAGCGCGCGTTCGACGGTCTCGATCGCGCGCTCGACGCCCGCACAGAAGGATCGTGGCGAGGCGAGGATGATCTCGTGCTCGCCACAAGCTCGCGCCCAACGCTCCAGTGGTCCTCGAGCTGACGAAAGCGATCCGAGCGCGCGCAGTCCTCCGCGCACGGTTCCGGTGGTCGTCGTGTCAGAGATCGTGCGCACGACTGCAAGCGGGTTCTTCGGGAGAAAGTCCATCACCCAGGAAGACTCCATGTCCACGGCAATGGCGCCCGACGCAGCGAGTGTCGAGCGCTCGCCGGAACGTATGTAGGTGGGCGAGGTGACGAGTGGTCCAAGACGGACGCGATGGCGAGAGCGGCGAAACTCCGCGCTCAGCAGCGACGAACCGGGCAGTTCGCGAGAGGTTGCCGACTCGGTGCTGCGCAGCTCGCTCGCGATGATGATGTCACCGGGCACGAGCTCGGGTACCAGTGCACCCGCAACGCCGACGAGGGCGACGGCTGTTTGCTCGTCGAGACGCGCGGCGAGTTTGGCCCCCGCGCGCGAAGCGCGTTGGCGACCGGCGCCGATGATCGTGTCTGCGCCTCCGAATGCGAAGGACTCAATGCGAAGCGGTGCGAGGACTTCGAGCTCAGCCGTTGGGATCACCCCGTTTGACGTAGCGTCCGAGCGCCATGAGAGGGAACACGAGCCGGTACAGGTGATAGTTGATGTAGAAATCGCCGGGGAATCCTGTGCCCGTGAACCATGGCTCGTCCCATGAGCCATTCTCGTTCTGCGTCTCGACGAGGAACTCCACGCCGCGCTCGGTCGCCTTGGATCGCTCGTCGGCGGCGAGCAGCGCCATCAGCGCCCAACCGGTCTGGGAGGCCGTGGAGGGACCCCTACCGCGATACGACGGCTCGCGGTAGGAACGCAAGTCTTCGCCCCAGCCGCCGTCTTCATTCTGGTGCTGTTCGAGCCACGTGACGGCCCGACGGATGGAGGAGTGGTCCGGGGCGACGCCTGCGGCGATGAGTCCGGGCAGAACCGCGCCGAGCCCGTAGACGTAGTTCGCACCCCAGCGACCGAACCATGATCCATCGCTCTCTTGATTGTCGAGCAGCCACACCACGCCTCGCTCGACGGACTCGCGATGTTCTTCGCGACCCGCGAGGGCTTCGAGCACGTGGGCGGTGACGTCGGCGCTCGAGGGATCGATCAGTTCACCGAAGTCGCAGAAGGGAAGCTCTCGAACGAGGGTCTGAACGTTGTCCACGTCAAACGCCGCCCATCCACCGTCGCGCGACTGCATGCCTTCGACCCAGGTGAGGCCGCGGCGCTGCGCGTCGAGTGACGGTTCGGCTGTGCGACCAAGTGCGAGGACTACTTCGGCGGCGTCGTCGATGTCGGGATAGGTATCGTTCTCGAATTCGAACGCCCAACCGCTCGGCTTGAGATTCGGACGACGGAGCGACCAATCGCCCTTCACGGTGATCTCTTGGCTCAGAAGGTACCGTGCGGCGGAGCGCAAGACGGGGTCTTCTGGCGAGAGTCCCGCGTCGGCGAGCGCAGTTACGGCAAGGGCCGTGTCCCACACCGGGGACTGGCACGCCTCAAGACGACGGCCCTCATCGTCTTCGATGGTGAATCCGTCAAGACCGGTGATGCCGGCGTGCATGACGGGGTGCTCGAGGGAGTAGCCCTGCAGACGAAGGGCAATCAGTGAATACACCCACGGAGGCTGGATGCCGCCCCAGGAGCCGTCGGCTTCTTGACGCTGCACGATCCACCGTTCCGCTTTTCGCAGCGCCGCGCGACGGAGGAATTTGAGGGGCCGACGCTCATAGAAGTGCAAGAGGAGGTCAACGGCTTGGAATCGTCCTGCCCACGTGTTGATCGGATCGCGTCGAGGAGCGGGCACGCCAGTCTTCAACTCATCGACGGTGAAGCTGAGACGGTGTGAGGGACGATGCGCACTGACGACGGTCAGCGCGACCACGGTCTGGCGTGCCCAACACGCGAAGTCATAGACGTTGAGCGGCAGGTGTCGGCTGACAAAGATCATCTCCGGGGGCATCACCGGAAGCTCCTCCCACTTCCAGAGATTGAACATCGCCAGCCAGATTCTCGTGAAGACCCGGCTGGCCTCGATCCCGCCCGATGCGTAGATGAAGCGTCGCGCTCGGTCCATGTGCTCATCGTCGGGCGAATCGCCGGCGAGTCGAAGCGCTACGTACGCCTCGATCGTGGTGGAGAGATCGCCGGGGCCACCAAAGAAGTTCGCCCAGGTGCCATCTTCTCGTTGACGCGAGCGGATCCACTTCGCCGCGGCCGCAGTCTGATCGACCGTACGAATACCGAGAAACTCTCGAAGCAGGAGATCTTCGGCGTCCATGGTCACGTTCGTTTCGAGCTCGCCCTTCCACCAACCGTTCGGATTCTGGAGGGAGACCAACGCATCGATGGCGTTCTTCAATGAGTTTTTGACGTCGCGATCGAACGACGGTGACGGTGGCTCGGGTCCTTCTGCTCCTGGTGCGTCAAACGCGCCGTGGGGAGTGAAGTCGGTCACTGGTCTCGCTCGATGACATAGCGAGCGAGCACGCCGAGTTCAGATCGTGCATCGGCGTCCATTGGCGCCCGCTCCAAGGCGGTGAGCGCGGCGCGCAACTCCGCCTCTGCCATCTCTCCCGTTTCGTAGCGTGCGCCACATTCGTCGAGCAGCGTCATCGCGTCGACGACTTCGGCGTCGGTGAGCTCGTCCTCAACAGAGGACGTTATTTCTGCGAAGACGTCAAAGCCCTTGGCGTGCGCGATGCAGATAGGCAGCGTCTTCTTGCGTAAGCGAAGGTCGTTGCCGACGGGTTTGCCCGTGACACTGGATTCACCCCAGACCCCCAGCATGTCGTCAATCGCCTGAAACGCCTGACCCAGGTGATCGCCGTAGTCCGACAGCGCGCTGATGGTGTCGTCGCTCGCACCCGCGAGAATTGCTCCAATCGCGGCGGCACACGAGAGCAGTGCGCCCGTCTTACCGGCTTCCATGCGCAGACACTCTTCTACAGACAAGGAGAGCTGGCGCTCAGAGGCAATGTCGGCTGCTTGGCCGACGATCATCGCTTGGGTCGCTTCGGCGAGACGTGACGCTGCGCGCACCCGCTCGGGCGTCGTCTCGTCGAGCAAGAGCTGGAACGCGAGCGTCGAGAGCGCGTCACCCGCAATGATCGCCGGTCCCACACCGAACTTCGCCCAGACCGTTGGTTCGTGTCGGCGCTCGATGTCCCCGTCGATGATGTCGTCGTGAATGAGAGAGAAATTGTGGATGAACTCGATGGCGAGCGCACCAACCAGACCGACTCGCTCGTCGGCACCGCCGGCGCTCGCCGAGAGCAACGCCAAGCTGGCGCGCACGAACTTTCCGCCCGCAGATAAGTGGTGCGTGACGAGGGGGCGCAGTTCCGGGCTCAACCGCTCGGTCGCTTCGGCGAGTGCGGGAGTGACCATGGCTTTGGCGCGCCCCAGTATCTCGAGTGCGCTCATTTCATTCTCGTGCTTTGAGAGAGAGTTGGCCAAGGTCACGTTCTAACCCTCTCGCGATTGCGCGGATCGGTATTTGACGAGTCCGAAAAAAGACTGAGTACTTGTGCGGCAGCGTCGTTGCCGCTGCGGACCGCACCTTCCATGGTGGCGGGCCAGCCAGTGTGGCACCAGGCGCCCGCGAGATAGAGCCCCGGCGTCGACGTCGCGTTCGGTGGTCGCACGGATTCAATGCCCGGTGCGCCTCGGAAGGTGGCCGCATGCTCGCGCGTCACGACCGAAGTCGTCAGCACGGCATCGCGCGCAGCAGGAAAGAGGTCGCCGAGCGCTTCGAAGAACATGGGCACGAGTTCGCTCGAACCCACTGCCGCGTACTTATCGGCGGCCGAGAGCGAAACGACGAGGCACTGCCCGGAGGTGACGCCCGACGCGTCGGTGCGGTCGAAGAAGAATTCGATGGGAGAGTCAACGCACGCGGCCATCGGAAGATCGGTTACCTTTCGATCAAGAACGAAGTGAATGTTAACAATCGGTGACGTGCCCAACTTCGTGGCAAGGTCCTCGTCGCCAGGCAATGCCCCAAGTGTCGCCGCCACCCTAGGGGCCGTCGACACGATCAGTGCGTCAAAAATGAACGGATCCTCAGTTGCGAGCACGCTGAACGTCCCGCTGGAGGAGCGGACGATCGAGGTCACCGACGTGTTGGTCAGCACCGTCACGCCGCTCTCCTCAAGGGCGCGCAGCGCGTTTTCGCCGTGCAGCTGTACGAGTGGCACCGTTGACCAACCCATGTCGGCGCCGTCGGCGTGCTCTAGAAATCCAATGCGAAAGACTTGTGCCGCAAGGGCGAGCGACGCTTCTGCCGCTGAAACGTTCACCGTTGGTTGAATGATGAGGTTCCAGAGACGCTCTATCGCGCGAGGCGACTGTCCGTGACGGGCAAGCCAGGAACCAAACGTCTCGCTATCGAGGGCGGGATCGGCCGGATTGAGGCGCCGGAGAGCGACGACCGCCCGGAGCAGTCCGATCCGCTCTCGAAGCGAGAGAAACCGATAGCAAAGCAGTGAAGCGGCCAGATGCAGGGGCGCTGGCAACCTCGTGCGGCGAATCGAGGCATGACGACCGTCGGGCGAGAGCACGGGCACGTCGAGTCGAGGTTGCAAATAGACCTGATGGCTCGCGCCGATCCGTCCAAGCAATGCGCGATAAGACGAGCAGCAGCCGAGGAAGACGTGCTGTCCATTGTCAAAGGAAAGTCCGTCGCGCTCGATCGATGAGGTGAGACCACCAAGGTGGGGGCGTCGTTCGAAGAGGGTCACCGTAGCCCCGGCGTCGGAGAGCGCAAGGGCGGCGGCGATGCCCGCGAGTCCTCCACCGATCACGCCGACGCGCGGCGCATTCATGCGCGAGCTGCCGCGAGGCTCTGAAGCGCCACCGAGATCTTCTCGTACGCGGGCAACGAGACGCGCCCTTGAGTCACGGCGATCGGATTGCGCTCGATGCGAACAAGCAGCCGTCGGTAGATGCCTGACATCGCGGCGACGCACGAGCGACCGCGACCACTCAAGAGCGGCAGCAGTTGGAGTCCTTCGGCGAACCACTGTTCGGCGCGTCCGCACTCAAAGGTGACGAGGCGGCCAATCTCGCTGGGCGGCCCCGAGAGGTCCGGCGCGCAGCTGACTCGTTCGGCATCCTCGCGAGGGAGATACACGCGACCAAAGGATCGGTCTTCTACGACATCGCGCAAGATGTTCGTCAGCTGCAGCGCGACGCCGAGCGAGTCCGCGAGCGGGGTCGCTTCCTTTGGATGATCCGTGCCAAAGATGGCGAGCGAAAGACGTCCGACCGAGCCAGCGACGTTGCGGCAGTACTTGACGAGGTCGTCGATCGTGTCGTAGTTGGTGCCCTGCACGTCCATCTCACAGCCATCGATGATCTCTCCGAAGCACTCCATGGGCAGGTGATAACGATCGTTCGCGTCGGCGAGGGCGAACAGGACTGGGTCATTCGTCTTCGGATCGATCGACGAAATCTCCTTTCGCACGAGCTGCAATCCCGCGAGCTTCTCTTCAGGCGAATCGGTGCCGTCGCCGATATCGTCAATACGCCTGGCGAGCGCGTACACGGCAGAGAGAGCCTGGCGCTCTGGTTTGTGGAGCAAGCGGATGCCGTAGGCGAAATTCTTCGCTTCGCGTCGCGTCACACCCTCGCACCACTCGTAGGCCGCTTCTAAGTTCATGCGGCCCTCCGATGACGACTCGCACGCACGAGACCGCGAGCCGTGTGCGAAAGGACGTCGCGAGTGCTGGTGTGGCAGGCAACCGCGAGCACGTCACAGTTAGCTCGCTCGATGGCGTCCGCTGCCGCAAGACCTCCGCCGACAAAACCCGTGACCGCCAGCCGTGCGCGTAGCGGCAACGACGAAGCGAGCGGCGATCCTGCAGTGAGCAGGTCTCGGGTGCGTTGTGTTTCGCTCGCCACGAGCGCGCGAAGCGCGTCATTCGCTGCGGGGGCGAGGAGGTCGCTTTCGGCAACGCCGAACTCTCGCATGCTGGCCAGTGGCACGTAGATGCGTCCCTGTCGAGCATCTTCGCCGATGTCTTGTAGATGCTCGACGAGCTGGAGCGCGATGCAGACTTGATCGGACCATTCGGTTCGCTCGGGCGTTGCGACGTGAAAGACCGCGAGCACGAGACGGCCCACGGGAGCGGCCGACAGCATGCAATAGCCCACCAAGGCATCAAAGGACTCGTAGCGAGTGACGCGCTGATCAACGCGATTGGCTTCAATGAGATTGCGAAACGGCTCGAGATTTCCGTTGAGATCGAGAATGACAGGGGACAGGCGCTGGAAGACAGGATGAATCGCTCGACCTTCTGCGGCCAGGGTCAGCTCGTCGTCGAGCCAGTCGAGGAGGGCTAGGCGATCGCCCTCGGCTTCATCGCCAATATCGTCGGTCAGACGCGCGAAACCGTAGATGGCCATCAGCTGAGAACGCACCTCACGAGGCAAAAGACGAGACGCGACGGGGAAATTCTCGCGACTGGCCTTGATCGTGAATTCATCGCGAGCGCCGAAAAAACTGTTTATCGTCTGCGTCAATCTGCTTGACACCAGCGGCGACCCCTTTGTAAATCCGATGAAAGTTAACCTATCAGCCGGTTTCTGCGATCCGGCACTTTGCGAGCGCCCCACTCGCTCGCCGTACTCGAGATACACGCGGGTCACGTCCGGTGCTTACCCGTGTGTAACGTCAATGATGCTGAGAATGGCTTCAGACACGTGGGGCGCGACGTAGAGGCGGCGATCCGCTGCTCCGAGAAGTCGCGTGCGAAGAGCGAGCACGTCTCGCCCGACGCCGCGTGCCTCGTATCGTGTAACGGGAGACTCCGTGAATCGACAACAACGACGCATTGCCATTACCGCACTCTGCGTGGTCGCGTTCGCCGGTGTCGTCTACGTCTCCTACGCACGACCTGCGCACGCGCATGGTGTCGAGCTGCGCGTCGAGACGACCGCGAAGTACGGCTCGGTGCTGGTCGTCGACGGGGGAGAGCTCGCTGGTTTTCCCCTCTACGAGTTCAGCGGCGATACGCGCGATCATTTTGGGTGCGAGACGACCAAAGCGGAGGGCTACGACCTCAATCCCGACGCGCGAGTACAGCTGACCTGTACCGGACCGGAGAAGGACCTCGTCAATGAGGTCGCCTCAGACGACTGGCCCGCGCTCACGACCAAGGCCGCACCGATCGCGGGTCCTGGCGTGCAGCAGGGTCTTCTGGGCACTGTTGAACGCAAAGGCATTGGCGATCAAGTCACTTACGCGGGCCACCCGCTCTACCTCTTTGATCCGTCCTCAGCGCCCTTCCGACCACTTGGTGTCCAATACGTCGAGACCGTCGAGCCACTTGCTCCGTGGCACGGCTACTGGTATCTCGTCAATGCGAGCAACGGCGATCCGACAGCGGGCATTGCGAACATTACGCCCGCCACGCTGTCCAATGGTTCGCGCGTGCTTGCGGTGACAGGTGATCCCAATATTGACCCGTTCGCGGTCGTTGTCTACACCTTCAATCGAGACCGTCTGCACGTGATCGCGTGCTCGGGCGCGTGCGCTCGCATGTGGATTCCTGTGGTGACGACCGCGGCGCCCCACGTGGCTGCGAGCATTCCGTCGCGCGAAATCGGCACCGTTCGTCGAGCGGACGGGACGCTGCAGGTCACGTACGACGGAAAGCCCTTGTATCTCTACTCACGAGAGCAGGCCCACTTGAATCCGAGCACCGGGATCGCCTCAAGCGGGACAGCCGGCAACGGCAATGGTTTGGCGGGTCCATCCGGTGGAACTTTCTCGACCGTTCAACTCGGATCACGCTGAGGTCAAGCCACGTTAAAGGTCCACCACCTCGAGGTCGTGGCTGAGGTGTACGCGAGCGGGGGAGAGTGCTCGAATTCGATCCAATGACGTGGCGGCAGTGTCGGCCCACGCCTCACTAAAGAGATTGGTCGACGAAGGAGCATTGTCGCGGAGCTCCTTCGCGCGAAAGACGCACTGCGCCGCGAGCACCTCGCGTCCCTCTGGCGTCTCAACGACTACGGACTGGTGTCCTGGCGTGTGGCCCGGTGTGAACAGCAGTCGGACACCGTCGTCGATTTCGCGGTCGCCGTCGACGAGCCGCAGGCGGTGCTCTGGAATCGTCGCCCATTCGGGCACGGTGTAGCCCTGTTCGCGGCTCGCTTCGTATTCACTACCCTGCACGAAGACCGGCGCGTCCAGGGTGTCAAGCTGTCCGCAGTGGTCAAAGTGCAGGTGTGAGACGACGACGGCAACGATGTCCGTCGCCACGAGCCCGATGCGGCGAAGCGCGTCGCCAAGCGACGTCCGCCGGGGTGCAAAGTGCTCATCGACCCAGACGTTATGCATGCCAATCCCCGCGTCGACGAGGATGGGACCGCTCGGATGCCGAATGACCCACGCATGCACGGGAAACGGCGAAAAAGCCGGAAACTCTGGATGTTCGACAGGTACGCGCGTCACGACCGCAAGGGTCAAGCGTTCGATGCGCGGCAGTTCGGTGCCGCGCGCGGTCACTCGGCGCTAGCCCGGTGCAACTCGACGACCGGAATGATCCTCGACGTTTTCGCCTCGTACTCCGCGAACTGCGGCATGCGCTCCGCCTGAATCGCGTAGTAGCGGGTGCGCTCTTCGTCATGGAGCACCGTCGCATTCGCCGCGAAGGTGTCGCCATCGAGTTCGACCGTCACTTCTGGGTTTGCCACGAGGTTGTGATACCAGTCGGGATTCGAGTCCGCACCGGCTTTTGACGCGAACACAAAGAATCGTCCTCCGTCTTCGAGGTACATCATCGGATTCACTCGCTCGGCGTTGGTCTTGGCTCCGTGCGTGTGGAGCAAGAGGAGTGGGGCACCGGCGAAATCGCCCGCTACGTGTCCTCCGCTCGCGCGAAACTCATCAATGATCTTTGCGTTCCACGAATTCATATCGCTCATGTCGGTCCCCTTGTTGGTCTCTCGGTAGATTAATGACCCCTCGTCGCTTCGTCACCTCCAGCGATCTACGCTCGGGCCATGTGCAGAAATATCACCATCCTGAGGGGCCTCGAACCAGCGGCTACGGCGGAGGAGATCGAATCGGCCGCTCGCCAGTACGTGCGAAAAGTGAGCGGCGTGCAGGCCACTTCGGCCGCCACGGTGGACGCATTCGAAAGGGCGGTGTTGGCCGTCACGATCGCTACGACCGACCTGCTTCGAGAGCTGCCGCCTCGACAGCGTCCTCCCGCGAGCGAGCCGCCCCTCCGGCGTAAGTCGACAAGTTGAAGTAACCCGTCGTATCGTGAGAAATGGAGAGTATTCTCTACTTCGGCGTTCGTAGCGAACACCTAATTTCCCCACCAACACGACAAGTGCGAGGAAACTTTCTCTTCCCTGACGTTGGGGGTTTCTAGTTCAGGAACTCGCGAGATCGAGCTCGTCGGCGTACCTGAATT
This sequence comes from Acidimicrobiales bacterium, assembly GCA_035552255.1. Classification (GTDB taxonomy): domain Bacteria; phylum Actinomycetota; class Acidimicrobiia; order Acidimicrobiales; family RAAP-2; genus RAAP-2. The sequence goes on along the minus strand of DASZLS010000087.1, from coordinate 75,092 downwards.
CGTCGTTCATTGGGCGGTGGCAGGGGGTCACTCATATCTGGGCTACAAAAGAGTGTGCGAACCCGAAGAGCCCAACTCGTGATTGTGGTTCTGATAGTCGGAGGGGTGCTTGCTCTCGTCGTCACGTTTCCGTCGACTGGCGCGAGCTCGTCGACCACGACGACACACTCCACGTCATCGGTTCCGAGGTTCAAGGGACTCAGCCTGGTCAATGCGCGCAGCCTCGCTCGCGTGCGCGGAGGCCGCGTCTTCGTCGCGCTGCGGATTCCGTCACACTCTGTGACCGGAATCGTCCTCAGTCAGACACCTAACCCGACCTGGCCCGTTGGCCTCGTCATCTCGAGCGGGGACCTGGCCAATAACAAAGAAGTCTTGCCCGGCGAACGAACTTCCCCGGTTGGATCGGAATGTGCGGTTGCGATTTGGCTGTCCGAAGACGGAAACGCGTATCCGCTGACGTGCTCGGGGCATCGAGTCAACGTCGGCGCGTGGCTCTTCTACGCTCGCAATCGTCCCTCGATCATGTCGTTGCCGCGCGCGACGTCGCTCGCTCGAGTGACCGCCTCGCTCTGCCATTTCAAGATCGGCGAACCGAAGGGTTTCAACCTCTCAGAGGAAACGCTGCCAGAACAAGAGGACGTGTTCATGTTGGCAGCTGCCTATAACGGATGGCGTGTGCCCAAAGGCCTCAGCTGTGCGCAGCCAGCCGCGTCGCCGTAGACGAGAGCAGTACTATTCGCGCAGGTCCCGGCGACCTTTGTTACTACCATTAGGTCGAGGTGTCCCGTGGCTCAACTGCTCTTTACCGCTTTTAGTAACCGCACCGACGCGGTCGAGCTAGCTCACGAGGTGGGGGACCAACTCGCTCGCGACGGCATCACCTCGACCCTGTATCTCTTTGACGTCCCCGGCGAGCCCGTCTTGGACTCGAGCACGCTGGTCGTGAGTCTCGGGGGCGACGGGACCTTCTTACGAGCCACGCGACTCGCCCACGAAGTTGGCGCACGGGTGGTCGCCGTAAATCTGGGCCAAGTGGGATTCCTTTTAAATGTGCCGTCTACGGAAATAGTCGAGAACATCAAGTGGGCACTCGTGAGCGACGCTGTCTCCGAACGACTCGCCCTCGAGATCACGGTCTCCAACTCCGACCTCGTCGAGTTCGCGCTGAATGAAGTAGTCGTGGAACGCGCGAGCCCCGGTCACATGGTGAAAGTGAAGACGTTCATCGATAAGGAGGAGTTCCTCACGTACTCGGCCGATGGTGTGATGGTCGCGACGCCGACGGGCAGCACGGGCTATAACTTCTCCGCTGGTGGTCCGGTCGTAGACGCCTCCCTCGAGCTCATGGTGCTGACGCCCGTCGCACCGCACTTCACGATTGGCCGATCCATCGTGGTGCCCGTAGACAAGGTCATCCGGCTCCTCGTGGACGACAAGCCCGCCATGCTCGTCGCGGACGGACAGACCATTGGTCCGCTCGAGCCCGGCGACTACGTCGAAGTTCGCCAGAGTCCCACCCCTGTTCACGTAGCGGCGACGCGTAGCTTCGACCTCGCGACGCGGCTTCGCCGCAGCCTCAGAGAGGGTCATGCCTAAGGCGAACCTCGTCGAGCTCTACGCTCACAAGCTCGGCGTCATCGATGACGCCCGTGTCGAGTTCGGCTCCGGTTTCAACGTGATTACCGGCGAAACGGGAGCGGGAAAGACCCTCCTCCTCGGAGCGCTCGGACTGTGTCTCGGTGAGGATGCGAGCGCGTCTCGCTACGCGATCAACCCAGACACCCGTGCCGTTGCCCTCTTTGAGCGCGACGGCAAAGAAATGTTGATGGCGAGGGAAGCCAGCGGTTCTGGTCGACTCCGCAGTTCGCTCGACGGTGCGCCGTCCAGCGTGGAGGCCTTACGCACCCTGGCCGAACGCGTCATCGTGATCCACGGACAGCACGATTCGCTCTCGCTGCGCAGCAGGAACGAAGTACTGCGCATGATCGACGAGAGCGGAAAGATTGACCTCACTGCGCTCGAAGGCGTCCGACGAGAGCTTCGCGACGCGATGCGACTTCGCGGTGACTTCGGTGGCGACCGGGGCTCTCGCGAGCGCGACGCGGAGTTTTTGGACTTCCAGCTGGCCGAGTTGGAGGCGGCCGCCCTGACTTCTCCAACGGAACTCGACGAAACGCTGAACGAGCTCATTCGCCTGACCGCCCTTCGTGACGGTCAGGCCTCGCTCAACGAAGTCCTCCAGTTGCTCGACAGCGACGGGGACGAGTCGGTGCTCACTCAGTTTGCCCGCGCCGTCAGCCGTCTGCCCGATGGTGACGCCTACGACGCGGTTCGTCGCGGATTTAACGATTCGCTCATCCAAGCCCGCGACGCGCTTCACGAGCTCGCTACCCTCAGTGATCCGGACTCGTTCGATCCGACGACCATCGCTGACCTGGAGTCGAGAGCCGACGTTCTCCAAAAGGTGGCCCGAAAATACGGTGGGAGTCTCGTCGCGGCGCTGGCGACCCGTGAAGATATTCGCGCGAAGCTCGAACGGCTCGCCAATGAGCGGGAACGGCTGCGAGGGCTGGACACGGAGATCGAAGGGCTCGAGCGGCGAGAACAAGAGCTCGCAGCCGAGACAAAGCTCGAGCGCGAGCGGGCGTCCGCTGCGCTCACTAAGGCGGTCGCCCGCCAAATGGCGCGGGTTGCATTGTCCAACGCCACCTTGCGTTTCGTCGCGGACGGTGTAGACGGGTCTGACGCGCAGATTCTGTTCACGCCGAATCCGGGCCAGCCCGAGGGTCCGCTCGCGACGCTCGCGAGCGGGGGAGAGCTCAGCCGAGTCCTCCTCGCACTGTCGCTCGAGACCGTTCACCGCGACATGGTGGCGGTCTTTGATGAGATCGACGCGGGACTTGGGGGACAGGTGGCCCAGCAGATCGGCGAGTGCCTGCGCGAAGTCGGACGCGACCAGCAGGTCATCGCCATCACGCACCTCGCGTCGGTGGCGGCAAGAGCCGACCACCATTTCGTCATCGAAAAGGAGGTGGCGCGAGGAGTCACGTCCACGTCCGTTCGTGCACTTTCAGGCGAGGAGCGAGTTCGTGAAATTGCGCGAATGCTCGCGGGCAACGACGTCACCGACGAGTCGCGCGCGCTCGCTGAGCAATTACTTGAAAACTCCAGCGAGGATCCGACCATCGTCGACTTTTCTCGCTAGGCTGTTGTTCCGTGAGAAGCGCAGTTTTGCAATGACAAAATACGTCTTTGTTACGGGCGGAGTGTCGAGTTCGCTCGGCAAGGGTCTAACCGCCTCGTCTCTCGGTCGACTGCTCAAATCTCGTGGCCTGAAGGTCACGATGTGCAAGTTGGACCCGTACTTGAACGTTGACCCGGGAACCATGAACCCTGGCGAGCACGGAGAGGTCTTCGTCACGGACGACGGAGGAGAGACCGACCTCGACCTCGGTCACTATGAGCGATTCATCGACGAATCACTATCCAAGATCTCCAACACCACGACCGGATCGATCTACTCAAACGTCATTAAGAAAGAGCGTCGCGGCGACTATCTCGGTAAGACGGTGCAGGTGATCCCTCACGTGACCGACGAGATCAAAGAGCGGATCCGCCGCCAAGGTTCACTCGGCGCGGACGTGGTGATCGTCGAGATCGGCGGCACGGTTGGCGACATCGAGATCGTGCCGTTCATCGAATCCATACGTCAGTTTCGGCGCGACACGGGCCGTGACAACGTCTGTTATGTCCACCTCACCTTGGTGCCCTACCTGGCCCCATCAGGCGAACAGAAGACCAAACCAACCCAGCACTCGGTCACGGAACTGCGCTCGCGCGGCATCCAGCCCGACATCATCGTCTGTCGCAGCGACCAGCCGATCTCAGACAGCTTGAAGCGAAAGATCTCCCTGCTCTGCGATGTTCCCGTCAACGCAGTGATCTCCGCCGTCGACGAGGCGAGCATCTACGACATCCCCATCACCTTGCATCACGAGGGCCTCGACACGATCGTCTGCAACACCTTGCGCATTGATCTCGACGAACACCCGATTGATCTATCCCCGTGGGAGAGCGTGGTTCGCCGGGTGCACAACACCACGCGCACGCTGAAGGTTGGCATCATCGGCAAGTACGTGACGATGCCCGACGCATACTTGAGCGTCGTTGAGTCGATTCGCCACGCTGGATTTGCCATTGGAGCGAGAACGGCCATCGAATGGCTGGAAGCCGAGCGCGTTCCCTCCGAGCTCGACGCCGACCGACTCAGCCAGCTCGACGCCATCATCGTGCCTGGTGGGTTCGGTGAGCGTGGCATCGAAGGGATGATCGCGACGGCCAGGATTGCCCGCGAAAGCGACATCCCCTACCTCGGCATCTGTTTGGGAATGCAGATCCAGGTCATCGAATTTGCCCGGCACGTCCTTGGCCTGAGCGATGCGCAGTCGACCGAGTTCTCTCACAGCTCGTCGGCACCGGTGATCTCACTGCTTGCCGAGCAGATGGACGTCACTGACCTTGGCGGCACGATGCGTCTCGGCGCGTGGCCGGCCATGCTCGACGAGGACTCCCAGGTTGCCGAGCTCTATGGCGCCACGGTTGTCTCTGAGCGCCATCGTCACCGCTATGAGTTCAACGCTCGCTATCGCGATCAGTTTGAAGCGGCGGGGATGCGTTGTTCGGGGAACTCGCCGGACGGTCGATTGGTCGAGTTCGTGGAATTGCCCGGACACTCATTCTTCGTCGGCACCCAAGCTCACCCCGAATTCAAGTCTCGACCGGATCGCCCCCACCCGTTGTTCCTGGGTCTCATTAAGGCGGCCGATCTTCGCGCGGAGGGACGCGAACCGCACATCATCGATCCCTCAACGGTTGACAGCACCTTGTGAGTGACTCCTTCCGGGTCGAAGGGGCCGAGGTCGTCTACCGTTCGCACGTTTTCAACGTTGAGAAGCGCACCATTCGCCATGGCGAAGACGTCTTCCAACGCGACGTGGCAGTGCACCCCGGCGCAGTGGCGGTGCTCGCGATCAACGAAAAGGGAGAGGTCGGCTTCATTCGCCAATACCGCTCGACCTTCGATCAAGAGCTGTTGGAGATTCCCGCCGGCACGCGTGACATCCCCGACGAAGACCCCTTGGACTGCGCGAAGCGGGAACTTCGCGAGGAGCTCGGTTGCGAAGCGAGCGAGTGGACGTTTCTCGGTCGGTTCATGAACTCACCGGGTTGGTCGACCCAGGTGATGATGGTCTACGAAGCCCGCGGCATCACCCAGCGCGAGCGCGATCCAGCCGGACCGGAAGAAGAGAGCTCGACGATCCACTGGCTCGCGCCAGAAGTGATCAAGACCACGCTGCGTTCAGCCTTCGCGGTCGATTCAACGACCACGATCGCCCTTTCTCGGCTCTTTGGGACCTTCCTTGACGAACTTTGACGAAGCGCTCGATGAGTATTTGCAATGGATGACGATCGAGAAGGGTCGCAGTCGCGCCACCATTGAGGCGTACCGTCGTGACCTCATCGCCCTCGGTCGATGGTTTGATGACCATCACCTCGAGCTGTCGGGCGTTCGCGACGAAGACCTCGAGCACTACTTCAACGAACTGCGTGACCGCAAGCTGGCGCTCAACACCATCGCGCGCAATACCGCCGCGGTGCGCGGATTCTTTGCCTATTCCGTCGACGAAGGTCATCTCCCGATCGATCCCGGGGCGCGACTGCGCGGCGGTCGGCGCGGACGCGCGCTCCCGAAACCTCTGAGTGAGCGCGAGGTCATCGCGCTGCTGGACTCGATCCCAGGGACCAGTGCCACTGACTTACGGGATCGAGCTTTGCTTGAGTTGCTCTACGGCACGGGCGCACGCGTCAGCGAAGTGGTCGGACTTAACCTGCACGATCTCGATTTCGATGAGGAGCTGATACTGCTCACCGGAAAAGGCTCAAAGCAGCGCTTGGTCCCGATCGGCCGTACCCTGAAGGCCGCGCTCCAGGAGTACCTCGGCCCCGGAGGTCGCTCAACACTGCTCTCCTCGAAGAGGGGCACGCGGGTGTTTCTCAACGCGAGGTCTGGCCCGATCACGCGTCAAGGCATCGACCTCATCGTGCACAAGCGGGCGCTCGTCGTGGGCATCGATCGAAAACGCATCAGTGCACACGTCTTTCGCCACAGCTGCGCGACGCACATGTTGGCCCACGGCGCCGACATCAGAGTCGTTCAAGAGCTGCTCGGGCACGCGTCGATCGCGACGACCCAGCTCTACACCGCGGTGTCGGTCACCACGTTGCAGCGCGAGTATCAAAATGCACATCCCAGAGCGCACGAGTAAGAGATAGGGACCCGTGAATCTCTGGTATTGGTTCGCGCTGCTCGTTCCTTCGGTCGTCCTGCACGAGTTGAGCCACGGCTATGTCGCGTATCTCTGCGGCGATCCGACGGCGAAAGAGCAGCACCGACTGACGTTGAACCCGCTTCGTTCTATCGATCCGTTTGGAACTATTTTGATGCCGATCTTGCTGCTGGCCGTCGGTTTGCCTGCATTCGGATACGCCAAGCCCGTACCCGTCTCAATCGGACGCCTGCGCCACCCTCGACAGCAAGCGCTGTGGGTCTCGCTCGCGGGACCGTTCACGAACTTTGCGCTTTCGGCGGTGGGCTACGCAATTTGCGAGTACGCCATTCACGTCAGCCAGAATCAGGGAACCTTCACCTTCGGTCTGTATCTCGGGCTCGTCAATCTCGTCATCGGGGCGTTCAATATGCTTCCGATTCCTCCGCTCGATGGCTCTGCCATCATCGAGCGTTTCGTTCCCAACAGGCACTTGCCGCGCTACTACCAATTACGAGCTCGAGCGCTGCCAATAGCGTTTCTCGTCATCATCGTGTTGACGACGTTTACGCACATTGGCCAATACTGGCTAAGCGATCTGGAGCGATGGTGGGAGAGCTTGCTGACGTAGTCAGCGCCCTTGACGCTGGCGAGCCTCGTTACGAGATTCGGGTTTCACAACGCCGCTAAGTCGCCGTTGGTCATCTTCGCCTAGACGAGGCCCATGGCCTTTGCCGCACGTCGATAGACAGGTCCCGCGACCTCGCACGCCTTTTCCGCACCGCGCGCGGCGATCTTGTACAGGTCCTCGGGCGACGTCAAGAGCTCGTGGTACCGAGCACGTAGCGGCGCGAGTGACTCGATCATGAGCGCCGCAAGGTCCTTTTTCAGTTCGCCGTATCGGCTGTAGCGCGCAGCAACCGCCTCGGGCGTCTCGTCGCTGAAGCTCGCATAGATCTCGAGCAGGTTGGAGACGCCGGGCTTCTTGTCCCAGTCAAAGCGCACCTCCCCGTCGGTGTCGGTGACGGCCTTCGAGACCTTTCGTTCGATCTCCTTGGGCTCGTCGAAGAGAAGGATGGTCCCGAGCGGGCTCGAAACGGATTTGCTCATCTTGCGAGTGGGCTCTTGGAGGTCCATCACCCGTGCCGCGATCGGCGGCTGCACCCCGAGGGGCACCGTGAAGGTCGGACCGAATCGATTGTTGAAGCGCTCAGCGAGGTCGCGCGTGAGCTCCAGGTGCTGACGCTGATCATCACCCACCGGAACCTGTTCGGTCTCGTAGAGCAAGATGTCGGCCGCCATGAGAACGGGGTACGTGAGCAGCCCCACGCGGTAGCCCTCTTGGCGCTCGGACTTCTCCTTGAAGGCAACCATTCGCGAGAGCTCGCCGTAGGTGGCGACGCACTCGAGCAGCCAGTCGAGCTGTGCGTGATAAGAGACTTGGCTTTGGATGAATATGGTGCAAACGTCGGGATCGAGGCCCGCGGCGAGGTAGCTCGCGAGCAGATCCGTGGTGTTGGTGCGCAAATCCTCAGGCTCGATGTGCAAGGTCAGGGCGTGCAAATCCACAACGCAATAGAAGGAATCAGCGTCTTGCTCGTCGACCCATCGGCGCAGCGCTCCGAGATAGTTGCCAAGGTGCAACGCCCCTGATGGCTGCATGCCAGAAAGAATCCTCATCGCTCAATGGTAGAGGAGGGGGCTCGAAAGACCCACCCACTACAGTTGTCGGGTGACCTTCGTCGTGACGACGCCGTCCTTCAGCGGCCCTATTGAGCTGCTGATGCAGCTCATCTCTTCGCACGAAGTCGACATCCTCGATATCCCGCTCTCGCCGCTCGTCGATGCGTTTGTGGTCACTTTGCGGGACCAGGCGACGGCGCTCGACATGGACGATCTTTCTGAGTTTCTCCTGATCGCGGCGATTCTCCTGGAAATGAAGAGCCATCGCCTTCTCCCCGGTCGCGAGAGCGGGGAAGTGGACGAAGAGTTCGTGGGCTGGGAAGAGCGTGACGTCTTGCTCGCTCGCCTCCTCGAGCTGCGCACGTATTCGGCATTGGCGGATGCCTTCGTCTCGCTCTTCGAACGCGCGAGTCGCGCCTATCCCCGCTTGCGCGGCATTGACGATGGGTTCGTCGTCCAACCGCCCGATCTACTCGCAGGAGTGACCACGGCCCAGCTCGCGCTCGCGTATCTACGTGGCATCGAAGAGAAGCCTGTGCCCGTCGTGCGGCTTCACCACGTCACAGTGGACGCGGTCACCGTCGCGGAGACGGTCGCCCGTCTCGCTCAGCGCTTGCCAACGATGGGTCGATTCTCGTTTCGCCAAATGACGTCGGGACTCGCGACGCGAATCGAAATCATCGTGCACTTCCTCGCGATCCTCGAGCTGTGCAAGCTCGGTCACATCGAGCTGGGCCAGGGCGCGACGTTTGGTGATGTCCAGATCCAGTGGATCGACACGGATTCGAGGCTCGATATCGGAGGGGTGGACAGTTATGAGGGATGAGCTTTCGCTCGAACAGAAACTCGAAGCGATGCTGACCGTCGCGCTCGAGCCGATCTCGGCGGAGGAGCTCGCCGACGTAGTGGAGGCCGACGCCAACGACGTCGTAGCGACGCTTCGGACGCTCCGAACCGAGTACCTCGATGAGCGTCGCGGCTTTCAGGTCGTCGAGCTCGCCAGCGGATGGGTGATGCAGTCTTCTCCCGACGTCGCGAGCTGGGTGGCGAAATTTGCCAATCGTGACGTGTCCCATCGTTTGAGCTCGGCTGCGTTGGAGTCGCTCGCGATCATCGCCTATCGCCAACCGATCTCACGTGCCCAGATCTCCGCCCTGCGCGGCGTCAACGTGGACGGCGTCGTTCGCTTGCTCGAGCAGCGAGGCTACATCGAAGAACAGGGTCGAGCCCCTGGCCCCGGTCAGCCCATCCTCTACGCGACGACGGAGCTGTTTCTCGACCGCATGGGACTGGCGACGGTGACGGATCTTCCTCCCATCGAGGAGTTCATGCCGCCCATCGAAACGGCGAACGCACTTGCCGACGAGCTGGCCAGCCAATTTGATGACTCAGAGGTGTCGTAGTTGGACGAGGGTGAGCGGCTGCAGAAGACACTCGCGCGTGCGGGCTACGGCTCACGGCGGGCGAGTGAGATCCTGATCTCGGAGGGTCGCGTCACGATTGACGGTCGAATCGCGGAGCTCGGCAACCGCGTCGATCCTGAAGTCAACGTCATCTGTGTCGACGGCAAGATGGCTCCCACTTCCCAGAGCAAGGTGTACTTCTTGCTCAACAAGCCCGACGGGGTCGTAACCACGGCGTCAGACCCCCAAGGTCGCACCACGGTGCTCGATCTCGTCGAGGCGCCGGTGCGGATCTTCCCCGTCGGGCGGCTCGATATGAACACAGAGGGCCTGTTGATCCTCACCAACGATGGGCGTCTCGCCCATCTCCTCACTCATCCGAGTTCGGGCATCACCAAGGAGTATCTGGTTCGCGTGGAAGGTGATCCTTCTCCGGGTGCGCTGCGCCGTCTCCGTGAGGGCGTCGAACTCGAAGACGGCATGACGGCGCCGGCACAAGTCTCGCGAGTGAGCGAGGGGTTGCTGCGCATCGTGATCCATGAGGGACGCAACCGCCAAGTGCGTCGTATGTGCGCTGCCGTTGGCCACGAGGTGACGCGCCTCGTGCGAACACGCATCGGGCCCTTGCAGGACGCGACGCTCTCGCCGGGTTCGTCTCGACAGCTTTCGCTCAACGAAGTGCGTCGTTTGATGGAGGCGGTTGGGATGACCGACGAGCTGGCCTCTACGATGCCTGCATGAGTTTTGCCATGGTACGAGGACTTCGCGGCGCATCAACCTGCGCGGCGAACACGCCCGAAGAGATAAATGAAGTCACCCAGGAGCTCCTGCTCGAGATGCTCAATCGCAACGGAATACCGCACGATGACGTGATCAGCGTGCTTTTTACGACGTCTCCGGATCTCACCGCGTCGTTCCCGGCGACCGCGGCACGCGGCGTCGGTTTTGGCGACGTACCACTGCTCTGCGCGAGTGAGATCAACGTGCCCGGCTCGATGCCGCTCACGGTGCGCGTGCTGATGCACGCCTACACTGAGCGGGCTCGCAGCGACTTGCGCCACGTCTACTTGCGCAATGCGGGGTCGCTTCGCGATGATCTCCCCGAGTAGCCGACGCGCGCACGTCGTGGGCCTTGGGCTCATCGGCTCGTCAATCGCCCTGGCGCTCGGTGAGCGGGGATGGCTCGTCTCGGGCATCGATCTGGATACGGCGATCGTCGACGCGGCCGTGGTTGCTGGGGTTGTCGTCGGCGGCGAGTTTCACGAGGAGACCTCGCTCGTCATCGTGGCGACACCCGCGAGCGTGGTGGCGGAGACTGCCGCGAAGATTCTCGCCGAGCGCGCGGATCCGTCCATGATTGTGACCGACGTCGCGGGCGTCAAAGGCGCCATCGTTGACGAAGTCACGGACCCTCGTTTCCTCGCTGGTCACCCCATGGCCGGCTCCGAACTGCGCGGGCTCGCGGGAGCGCGCAGCGATCTCTTCCAGGGGTGCACCTGGGTGCTCACGCCGACGTCCGACACCAAGCCCGAGACGTATGGCACGTTGCACGGAATTCTGCGCGAGCTCGGCGCCAACGTGGTCGCGGTCGACGCGGACGATCATGATCGACTGGTCGCGGTCGCGAGCCACGTGCCGCACCTGCTCGCGGGTGCGCTCATGAACGAGGCGAGCCGAATCGCCGAACAAGACGCCATCTTGCTCCAACTGGCGGCCGGCGGATTTCGCGACATGACGCGGGTCGCTGCGGGGGATCCCAGTATTTGGCCCGACGTCCTCTTCGAGAATCGCGTCGCCATCAGCCAGTCGCTGCAGGCCCTCGAAGATCGCCTGTCCAACTTGCGCGTCGCACTGTCGAGCGACGACCACGAGACCATTGCGACGGCGCTGATGAGCGCCGCCTCGGCGCGACGCCAGTTACCCGGACGCGCACTGCACTCGGAGCATCTGGCCTACTTGCGAGTGGCGGTGAGCGACCAACCAGGAGTGCTCGCGGCGGTCACGATGGCGGCGTCAGAGATGCTCGTCAATATCTACGACATCGAGATTGCCCACGGCATCGAAGGGTCGAGCGGCACGCTGTTGCTCGCCATCGATGAACGACAGGCCGAGTCCTTCCGCCAAAACCTCATCGAACGCGGCTTTCAGGTCGGCCACGAATGAGCGACGTCGAGCACGTTACCCACTTGGCGCGTGTACGTGGTGCGGTGCGAGTCCCCGGTGACAAGAGCACTTCGCATCGCGCACTCATGATCAGCGCGCTGGCGCGCGGCGAAAGTTCCATCACGGGGCTGTCGCACGGTGAGGACGTGGTGGCCACCAGTCTCATCTTGGAGCAGCTGGGCGCGACTCGTCACGACGAGGACGGTGTCGCGTACATGCGGGGCACCGAAGACGGGCTCCATCCGGCAACCGGCGATCTCGACTGTGGCAACTCCGGCACGACCATGCGGCTCATGAGCGGCGTGATTGGCTCAATTCCAGGGACCCACCGACTCGTCGGCGATGCTTCCCTCTCCACTCGTCCAATGGACCGGATCGCGCTTCCGCTCGGCCAGATGGGAATCGAGATCGATGGTCAGGGACCAACGACGACGCCCCCGCTCACCGTGAAGAGCCCTGAGCGCGTGCGCGCGCTGCAGTACCACCTGCCGGTCGCGAGCGCGCAGGTGAAGTCTGCCATCTTGCTCGCGGGACTCTTTGCCGACGGCGACACCAGTGTGCACGAAGACGTTCGAACGCGGCGCACGACCGAAGACATGCTGCGCGGTGCGGGCATCGCGGTGGAAAGCCGTGACGTGGGCGAGGGCCGAGAGGTGACCATTTCACCGGGACGACCGCGCCGACGCGATTGGCACGTGCCCGGCGACCCGTCCCAGGCGGCGTTCTTCGCGGTGCTCGGAGCGATCCATCACGACGCGAGCCTTGAAGTGCTGAGCCTCGACGCATCGCCCGAGCGCGTGGGCTTCGTCGCAGTGCTTCAACGCATGGGAGCGCTCCTCACGCTCACCGCGCGTGATTCGTATTCGGTGTTGCGAACAAAGAGCTCTTCGCTGGTTTCGACCGAGATCCACTCAAAGGACGTGCCGTCGGTCGACGAGGTGCCAATCTTGACAGTTGCCGCGTGTGCGGCGAGCGGCGTGAGCGCCTTTCGTGCGATGAGCGAGCTACGACACAAGGAGTCGGATCGCTTCGCAGGTTCACTCAACCTGGCGACGCTGCTGGGGTGCCGCGCCTGGGAAGAGGGCGATGACTTCTTCGTGGAAGGACTCGGTTCCGCGGAGCGCTTCAAGGACTTCACCATTTCGGCGTCGCTCGATCACCGTATGGTCATGGCGAGCGCGATCGCGGGGTGCGCGGGACACGGCGCCACGATCGAAGGCGCGTCGTCCGTGTCCTCCAGCTATCCGAATTTCTTTCGAGACCTAACATTGCTCCAATGAGCAGCCAGGTCATCGCGATTGACGGACCCGCAGGCTCGGGCAAGTCCACGCTCGCTCGGGCGCTCGCGCACTCGCTTGGCTGGGCGTTTCTCGACACGGGTGCGATGTATCGGGCCGTGACGTACGAAGCGTTGCGCCGGGGCATCGACCCGTTCGACGAGGATGCCATCGCCGAGATTGCTCGCGCTGCCTCGATCGAAACGACGCCTCGCGTCGCCATCAACGGGCACGACGTGCACGACGAGATTCGCTCGCAAGCGGTCAATGTCGCTGTCTCGGTGGTCGCCGCCAACCCGGAGGTTCGAATTCAGATGGTCGAGCGCCAGCGCAAGTTCGCCATGGCGCAACCCGTCGGGAGCGTGGTCGAAGGAAGGGATATCACAACGGTCGTGTTCCCGGACGCCACCGTGAAGGTATATCTGACCGCGTCGCTCAAAGAGCGCGCCCGACGCCGCGACGACGAGACCGAAGCCTCTGTTGCTCGTCGCGACGATATCGATTCGACGCGTGACGCGTCACCGCTTCGCCAGGCCGACGATGCGCTCGTGCTAGACACGACGGGTCGGTCCGTCGACGAGCTGGTGGAGGAGATTACGCGATGCCTGAAGCTTCGGACCTCGTCCTAAACCCCGACAAGACGCTGACCTATCGGATCTGCGCCAAGGTTGTGGCGGCACTCGCCGCAGTGATGTTCCATCCGGTGGTGGATGGCGCGGAGAACATCCCTCTTGAGGGCCCGGTCATCATCGCTCCGATCCATCGATCGAACGTGGACTTCGCCTTCAGCCTGTTCATCTCGCCGCGCAAGGTGTTCTTCATGGCCAAAGAAGGCGTCTTTCATCCGAGGCTCTTTGGCGCGCTGTTGACGCGCCTGGGGGCCTTTCCGGTCAATCGCGCGTCCGCGGATCGCGAGTCCATGCGGCTGTCCGAGGAGGTGCTGCGTCGTGGACAGGCACTCGTGCTCTTTCCAGAGGGGACGCGTAAGTCGGGCGTCTCGGTCGAGCCGCTGCACGACGGCGCAATGTTTCTCGCGGCGCGTACCAAGGCGAAGATCGTGCCAGTGGGCATTGCCGGTAGTGAGAAGGCCATGCCGGTCGGCGCCAAGTTTCCCCGCCCGTCGAGAATCCGCATCGTTGTGGGCCCACCGATCGATCCGCCCTCGGGGGAAGGGCGTGTCTCGCGCTCGGAGGTCAGCGCCAAGAGCGAAGAACTACGAAAGGAACTCGAGGCGGTTTACGAAGAGAGCAGGCGGCGACTCGCTGATTAGCGCTCGCGCCACCAGGTGCCAAAGACCACGCGGGCGTAGCGGAAACCAAAGAGCCAGTTCTTGCCCTTCTTCGTGGTGCCCGACGCGCGTGGATGCCAGACCGTCGGTACCTCCGCCGCGCGCCAGCCCCGCTTCAAGCAGGTGATTAGGAGCTCGGCTGTCTGATACTGCTCCTGGGTGAGGCGATCGACGACGTCAGCCAGCATCGTGACGCGCAGTGCACGGTACCCGGTCGAGGTATCGGTCAAGTGCGCACCGGTCATACGATTCATGATGATTGAGAAAAAGCGTACGCCGGTCTTTCGTACGACATCAGAGGTCTTATCTTCGCCGAGCACGCGACTCGCCACGACGAAGTCGGCCGTGTCATCGAGCAGCGGCTGAAGGATCTGAGGAATCTCGGCCGGATCGTTCTGGCCGTCAGCGTCAAGGGTCACCACGTACTTGGCCGAGTGATCGATGCAGTAGCGATAGGTGACCTGCAGCGCCACGCCGTGGCCAAGGTTGACCGGAAACTCGATGACCTTGACGCCGGGAAAGGAGCGCGCGACCTCGGCGGTGCGGTCCTCGCCGCCGTCGACGACCACGAGCGTCGTGTACGCCGCACCATTGATCGTGTCGGGCATCTTCTTCAACACGTCGCCGATGTTGCCCTCTTCTTCGTAGGCACAGATCGACGCGACAATCGCCTCAGGATGAAATCCCGGGTAGTCAGCGTCGAAGCGAGTCATCGCCTGATCAATCGCGTAGGCGCGCAGTCGCGTGATGCGCCGCTTTTCGAGGTCGGGCGATGACATGAAACTCCTTAAATGGAATGAGCCTGAGCGAACACGTTGACCACCATGGGCTCAAAGTGCTCGAGAGACTCGGCGTGGTACTGCGGGTCGAAGGCCTTCTGGTCGTACTGGTCAGCGAAGCGTTCGGCGAGGTCGTACCAAGGCTCGCCACGATGCTGCTCGCGCAAGTTGGGATCCATACCGAGGTGCTCGTAGTAGTAGCGGCCTTGGAAGTCCTGATGGAACGAGACCATGCAGTAGACCTCGTGTCGCACGTAGGGCTTCAGGATCTCGGCCGCGATCTTTGGATGGTTGGGTACGGAGATCAGCTTGCCGACGTCGTGCAGCAGCGAGGCGACGATGACCTGCTCGTCCGCTCCATCACGCTCGGCCCGGGTGGCGGTTTGGAGGGCGTGCTGCATCTGATTGACCGAAAAGCCGTCGCTAATGTCGCTCAATCCCTTGACCATCGCGAGGATCTGGTGGGCGACCCGGGGCTGGGCCTCGATCGTGCGCTCAATGATCTCGGACCACTGCTCACGGGTCGAGACGTCCATGCTCGGAAACGATGCCACCGGCCAATACTACCTGTGGGCCTGTATTTTTACCGATTGAGCGCGGAAAGTACCTCGGCGGCGGTGAAATCTCGATCGGCTTGTCCGTCGAATGTGGAGCGGTCCGGCGTCTGCAACACCAGGTCGACGACCGCCGAAATGGCCTTCAGCATCTCGCGCAATTCGGGAGGCGGGGGAAAGTACTCATCTTCGATGATGACGGACTTCACGGTGACGCCGTTCGTGGGATCGAGCACGCTCAATACCTCAGTGACGAGACTCTCGGGCGCGGACGCGCCCGCCGTGACGGCGATGGTGCCGCTCAGATCATCGGGAAGCTCATCGGCACGATTCACTCGCAGCACGCGCGGAGCACCTTCGGCTTCAGCGACTTTAGTGAGTGCCACGGTGTTTGACGAATTGGCCGAACCAATGACGATCACCGTGTCGGCGCCTTCGGCGATTTCGCGCAAGGCGGCCTGCCGGTTGGTCGTCGCGAAGCAGAGGTCGCTCCGGTTGGGCATCCAGATGTCGGGGAAGACTTCTTCTGCGTATTCGCGAAGGTCCTGCCACTCGTCGAGGCTGAGCGTCGTTTGGCTGAGGAGCGCCACGGGTCCCTTGTGGGAGCGAACCGCGTCGATATCGCTTCGCTCTTGGATGAGGTGCACCGCCTCGGGCGCCACGGCCATGGTGCCCACGGCTTCCTCGTGGTACTCATGACCTACGTAGAGAACGGTGTAGCCCTTGTTGGCTCGCACTTTGAGCTCGTGGTGGACCTTGGTCACGAGCGGGCACACGGCGTCAATGACGGTGCCGCCCCCGCGTCGAGCGGCCTCAACGAGCTGAGGCGGGGAGCCGTGGGCGCTCAACATAACGGGCGCGCCGGGCGGTACAACCGCGATGTCGTCGATGAAGATAACCCCGACCGCTTTGAAGTAGTCAACAACGAATTGATTGTGGACGATCTCGTGATAGCAGTAGACGGGTGGTTCGAAGACCCTCGTCATCCAGTCAAGGGCTTTGATTGCCTTCTCCACGCCGGCACAAAAACCCCGCGGGGCTGCGAGCACGACCTTGTCAACCTTCACGCAAATCAGCCTAATGGTGGGCCAATGTTGTGCGCGGGAGACGATTCGGGCGCAGCAAACTGCAGCACAGCAAATGAACGCTTGGCGTAGTCCCTAGGCTAGTGAGGTGTCTGGGGCCCGTATTTCTTCTATCTCGGCGGGTTCGCCGGCCTCGGACGTCGATCTCGTCATCGGCGATGAGCTCGTGAGCGTGAACGGCCGCGAGCCCACCGACATCATTGAATACCAACAGCTCATCGATGGGGAAGTGGTGACGCTCGTCGTCAAGCGCGAAGGCGCGCCGCTGTCCCACAAGGTCACAATCCAGAAACCAGAAGGCCAACCGCTCGGCCTGTCCATCGATTCGGCGGTCTTTGACCGGATTCGTACCTGTGACAATCACTGCACTTTTTGCTTTATCTACCAGCTACCCAAAGGCATGCGCCGGTCCCTCTACGTAAAGGACGACGACTTTCGCCTTTCTTTTCTCTATGGCAACTACACGACCCTGACGCGATTTACGGAGTTTGACCTGGAACGCGTGGTAGAAGAGGGCCTCTCCCCGCTCTACGTGTCGATTCACACCACCAACCCCGAGCTGCGCGCAGAGATGCTGCGCAATCCTCGAGGTGCAACGAGCCTGCGCTGGCTGCGTGAGCTCTTGCGCGCTGGGGTGCTGGTGCACGGCCAGGTCGTCGTATGCCCCGGCGTGAATGACGGCGCCGAGCTCGAGCGCACGCTCCACGACGTCGTATCCCTCTATCCCGAGCTTGCGTCCATTGCGCTCGTGCCCGTCGGCATCAGCGACTTCACAACCGAGGCGTCAATGCGCGCGCACACTCGCGACGAAGCGCGCCATGTGGTCGAGCTCGCAGAAAGCTTCCAGCGCCTGACTCGCGAGATGTTTGGCTCCGCCAAAGTCTTTGCCAGCGACGAGTTCTATCTGGTGGCGGAGATCGAACCCCCCGGGACCGACAGCTTCGAGAGTCTCGACGAAGCCGAGAACGGCGTCGGACTCGTTGCTGCGTTCAAGGAGAGCTTTACCGAGCGCACGTCCATGACGAAGCTCGGATCAGGTTTCTTTCAGTCCGTCGACGGAGCCCCCGCTCTCGGCTATCGCGCGCCACGGACGTTCGATCAGCGCGAATACGAGGGCGAAGAGGTCATGGTCCTCACCGGCGAATACGCGGAACCGATCTTGCGTTCACTCTTCGACGAGCATGGATTTCGCGACGTTGAAGTAAGAGCGGTGAAGAATCGCTACTTTGGCGGGAATATCCAAGTGGCCGGTCTCATGACGGGCGCGGATCTGCGAACCGCGCTCGAAGATGTCCCTGCCTCGACCGTCTGCCTCATCCCCGATGTCTGCCTGTCCGAAGGTCGGTTTCTGGACGGATTGACGCTGGACGATCTGCCGCGCTCGGTGATGAGCGTGCCGACCACCGGACGTGACCTTCGCACCACACTCGAAGCGGTGCGTTCTAGAAAGCTGAGTCACGCGTGACCCGTCCCCAAGTCGTCATCGTCGGTCGCCCGAACGTTGGTAAGAGTTCACTTGTCAACCGCTTAGCGGGAAAGCGCATCGCCGTTGTTGAAGAACAGCGTGGCGTTACCCGTGACCGCAAGGCGGTCGAGGTGGACTGGCGCGGGCTCACCTTCGACGTGGTTGACACTGGTGGATGGCTCGCCGCAGGTGACTCACTGGAAGAGAAGGTCTCTCAGCAGGCCGACGCTGCGTTGAACGCCGCAGATCTGGTGATCTTGGTGGTAGATGGTGCAACCGGCCCAGTCGACGAAGACTCGCGTGCCGCGCGCTGGGTGCTTCGCTCCGGGCGTCCCGTGCTCCTCGTGGTCAACAAGATCGACGATGAACAGCACGAGGCGGCGAGCTGGGAGTTCCTGGCGCTCGGCGTCGGCGAACCCGTCATCGTGAGCGCTCAGCACGGTCGCGGCTCGGGCGACTTGCTCGACCGCATTGTCGACGAACTTGGCGAACGAGCCAGCGAACTCGAGGCCGAAGAGTCGGCGGACGATGACGGGGCGCTCCGCGTGGCCATTGTCGGGCGCCCGAACGTCGGCAAATCGACCCTGTTCAACCAGCTGATTGGGGAAGAACGCTCGGTCGTGCACGACATGCCCGGAACGACCCGTGACGCGATCGACACCGTCGTGGAAACGAGCGCGGGACTCATTCGGTTCATCGACACCGCCGGCATGCGCAAGCGCGCTCGCACGGAGCCCGGGCTCGAAACGTATTCGGTGCTTCGCAGCCTCGATGCCCTCGACAGAGCTGACATTGCGATTCTCGTCATTGACGCCACGCAACAAGCAACCGGCCAGGACCAACGTCTCGCCGAGCGCATCTCGGCAGCGGGTTGCCCCGCGTTGGTCGTGCTCAACAAGTGGGAGCTCGTGCCGACCGACGATCGCGACGCCGTGCTCGCGAGCGTGGGCGACAAGCTCGCGTTTCTCGGCGACGCACCGGTCTTGAAGACCACGGCGCTCACCGGGCGCGGCGTGCATCGACTCTTGCCCGCGCTCTCCAACGCAGCGGTCAACTACGCCAAACGCGTGCCGACCGGAGTCCTCAATCGGGCCATTCGCGACCTTCAGATTAAGCAGCCTGCTCCTACGGGCAAGATTCGCTACGCGGTGCAGGGGGCGACGGAGCCACCAACCTTCACGCTGTTCATCGCCGGCCGACTGCCGCAGACCTACCTGCGCTACGTCGAGCGCAGCCTGCGTGAGCGCTTCGAACTGGGCGCGTCACCGATTCGAGTGCGCGTTCGAATTGAGTAGCCGTGGCCAACTGGTGTGAACAGTGCGACCGCCCCGAAGAGAGCGACGTGTGCGCCGTCTGTGGTGCGGAACTCAGCGAGGAAGAACGTGAACCCGTTCCGTGGCGGTGGCGATTCTTCATCGTCATCTCGATCATCTATCTCGGGTGGCGGGCCTATCAGTTAATTTCTTGGATAGTCCATCGCTAGGAGACCCGATGCCCATTTACTCTCTCGGAGACCGTGTACCCCAGATTCACCCTGATGCGTTTGTGCACCCCGACGCCGTGGTGATCGGAGACGTGCGAATCGGCGCCGATTCTTCGATCTGGCCAAGTGCGGTCTTGCGCGGTGACTACGGTACGGTCATCGTGGGCGAGCGGACGTCTATTCAAGACGGAGCAGTGATTCACGCCGTCGACGAATACCCGACGGTGATCGGGAGTGACTGCGTGATCGGTCACCTCGCACACCTCGAGGGCTGCAATGTGCACGATCGCGTGTTGATCGGCAGCGGCTCCATCGTGCTGCACGAAGTCGTGGTGCACAGTGGCGCCACGGTCGGCGCGGGGGCCGTCGTGCGCAACCGTACGGAGGTGCCTAAGAACGCGATGGCTCTCGGGGTGCCCGCCACGTTGCGCCTGGACTCGTGCAACGAAGACGTCGCGCTCGCCTCGGCGGCGCTCTACGCCGAAAACGGCCGGCGGTACAAGGCGGAGCTGAAGAAGCTCTAGGAGTTCGACACCGCGACGAGTCGCTCGAGCGCAGCGTTCGCATGTCCGTCGACGACACTGGCGCTCGCAAGCGCGAAGCCTTGCGTGAGCGAGGTCGCTCGACCAGCCACCATCAACGCCAGGCCAGCGTTCGCGCACACCACATCAAACACCGGTCCTTGACGACCTTCGAGGAACGCTCGCGTGACTTCGACGTTGCGCGCAACGTCACCGCCGCGCAGGGCCGCCGCTGCGTGGTGCATCCCGAGCTCGAGTCCCGCGTCAACGCGTGTGCGCTCTCTGCCCTCGGGGGAAACTACCTCGAACGTGGCCGGAGCGCCCAGGCTAAGCTCGTCCAGTCCATCGTCAGAGTTGACGAGAATCGCGAATCGCGACCCTCGAGCCTCGACGACACGGGCCATCTTGTCGAGTAGCGGCAGCTGGGCAACCCCAATGAGCAGTCGCTCTACCAAGGCCGGATTGGCGAGCGGGCCGAGCACGTTGAATACCGTGCGAAAGCTGAGGGCGCGACGAATCGGCCCAAGATGAGCCAACGCGTGGTGATAGCGAGGCGCGAACAAAAACCCGATGCCCGCCTCTTCGACGCAGGCGCGCACCACTTCTTCCGTGGGGTCTAGACGTACGCCGAGTGCCTCGAGCAGATCCGCGGAACCCACCGACGACGAAGCGGAACGATTTCCATGCTTGGCGACCGCGACGCCGCAGCCCGCCGCGGCAAACGCCGCCATGGTCGAGACATTGACGCTGTGGAGCTGATCCCCACCGGTGCCCACGATGTCGATGGCGTCGGGGCCGATGGAGAATGTGACTGCGGACTCGATCATCGCATCGATGAACCCCATCATCTCGTCGGCGGTCTCGCCCTTTGCTGTGAGCGCGGTGAGAAAACTCGCAATCAAGAGTGGATCGACCGAGCCGGCGAGTATCTCCGCCAGTGCCTCGCGCGCGTCATTTCGTTCGAGGTCGGTTCCACGAACGAGTGGATTGAGCACGCGGAGCGCGAAGGAGTCCATTGCCTAGCTCGTCGCAATCCCGGGCGCAGACATAGCGACACGATACTCGTGGCAACCCTGGTGCTCGCCACAACTACCATTTCTGAGATGGTCCCCACCTACCTCGACACCATTTTGGAGAGCCACCGGCGACGCGCCGCGAAAGACGAACGCAATTGGCGCTCACGCGTCGATGAGATCCGTTACGACGGACCCTCGTTCGTCCTCGTGTTGCGTCAAGGTTCGTCGCCCTTCATCAAAGTCATCGCCGAAGTGAAGCGACGCTCTCCCTCAAAGGGTCTCCTCGCACCGGATCTCGATGTCGCCGCCCTCGCCGAGATCTATCGCGACGAAGGCGCGAGCGCCATCTCCGTGCTGACCGACCGTGACTTCTTTGAAGGCTCGATGGACGACCTCCATACCGTTCGTCGGAGCGTGGCGCTGCCCGTCTTGCGCAAAGATTTCACCGTCAGTGAGAACGACGTCCTGGATGCCGTCGAAGCCGGCGCGAGTGCAGTGCTCCTGATCGTCGCCGCGCTCAGCGACGCCGAGCTCTCCTCGTTCCTCAGCCTCAGTGAGGAATGCGGCATTGACGCACTCGTCGAGATACATGACGCGCAAGAAGCCCGTCGAGCGGCCGACGCCGGGGCTCGCATCATCGGGATCAACCAGCGCAACCTACGCACCTTTGACGTCAACCCCGAGCACGCCGCCTCGCTCATCTCCGAACTGCCGCGAGAGTGCCTGACCGTTTGCGAATCGGGCCTTTCGACGGTTGCCGACGTGGAGCGTGCGGCGGACGCCGGATTTGACGCAGTGCTCGTCGGCGAAGCGTTCATCACTGCCACCGATCCGGGCGCGGCGGTCAAATCGTTCGCGCTGGTCCCAAGTGGCCAACGTGCCTGAGACCTGGCAGGGCTACGTCAAGGTCTGTGGCGTGACGTCAGTAGGGGACGCCGAGATGGTCGCCACCGCGGGCGCGAGCGCCCTCGGGCTCATCCTCACTGATTCGCCGAGGCGTGTCACGCTTGCTCAGGCCAACGAGATCGCTGCCGCGACTGCAGGTCGCCTCCGTCGCTGTGCGGTCTTTCGACACGACAGCGATGCCTACATTCTCGAACACCTCGACGCGCTCGATGTGGAGACGGTGCAGCTGCACGGTAAGCTGAGCGACTCCTTGCTCAGCGCCCTGCGCGAGCGAACGGTGTCGATTGTGAAAGCTCTCAACATCGAGGCTGACGAATTTGACGACTTCGACGAGACGAGTGTTGACGCGGTCATGGTCGACGGCGCACGACCCGGCACGGGTCAGCCGCACTCGTGGGATCGCTTCCGCACCAGGCGTTTTCGAGTGCCAGTAATTGCCGCTGGGGGACTCAACCCCGAGAACGTCGACGAGATCGTTCGCATGACGGGCGTCACGGGTGCCGACTGCGCGAGCGGTGTGGAATCTCGCCCCGGCGTCAAAGATCGTGATCTAGTCGAGCGCTTCGTGCTCAACGCAAAGCGCGCACTGTCCGGCGTGGAGGCCTCGTGACCGATACCCGTCCCGTCATGGGCGCTCCCGACGAACGGGGACGCTTCGGCGACTTCGGCGGGCGATTCGTGCCCGAGGCGCTCATGCCCGCGTGCTTGGAGCTCGAAGAGGCCTTTCGCGATGCGTGGAGCGATCCGGAATTCGTGGAGGAGTACCGAACGGTGCTGCGCGAATTCGCGGGACGACCGACGCCGGTGACGCCGTTGCCACGACTGTCCGCGCAGTTGGGCCTAAAGCTCTATGCCAAGCGCGAAGACCTCGCGCACACCGGCTCGCACAAGATCAACAACGTCATTGGTCAGACCTTGCTCACGCGGCGCATGGGCAAGACGCGCATCATCGCCGAAACCGGAGCCGGTCAACACGGGGTCGCGACCGCAACGGGAGCCGCGCGTCTCGGGCTCGCCTGCACGGTCTTCATGGGCGAGGTCGACACGGTCCGCCAAGAGCTCAACGTCTTTCGAATGGAGCTCCTCGGCGCCACGGTCGTCCCCGTGACCTCTGGCTCCAAGACCCTGAAGGACGCGGTCAACGAAGCACTCCGCGAATGGGTGACGTGCGTCGCCGACACCCATTACTGCATTGGTTCGGTCATGGGACCGCACCCCTTCCCTTGGATGGTGCGCGAGTTCCAAAGCATCATCGGCATTGAAGCGTCTGCGCAGATGCACGAGCTGGGCGCAGGCGAACCGGATCTCGTCGTTGCGTGCGTCGGAGGCGGATCGAACGCGGCCGGCGTCTTCGCAGGCTTTGCGGATTCGCACGCTCGACTCATCGGCGTCGAAGCGCGTGGCGGCGCCGCGATCGCCAGCGGTTCGCCCGGGGTGCTGCACGGCATGCGCTCGATGCTCATCCAAGACGAGTTTGGACAGATAGAAGAGGCCGAGTCGATCTCGGCGGGTCTCGACTACCCGGGGATCGGTCCGGAACACGCGCACCTTTCGGCGAGTGGACGCGCGGAGTACTACGGCGTCGGCGACGAAGAGGTGCTCGGCGCGCTCTCACTGCTGAGTGAATCCGAGGGCATCATTCCTGCTCTCGAGACCGCACACGCGCTCGCGTGGATCACGCGCGAGGTGGGCGGGCTCGTCCCGACGGGTTCGACCGTCCTGCTCAATCTCTCGGGACGCGGCGACAAGGACGTCGCCCAAGTCCGCGCCATCATGAAAGAACAGTCGTGAAATCCCTCGAGAAGGCTCTCCGCTCGTTGCGCGACGACGGCCGTAAAGCGTTGGTGCCGTACTTCATGGCGGGCGCGACACCCGATTGGACGCGCCACGTAGAAGCGGCTGTCCTCGGCGGCGCCGATGCAATAGAGATCGGCATTCCCTTTTCCGATCCAATGATCGACGGCATCGTGATCCAAGAAGCGGGACTCCGCTCTCTCGCTCGAGGCACCACGTTGGAGTCCGTTGGCCAAGATCTTGCGTCGCTCGACTCGAGTGTGCCGCTCATCGCGATGACTTATTACAACATCTTCTTGCACTACGGACTGGACCGTAGTGCGGGGCGTCTCCACGAGGTCGGATTTTCTGGAGCGATCATTCCTGATCTGGCGCTCGAGGAGTTGGGGGAGTGGCAGAGCGCGTGCGACGATCACGATATCGCTGCAATCTTGCTGGTCGCGCCGTCGACGCCTCCGGAGCGATCGAGCGTGATTACACAGCGAAGCGAGGGATTCGTCTACGCCTCCGCGCGCATGGCGGTAACGGGTGCGAGCAGTGACGAGGGTGAAGGCGAGCGCGTGGTCGCGTCGATACGCGGATCGAGCGACACGCCGGTGTACGTGGGTATCGGCATCTCGACGCCCGAGCAGGCGGCTTCGACCACTTCATTTGCGGACGGCGCAATCGTGGGATCAGCCCTCGTGAAGGTCGTGCTCGGAGGGGCTACTCCGGGCGAAATCGAGACCGCGGTTCGATCGTTTCGCCGCGCCATTGATGATTCCCCTTCCTGAGAATCCTCTCCATAATTTAGGATTGTCGAAGTTCCTTGAAATTCCCGTGTTTACTCTTGGGTAAGCCGTCCGCACTTGTGATTCGTGTCACATAATCGCTCCATCTAAAGCCGCACAAGCGCTGTTCAGGGGTGTTTAATCAACACAGGCCATCATTCCGATGGCTCGCAGTGAACCTTGATTTGGAGGATTTGCATGCCTGAAGAAAGAGTTGCGGATCCGGGCCCTCTGGGCCTAGCGGGATTCGCCATGACAACTTTCTGCTTAAGTAGCTGGAACGCCAACATCTGGCACGGTGCCGGTCTTGAAGCGGCGCTCGCCCTTGCCTTTTTCTACGGGGGATTGGGTCAACTGCTGGCAGGAATGTGGGAGTTCGTACGTAAGAACACCTTTGCGGCACTGGCGTTCACGTCGTACGGAGCCTTCTGGTTGGCTTTCTACGCACTCATTAAATTTGGACTTCCGGGGGGCGGCAGCGACACTGTCAGTATTTTCTTGCTCGGATGGTCCATATTTACCGTCTACATGACAATTGCGGCGACCAAGACCAACAACGCAGTGCTCACCGTCTTTGTGCTGCTGTCGATCACCTTCATCTTGTTGACAATCGGCAACTGGGGGACGACGCACACCTTCACCGACATCATCCGCGTCGGCGGCTGGACGGGCATCGCGACGGCGGCGGCGGCGTGGTACGCCTCGGCGGCGGGCGTCACGAATGCGACGCACGGACGAGTTGTGTTCCCGGTTGGTCCGCGAGGCTAACGTAGGAGTCACTGGTGGTACGCCACCGGACCCAACCGCTAACAGCGCCCGTTCCGAAAGGTTCGGGCGCTGTTGGCATCTATGCGACTTACAGCACTACTCTCAACTTCAGCCGTACGCAATCGACGCCGTTACGTCAATGCGCGCCCACCTACCGCTAGGAGATTCATGAGCGAAGCAAAACTTGAAGCGTGGCTCGAAGAGACTCGCAGCTTTCCACCGAGTGCGGAGTTTGCCGCGCAAGCGAATGCCCAGCCGTCGATCTACGACGAAGCCGATGCCGACTACCTCGCGTATTGGCGCACGCAAGCCGACCGTTTGACGTGGACGAAAGCTCCCACCAAGACGCTCGAGTGGGACCTGCCCTTCGCCAAATGGTTCAGCGACGGAACGTTGAACGCCTCCTACAACTGTGTTGACCGCCATGTCGAAGCGGGACGCGGCGACAAGGTTGCCTACCACTGGGTTGGTGACGCGGAAGGCGAGTCGCGCACCATTACCTACGGTGAGTTGCAAAAGATGGTGGCTAAGGCGGCCAATGGATTGGCCGAGATTGGCGTCAAGTCCGGCGACCGGGTGGCGGTCTACATGCCGATGATCCCTGAGGCGATCGTCACGATGCTCGCCATCGTGCGGATTGGCGCCGTGCACTCGGTGATCTTCGCGGGCTTCTCCGCCGATTCGCTGTCGAGCCGCATCAATGACTCCGACTGCCAGGTTGTCGTCACCGCCGACGGCGCGTTCCGCCGTGGTACCGCGAGCCCACTCAAGCCCGCTGTCGACGAGGCGTTGAAGTCCTGTCCCAACGTGCGCGCAGTCCTCGTCGTCCAGCGCACCGGTGGCGACGTCGAGTGGGATGAAGAGCGCGACCACTGGTGGCACGATCTCGTCGACCGCCAGCCGGACACGCACGCCCACGAGTCCTTCGACGCGGAGCACACGATGTTCATCATGTACACCTCAGGTACAACCGCGAAGCCAAAGGGCATCTTTCACACGACGGGCGGTTATCTCACCCAGGCGGCGACCACGTATTACAACATCTTCGACGTGAAGCCTGACACGGACGTGTGTTGGACGGCCGCGGACATCGGCTGGATCACCGGTCACAGCTACATCGTCTATGGCCCACTCATCAACGGAGTGACCTCGGTCATGTACGAGGGGCTTCCCGACTCGGGCGGACGCGATCGCTGGTGGAGGATCATCGAGGAAAATAAGGTCTCGATCCTCTACACGGCACCCACGACGATTCGCACGCTAATGAAATGGGGGCACGAGTACCCGGCGAGCCACGACCTCTCGAGCCTTCGTCTGCTGGGCACGGTCGGTGAGCCGATCAATCCCGAAGCGTGGATGTGGTATCGCGAACACGTTGGCACCAACCGCTGCCCCATTGTGGACACGTGGTGGCAGACCGAGACCGGAGCGATCATGGTGTCGCCACTGCCGGGCATCACGGCGCCCAAGCCGGGTGCCGCGATGCGCGCATTGCCCGGCATCTACGTCGACGTCGTCGACAACGACGGCAAGTCGGTCGGCAAGGGCGAAGGCGGCTACCTGGTCGTGACCAAGCCGTGGCCCTCGATGACCCGGGGTATTTACGGCGACCCCGAGCGGTTCAAGGAGACCTACTGGGCGCGCTTTCCGGGTGTGTACTTCGCCGGCGATGGTGCGAAGCTCGACGAGGAAGGCGATCTCTGGCTTCTCGGACGCATTGATGACGTGATGAACATCTCTGGTCACCGACTCTCAACGACAGAGGTCGAGCACGCATTGGTCGGCTATCCCGCGGTGGCTGAGGCGGCGGTGGTCGGAGCATCCGACGCAACCACCGGTCAAGCCATCGTGGCGTTTGTCACGCTGAAGCTCTCTGCCGACGACGCGGATAAGGATCACGCCGACATCATCAATGAGCTGCGAGATCACGTAGCCAAGGTGATTAGTCCAATCGCTAAGCCTCGTCAGATCATCCTGACTCCTGAGCTGCCGAAGACTCGATCGGGCAAGATCATGAGACGACTCTTGCGCGATGTCGCGGAGAACCGTCCGCTGGGCGACGTGACCACCCTGACTGACCCGACGGTCGTCAACTCCATCTCCGTGCTGATGACCGAATCGAGCGCCGACGACGAGTAGTGGAGGCTGAGGCGGCATCGCCTCTGCGCGGGACTGCGTTACGAATCGAAACCGAGATTGAGCGCATCCAGCAATCGGAGCCACGGGCCGCGTTTGCCTTGGTGCTCGTCGGCTCGCTCGATGGCTCGTTGGGTCCAGCGAATGAACAGCCAGCGAAACGGTTCGGGCGGGAAGGGCATTGGCTTCTTACGCACCATGGAGAGCATCGTGCGTTCGGTGGTCTTGCTGTCTAAGAGATCGAGCATGACGGCCGCGCCAAATCGAGTCGACGCCACACCAAGACCGGTGAAACCCATCACGTAGGCAACCTTCTTGCCGTGGGCCATGCCCCAGAAGGGCGAGAAGCGAGTGCAGGTATCGATCGCGCCACCCCACGCGTGGGTGAATTTGATGCCCGCAAGCTGAGGAAACGTCGTGAGGAAGTGTGCGGCCAGCTTTGCGTACGTCTCCGCGTTGTATTCGAGGTCGCGACGCCCTTTGCCGCGGAACTTGTAGACCGTGTCATACCCGCCCCAAAGGATCGAGTTGTCCTTCGTGAGCCGGTAGTAGTGGAATTGATTGCCCGAGTCGGCGACGCCTTCGCGGTGCGACCAGCCAATGCTCGCCATCTGTTCATCGCTGAGCGGTTCGGTCACCAGTGCGTAGTCGTAGACGGCAGCGACATACTTTCGAGTCTGACGAATGAGCGAGGGAAAGACGTTCGTGGCGAGGGCCACCCTGGCGGCCGTGACGGCCCCGTAGGGAGTATGGACGCGCACGCCGTGTTCCACGTCTTCGAGCCACTCAACTTTGGAGTTCTCGAAGATCTTGACGCCGAGCGACTGGCACGCTCGCTCCAGGCCCCATACGAGGCGCGCCGGATCGACGAGCGCCGTGCCGTCGATGTCGAAGAGCGCGCCTTCGTAGGAGGGGGAGTGAATCCGTGACTGCACCTCGTCCTTGGAGAGCACTTCGACGTGATCGCCCATCTCGTTGCGCAGCCGCGCCTCTTCCAACATGCCCTCGAACTGCCACGGTGCGACGGCGACGCGCAGCTCTCCCGTGCGCTCCCAGTCGCACTCGATGCCGTAGCGCTTGATGGTGGCTTCGATCTCGTCCAAGTTCTCTCGAGCGAGCCGCTCGAGGACCGGCATCTCGCGAGAGAAACGATTCATACCGTTGGTAAATCCGTGCGTCAACGACGCGCTGCAGAACCCGCCATTGCGACCAGAGGCACCCGCCCCGGTTTCGTACTGCTCCACCACCACGACTTCGCGATGGGGATCACGCTCTTTGGCGAGCAGTGCGGTCCAGAGGCCGGTGTAGCCACCACCGACGATGCAGAGATCGGCGCCGATGTCGCCAATGAGCGCCGGGTGTGGTTCGGGCTCCAGCGGGTCGGAGTCCAGCCACCACAGTTCGGGCTGTACTTCTGCGAGGTGGCGTAAGACGAAGGTGTCCTTCTTCTCCATACTGTGTCCAGCTCGTAGCTGGAATCACCCTCTCTAGGTACACGTCTTTCGCGCAGGAGCCGCGCGAACGTCGGGTTTCACGCCGACCTCTCACTTGGGATTCTACCGGGGTCCTCTTCGAATTCCCGCCTTCGCGGGCTCTTCGAAGACCTCGCGGAGGCCGTGCAGCGTCAGAGAGGAACGCGACGGCGACGTAAAATGTCTAGATCCCTCATAGAAAGTCAGTACCCCCATGCGTATCGCCAACTTGGCCGGCCGAGCGACCATCGTCACCGACAGCGGTCTCATCGACATCGCCACCGCTTCAAATGGAGCCTTTTCCGCCTCCGTCGACAAGTGCGTCGCGCAACTGGAGACGCTCCAGACCTGGTACCGCTCGGCCCAACCGGCCGTCACCAGTGAGACGACGGCCAGCGAGCTCTACGGCGATCCGCGTCTCGGGCCGGTCGTAGTGAACCCTCAGCAGATCTTCGCGGTCGGACTCAACTACCGTCATCACGCCAACGAGATGAACATGACGATTCCGAGCGAGCCCATGGTCTTCACCAAGTTCCTCTCGTCACTGTGTGGTCCCAATGACGAGCTTCCGGTGCGCGGCGAGACGACGGACTTTGAGGCGGAGCTGGTCATCGTTCTTGGCACGCGAGCTCGCGATCTGACCGAGGACCAAGCGCTCGGTGCCGTGGCTGGCTACTGCGTCGGCCAGGATTTCTCGGAACGCACGTTGCAGCGTCGCGGCGCGACCCCCCAGTACTCGCTCGCTAAGTCATTTCGAAACTTCACGCCCGTTGGGCCATGGCTCACGACGGCGGATGAAGTACCCGATCCGAATGACCTCAACATCGCGTGCCGCGTCAATGATGTTCAGTACCAGAACTCCACGACGGGCGACATGATCTTTCGAGTGTCAGAGATCGTGAGCTATCTCAGCACGATCGTCGAACTTCGTCCCGGCGATCTCGTCTTCACCGGCAGTCCCCACGGTGTCGGACAGGGACAAACCCCGCCCCTCTTCCTCAAGCCCGGCGACCAAATTGTGACCACCATCGAGCGGCTCGGCCAGATCGAAAACATCGCGGTCTAGGAATCGACCGCCGCGTTCAGCACAGTGCTCAGTAGCCGCGACAATGCGTCTGAGGAGCCCGAGTCGATGTAGAGCTGAATTGAGTGGCCCTCACGCGTTTCGAGAGTCATCAGCTTCCATTTGCCGTTCGACACGTACGGGTCTCGAACGCTGCGAACGCGCACTCGAGGAACGTCACCCAGATAGTTGAGCGAGCGTGTGCGAAATCGTGATCTCCACAGGAGGATTCGCTGCTCGGTGACGCACACGATCATCCTTCGATCGAGCGGAAAACTCAGATCGCGCGACTGTCGGCGCAAGCGTTTAAGGATCACGAGATTTCGAAACTCGTCGAACAGCCTCACGAACACGATGATCATGAAAAATGACGCCGCCTCAGTGTGGACCTTGGGAAGACGGAATCTCGATACGAGAAGCACGTTCTCTCCCGGAGCTAACCGCGAGTTCATCTCGTCGTCGATGTGCTGATTCGTTCCCACCCTCTACAGTGTGGCCGAGCGACTTCACAGTGACGTTCCGAACTAACTCACGACACCGAAATCGCTGCAGCACAATTCATGGTGGATCACGCACCGATTTCCCGCGTTCCCATCCCCGATTGTGCTCACCCGCCTCGATAGCCTGATCACAGTGACATTTGCGGCCCGCCAGTGACTCGATTCATAGGTTTCGATCTCGAAACGACGGGCGTTGATTCCTTCGCCGACATACCTGTCTCGTACGGCTTTGTGGAACGACTGCCAGGGGTGCGTGGATTCGAGTCGGTCATGGAGAGCGGCTTTGTAAACCCGGGGATGCCCATTCCAGCGGGGGCGACGGCTATTCACGGGATCACCGACGAGATGGTGATCGATGCCTCGCCCCTCGCAGACGTTGTTGAACTCATGGCCGAACGCCTCGCCGCGCACTGGGCCCACGACGACGTCATTGTGGGCATGAACGTCGCCTACGACCTCACGATGGTTGATTCGCTCTGTCGTCGCCTGGGACTCGCCACGTTGTCCGAGCGCGGCGACCTCGGAGCGGTGGTCGACGTTCTCGTCCTCGATCGGCACTTCGACAAGTGGCGCAAGGGCGGACGGAAGCTCACCGATCTGTGTGGCCATTACGGGGTCACTCTCGGCAATGCGCATTCCGCTGCCCACGACGCCGAAGCGAGCCTGGTGGTCTTTGAGAGGATTCGTGCCCGCTTTCCCGCGTTCGACGCCATTCCCGTAACTCAACTGAACGTCAGGGTGCGTTCCTGGTACCAGGAATGGCTCTCGAGCTTCTCGCTCTACCTCGAAAAGAAGGGTGAAGTGCCCATCGCACGAGGACGGTACGAATGGCCGATTCACGTCGATGATGATGCAGTGGTCGGGCTGGGGAGATTTGAACTCCCGATCTCTCGGCCCCCAGCCGAGCGCTCTAGACCAAACTAAGCCACAGCCCGTGAGGGATCAATCCTATCGCCCAGGCCTCAGTGGCTCGATCGTTTGATCAGCCACCAGCGGCCGCAGTCACGATTTCGACTACGGCACCATCGGGGATTCGTGTTGATTCCCACTCCGATCGACGCACCACTTCGCCATTGAGCGCGACGGCGATGCCGCGTGGCTCAATGGCTCGGCGACGCAAGATCTCCACCACCGTTTCACCCAGAAAATCGTCGTCGGCGCCGTTCACCCGAATCACGCGAACGCCTCGGCAAAGTGTGCGACCTCGTTCGCCGTGAGTGGAGCGAGCGTGACACCGTGGCGATAGTGACCCGATGCCCACGCCCAGCGTTTGTCGAGGACCTCCAGAAAGGGGCTGAGATCGCTCGTCGCGGGACGAAGTCCCTGGCGCGTCTCGACGACCGCGGCAGCCTCGAGCGAGGGCACTACGTCGAGGGCGTCGCGTAAGAGTCGCTGCATCTCACCGACTTCCACGACAAGTTCACTCTGCTCATCCGACGAGGCCCCAAGCACGCAGTACCCGCCGGGACGACTGACGATGTAGAAGGACCGTCCCCGGATGAACGCCCGGACGACGGGCTGCGCGGATCGGTCGAAACCACTGACACGAACCGTCATGCCCCGAACGGGACGAACGGCGTGATCGAGCGTCTCTGCGATGCCCTTGGGAAGCGCCGACGCCCCCGTCGCGAGAAGACCAACGTCACCGGCGGTGCAGCCCTCGACGGTGGTGACCTCGACGTGATCGTCGAAGGCCGACACCGATTCGACTCGTTGAGCAACGTGCTCGACGCCCAAGACGAGAGTGGCGTCCGTGAGCAGCTTCATCGCCTGATCGGGGTCGAGCCACGCGTCGCTTGCGAGAAACACCCCGTCACGGATCCGTGGCGTGAGGCCCTCAAAGAACAAAGGATGGCTCTCGCGCGTCACTCGTTCGTAGGCGACACCGTACTCGTGTGCGACGTATTCAAACTGTTCGACAAGTCGTCGGTCGCTGGCGTCGTATCCGACCAACAACGTTCCCGTCTCGACGACGTCGAGGACCTCACCCGTCACTTCATGCAACTCTCGTGCGACGTCGCGCCACGCTGAGACGGCATGGCGCTGCAGCTCATAGTTACGGCGCTCGCCGGGTGCCGCTTCGGCACTGGGTGCGAGCATTCCGGCCGCCGCCCACGTCGCTCCCGTGCCCGGCGCCGCGTCGAATAGCGTCACTCGCCAACCCTCTCGAGCCAGGCGAAACGCGCTGGTGGTCCCGATAATGCCGCCGCCGACGACAAGTGCCGCACCGCTCTTGGATCTCACGTGGACAGCGTAGGGCGAGGGACCGGGGAGGTTGATTCCGTTATAATTGGTGCGGGTCAGCGTCGCCCCGTGTGAACGCCATGACTAGAAACCTTTACGACCCCTCATTCGAACACGACGCCTGCGGCGTAGGCATGGTCGCGGACCTAACCGGTCGCGCGACAAACGGAACCGTCGGTGACGCCCTCACCATCCTCGAGAATCTTGAGCATCGCGGGGCCACTGGTTCAGACGTCGATTCGGGCGACGGCGCGGGCATCCTCATCCAGATACCGGACTCGTTCATCCGCTCGACCTTCGACGCGGAGGTTCCGACGGCGGGCAGCTACGGCATTGCTCACTGGATGGTTCCACGGTCTCTGGACCTCGACACCGTGAAAGCGGAGATCTCCGAAATCCTGCACACGGTGGGACTTACGTCGCGCGCCTGGCGCCACGTTCCCGTCGATTCCTCTCTCCTCGGGGCAACCTCTCGGGCCTCCGAGCCGCTCTTCTTCCAACAGCTGATCGTGCACGATGAGGGCCGTAACGACGTCGATCTGGAACGCGCCCTCTACTGCGCGCGAAAGGTCATTGAGCATCGCATTGACGTCTACGCGTCGTCGTGTTCCTCCAAAGTCCTGATCTACAAGGGAATGCTCAGTTCACCGCAGCTGCGGCTCTATTTTGACGACCTGCGCGACGAGCGACTCACCTCGGCGATCGCCGTTGTGCACAGCCGGTTTTCCACGAACGTGCT
Organism: Acidimicrobiales bacterium; assembly: GCA_035552255.1. Classification (GTDB taxonomy): domain Bacteria; phylum Actinomycetota; class Acidimicrobiia; order Acidimicrobiales; family RAAP-2; genus RAAP-2. Next base: position 41,657 of record DASZLS010000087.1, on the reverse strand, counting down.
GCCGCGATGGGACCTCGCTCAACCCTTCCGATTCATCGCCCACAACGGTGAGATCAATACGGTCCGCGGGAATCGCAACTGGATGACCGCGAGGGAGACCACGCTCGAGAGCGATGCGCTGGCGCTGCCCATCAGTGACCTCACACCGATCGTCACGCCCAACATGAGCGACTCCGCGAGCTTTGACGAAGTGGTCGAGTTGCTGGTGCACTCGGGCCGCTCGCTTCCACACGCCGTGTTGATGATGATTCCTGAAGCCTGGGAGCGTTCGACCACGATGAGTCCCGCGCGGCGGGCCTTCTACCGATATCACGCCGGCCTGATGGAGCCGTGGGATGGACCAGCGTCCGTCACCTTTTGCGACGGCACAGTTGCGGGTGCGGTCCTCGACCGCAACGGGTTGCGTCCCGCTCGCTACTGGGTCACAAAAGATCGTCGGGTCATCCTGGCGAGCGAAGTCGGTGTCTTGCCGATCGATCCCGCGAACATCGAGCGAAAGGGCCGCCTCCAGCCGGGCCGAGTGTTTCTGGTCGACGTCGCGTCGGGTCGCATCATTGACGACGACGAGCTGAAGGATTCGCTCGCCGAAAAGGCGCCGTATGGCGAGTGGCTTGAACGCCACCAGATCTCGCTCGACGCAATTGACGCGCCCGAGGCGCTCACGCCCGAGCACGCGTCGGTCGTTCGGCTCCAGAAGAGCTTCGGCTACTCCGAGGAAGACTTGCGCCTCATCATTCGTCACATGGCCCAGGTGGGCGAGGAGCCCGTTGGCTCCATGGGCTCGGACACGACGTTGCCCGCGCTGTCAAAGAAGCCGCGCTCGCTCTTTGACTACTTCACCCAGCTCTTCGCTCAAGTCACCAATCCTCCGCTCGACGCCATACGCGAAGAACTCGTCACCTCGACGCGAGTTGTGATCGGGGGAGAAGAGAACCTCCTGCATGAAGCAGAGGAGCACTGTCATCAGATTGTCCTGCCGTCGCCGGTCCTGAGTGTCCGTGAGCTGTCCAAGATCCGCTATATCGACGAGCAGCCCGACATCATGGGATTTCGCACCGCCGCGGTCGATGGGCTCTTTTTGGCGGAAGGGGCCGCCAGCGCCTCCGAGCGCCTTGCAACAGCCATTCACGACGTGAGCAACGAAGTCGTCGCGCTCGTGAAAAGCGGCGTCAACGTGATCATCTTGAGTGATCGCGGGACATCAGCTACGCACGCCGCTATTCCGAGCCTGCTCCTCGCGTCGGCCGTGCATCATCGTCTGGTCGACGAACACCTGCGAACCAGCGCGGCACTCATCTTGGAGGCGGGCGACGTTCGCGAGATTCATCACGTGGCGCTACTCCTCGGCTTCGGGGCGTCCGCCGTCTGTCCCTACCTTGCCTACGAGTCAATTGACGCGCTCGTTCACGAGGGCGAGCTCACCGCGCTCAGTGCGTTTGAAGCTCGCTACCAGTACGGCAAATCGCTCAACAAGGGTGTCGTGAAGGTGATGTCGAAGATGGGCGTGTCGACCGTTGCCAGCTACGTCGGGTCCCAGCTCTTCGAACCGGTGGGCGTCTCCGACGACGTGCTCGATCGCTACTTCCCGGGCTTTACCAGTCGCCTCGGCGGCGTCAACCTTGAGCACATCGCCACCGACGTGCTGCGAACCCACGCGCACGCGTTTCACGCCAGCGCTCCCGAGCGCGTCGAGATCTCAAACCACGGCGAATACCAGTGGCGCCGAGACGGTGAACTGCACCTCTTCAATCCGCGCACGGTCCAGAAGCTCCAGCACGCGACTCGCCAAAAGCGTTTCGATCTCTTTAAGGAGTACACGACCCTCGTTGATGACCAGACCAACGATCAGCTCACGTTGCGTTCGCTGCTCTCCCTTGCGCCCGATACGACGCCGATTCCTCTCGATGACGTCGAGAGCGTGGCGTCCATTGTCAAGCGATTCAGCACTGGCGCGATGTCCTACGGATCCATCTCGCAAGAGGCGCACACGACGCTCGCCGTCGCGATGAACCGTCTCGGTGCCAAATCCAACACCGGCGAAGGGGGAGAGGACGAGGATCGCTACGACACCTCCAACCCTCGCGAGAACACGCGCTCTGCCATCAAACAGGTCGCTTCGGGTCGCTTTGGTGTGACGAGCCGCTATCTCGTGAACGCGGACGATCTCCAGATCAAGATGGCCCAGGGGGCCAAGCCCGGCGAAGGTGGACAGCTCCCGGGCACCAAGGTCTATCCCTGGATCGCGAAGACTCGCCATTCGACGCCCGGCGTAGGACTCATCTCTCCACCCCCGCACCATCACATTTATTCCATCGAAGACCTCGCTCAGCTCATCTATGACCTCAAGTGCGCCAACGACGAGGCGCGCATCCACGTGAAGCTGGTGAGCGAACAAGGAGTGGGGACGATCGCTGCCGGCGTCGCAAAGGCTCATGCCGATGTCATCCTGATCTCGGGTCACGACGGCGGCACGGGCGCGGCACCTCTCACCTCGTTGAAGCACGCGGGCACGCCCTGGGAGCTCGGTCTCGCGGAAGCGCACCAGACCTTGGCGGCGAACGGTCTACGCAGTCGAGTGGTCCTCCAGACGGACGGACAGCTCAAGACCGGACGCGATGTGATCATTGCGGCGCTGCTCGGAGCGGAGGAGTTCGGCTTCGCCACGGCGCCGCTCGTCGTATCCGGGTGCGTGATGATGCGCGTCTGCCATCTCGATACCTGTCCGGTCGGCATCGCCACGCAGAACCCGGTGCTGCGCGAGCGCTACACGGGCAAACCGGAGTTCGTCGAGAACTTCTTCGAGTTCATCGCCGAAGAGGTGCGCCACTACCTTGCAGAGCTCGGAGTGCGCACCCTCGACGAGGTCATTGGCGACGTCACGAAGCTCCGTGTGAAGACGCTCGATGATCCGACCAACGACCTTGACGTCAGCGCGCTGCTAAAGGTCGTTGACCCCGAGCAACGCCGCCAGAGCATCAAGCAGGACCACGGGCTCGAGGGCGCACTTGACTGGAAGTTCCTGTCCGGCGCGGTTGATGCAGCGACGACGGGCTCGACGTTCCACTTCGCGAGTCCGATCCGAAACGTCAATCGAGCGGTCGGCACCCTGACGGGCAGCGCCATCACTCGGGCCCTCGGCGCCAAGACCATGCGCGATGATCAAGTCGTGATCGACCTTGTGGGTTCGGCCGGGCAGAGTCTCGGCGCGTTTCTGCCCGCGGGCATCACGCTTCGCCTGCGCGGCGACACCAACGACTACGCCGGTAAAGGACTTTCCGGAGGTCGCCTGGTGATTCGTCCCGACGACACGGCGACATTTGCGAGCGATGAGAACATCATTGCGGGCAACGTCATCGGGTACGGAGCGACGAGCGGTGAAGTCTTCATCAGTGGTGTGGTCGGCGAGCGCTGTGCCGTGCGCAACTCCGGCGCGACCATCATCGTCGAAGGCACGGGCGACCACGCGGGGGAGTACATGACCGGAGGAACGGTCATCATCCTCGGGGGCATTGGGCGCAACCTCGCGGCCGGCATGTCCGGCGGCACGATCTTTCTCTACGACCCCGCAGCAGAGGTACACGACCACCTCAGCGCGGGTGTCTATGAGCTCGATCCGTTGGAGCTGGAGGACGATGAACGACTTCACGAGCTTCTCGTGCGTTTTCATGCGGAGACTGGCTCTCCGATCGCGTCTCGTCTGCTCGACGACTGGCGACGTGAACGAATGAACTTCGTGCGTATCGAGACTTCTGAGTATCAGCGAATTCGTGACGAGGCCCGCGGTGGGTAAAGTCACCGGTTTCCTCGAGTACCCGCGACAGGGACCGCAGTACCGACCCGTGCCCGTGCGCCTGCGCGACTGGCACGAGGTGTACGAGTCCCAGAGCGACGGGGAGATCACCCTCCAGGGGGCTCGATGCATGGACTGTGGCATCCCCTTTTGCATGCAGGGCTGTCCACTCGGCAATCCAATTCCCGCCTTTAACGATCGCGTCTACCGAGATCAGTGGTCGAGCGCCGCCGACCAGCTTTTCAGCACGAACAACTTCCCCGAGTTCACTGGGCGACTCTGCCCCGCGCCGTGCGAGTCTGCCTGCGTCCTGGGCATCTCGAGCGATCCGGTCACCATCGAGCGAATCGAATACGAAGTCGCCGAGCACGCGTTCGCGAGCGGCTACGAGGTCTCCGCGGTGGCACAAGCGGACACCGGACGTTCGGTCGCCGTCGTAGGCTCGGGGCCGGCCGGCCTCGCCGCCGCGGCACAGTTGCGCAGCGCAGGACATGCGGTCGCCGTCTACGAGCGCAGCGACGCCATTGGTGGACTGCTTCGTTACGGCATCCCCGAATTCAAGATGGAAAAGTCGGTTCTCGACCGCCGACTCGACGTGATGCGAGCCGCCGGTATCGACTTCTACGCGGGAGTGAACATCGGTGAGGACGGCATTGCTCTCGACGAGCTTCGCGATCGCTACGACGCTGTCGTGCTGGCTCTTGGATCGACGCGACCGCGTCTGATCCCCGTGATAGGCGCGGAACTGGATGGTGTGCTGCCCGCCATGACCTACCTCGAAGCGTCCAATCGGGCCGTCAACGAGTCGAGGACCTCGGACATTGACGCAAAGGATCTTCACGTCGTCATCCTCGGTGGGGGCGATACGGGGGCCGACTGCCTTGGCACGGTGCATCGTCACGGGGCGGCGTCGGTGACCCAGATCGAAATCTTGGATCGGCCGCCCAATGAACGGCCGGCTGATCAACCCTGGCCGACCATGGCTCGCATCTTCAAGACGACCTCCGCACACGAGGAAGGCGGAGAGCGACGCTTTTCGAGCGAGACGTTGGAGTTTCGCGGTGACGGTCGCGTGAGCTCGCTCGTCGTCATCGACCACGCGACCGACGAGGAAGTCGTGATGCCCGCTGATCTTGTCCTGATCGCCGCCGGGTTCATTGGTCCCGAGCTCGACGCGCTCGGCATCGACGAAGAAGCGCATCGAACCGCGCGCGACACACTCGCGGTCGAGAGTGACTGGCACGTCAGCTCGCTGGGTGACGAGAAGGCCGTCTTCGCGTGTGGCGACGCCGTGCGCGGACAAAGTTTGATCGTCTGGGCGATCGCGGAGGGGCGCAGCGCTGCAGCCGGGGTTGACGCCTACCTGATGGGCCGCCCGAGTGACCTACCAGCCCCCGTGGAGCCCTACGCGCTCTCCTGGTAGCTCCGTACGGATCGCAGTTTTGTAGCATCGTGGCAACGTCGCTACGAAGGGGAACACGTGAAGAGCACCATGCAAGACGCGCCGCTGCTGTTGAGCGGCATCATTCGACACGGTGAAACGATCTACGCCGAGAAGCGCGTGTTCACGGTCACGCCCGATGGCGTCCAAGAGGCCACGTTCTTCCAGGTAGCGAAGCGCGCCGAACAGCTCGCCAACGCCCTCGAGACCCTCGGCATCAAGCGTGGTGACCGCGTCGCCACCTTCATGTGGAACAACCAGGCGCACATGGAGGCGTATCTGGCGGTGCCGTCGATGGGTGCGGTGCTGCACACGCTCAATATCCGGCTCTTTCCCGAGCAGCTCGCCTTCATCATCAATCACGCCGAGGACCGTGTCATCATCGTCGACGCGTCGCTCGCCCCGCTGCTCGCGCGAGTCCGCGATCAGATACCCCTCGTCGAGACCATCATCGTGAACGGCGCCGAGCCGACCGGCGTGCTCGGCGAGACGATCGACTACGAAGCGTTCCTCGCGAGCGAGCGACCCGGCTACGCCTGGCCCGAGCTTGACGAACGTGACGCCGCCATCATGTGTTACACCTCGGGCACCACGGGAAACCCGAAAGGTGTCGTCTACTCGCATCGCTCGACATGGCTCCACTCGATGGCGTCAATGGGGGCGAACTCCGTGGCGCTCTCTGAGCGGGACCGATGCCTGCTCATCGTGCCGATGTTTCACGTCAACGCGTGGGGCACGGTCTACACGGCACTCTTTGCCGGCGTCGAGCTCATCATGCCCCAGATGTTCCTCCAGGGCGCGCCCATCCTCACCATGATCCGCGAGCTTCGCCCGACCATCTCACTCGGCGTGCCGACCATTTGGAATGACGTCCTGCGTGTCGCTGAGACCGACCCGAATGTCGACCTCTCGAGTTTGCGAGGCATCCTCGCGGGCGGCGCGTCGGTGCCGCGCGTCATGATCGAAGCCTTCCGGGATCGCTACGGGCTCGACGTCATTCAGGGTTGGGGCATGACCGAGACCAGCCCGCTCGCGGCAGTCTCCATTCCACCCGCCGGCACGCCCAGAGAGCTCGACGTGGACTACCGCGTGAAAGCGGGACGCATCGTCGCGGGCGTGGAAATGCGCGTCGTCGCGGACGATGGCACCGTTCAACCCCGCGACGGCAAATCAGTGGGGGAGTTCGAGATTCGCGGGCCCTGGATTACCGGTTCGTACTTTGGCGTGGATGAGCCCGAGAAGTTTCATGACGGCTGGTTGCGCACGGGCGACATCGGCACGCTGGACGCGGAGGGGTTCATGGTCGTGAGCGACCGCACCAAAGACGTCATCAAGTCCGGTGGCGAATGGGTCAGCTCGGTGGAGCTCGAAGGAGACGTGATGGCGCATCCGGCCGTCTTCGAGGCCGCCGTGATCGCCGTACCCGACGAACGCTGGTCCGAGCGGCCGCTCTGCTGCGTCGTCCTCAAACCCGACGCCGTCGCGAGCGCGGAAGAGCTTCGAGCGTTTCTCGCCGATCGGGTCCCCAAGTGGTGGCTCCCAGAACGCTGGACGTTCATCGAGAGCGTGCCCAAGACGAGCGTGGGCAAGTTCGACAAGAAGGTTCTGCGCGCGCAGTACGCCGCGGGCGACCTCGATGTCCAGGTGCTCAGTTAGTGGAGTCACTGGACGATCTGGCGAACGAAGTGGCCGCCCTCGAGCACCGAGTGTCCGACGCAATCTTCGACACGGTGCGTGCGCAACTGCGTAACGACGACGCAGAGAGCGCGAAGGAGCTCGAGCGCCAACTCGCGAAAGTGCGACGAAGCCTTCAGAAGGCCGAGCACTTACTGCGTCAGAGCGACGCGGACTAAGCGCCCCAGCTGTTGACTTGGTCGATCACGAGGCGAAGGCCGACGTAGTTTCGTCCGTCGAAGTTGAAGGAGATCGTCGACTCGTTCTCGACTCGATAGCCGGGTTCGCTGGCGAACATAGGCACGCTCTCGGCGAGCGCGCGCAGCTGTTCTGGTGTTGGCGTGCGGCGAACTCTGATGAGCCCGCGTTCGCCTTCGATGTCGAATCCCTTGTAGTTCGAGTAGAAGTGCTCGATTTCATCGACCGCGGCGTCGATAGAAGTTGCGAAACGCACAATGAACATGTCGTCGGTGTCGACGTAGTGATTCTTGATGATGCCTTGCTCCATGAACGTGAGCCACTCGCTCCAGAACGAGCCGTCGGGCGTATCGAGAAGGACCACGGGCGCTGGGTTGGTCTTGCCGGTGTCGAGCAGGGTCAGCACCTCGAACAGCTCGTCCATCGTGCCGAGGCCGCCCGGAAGGACGACGAAGGCAATGGACGGGCGCGTGAGCGCGACCTTGCGGGTGAAGAAGTACTTCATGGTGACCAAGTTCGTTGCCGCGATGAAGGGATTCGCGCTCTGCTCGAAGGGAAGCTGAATGTTCACGCCGAGGGTGCTCTCGCTTCCGGCACCTTTGGCGGACGCTTCCATGATCCCCGGACCCGCGCCTGAGACGATCATCCAACCACGCTCGGCCATGGCGTGGGCGAGCTCCATCGTCATCTGATACGTAGCGGCGTCGGGCGCCACGCGAGCGGATCCGAAAATGGTGATCTTTGGTCGCTCGCTCCATGGCTCAAACAGCGCGAACGCCTCGAGCAGCTCATCGATCGCCTGGACGGCGACGCGAAGGTCCTTCGTCTGCGCGTCGGATTCGGCCACCACGACCACTCGCGCCAAGAGGTCTCGCAGCAGCTGGCGCCGATCATCGGACATGACCGTGTCGTTCGAAATGTCGTCAAGCAACTGGTCAATAAGCGAAGACATGTCTACAGCGTCTGATAGAGGGTGCTGCGTTGATGCAATGGTCGCCCGAGGGGCTCGACGAGGGCCTGGAGGGACGCCACGTCCATCTCCTGGCCGTGTGTCGCGCCGGCGGCGCGTGAGATGTTCTCGTCCATCAAGGTGCCACCGAGGTCATTCGCTCCGGCGCTCAGGATGCGACGCGACCCTTCGACGCCCATCTTCACCCAGCTCACCTGGATGTTGTCGATGAGCGTCGCGTAGTGGAGACGAGCGACCGCGTGCATCAATACTGCTTCGCGAAAGGTCGGACCCTTGCGCGAGCGTCCCCGAAGGAAGAGCGGTGTCGCCATGTGCACAAAGGGCAGCGGCACGAATTCGGTGAAACCGCCCGTCTGCTGCTGCAGCGCACGAGTGCGCAACAAGTGCGTCGCCCAGCTCTTCGGGCTCTCGACAGCACCGAACATGATGGTGATGTTGGAGCGCAGCCCCACTTCGTGCGCCGTGCGGTGCACCTCGAGCCACTGATCGGAGTTGATCTTGTCGGGGCAGAGAATGGTGCGGATGTCGTCGTCGAGGATCTCCGCAGCGGTCCCGGGCAGTGTCTTGAGGCCAGCATCCTTCAGTCTCGTGAGATACGTTGCGAGATCCTGCTCCGAGCGTCGCGCGCCCTCGAACACCTCAAGGGCGCTGAAGGCGTGGATGTGGATCGTCGGAGAGCCCGCCCGGACCGCCGCAACGACATCGATGTAGTAATCGCCATCGAAGTTTGGGTGAATGCCGCCTTGCAGGCAAACCTCGGTCGCGCCGCGCTCTTCGGCTTCACGAACTCGCTCGCTGATTTCGTCGAGGCTGAGCAGATACGGGTCACCTCGCAGGTTGAGCGAGAGCGGTCCCTTTGAGAAGGCGCAGAAGCGGCACTTGAACGTGCACACATTTGTGTAATTGATGTTCCGGTTGATCACGAAGCTGATCGCGTCGCCGGCCAACTCTTGGCGCACCGAATTCGCAAGGTCGACGACCGCGTTGAAGTCACCGCCGCGCGCGCCGAAGAGCGTGACGAGCTCGTGCTCGTCGAAGTCGTAGCCGGGCTGGTAACGACGGAGCAGGCTTTCGACGTCGCTCGTCCTCGTGGTCGACGTCGGCGCCGCGGGAGGCGTGCGGTCGGTGCCTGAGTACCACGCGTCGTTTCGCGCCAGCGAGTGCGCGTCCGCGTGGGCAAGCACGAAGGGCCGCACCTTTTCGTCAATGAAGTTGTCGCGATCGATGAACTCGGGATAGACCGTGAGTCGCGGCGTGAGGTGGAAGCCCTTTGCTTCGCACTCGGATGCCAGCGTCGCGACGGCGGGCCAAGCACGCTCCGGGTTGACGTGGTCAGCCGTGACGGGGGAGATGCCCCCGAAGTCGTCAATACCGTATTCGAGCAAACTCGTCGGGTCGTCGCTGAGATTGGGCGGCGCCTGGAGGTGAACGTCGTCGGGCAAAATGAGCCGCGCCGCTGCGATCGTCCAGTGGAACTCTTCGTCACTCGCGGCGGGGTGGTGAGCCATTGCGGTCCGTGGCTTGGGCAGAAAGTTCTGCACGATGACCTCTTGGACGTGTCCGTAACGCTCGTGACTGGTGGCGATGGCTTCGAGCGTCGCCAAGCGGTCCTCGCGCGTCTCGTCGATGCCCACGAGCAGTCCGGTGGTGAAGGGAATCTTCAACTCTCCCGCGAGCCGGAGCGTCTCGAGGCGGCGCTCAGGGGTCTTATCGGGGGCCAGTCGGTGTGCGGGAACGTCCGCGAGAACTTCGAGCATCATGCCCTGGGACGCGCTCACGGTACGCAGCTGGGCGAGCTCGTGCTCATAGAGCGCACCGGCGTTCGCGTGGGGAAGAAGCCCCGTCGACTCGAGCACCATCTGTGCGGCCGACGCGACGTAGTCGACGGTCGAGCGGTAGCCGCGAGCAGCGAGCCAGCGAGCGGCTTCGTCATAGCGCAGCTCGGGACGTTCGCCCAACGTGAAGAGCGCTTCGGTACAGCCGGCGTCACGTCCGGCTTGGGCGACGGCCATCACTTCGTCGAGGCTCATGTACGGCGAATCGACGTGCGCGGGCGCTTGGGCGAAGGTGCAGTAGCCACAGCGATCGCGACAGAGCTTGGTGAGCGGGATGAAGACTTTAGGGGAGTACGTGACGACGTAACCGTGGGCTGCTCGAGCACGCGCGAACGCTTCGCCGGCGATCGACGCCGCCGAAGCCTCTAGAAGGTCACTTCTCGTCTTCGAGCCCCACAGTGTCGTCATGGTCAGATACTAGGAGGCCCGCTCCCTGCCAGAGCGCCGCCGCACTTGAGAGAGCTCGTGTTGCGCTACTTAACCGAGTGCATCTTTGATGAAACCGTCGCCAGCAACTCGTCGTAGGACTTGGCGAACGACGCCACACCTTCTTCTTCGAGCTGTTCGCTCACCTTTGCGAGCGTCACGTCCGGCTCGAGGTGATTGAGCTCGTCAGCCGTCTGGTGACAGCTCTCCTTTGTGAGTAGATACGACGTCGCGGGGTTGAGGTGTTCCAGCGCGTCAGCCAACGTGGCGTCAGGCATGGTGTTCACCGTCTCATCGGCAACGAGGCGATCGACGTAGAGCAATTTGTCGTACGACGGATTCTTGGTCGACGTAGATGCCCACAGCGGGCGCTGAACCTGCGCTCCGAGTGAGAGCAGGTTCGTGACCTCGTCTGACGCCGCGCGTGTGCGGTACAGCTGGTATGCCGCTGCTGCCTGCGCGTTCGCGGTCCTGCCGCGTCGCGCGTCGCCCTCGGGCAACAGCGCGTCGACTGCGACGTCGACGCGCGAGACGAAGAAGGAGGCCACACTGGCGATGTTGGTGATGTCCAGTCCCGCGGCGTGCGCCTCGCTGATGCCTTGACGCCAGGCCGAGATCACTTCGTTGTATCGCTCCACGGAGAAGATCAGCGTGACGTTGACGTTGATGCCGGCTCCGAGGACGGCCGTGATCGCAGGCAACCCCGCCTTGGTGGCCGGAATCTTGATCATCACGTTCGGTCGACTGACTTCTGCGAACAGTCGCTTCGCCGCCGCAACAGTGCCCTCGGTGTCGTGGGCGAGGCGAGGCGATACTTCCAGCGAGACGAAACCGTCGAGGTAGCGGCGGGTGCCGCTCGCGAACTCGCGCTTCGAGCTCTCGTGGACAACGGCGAGCAGGTCACACGCGTTCTGCACGTCAGCTACAGCCAACGATTCGAAAACCTTCTCGGGGTCCGTCTCTTTGGAGTTCGCGATGTCGTCGTCATACGCCGCGGAGCCACCGATGGTCTTGGCGAAGATGGAGGGATTCGACGTCATGCCACGCACACCGTTGGCGAGGTACTTGGCGAGCGTGCCGTCGCTCAACCAGTCGCGGCGCAAGTTGTCGATCCACGGGCTCTGGCCGTAGTTGTCGTAGAGGTCAGTCAGTGCGGTCATTTCTTCTCACTTAGAACGTGCTCGACGTGGGCGACCACGGCGGCGGGAATCATGTTGTACTCCTCGAGTACGACCTTGCTCGGCGCCGACATCCCGAAGGTGTTGATGCCGATCGAATCGTCCACGTAGTTCGCCCAGCCGAGCGTGGCGCCGGCTTCGAGGGAGACCGAGGGAATCGAGCGACGCAGCACGTCCTTGCGGTAGTCGGCTGGCTGCTCGTCGAAGCAGCGCCAGCAGGGGAGCGCAACGACGCGGGTCGCGATGCCCTTGTCGGCGAGCTGCTCGGAGGCCCGTAAGCACACGGCGACTTCTGCACCTGTCGCGACCAAGCTGAAGACGGCCTCGTCGTTCTCTCTCACGACGTAGCCACCTTTGCGCGCACCCTTCGCACTCGCGGCTGCCGCATCGGGGTCGAAGGTCTGCACGTCCTGGCGCGACAAGATGAGTGTCGTCGGCGCGGGTTGCTTCGTGGTGAGATACTGCTCGACGAGATCGACCGTCTCATTCGCATCGCTCGGGCGCACGACGTGCAAGTGCGGCATCGCGCGCAGCGCCATCAGCTGCTCGACCGGCTCGTGGGTCGGACCGTCTTCGCCCACACCCACCGAGTCATGTGTGTACACAAAGAGGACGCCCGCGTTGCTGATCGCGGCCAGTCGTACCGCTGGGCGCGCGTAGTCGTTGAAAACGAAGAACGTGGACCCGATGGGCCGAAGCCCACCGTGGTGGTACTCGCCAACGAGCGACGCGCTCATCGCGTGCTCACGGATGCCGTAGTGGATCTGGCGTCCGCCCGGATTGTCGCGGTTCTGGACGTCCGCGCCCTTTAAGAGCACCCCGGTGTTCTCCGTCAAATCCGCCGATCCCGCGGTGAGACCGGGCGTCTGGGGCCAGTACGCGTCCATGGCGCGCTGCATGCCCTTGCGCGTGGCGACCATAGATCCGGCCTCAAACAGTTCGGCTTTGGTAGTGATCGTGGCCACACCATTGGTGTCCAGCTGCTCGAGGAGCTTGACGCCAGTCGCGCCGCTGGCGGTAATTCGCGACTCCCATCCGACCCGTTCGTCGCGGTTCTTGCCGAGGGAGGCCAGTACGTCGCGGGGCAGTTCGTTGTCGACGGCAAAGGGCTCGTCGGGTACCCCAAGGAGCTGCTTCACGGCAGAGATCGCTTCTGGCGGGAAGGGAGTGCCGTGAGCCTCTTTTCTGTCCATCATCTCCACCGAAGGAAACCCGATGTGCGAGCGAACAATGATGGCGGTCGGACGGGTCGTCTCTGCAATGGCCGAGCGAACCGCTTCTTCCAGTACGTCGAGTTCGTTGGCGCGATCGCCGACGTCAACGACGTGCCACCCGTAAGCGCGAAATCGCTCTCCGGGATCATCGTTGAGCGCTAGCTCCGTATTCCCGTCGATGGTGATGTGGTTGTCGTCATAGAAGATTGTGAGCCGATCGAGTCCGAGAGATCCGGCGAGCGACATGGCCTCATGACTAATGCCCTCTTCGATGCACCCGTCGCTCGCGAACACCCAGGTTCGGTGATTGACGAGATCCTCGCCGTAGTCGTGACGCAGAATGCGCTCTGCCAGCGCCATCCCCACGCCGTCCGCCGTGCCTTGTCCGAGAGGACCGGTCGTGACTTCGACCGTGGGCGCGTGTCCCTTCTCCGGGTGTCCGGGGGTCTTCGAGTGAGCTTGGCGGAACTGCTCGATATCCTCAATCGTGAGGTCGTAGCCGAAGACGTGCGCCAGTGAGTACTGCAAAATGCAGGCGTGACCGCAACTCAAAATGAACCGGTCGCGGTCGCTCCAGTCGGGATCGGTCGGATCGTGTCGCATGATCCGATTCCAGAGCATGACGCCAAGCGGCGCGAGCGCCATCGCCGTGCCACTGTGGCCGGATTTCGCTTTGGCGGGTGCATCCATTGCGAGCGTCACTACTTGACGAATGGCTCGCCCTTCAAGTTCGCTGGCGCCGGGGTAGAGGGAGTCGGTCATGCCCTAGACAGTACCGAATGCGCCCTCTCCTTCGAGCGTCTGGCGGTATCCTCACGTCGTGCCTCTGCAGATCCCCCCGAACTGTGACTTGACGCTTGGACTCGTCTGCATCGACAAGTCGGAACCCGGTCGAACGGTGTGGCAAGCGCGAGTCGACGAACGGTTCTTGAATCCCGCGGGCGTGTTGCAGGGCGGCTTCCTCGCCGCGATGCTCGATTCGGCGATGGGCGCATCCGCGGTCACTGTGGTGGGCGATCGTCGAGTGAGTGTGGCGAATACCGAGATGAAGGTTTCGTTCCTTCGCGCGGTGAAGGCGGGCGACACGCTCACGTGCATCGCCACCGTCCTAAAGCCCGGGCGGGTGATCTCGTTTCTCGAAGCGAAGGTCACCAATGCGGTAGGGCAGCTGGTCGCCACCGCCAGTTCTACCTACCTGGTCAAAGATAGGGCTGAGTAGGCTAGGGCCATGAAGAACCTGTCGTGGCGCAAGTTCCTGTGGGGAGCCTCACTACACCGCGACTTCGACGAGATCAAAGATCTCGTGATCCGCTACATCAAGGAAGAAACGGTCAAGCCGCTCAAGGATCTGGGTCGCTTCGTCATGTGGGGCACGCTCGGCAGCCTCTTCGTCGGCTTCGGGGCGGTCGTGTTGCTCGTCGGTGCGCTTCGCTATCTCCAGTGGCAGTTTCCCGTGCTCGACGGCTCCCTGTCGTGGCTGCCGTACGTGATCGTCGCGATGCTCGCGCTGGCCGTCATCGGGCTCGCTGCGTGGCGAATTGTGAGCGGTACGGCCAAGCGCCGACTTGGAGCGACCAAGTGAGCGAGATGTCCGGCACCCGTAGGGAGCTCGAGGCCTCGTTGCGTTCGCTGCTACCTGAGTCAAACAACATCGGAAAGTCGATCACGTCCTCCAAGCCCGGCGTCGCCGCGATCGGCTTCGGGGGAGTCCTCACGGGCTACGTCTGGGGACGCATCCGCGGACGACGCCGCCATAAGCAAAAGAAGGCCTAGATGTTGCGTCGCCTGTTTCGTTTGGCCACCATGGGTTCGCTGGGCCGCGCGTGGGCGCGGCGCTCACCCTTCTGGTTAGCAATAGGTCTTGCCATCTCCGTGTTTCGCTTCATCGACTCGCGCTCGGCCAAGCGCGCGAGGCGCTAGCGCGCGTGAACGGAGCCACCCTCGAAGCTGGTGAACGCGTCATGCTCATTGACGCGAAAGATCGCCACTACCTCATCACGCTGAAACCCGGCTCCGCATTTCACACGCACGCGGGGATCGTCCAGCACGACGACGTGATCGGCCATCTTGAAGGCTCGCTTGTCACCTCGAACTCCGAGCGCTCGTTTTTGGTCCTGCGCCCGACGCTCTCTGACGTCATTTTGAAGATGCCTCGCGGAGCCCAGGTCATCTACCCGAAGGACCTGGGCGCGATCTTGATGCAGGCGGACATTGGGCCCGGTATGCGCGTGCTCGAGGCCGGCGTCGGCTCGGGCGCCCTTTCCATGACGCTGCTGCGGGCAGGGGCCTCGATCACGGCCTACGAGATTCGTGAAGACTTCGCCCAGCACGCCATCAAAAACGTGCACGACTTCTTGGGAGAGAACGTCGACTACAACGTACAGATCCGCGACGTCACCGAAGGCATCGACGAAGTCGACCTGGATCGCATCATCCTCGACATGCCAGAACCCTGGGACGTGGTCAAGCATGCAGAAGGCGCGCTGCGTTCAGGTGGGATCTTCCTGTCGTACTTGCCGACGATCAATCAGACGCAGCTGCTGCGCGAGTCCCTGCACCAACACTCGTTTGGGCTTGAGGAGACCGTCGAGATCCTGCGGCGCACGTGGCACATCGATGGCAGGTCCGTGCGACCGGATCATCGGATGGTGGCCCACACGGGCTTTTTGACCTCAGCGCGCCGCCTAGCGGGGCGACAGGAAGCGAGTTAGTCGCGCTCGATGAAGATGCATTCGCCGGGGCACTCTTCAGCGGCCTCCACGACAGCGTCTTCGAACTCCGAGGGCACCACGGCAACACCGTCGGCACCGCCAGGGCTGCTCTTCACATCGGCGCCTTGCTTTACGTAGGCCAGGCCGTCATCGAGCAAGGTAAAGACCGACGGGCAAATCTCTTCGCAGAGTCCATCCCCGGTGCAGAGGTCTTGGTCAATCCAAACCTTCATTTACTTGTCCTCCATGGCAAAATACGTGATGTCACTCTAGTGGGAGATATCGTACGCACGCGCCAATGTACGCGGAGAATCAGTGACCTCACGAAACGCGCCAGGCTCACCTAGGGTGGGAATATGGACCGTTCTTCAGGATTTGACGACACTGGGCGAGGAGATCGCGACGATCTCTTCTCCATTGGTCAAACTCCCGACTACGCGCTGAGCGAAGTCGATCAAGCGAACCGTCGCATCGAGATTCTTGAAGAGAAGTTGCTTGAGGCGAGAGGACAACTCGCCCAAAGCCGCTCGAACAACGAGAAGCTGACGATCACCATCCAACAGACGCGCGATCAGATCGCGGCCCTGCGGGACGAGGTTGAAAAGCTGACCCAACCCCCCGCGGTCTATGGGACTTTTACCGGATTTAATGATGATGGATCCGTCGATATCTTCGCGTCGGGTCGAAAGATGCGCGTGGCGCTACACCCGGGCCTCGATCCCGCCCAGATCGCCCGTGGCGACGAAGTCGTCCTCAACGAGTCCTTCACCGTCATTGGCGTGCGCGACTCCGACGGCCAAGGTGAGGTCGTGACCGTCAAAGAGGTGCTCGACGAGCGGCGAGTTCTCGTCTACGGACGGGCCGACGAGGAGCGTGTCGTTGAGCTGGCTGAAGCCCTTCGATCGGTCAAGCTGCGAAGCGGCGACGCACTTTTGCTCGATCTTCGATCCAACCTCCTCACCGAAAAACTCATTCGCCAAGAAGCCGAAGAGCTGATCCTCGAAGAGGTGCCGGACATCAGCTACGCCGACGTCGGCGGTCTCGACGCGCAGATCGAAGCGATCACCGACGCCGTCGAGCTGCCGTATCTCCACCGCGCGCTCTTCCATGAATATGATCTCCCGGCGCCCAAGGGCATCTTGCTCTATGGGCCTCCCGGGTGCGGCAAGACGCTCATCGCGAAAGCCGTGGCGAATTCGCTCTCCCAGAAGGTCGGTGAGCTCACGGGGAACCGCAATGTGCGTTCGTACTTCCTCAACATCAAAGGACCAGAGCTCCTCAACAAATATGTCGGAGAGACCGAACGTCAGATACGCGTCGTCTTTCAGCGAGCTCGCGAGAAAGCCGAAGAGGGCGTGCCGGTGATTGTCTTCTTCGATGAGATGGATTCACTCTTTCGCACCCGCGGCACCGGCATCAGCTCGGACATGGAGTCAACCATCGTGCCCCAGCTCCTCGCCGAGATCGACGGCGTCGAGTCGCTGCGCGACGTCATCGTCATCGGGGCGACCAACCGCGAGGACCTGATCGACCCGGCCATTCTGCGCCCCGGCCGTCTCGACGTCAAAATCAAGATTGAGCGGCCCGACGCCGAGGCGGCGGCTCAGATATTCCAGCGTTACCTTCACGTGGATCTGCCGCTCGACCCTTCGACCGTGAATGAGCTCGGCGGGGGAGACCGCTCCAAGGCTATTCAGGCGATCATCGAAGAGACCGTCACGCACATGTACCGCATTGATGACGAGAACCGCTTTCTCGAGGTCACGTATCAAGGTGGGGACAAGGAAGTCCTCTACTTCAAGGACTTCGCCTCGGGCGCCATGATCGAGAACATCGTTCGTCGCGCCAAGAAGATCGCCGTCAAGCGCGAGATCGCAGGGCAGGGCCGGGGCCTTAAAGGCAATGACTTGGTCGAATCGATCCGACAAGAATTCCGCGAGAATGAGGATCTGCCAAACACCACCAACCCCGATGACTGGGCACGTATCTCGGGCAAGAAGGGCGAGCGCATCATCTTCATTCGCACGTTGGTCAACCGCGAAGAAGACGACGTCAAGGGCGGTCGCTCGATCCAGCACGTGGGCACGGGACAGTACCTCTAGCTCCATGGCGATTGCGAAGGTTCTCGGCATCGAGACGGAGTACGGAATTGCCGGAGGACCGGACTTCGATCCGATCACCTCTTCAAGCATCATCGTCAACGCGTACGCCCAGCAAGGTCGCACGCGGATCAACTGGGACTTCGAGGGTGAAACGCCGGACCTCGACGCGCGCGGACGAGTCGATCTGACCTCGTTCGCGCCCATTGTCGAAACACACCTGGCCAACACCGTGCTCACCAATGGCGCGCGGCTTTACGTTGACCACGCGCACCCCGAGTACTCCTCGCCCGAGTGTCGTACGCCCCGCGAGGCGACGCTCTATGACGTCGCGGGCGAAGAGATCATGCGCCGCGCGCTCGAGATTGCCAACGAGACGCTCGATCCGAGCCAGGCCATCACGCTCTACAAGAACAATTCGGACGGCAAGGGCAACTCGTACGGCACGCACGAGAACTATCTCGTGCAGCGTGAACTGGAATTTGCCCACCTCATCCGAGCAATGGTGCCCCACTTCGTCTCGCGTCAGATTGTGGTGGGCGCGGGAAAGGTCGGCGCCGAGACCGAACCCGCGCTCGAAAGCAATCCGGCGTTTCAACTGTCGCAACGTGCGGAGTTCTTTGAAGAGATCGTCGGTCTCGAGACAACGCTCAAGCGACCCATCATCAACACCCGTGACGAGCCGCATAGCGACGCGGAACGCTTCCGTCGACTGCACGTGATCATCGGCGACGCCAACATGAGCCAAGTGGCGACGTTCGTGAAGCTTGGTTCGACGGCGTTGCTGCTCGCGGCACTCGAAGAGCACGGTCCCGAATCGTTTCCCGCGATGCCGCGCTCACCGGTGCATGCGGTGAGGGCATACGCACTCGACCTCACGCTGAAAGAGTCGGTACCTTGTGACGACGACCAGTCGCGCAGCGCCTGGGACTATCAAGACGAGCTCTGGGAGCTCGCCAGTCGCTACGTCGAACGAACGGGAGCAACTGCCGTTGGCGACGCCGACGAAGTGCGTCTCATTCTCGATCAGTGGCGCGAGATGCTCGACGGCGTTCGCGATAATCCCGATGCGGTCGCCGACCGCGTCGATTGGGTGGCCAAATTGCGGGTTGTGAACGGTTTTAAGGAACGTCACGGACTGGGCGAACGCGACGCGAAACTGCGCGCGATCGACCTGCAATATCACGATCTTCGCAGTTCACACTCGCTCGCTCAACGCGTGGGACTTCGGAAACTGTTCGATGAGGGCGCTGTTCGTGAAGCCGTTCACAATCCACCGCCCAGCACTCGTGCCTATTTTCGCGGACAATGTGTCGCTCGTTATCCCAACGAGATCGTCGCCGCGAATTGGGATTCGGTCGTCTTTGATGTCGGAGACGGACCGTTGCAGCGAGTCCCCATGCTTGACCCGTTGAGGGGTACACATGCACTGACCGCAGAGTTGCTAGAAACAAGTGCGACGGCAAGTGAACTTCTGGCCGCGTTAGACAGGTAGAACTGAAGTATGAGTGAACGCGAACGTATACAAAAACAACGGACTGAGCGAACGGCGGAGACGTCCGAAGATGTCTCCGTTGACGCCACGAAGGGCGACCAGCTGAAGGCCGATCTGGACGACTTGCTCGACGAGATCGACGAGGTGCTCGAAGAGAACGCCGAAGAGTTCGTGCGCAACTACGTCCAAAAGGGCGGAGAGTAGCCACGTGGGTCTTCCGCTGTTCAGCGCTCACGGCGACCCTGGTCCCTCGTTCTGGCACTACGCCGACCTCGCGGGGATCAATCGTGCGACGAGTGACGTGAGCGACAATCCCCACGCCACCACGGTCATCGCCGTTCGTTACGACGAGGGTGTCGTGATGGTCGGGGACCGCCAGGCAACGGGAAACTACATCGCCAGTCGCGATGTCCGAAAGATCGAACCGGCTGACCACTACACCGCACTCGCAATCTCCGGGAGTGCAGCCCGGGGGATTGAGCTGCTGAAGATCGCCCAGCTGTCCTTCGAGCACTACGAGAAGATGACCGATTCCTCTCTCAGCCTGGAGGGAAAGGCGAACTACCTTTCTCCTATCATCCAGCGCAACAATCTGACCACGCCGCTCGGCGTCTTGCCCTTGCTGGCGGGATGGGACCGCAGCAATCTCCGGGGTCGGATCTTCGAATACGACGGCGCGGGCGGCTGCTACGAGCGTTTCGACTTCGCCACCATCGGCTCGGGCTCGCCCTTCGCCGACGGCGCGTTGCGACTCGGCTATCGAGAGGACCTTGATCGCGAGGGCGCACTGCAGCTGGGCGCGCTCGCGCTCTACGAGGCCGGCGACAACGACCCGAGCACCGGGGGACCGGACTTCGTGCGAGAGATCTACCCGATGATGGTCGTGGTCAGTGCGGATGGCTTCCAAGAGCTTGACAATGACGACATCGGAGAACGGTTCCGCGCGATCAATGAGCGCAGGACCCAGTCTCGCGGTGTCGCCGGAGGTTCGCTCCGATGACCAACTACTTCTACGTCTCGCCCGAACAGCTCATCAAGGACCGTGCAGAGTTCGCCCAAAAGGGCATCGCGCGCGGCCGCTCCATCGTCGCCGCCATCTACGACCCGGGCGTCTTGATGGTCGCAGAGAACCCCTCGGCGTCGCTCAACAAGATCTCCGAGGTTTACGACCGCATCGCCTTCGCCGGGGTCGGCAAGTACAACGAGTTCGACCGTCTGCGCGAGGCGGGCATCCGCTGGGCTGACTCGACGGGCTTTACCTACTCACGCGACGACGTGGACGCGCGAGCGCTCGCCAACTACTACGCGCAGCACTTGGGTGACATGTTCACCGAGGGTCAAAAGCCCCTCGAGGTGGAGATCCTCGTCGCCCAGCTCGGCAACAAGCTGCGACCCACCAAGCTATACCGCGTGGCCTACGAAGGAACCATCTCCGACGAGCCGTATTTTGCCGTTCTGGGTGGCGACGCCGACACGATCAAGGATCGCTTCGCCCTCGCCGAGAGCTCACCGCAGTCGCTGCAGACCACGTTGCGCGATGCAGCGAGCGCACTGGCCGGACCGGATCGTGTCTTTGTCGCCAGTGATCTTGAAGTCTGCATCTTGGAAGACCGCGGCAAGCGCCGGACGTTTCAGCGTCTGAGCGACGAACAAGTTAGCGAGCTCCTGAGCTAAGGCTTGGGTCACCATGCTGCGCAGGATCTACGGCGTCGAAACCGAATACGGGATTACGTTCTCGTTGCGCGGCCAGCGTCGTTTGAGTCCCGATGAAGTCTCCCGATTCCTTTTTCGAAAAGTGGTGGCGTGGGGCCGTTCTTCGAACGTGTTCCTCGAAAACGGCAGCCGTCTCTATCTCGACGTTGGCAGTCACCCCGAATACGCAACCGCCGAGTGCGATTCTCTGAGCGATCTGGTTGCACAGGACAAAGCCGGCGAGTCCATCCTGCGCGAGCTTGTGGGCTACGCGCAGTCGCAGCTGAGTGACGAAGGAATCCGCGGAGATATTTTCCTCTTCAAGAACAACACCGACTCGACCGGTAACTCGTACGGCTGCCACGAGAACTACTGCATCGAGCGCATTGAGGACTTGAGCCGACTCGAGAACGTGTTCATTCCCTTCCTCATCAGTCGCCAGATCTTCACGGGCGCCGGCAAGGTCGTCACCAATGCCAAGGGCACCGCCTATTCGATGAGCCAGCGCGCGGAACACATCTGGGAAGCGATCTCCTCGGCGACGACCCGCAGTCGTCCGATCATCAACACTCGCGACGAACCGCACGCGGATCCTGAGAAGTATCGCCGCCTCCACGTGATCGTGGGCGACTCCAACATGAGCGAGTTTGCGACGTACCTGAAGATCGGGACCGCCTCAGTGGTGCTCGCCATGATTGAAGACGACATTGTCCAGCTGCGTGACTACGCCATGGCGTCACCCATCAACGCACTGCGCGACATCTCGTACGACTTGTGGAGCAAAGAGCCCGTCAAGCTCATGAACGGCCGCGACCTCACCGCGCTCGAAATCCAAGAGGACCTCTGTGAGCGCGCCGAGCGCTTCGTACAGGTTCGTGATCTCCCCGAGGACCAAGTCCACGCGGTCAAGCTCTGGCGAGAGGTGATCGAGCAGTACCGCACCGATCCGATGGGCCTCGCGGATCGGGTCGACTGGATCGCCAAGCTCCAGATCATCAACCGCGAGCGCGAGCGCAGTGGCATTGACCTGAGCGATCCCAAGATCGCGCTCATCGACCTGCTCTATCACGACACCAATTTGGACCGCGGCCTCTACTACCGTCGCTCGTCGCGCGGCCACTTCCAGCGCATGGTGAGCGACGAGGAGATCGAACGCGCGACTGTGAAACCACCCCCGACGACGCGCGCACACATGCGCGGCACCTTCATCCAAGCCGCCAAGCAGTGGCGCCGCGACTACACCGTCGACTGGGTGCACCTGAAGTTGAACGACGAGATGCAGCGAACGGTGCTCCTGAAGGACCCCTTTAAGAGCACGGATGAGCGATTCCAAAAGCTGCTCGCGTCCCTCGAACGCCACGGTTGATCCAAAACCGAGGATTTTTGAATTTCTGGCATCCATACGCGGGGGGCCACCCTCTAAGTTCCTGACGTTTCCGGCCCTACAATAGGCTCGTGATCAGTTTGAGCCCACTGAAACTCTTGGTGGTGGCTGCCGTCATCATGCTGCTCCTCGGTCCAGACAAGCTGCCCGAGGTCGCTCATCGGCTCGGCGCAGGGTGGCGCGCGCTGAAGCGACTGCAAGAAAAAATGGAGGCGGAAGTCCGTGAGGCCATTCCTGACCTGCCGAGCGCATCAGAGATCGCCCGCATTGCTCGCAGCCCTGTGTCGCTGCTCAACCAGCTGGCTGACCGCGTCGACGCGAAGGAGGCCGCCAATTCGACCCTGACCCCCGAGGCAACCACGGAGGCGCCCGAAGAGGTTCCCCTGATCCCGCCCCCGCCGCGATTGCCGACGCCGCCGCCCACCCGCGCCGACGCCGCGTCGCCGCCTGATCCGTCACTCAACTAAACAGCCATGCCCCGAATCCGTCGCGCCGAGAGCGGTATGACGCTGGCCGAGCACCTGACCGAACTGCGCAAGCGTTCCATGGTCACGCTGATCTGCGTGTTTGTCATCGCCGTGCTCGGCTTCATCTTTTACACTCACCTGCTCAAGATCCTCCAGAATCCGTACTGCAACGCGAGCCCCACCCACTGCAGGTTTCTTGTCACCAATCCGCTCGACGGGCTCAACCTTCGCGTCAAGATCGCCTTCTTCTCGGGCATCGTGCTCTCCTCGCCGATCATCTTGTGGCAGGCCTGGCGCTTCATCACGCCCGGGCTCAAGGCGAGTGAGCGCCGTTACGCCATTCCCTTCGTCGCGGCGTCGGTCATCTTCTTCACCGCTGGCATGGCGCTTGCGTACTTCAGCTTCGCCCAGGCCATTGGCTGGCTCGAAGCGATCGGCGGCCGCACGCTGCTCACGGAATACAACCCCAACCAGTATTTGACGCTGTTCTTGCTGATGCTCTTCATCTTTGGGATTGCATTTCTCTTTCCCGTCGTCCTGGTGGCCCTCGAACTCATTGGAGTGGTGACGCCTGCGCGATTGCTCCACAGCTGGCGGTACGCGACCATCATCATCACGGTTCTTTCCGCGATCTTCACCCCGAGCAGTGACCCCTTGTCGATGCTGGCTCTCGCCGGACCGCTGGTGGCGTTTTACTTCCTCGCCATCGGAGTGGGTAAGTTGCTGCATAAGTGAGCATTCTCGATTACCGCCGCCAGTTCATCGAAGGGCTGGGGTTTGGGCTCGACCGGTTCCAGCTCGACGCTATTGAAGCGCTCGACAAACGGGTCAACGTACTCGTGAGCGCGCCAACCGGTGCGGGCAAGACGCTCGTCGCCAACTACGCGATCGGTCGCGAGCTCGAACGCGAACAGCGGACGTTTTATACGACACCGCTGAAGGCGCTCTCCAACCAGAAGTACCACGAGCTCTGCGATCTCTACGGTTCGTCGCGCGTCGGGCTCTTGACCGGCGACACGTCGATCAATCGCACCGCGCCGGTCGTCGTGATGACGACCGAGGTATTGCGCAACATGCTCCTCACCGAATCCGATCAGCTCTCGACACTCGGCCTGGTCGTCCTGGACGAGGTCCACTTTCTTCAGGATCCATTCCGCGGCGGCGTCTGGGAGGAAGTGCTGATTCTGACTCCGACGGCCGTGCGCTTCGTCGCGCTGTCGGCAACTATTGGCAACGCCACCTTCCTGGGGGAGTGGTTGAACGAGGTGCGCGGACCAACGACGGTCATCGTCGAGAAAACCCGACCCATCCAGCTCCACAACCACGTGGCCGCCATGAAGCGCGGCGAGCCCTACGCCGAGATCCACGATCTCCTCGATGGCGAGCGCCTCTCCAACGAAGCCAAGCGCATCGACAATCTGATGAAGTCCTCGCGGCGGTTTCGACCCGGCGCACGCTGGCAGGGATCCAAGTCCAGCGCACCCCCGCCGCCGTTTCGAGCGCCCCGGCGTTCTGAGCTCATGCAGGCGCTCGAACGCGAAGACCTGCTGCCCGTCATCGTCTTCATCTTCTCGCGCGCGGCGTGTGATGACGCGGTGCACCAGCTGCGCCGCGACGGACTGCTCTTTACCAAGCCCGAGGAGCGCCGCGAGATTGAGGACATCGCCGAAGCGCGGCTCGTCGACTTCTCCGAGGACGATCTGCGGGCGCTCGAGTATGCCGATTTCGTTGACGCCCTGCGGCGGGGCATCACGATGCACCACGCCGGCATGGTCCCTGCGTTTCGAGAGATCGTCGAGACGTGCTTCGAGCGCAACCTGCTGGCGGTCGTCTTCGCGACCGAGACCCTCGCGCTCGGCGTGAACATGCCCGCTCGCTCTGTCGCCCTCGAGCGCTTCACTAAATACTCCGACGCGGGTCGACAGTTCCTCACCAGCGCTGAGTACGCCCAGATGACTGGACGTGCAGGTCGCCGCGGTCTCGACGACGAAGGTCACGCCATCGTCTGTTTCGCGAGCGATCTCTCCCTGCAGGACGTGGGCCGCGTGGCACTAGCCCCGCCGTCAGATCTGCACTCCTCCTTTCGACCGACCTACAACTTCACGGCCAATCTCATCAACCACTTCGACTACGAGACCGCGCTCGATGTCGTTCGACGCTCCTTCGCTCAGTTCGAAAACGATCGTCGACCGGCGGGTACTCGTCGACCACTCACTGACCAGATGATCGCGCGTCATCACGTGCTCGAAGAGCTCGGGTACGCCGACGGCTGGCGCCTCAACCAACAGGGTCAGTTGCTTCGTTCGATCTACCACGAGTGCGATCTCTTGATCGCCGAATCAATCAGCGCGGGCGTGTTCGAAGGCCTGGACCCTGCGTCGCTGGCCGGCCTGCTCTCTTGCTTTGTCTATGAGTCAAAGCGCTCCACACGTGCGGTGAACGCGGCTAAGCATGTCTCGACTAAGAAAAAGAAGGTCCACCACGACCGACTCGGTCAGGAGCGGCGTGTGAGCATCACCGAGCGCCTGCGCGAAATCAACGGGATCGCCGCCGCGGTTCGCGAGGTCGAAGAGCGCTATCGGGTGCCGCACTTCAAAGAGCCTGATGGCCACTTCGCCACCATCATCGCAGCCTGGGCGAGGGGGGCGTCGCTCAGTACAGTGCTCGACCTCGCGGACGCCGAAATTGGCCAGACCTCGCCGGGTGATTTTGTACGAAACGCCAAGCAAGTGGCCGATCTTTGTGAGCAGCTGGGACGTATGCGTCACCTCACCGATGTCGCTGATGCGGCCCTAGAAGCCCGTGATGCGGTACTCCGCAGCGTCGTTGCGGGGGCGTCAACCGTCCACCCTCAGGCGTAATTTCGCCTCTAGTCTCGTAACTCCATGCACCCCTACGTTGCCGAAGAGTTCTCCGACGCGGAGGTTGCGGTTCTGCGCCGCTACTTCACCAATCTTGAAGGTCCGGTCTTCGCGCTGGTCAATCTGCCCGAGGTGGTGAAGGGGGCGCTGTTCGCGCGCTATTCGCGCTCCTCGAAGAGCCTTCGGCGTCTGTTCCTCGATGAGTTCGTGGGCGACCTCGAGCTCGCGGGCGACGTGACAGTGGACGCGACGCTGGGCCTCGATCGAGCCGATGAGCTGTACCAGCGGATCTTCTTCGAATACGGCGATGACTCGGTGGCCCAGCTCGGCGGCGTGCACCTTGCGTGTGAGCAGGCGAGCAACCTCCTCACCAAGGTGCTCGAACGCGGTCGGCTCATGAGCTACCTCGAGCAGTCAACGCGCTACCTCGGCTACGACCGCCGCTTGAGCAACGGGCTGTATCGCTTCTATCGCGACAGCGATCTTCTCGACTCGCGCTTCGGTGCTCGTTACATCGGTGAGATGGACCGGATGTTCGACACCTACCGTGAGCTCTTGCCCATCCTGACGGACTGGCTCGGCGTGAAGTATCCGAAGACGCCCGAGGACACGGACTTCGTCTATCGCCAGGCGGTGCGCGCCAAGGCCCTCGACGGACTGCGCGGCCTCCTGCCGGCGAGCGCGCTGTCGAACCTCGGCATCTACGCCTCTGGACAGGCGTACGAGTCGTTGCTCCTGCGCATGCGCTCCCACGCGCTGCCCGAAGTTCGCGAGTACGCCCAGATGATGTATGACGAGTTGGTCAAGGTCATCCCGTCGTTTCTGAAGCGCCTGGACGTGCCCGACCGCGGTGGCGCGTGGACGAAGTATCTCGCTGACACGCGAAGCGCTACACGTTCCTTGCTCGAATCGATGGAGATCAACGACGACGGTGACGCCGAGAGCGAGGCGGCGGTGCGACTCGTCGGCTACGACCCCGAGGGCGAAACCCGCGTGCTCGAAGCGATCGTCTTTGCCAACTCGACGAGCTCGCACGACGACGCGCAGCGACGCGTGCACGACATGAGCGCCGACGATCGCCGCGCGGTCCTTCAGACCTACGTCGGCGCGCGGGGCAATCGTCGACACCGGCCAGGACGCGCGTTCGAGAGCACGGAGTACCGTTTCGAGGTGGTGAGCGACTACGGCGCTTTCCGCGATCTGCAGCGCCACCGCATGCTCACCGTCGAATGGCAGCCGCTCACGGTGGATCTCGGTTTCGACATTCCTGAGGTGGTCGCGGAGGCCGGACTCGGCGAGCGCTACGAGGAGTCGCTGCGCCGCTCCGCTGAGCTCTTCTACGACGTGCGGGCGGAGTTCCCCGAACAGGCTCAATACTGCGTGGCGCTCGCGTTCCGGATTCGCTACGTCATGCAGATGAACGCCCGCGAAGCGATGCACCTCATCGAGCTGCGCTCGGGACCTCAGGGGCATCCAAGCTATCGCCGCGTGGCACAAGAGATGGCCCGGCTCGTCCGTGAAGAGGCTGGCCACGAGAGTATTGCCGACGCAATGACCTTCGTGGATTTCTCAGAAACCGACCTAGAACGCCTCGAAGCCGAGCGCACAGCCGAGCGAAACCGCCTTCGGCGCTAAGAAGTCCCAGATTTATCCACTCTTTACGTGGAAAGGGCGCACGAGTTACCAAAAAAGCCTTACAATGCCTGCGCTACAGAAGAGGAACTTATGGCAAGTGATGTTGAGAATGACGAAGTCTTTGACGAAGAAGAGCTCGCGGAGGGATTCGACGAGGAGATTGTGACCGAGGATGACCTCGAGGACGTCGTCGACGATGCGGTCGACGATGAAGAGGCAGAAGACGTCGAAGTCCTGGTCGCGGACGACGCGGCGGGAGACGAAGAGGTGGTTCCGGCGGTTGTCGTGGTCACCGAAGATGACGATGACGTGGTGGATGACGCCGACGTCGAGCTGGCGCTCGACGAGGTCCTTGCCGAGACGATTCTGCGTACCTCGGTGCCCGAAGACGATGATGAGGCCCCTCTCGAGGTTGACCCCACGCTCGATGCGACTGAAGCCATTCTGCCCAAGCAGGATGATGAGTTCCGTTGCAAGTCGTGCCGGCTCCTCAAAAAGACCAGCCAATTGGCCAATAAGTCGGCCATGCTCTGTCGCGACTGTGTCTGAGAACGCAGCTTCCTAGCGTGAGCGTCTCGCTCGCGGCGGGCATCACGCCCGAACTCAATGAACTCTGGGACCGAGCGCACCACGACGTGCTCGCCAAGCGAGGTGGGCGAGCGCTGATCGCGACGCTGACCGACGGCATGCCCGAGCACGATCTCCTTGGTGTCGTCGTCGCGTCAGCTGCGCTGTGGACCTACGAAGATGCCGAGGGGCTCAAAGCCTTCGCGCTCTGTCGAGCGTCGCTCGTGGAAGCAATCTACGTCGCTCATGACTTTCGCCGGCAGAAGATCGCCACGTCGCTCGTGCGCGCGTTACTTGATGGACCCACGCCCCCCGTCGACGCGTACGCGTTGCCAGGGGATAGGGGAATGAAGTCGCTCTACGAGTCGATTGGCTGGAAGGCCAGACTGCTTACGATGCGCGGCGCGTAGGCGGCCGACGCGGGATACGTGTCGGTGGAGGTGGCGGTGGCACCTTCATGCCAAGCAGCTTCGCGAGTTCGGGAATGGCCCCCGCATTATGCACGGCCACTGCGTGGCTCGTTTCGTCGCTCGGAATGCCGAGTGGCTTCACGTTGCGTCGAATCGACGTGTCCGCAGTCAGCTCGACAATCTCATTCCATAGCTT
Organism: Acidimicrobiales bacterium; assembly: GCA_035552255.1. Classification (GTDB taxonomy): domain Bacteria; phylum Actinomycetota; class Acidimicrobiia; order Acidimicrobiales; family RAAP-2; genus RAAP-2. The sequence goes on along the minus strand of DASZLS010000087.1, from coordinate 13,414 downwards.
TGGATCTTGATCAGCGTTCAGCGTCTCAGAGACCATCGCAACCACGCGGGTGGCGGCGTCGGCACTGACGCGTGTCGACATGTCCGGCGGACGTGCGACGAGACTCAGCGCTTCCTTCACGTTCTTCGACGTAATCGCGGCCTCGAGCTTTTCGTTCCACTGGGTGCGCAAGTGCTCGATGCGCGCTGTGAGCGACGTCTGGAGCTCCTTCTGCTGTGCTCGCGCTTCTTCATCCAAGGAGACAGTCTTCGCTGAGGTCACCACAGCGCGAAGGTCGCGCAAGCGCAACTCGCGTCCAGCGCCAATCGCGCCTGCCGCGCGATCCTTCCACATAGCAAGGTTGGTCCGATTGAGCAGATCTTCTGCAATGCGATCGATCGTCGCCGCGTCGATGGTGGGTCGGCCTTGAGCGGTGGCGTTCTTGTTCTGCAACTCAACGGCAGCGCGCACGGCGGGCATTCCGCCGCGCAGTAGCTGCTCGGCGACCGGCAGCTGCTCGGGGGAGAGCGTCGCGAGCAACGCGTTCCGGTGCGTCGTGGTGAGAGGGGGAGTTTGCGGGCCGTGAGGGCGTTCCGGTCGACCAGTCCTGCCTCCCGGTCGTTCGGTACGTGCGCGTGCAGGACGCTCGCGAACGGCCCCTTCGGCGTGCTCTTCACGGGGCGGGCGCTCCGCACGGGGGCCGCGAGGAGGTCGTTCGCCTGTGCCGGTGGGTGCATCCTTGCGATCACCGCGAGAACTCGGGCGTTTTGAGTCTCGACGTGGTCCATCGCGGCCGTCGCGGCCTTCGTGGCGATCGTCGCGTCGTCCACCGCGACCCTTCGGCGCGTACGTCACTATGACGTCGGGACCCTTTTTCGTCTCGGGAATGAGCTCAATGCGTTCATTGCGAGGGTCAAGTGGTGAAGCGGTCTTCGGCGACGTCACCGACAGCACTTCAATGCCCTCCATGTACTGCTCGATGTCGGCACGATAGACGTTGCCGATGACGGGTCCGCCGGGGATGAGTGACGCCGCGAGGACACCCTTTGGGAGCTTCGCACCCGCCGCGCGCCACGTTGCGAGGTCACCGCTCAAACTGGTTATTTCGATCTCAATGCGTCGAGACATAGGGTTTCAATCTACTCGCTCGTCGCTCGTTAGACATTTCGAGGGGATTTAGTCCAAATTTATTTTGCTTTGCCTAGCATGTCTTTGTGACAGAGCTCCCATTCAGCGCGCCCGAAGACCGTCCGTCTGCTGAAGTGAATCCGGAGCCCGTCGACGCACCGTCGTCAACTCCCGAATCATCGAACGAGTCGCCGCACTCGCCAATGGACAACGATTCGGACACCTCCTCGTCACACGAGGAACACGCACCGTCATCGCCATCGGATGAGCCATCAGCCTCCGCACCCGTCTTCGTGGCGGGACCAGTATTCGACGAAACACCGGACGCATCAGGTGCACTAACGGGTCCCGACCACGAGAGCACGGGGCGTAACCCGAACTCCACCAGCTCGATGATCGTCGATGAGGTGCCACTCTCATCAGTGCGCAAAACTCGCACGCTATGGTCCACGCGCGTCTCGCTGCTCGTGGTTGCCGCGCTCGTCGGCGGACTCGCGGGACACTTCGCCGCACCCTCGAGCTCGAGCGGTGGGGAAGTGACCATCAATCAAGTGAGCGCTCCCCCGGGAACCGGATCATCGGGCGGCAACATGAACATCCCAAAGCTCGTGCAGAAGGTGCTGCCCTCGACCGTCAGCATTGACGTCACTGGTAACGGTGAAGAAGATGAAGGCACCGGCATGATCATCTCGAAGAATGGACTGGTCATCACGAACAACCACGTCATCGCCGCTGCAGTCAATGGCGGCTCGATCACCGTGACGCGCAGCGGCACGACGAAGTCGATTTCCGCCACGTTGGTGGGCACCAACCCCGTCGACGATGTTGCTTTGATTCGTATCGACGGTGCGACCAACTTGCCCACCGTCACGTTCGGCAATTCGAACGCCCTCGAGGCCGGTGACTCGGTGGTAGCGATAGGCAACGCGCTCGGGCTCGCCGCGGGGACTCCGACGGTGACGTCCGGCATCGTCTCCGCGCTCGGGCGGACCGTGACGGCTGGCTCAACGTCGGCCACCGAAACGCTCACCAACATGATCCAGACCGACGCGGCCATCAACCCCGGCAACTCGGGAGGACCGCTTCTTGATTCGAGCGGTGACGTCGTCGCCATGAACACCGCCGTTGCGGGCACGCTCTCCGATGGCGAGAACTCACAGAACATTGGGTTCGCGATCCCCGCAGCCACCATCCAATCGCTGCTCCCGACACTGATGGCGGGCGAGAGTGTTGTGAACCACGGCGCCTTCCTCGGCGTTGAGATTGAATCAATGACTCCCTCGCTGCAATCCGAATACGGCTTCTCCGTATCGACCGGCGCCGTCGTCATGAGTGTGATCTCAGGTACCGGCGCTGCGGCGGCGGGCGTGAAGCAAGGCGACATCATCGTTGGGATCAACAAGACGAAGGTCGACAGCTCTCAGGATGTGACGTCAGTGCTCTCTGCGCTCCGGCCCGGACAGATTGTCACGTTGCACATTGTTCGTGGCACGAAGCACCTGACCATCCAGGTCACCCTGGGCCACGCGCCGTCAAGCTAACCGATCGCGGCCATGCCGCCATCTACGGGCAGCACCGCGCCGGTGATATACGTCGCGGCGGGGGAGGAGAGGAAGATGGCTGCGCCCGCCATGTCCGACGGCTTACCGAGCCGATGCATCGGCACGGCCTTCACGATGTGATCGCCCGCTGCCTCAATCGTCGCGTGCATCATCTTCGATTCGAAGGGGCCGGGGGCGATGGCGTTCACCGTGATGGTGGGCGCGAGGAATTTCGCGAGGTGACGTGTCAGCTGGTGCACTGCGGCTTTGGAACTCGAATACGCGTAGGTCTCCAACGTGGGAGCTCGCAGTCCGTCGATCGAGCCAATGTTGACAACACGAGAAGGTTCCTCACTCGTCGCCGTCGCGCTCAGCAGTGGGCGCAAGAACTTAGTGAGGTGAAAGACGCCCTTCAAGTTGAGTGAAAGCACTCGATCAAAGGCCGTGTCGTCATAGTCGACCATTGGCGCGCCCCACGTGGCGCCGGCGTTATTCACGAGTACGTCGAGGTGCGATTCGCGTTCGGCCATCTCATGGGCCAGCCGACGACATTCGGCCTCGGTGTTGAGATTGGCCTGGAGGAAGGTGCACGGACCGATCTCAGAGAGCTCGGCAGCCAGCTTCTCGCCGACGTCGCTTTTGCGCGAGGCGATATACACAATGGCACCCGACTCGACGAAGCCTCTGGCGATCATTTCGCCGATCCCGCTCGTACCGCCCGTCACGAGGACGATCTTGCCCGACACGTCAAAGAGTGAGGTCATTGGCGAAGTGTAGCGAAGCGCAATGTGCGCTAGATACTGGAACCAGGGGCAACAGAGCCGCCTACGAAGTTGGGTTAGTTACCGACGCGCAGGTTGGCGATTGACTCAGAGGAGACGGACGACTTCGCGTCAACGGCGTACTGCGCGTGGATGGCCCACACACCAGGCGCCGTGAAGTTGAATGCGCACTCCGTTTGAGCTTGCTGTACGGGCTTAAATGAGCACACCAGATTCGGCACGCCAGCGCTTGCGGGCGCAACAGCAACCATCCGAATGTCACCACCCGTATTCTCTGGGAATACGTCGGCGATGATGTTGAACGTTCCCGAACTCGCTGACGGAGGCGCCGAATTGTCGCTGAAATCAAACGCCAGAATCACATTTGAATAAACTGGAACGCCAGAAAGAACCGGATTCAGCGATACGGAAGGGCTGATCAAAGCACCGGCGGTGCCCGCTAACCCCAATGAGACGCTGGCCGCTCCGAAGAGCGTTCCCAAAAGTATCCGACGCATGTTGAGAATCTTAGCAGAATCATCGGTCCACAACGCCGATAATTGTCGTTATGTAAAGTTACAGATAAATCGCAAATATCGGACATATGCCGGACCCGGCCCCACTTTCGCGTTCGCTCGAAAACTGCTCAAGACGTCAGGCCAGTCATCCCGGTCTCCTTGCCTTCACTCGGGGCGGTAAGTCGAACAACTGACGGCACCAGCAGCGTGGCGACAATCAGGAGGAATATCAGCACACCGCAGCCGACAAGTGTCGTCGTAATTCCGATTTTTGAAGCGACCGGTCCCGCGAGCGCCATTCCAATTGGAAGGATCACCAGGGATCCAAACCAGTCGTAGGCGCTGACTCGAGACAGTACGTGGGTCGGGATCTCGCGCTGCATGGTCGTCGTCCACTGCACACTAAACACCGCTATGAAGGCGCCGGCGAGAAACGCTGAGACCGCGATCACGATCACGGCGGATCGCGTCGCGACGAAGAACAGCGGCAGAGCGAACACGAGCGACGACAGATTCGCGACTAGTAGGGGGCGTCGCGGATGCACCCGCAACATCACAATTCCCCCGATGACCGCTCCTGCACCCTCGGCCGCCAGAATTGCGCCCCACGAGGAGGCGCCGCCCAGTGACTGCTTCGCGACTACGGGCCCCAGCACGAAGACAGACGCGAAGAGAGCGTTGACAAAGGCCGACTGGATCACGATGACCCACAGCCACGTTCGAGACCAGAACTCTCGCCAGCCCTCTCGGAGCAATGCCACGAACGCCTCGGGATGCTCGCTGACGCTCCAATTGATGCGAATGAGCGCGAGCGATATCACGCTCATGAGATACGACGCGCCGTCAACGAGAATCGCCCAACCTGGGCTCGCGGCCGCCACGATCACTCCCGCAATCGCCGGACCAATGACGCCGCCACTCGAGGTCGAGATTCCGTTGAGGGCGTTCCCTTGCTGGAGCATGTCCGCATGCAAGAGCTGCGGCACGATGCCCGTCATTGCGGGGCCGAAGAACGCTTGGCCTATTCCCATGAGTGCGGCGAGCGCCATGAATCCCCACAACGGAGGCAGACCCAAGAGCACCCAGAGTCCGAGCCCCACTTCGGCGGCTGTTCGCAGAACGTCAGACATGAGCATCAAGCGTCGTCGACTGATTCGGTCAGCCACTACCCCACCCACAAGGAGGAATAGGACCAGCGGCACCGTCCCTGCAGCCAGGACGTAGCCGACGTCGCTCGCAGTGCCGTGCGCCAAGACAGCGAAGGCGACGGCCACGGGAGCCATCCCCGTTCCGATCTGAGATGCCGTTTGGCCAAGAAAGAAGAGTCGAAAATTTCGCTCGCGCAGAGGTTGTAACCACTGTCTCGAGCTCATTGAGCGAACTTATCCCGCTGATCGGCACGGCCCTCTATAAAGTGGTCACCGTTTTGATCAGATCCCGAGCCGTCGCAGAAGGGTTCGATAGTTTCTTGCTAGCCCCTTATGCCAGCGAACATCACCCTACGACCGCGTCAACTTGCGTTGGCAATTGGCGCGACAGCCGCGGGTGGATTCGTTGGTACGTTGCTGCGCGCCTGGCTGACCGGGCTTGAGCACCTGCCGAATCCCAATAGCGGTGCCACTTGGCCCCAGGAGATCCCGTGGGTGCTCCTCGTCATTAACTTTGTCGGCGTCTATTTGGCCACACGGTTGCTGCGGGGCCCGCTGCGCCACCGTGACCCGAACGACGTCGTTCGCATCCTCGTCATCACCGGTTTCTTTGGCGGGTTGACCTCTTATTCGGGACTCTTCGTCGATCTGGCGGCGATCTGGCACGTCTGCGTCGGTGGGTGTTTCGCGGTCCTCATCGGTGCCATTCTGAGCGGCGTGCTCGCGGGTTGGCTCGGACTGCAATGGAGACGTCGATGACGCTCTTTCTCGTCTCCCTGTTCGGCGCGCTCGGCTGCATCGTGCGCTATCTCGCCGAGTACGCGGTTCGACGACGCCATCCGACGAACCGTCCATGGGCAACCGTGGCCGCGAACGCGATTGGTTGCGGGATTGCTGGCTTCGTCGCCTATCAATTCGTGGGTTCCCTCGACCTCCACCTTCGAGACGTGGTGATTACCGGCTTCTGTGGCGGACTAACGACATTCTCCTCGGCCTTCGCGATTCCGGCCATTTTGCAGCGCGAGCATCACTGGGGATATTCCGTGACACTCATCGTCGCCACCCCGTTACTCTGCGCTGGATTGTTCACGGCCGGCATGGCACTCGCCCACTGACTTTTCGATTCGGTCACGAAGCGTCGCCCTCAAGCGCAATTTAGAGCTTGACCGGACCTTGTTCGGCCTCGGAGAGTCCGCTGAAGTCCGCAGTTCCCTTTGGCTCAAATGGCAGCACGCACGCAACAATCAGACCGAGTGCCAACACGGCGATCGCCGCGTAGGGCGCCCACACCGTCGGTGCAGCCACTTTGTAGAGCGCGCCATAGATCGCAGCAATCGTGACCACTCCCCCGACGAGACTCGCGAGGTAAAGCTGCCAACGTTTGCCGCTCGAGCGAAGTCCTCGCAGAGCACCCACCGCAATGAAGAGGTAGATCACAGCAATCGCGAATCCTCCAAACGTCGACATCCAACTGAACATCGAGAAGTACTCGGGAAAGGTCGGGATCGCGAAGGCCGTGCTCCACGTCACTAGCAAGATGACGACCGCATACGCCACCGCGACGAAGGCGCTACCGCCAAGCGGCGTGCCGCGACGCGAGATGCTCGCCAGCGGCTTCGGTAGACGCTCGTCTCGAGCGAGCGCGAAGATTCCCCGGGACGCCGATACGGCGCAGCCAATGAGGACCGCGATCATGTCGAAGACGACGACCAGCTCAACCAGTCGACGGATGCCGACGCCAGCGAACCCTCCCGCGTTCTTCGGTCCGGCGAGAGTGAAGAGAGGCGCTCCCGCGTTTTTTCCGATCACGCTCAAATTGAAGTGAAACCCAGACACCTGTGCGAACGAACCGATGACGTAAAAGCCCGCGATCACAATGACCGAGATGAGCACCGCTCGGGGAATGTTCTTCTCGGGCTTGTCGGTCTCTTCGCCTAAGTTGGCCGACGTCTCAAACCCAGTGAAGAGCAACACACCGTAGAGCACCCCGAAGAAGACACCCTTCCAGTGCGTCGGTGAGCCGTTCGGTGAGAAGCCCGACGAGAGGTGATGCAATCCCCCACTTTGGATGATCACGAAGATCGAAAAGACGAGCACCACGGTTACCGAGATCAGCGCGAGCGTGAGCTGCACCCGTGTCGACAGTGCCACGCCCAGGTAGATGATCGTGCCGACCAGCAGCCAGAGCAGCAAATCCCACACGAAATACGGCAGTGGCGAGCGCTGGAACTCCGACTGAATGGTGTCGTGAATCGTGCCACCAATCATCGGCAAGATACCCGCGCCCAGGGCCAGCATGCCGGCGTAGTAGAGCCAGCCCGCGGCGCTGCCGATGCGCGACCCGAGGCCGTCGGTCACGTAGTCGTACAGCGATCCCGCCGCTTGGATCTTTCGCGTGTACTCCGCGATGATCCAGCCGAGTCCCAAGACACCCACCGCAGCGATGAGCACCGCGAGCGGTGCGGCGTCGCCACCCCCTTGGCCCGTCGCGGAGATGATGCCCACGACGAGCGGCACGAGAAACGCAATGGAAAATACGGGCCCCATGAGTCCGACGGACTGTGCGATCGTGTCGATTAGCGTGAGCTTTCGTTTGCCGCCGAGCGACGTCCTCTTCTCGTTCGCAGTCATCGTCCCCCCGGAAATGAGCAAGAGTTCCTCTTGCGCTGCTGACCGACAACCGTAAGGGGTCAAACGACCTGCGTCAAGGACCTCTTAGGAGGAGATGCGCTGGGTCGCCTCTCGCACCAGCCACACGAAGGCCGGGTCGGGCTTCTTCAACAGTTCGGGATGCCACTGCACCGCGACGATGCGACCGTCGGGTGTCTCCAGTCCCTCAACGACACCGTCGGGCGCCTTGGCGGAGACGATCAGCCCCTCCCCCACTTCATCAACTACCTGATGGTGGAGTGAATTTACGCCGATCTCGCCTTCGTAGAGCTCACTGGCAGTCGTGCCATCGACAACGTGCACTTGATGCGTCGCTTCATGTCCATCAACGTCCCACTGCGGATGCCCGACGCCTTCGTCGAGCTCCACGTGTTGACGCAATGTTCCGCCAAAGACCACGTTCACGAGCTGCAGCCCTCGACAGATGGCGAGCACCGGGATGTCTCGCTCGCGCGCCGCGGCGAGAAGGGCCATCTCCCAGCCATCGCGATCCGGTTCGATCGGTCCAAGGTCTGGATCCGGCTTGGCGTCATACAGCGCCGGATCGAGGTCAGCGCCACCGGTCAGAACCAAACCGTCGAGATGCTGCACCATCTCATCAGGGTCAGCGTCACGAGTGAGCTCGACCGGCAGGCCTCCGGCCAGTGCGACGGAACGGGGGTAGTCCGTGAAGTGGAGGTCGAATTCGATGCCGCTCATTGCTTTTGGCACGTTCGTGCCCAGCGCAGTCGTGGGCCAGCGGCGCCCCGATATCCCGATCAGCGGTCGAGTCATAAACCCATTGTAGATGCGCACCGTCCGCTGTGATGTACTGGGATGATTGTTTGGATACAAACATCTCTGGAGGGGCCATGAGCGAACCGATCGTTGATCTCACGTCGCACGACGCGTACGTCGACGGCGTGCCGCGCGAGGCCTTTCGCTACCTTCGCGAGCACGACCCAGTCCACTGGACCGAAGAGCCCGACGGAGGACGAGGATTCTGGAGCCTCACGAAGTATGACGACGTCCTGCTCGCGAGCCGAAGCACGGAGCTCTTTTCGAGCCGTCTCGGCATTCGTCTAGAGGACATGGACCCCGAAGAGACCGAAGCGCGCCGCACGCTCATGGAGATGGATGCGCCCGAACACACAAAGCTTCGCCGCCTCGTGAGTCGACCGTTCGCGCCTAAATCTGTCGCCGCCTACGAAGACGCCGTCCGCGCGATCGTCGTAGAGATTCTCGATTCGATGGACGGTGAGCGCGAGTTCAATTTCGTGAGTCGCATTGCGCGCGAACTGCCGATGCGCATGCTCGGTCGTCTCCTAGGCCTTCCCGACAACGATCTCGATTGGCTCGTCCAACGCGGCGACGCGCTCATTGGCAACACCGATCCCGACTTCACCGATTATGTGGTCGACCAGGTCGACACCTCGGCCTACCGACTGCTCCCCTTTCGCTCGCCGGTATCCCTCGAGCTGTTCGACTACGCGACCAAGGTGCTCGACGAACGGCGACTTCTTCCCACCCACGACATCTTGAGCGCCCTCCTTGAGCCCACGGTCGAAGGTGAGTCACTCGACGGCCTTGCACTCAAGAACTTCTTCACTCTCATGGTCGCCGCGGGCAATGACACCACGCGCTACACCATGACCGGCGGTCTCCTTGCGCTCATCGAACGACCAGACGTCTTTGCCAGCATCCCTTCGATGGCGCTCGAGCAACGCAAGAGTCTGACGGACGAAATGTTGCGATGGACAACGGTGACGATGCACTTTCGCCGCACGCTCACCGCGGATCACGAGCTTCGCGGCACCACCATGAAAGCCGGTGACAAAGTCGTCCTCTGGTATGCATCGGCCAACTTTGACGAGGATCACTTCGAGCATGCCGACGCATTCCAGCCGTTTCGATCGCCGAACGATCACGTCGCCTTTGGCCTCCACAGTCCGCACCTCTGTCTCGGCGCGCACCTCGCTCGCCTCGAGATACGCGTGCTCTTCGAAGAACTCGCGGCCCGCTGGAGCAGCATTGATCTCGTGGCTCCCGCGGAGCGGCTGCGCTCCAACTTCATCAGCGGCATCAAGACGCTGCCGATCAGAGTGGAATGGCGTTGAGCCCGCGCTCGGCGTCGACGAATCCACCGCGATGAGGCGGAACTCGCCACCTACGAATTCCTTTTGCGACCACGGTGCGACACATGAACGAACGCGCCGACCGTGCACTGTCGGAGCGGCAGTGCCGCGCGAGTTGTCTGCACTTCGACGAAAGACCTTGACCGCCGTATGCCTCTGATGTCGCTCCCCGCGCTCGCCCCAATTCTCTGTTACGTGGTCGCGCTTTTCGTCTTGTCCTCGCTCACGGTTACAGCCACGACGCCGAAGGCACCCGCTCTCTCCTAGAGGAACGGAAGATACTCGCGCAGCTCCCAGTCGGTGGTAGCAGCCGTGTAACGGTCCCATTCAGTGCGTTTCACCATGATGTGCTGTGCGACGAGGTCTAAGCCAATCGCTTCAACGAGTTCGCGATCACTCTCGAGTGCGTCCAGCGCAGCAGCGAGGTCGGAAGGCACACCTACCGTGGCGTCAATGGTGTCAAGGCCATTGCCGCCTTCAGGTTCCCCCGGACTCTTCTTGTTGATGAAGCCCAGACGCGCGGCTTGCAGCACCGCGGCAACGGCGCTATGGACGACTGCCCCGCCGTCACTCAAGCGATGTTCGAGGCGCGCCCCGGCGCCTCGCTCCCCCGGCACACGAATGGTCGCGCCACGATGGTCATAACCCCAGTTGGCCCAGTATCCCGACAGCGACGCAGGTCGAAGTCGCTTGTAGGCGTTGACCGTCGGCGCGCAGATGCCCGCGAGCCCCTGGTGATGCGCGAGCAAGCCGCCTATTGAGTACTTCGCCAAGGCAGAGAGACCGTCATCGGTCGCAGCATCATTGATCAGGTTGGTGCCGTCTTCATTGCGAAACGAGAAGTTGACGTGCAGACCGGACCCGCCCCGATCACTGAGCGGCTTACCCATGAACGTGAGTAGCAGTCCCATGCGCTGGGCGACCTCACGGGCGAGCACCTTAAAGAGAAACGCCTCGTCCGCGGCGACCATGGCGTCGCGGTAGCGCAGCGTGAATTCGAACTGGGGGGTGTCGTACTCGGAGTTCACCGACTCGAGCTCGATGCCGGCGTCATTCGCGGCCGACCAGATCGCCTCAATGACGCCGTACGGATCAACGGCCGAGCCCGTCCCGTAGACGAAGGCGCCAGGGGTATCCATGGGCTTAAAGCCGCCTTCACCATCGGGCACAAAGACGTAGGCCTCGAATTCGATGCCCACGTAGGGCTCACAGCCGAGCGCGCGCCAGTCGGCGACCGCCTTTTCGAGAGCCGCGCGAGGTGACACCGCGAGCGGTCGCCCCTCACGCACGAGACTTGCGACGACGACGTCAGTGTTCGGCTCCCATCCCCGACGAATGTCATCCATGTCAAAGACCGCCTCGAAGTCGGGCAGACCTTCGTTCCAATAGCTTCCGGGCGTCTCGGGCGTCATGGCTCGGTCGTAGCCCAGTGCCCAAGTGCCGGTGCAGTGACGCGCGCCGTGATTGGCGAGGCTCGCGGGCACGTATTTGCCACGCGCCAGCCCTAAATGGTCGGGCCACAGTACTCTTACGCGATCAAACGAACTGGTCATAGAGCCTCCTCGGATGACCCTGGCGAACGTAGCACGCTCCCGTCCAGTTGGTTTGTAAAGTGAAGTAATCATTTGATCACAAACGATTTTGGAGGGGCCGTGGAGTATCGCCGAATTCTGCTTGACGGCAATGTCGTCGAGGTCGTGCGTGACGGCGACACCCTGATCGCAGCAGACGGACGGCGCGTCGAAGCGGCGACCGCGACGCACCTCGCTCCGGTGATACCGACGAAGATCCTCTGCTGTCACCTCAACCACGTCTCGCGCGTACGCGAGTTCGGCATCGAGCTACCCCCTGCTCCCACCTGGTTCCAAAAGCCGGTGTCGGCTTTGAACGCACACGGTGGCGCCGTCGTTCGCCCAGCCAACTGCCATTACCTCAACTTCGAGGGGGAGGTGGCGATCGTCATCGGCCGAACAGCGCGCAATATCAAGCTCGCGGACGCCGCGTATTACATCGCGGGTTTCACCATCGCCAACGACTTCGGACTCCACGACTTTCGTGACACCGACGCCGGTTCGATGCTGCGGGTAAAAGGAGCGGACACGCTCTGTCCGATTGGACCGGGCGTCGTATCCGCCTGGGACTTCCACGGCAAGGCAATGCGTACAAGTGTGAACGGCGTCGTTCGTCAAGATGGGTCGACGGATGAGATGGCGTGGGACATGCACTACCTCGTTACTGACGTGGCGCGTCTCATCACGCTCGTGCCCGGTGACGTCATTCTCTCGGGCACTCCTGCATTCTCACGTCCCGTCGAACCCGGCGACGTCGTAACGGTCGAAGTCGAAGGTCTCGGCGCGCTGACGAACCATATTGTCGGGTCCCCCGATCCGGTAAGCGAAGAAGTAGGCGCGCAACCCACGGCGACCGAGGAAGTGCTCTCGACCGCCCTTGGCGGGGACTGGGAATTCCGCGGACAGCGCCGCCCCGAACCGACGGACCGCTCCGCACTCCCCTACCCGCTCGTCCATCCGAAGTTCAACTCATGAGCGCACGCGTGGACGTAGCGGGTGTGTCCGTTGCGACAGGCCACTTCATCAACAACGAACGCGTGGACTCGACGAAGACGTTTGATGACCGCTCGCCACTTGACTGGTCAGTCAAGCTCGCCGAGGTCTCACGAGGCGGGGCGCACGAGGTCGATCTCGCGATTGACGCAGCGGTTCGAGCGTTTCCCGCCTGGGCGGCATTGGGTTCCCATGGACGGGCAACATACTTGCGACGTCTCGCCGATCTCATCGACGAAAACGTTGACGATATCGCCCGAGTCGAATGTCTGGACATGGCGATGCTCGAAGAGTCGCTCCGTCTTCGAGTCATCAAGCGCGGCGCGCGTAACTTCCGCGCGTACGCCGATCTTGCCGAGTCCCACGAACCTCGTCGATGGGCCTCCAACGGGACCCACAACGCCGTGCTGCGAATGCCCGCAGGACCGACTGTGGTCATCACCCCGTGGAACGCGCCCTTCATGCTTTCGACCTGGAAGTGCGCGCCCGCACTGGCGGCCGGCAACACCGTTATCTTGAAGCCCGCGGAATGGTCGCCCCTCAGTGCGTCGCTGCTCATGGATCTGGTCGCTGAAGCGGATTTCCCGCCCGGGGTCTTCAACCTCGTGCAGGGATTCGGTGAAGAAGTCGGAGAGGCGCTCGTCACCGATCGCCGCGTGCGTCGCATCTCCTTTACCGGGTCTCCCGAGACCGGTCGGCGAATCGGCATGGCGGCGGCGCGCAATCTGGTGCCCTTTACGGGCGAACTCGGCGGCAAGGGACCGTTCGTCGTCTTCGCCGATGCCGACCTCGGCCTCGCCGCCGAAACCGCCGCCAAGATGTACGACGACGCCGGTCAGGTCTGTCTTGCCGGTACGCGACTGCTAGTTGAGGCGTCCGTGCGCGATGAGTTCCTCGATCGCTTTACGACGGCCACCGAACGCCATGTGTTGGGCGATAGTCGCGACTCGGTGACGACGATCTCTCCTCTTATCCACCCCGAACATCTCGC
>DASZLS010000086.1:0-21951 GCA_035552255.1 Acidimicrobiales bacterium | reverse complement strand
GCCGTCGTCGTATTATCTGTTTGAATCGCGTTGACCGTATCGGAAGGGCCGTCGTTTTCTGCGAAAGTGACCGTCTGATAAACGCCGGACCAGACTGCATACAAGACGGGAGAGGACGTGAAGTCAAACATTTCGCCGTTTGAGTACGAAGTGCCAGATCCGTCCGGCTCAGTATTCCAGTCGACAAATGAGTATCCCGGATTTGAAAATGCCGGAGATATATCGGAAAAAAGGGTAAGCGCTGTCGGCGAGTTTTCGGTTTGAGTTACGTATACCGGATCGGTCGGGCTGTCATTTTGAGCAAACGTCACGGACTCGTAAGGGTTTGTCGCGGAAGCGGAGCCATCTGCAAGAAGAGGCACTGAAGCAATCAACAGCAAAGCAATAAGCAAGATATACGCCGTCGCGGGCTTACGATTTCTAGCGAGTTCACCTGATTGACCGTCGTGCATGAATATTCCGTTCCGTGACACTCGAGTGCCTGCGCCTCAACCACCCGTTACTGCGACATCCGCTTCGACACAGCCATTCATGCACGGAGTTGACGACAACAAATCGAGAAACCTCGAAGTGCTTCAACGTTTCTAATTGGTGAGATTCGAGGTTGATTTATTTTTGTATTCGGGTCGATCAAAAGTTGATCGTTACCGAGGCGACGCAGAGACTACGAAGCGGAGCGTCGTTGACGAGCGATCTCGAAAGCGGCGATCGACACGGCGACACCCGCATTCAGCGAACTGATGCGACCGACCTGCGGTATCGACACAACGGTCGCACATCGCTTGCGAGTGAGCGAAGAAAGACCCTTCTCTTCGCCGCCCACCACGATGGCTACGGGACCCGAACCGAGGTCGAGATCGTAGAGCGATTCCTTCGAATCCCCCGCGAGACCCACCGTGAGAACACCGGCGCGATTGAGTTGATCGATCGCGGTTGGCACGCCGCCAACATCACAGAAGTTCAAGTATTCAATGGCGCCCGCAGCGGTCTTGGTCACGGACGGTGAGATCCGCGCGGAGCGATGCCGAGGCACGACAATGCCCGTGACGCCTGCGCCATCTGCACTCCGCAGCATGGCGCCGAGATTTCGAGGATCGGTGACACCGTCACAGACCAGGAGAAATGGCTTCGGAACCCGCAAAAGTTCTTCGAGCATCACCGTGTTGAGTGGCTGGGCGAGCGCCATGACGCCCTGGTGTCCCTCAGTCTTCGCTTCCCGATCGAGGCGACTCATCGAGATGATGCTCACGGGGATGCGTTGACGCTGTGCTTCGAGCTCGATGGCGTCGAGCACCTCAGACGCGTCCTGATTCTCAGCAATAAAAATCTTCTTCACGTTGCGACGCTTCGCTCGCAAGAGCTCCAGCACGGCGTGACGACCTTCGACTTGATCCCCGCCGACGCCTTCGCGTTCGCGCGGGGGCCGTCGCGGTGCGTTCGCAGGCTTGTACGGCGTGTTCGGACGGGTCGAGCGCTTCGGACCGCGCGACGAAGGGGGACGGGGACTCACACGTGCTCCTCTATGAGAACGACCGCACTCGCGGCCATGCCATCGCCACGTCCGAGCGCACCCAGACCTTCACTCGTCGTTGCTTTCACAGAGATGAGCGCGCCGACCACACTCGACAGCTCGTGCGACATAGCGGGCATGTAGAGCGCGAGCTTCGGTCGCTCGGCAACGATCGTGACGTCACCCGATACGACGTGGAATCGCTCGGCTTGAATGATGGTCATCGTCGCCTCGAGGAGTCGTCGCGAGGCGACATTGTGGAACGCCGGATCGCTGTCTGGAAAGTGGCGTCCAAGGTCACCTTGATTGGCGGCGCCCAGCAGCGCGTCACAGAGCGCGTGCGTGACGACGTCCGCGTCTGAGTGACCCACGAGTCCCGGTGCGTTGGGCACGTGGACGAGACCGAGCCATAGCTCGCGTCCAGCCTCATCGCTCACGCGGTGGACGTCAATACCTTGACCGATTCTCATGAATGCCTCGCAGACAGCGCATCAAGATCGCCCGGTTGGGTGATTTTCACGTTGCTCGACTCCCCCGGCACGACGACCACGACGGCGCCGATCGCCTCGACGAGCCCCGCGTCGTCAGTTGCGTCGTCACCCGAGGCGTGGGCGCGCTCCAGCACGTCGCGGCGAAACGCTTGGGGTGTCTGCACTCCAACGAGCTCTTCTCTCGTGAGGGTCTCCGTCACCACCATGACGTCACCCTTTTGGGTGACGCGCTTGACCGTGTCGGTCAGCACGAGCCCAGGGATCGCCGCGTCCGCGCCATTTTGAATCGCTGCTACGACGGCAGCAAACAGTGCAGGGCTGGCACTCGGGCGCGCGGCGTCGTGCACGACGATGACGTCCGCGTCCTCACAGTTGGCGAGCCCGCAGCGCACTGAGGCAGCTCGAGAGGAACCACCGGCTACGACCACGTCGGCTCCCTCGCCGGCGCCGTCATACCCTTCAGGCACGACGAGGACAACGCGATCAGCAACACTGCGACAGGCTTGCACGCTGCGCGCCGCGACGGTCTCACCGTCAACGAGAGCGAACTGCTTGGCACCGCCGAAGCGAGTGCCACGGCCCGCGGCCACTACAACGGCCGCGACCGACATGCCTACGGCAGGACCGAGGCGAGCTTTTCTTCAGCCGCTTCCGTGTCCACGTTGAGGGCGAAGGTGAGCTCGGAGACGAGGATCTGGCGCGCACGCGTGAGCATGCGCTTCTCGCCTGCGCTGAGGCCCTTGTCCTTATCGCGAATGGACAGGTTTCGAACGACTTCGGCGACTTGGTAGATGTCGCCCGAGCGGAGCTTCTCCGAGTGGTTCTTGAAGCGCCGCGACCAGTTGGTCGGCATGCGAGCTTCCTTCTTGCGAAGCACCGCGAAGACTTCTTCGACCTCTTCGTCGTTGATGACGTCGCGAAGTCCGACCGATTCTGCATTGGCGACGGGCACCATAAGCACCAGGTCGGTATAGGCCACCTTCAGCTTCAGGTAGTCCTGCTTGACGTCAAAAGCCGTCATTTTCTCGATTTTTTCCACAGTACAAGCGCCGTGATGGGGATATACGAGACGGTCGCCCTTTTTGTACTTACGCGCAGTCACTTCGCTCTCCTCAGAGATTTCGCCCCAAATGAATGGCGATTGGGGGATTAACAATTTTAGCAGGTTTTTGCTTTTCCCGTGCAGTTAAAGGGCTTCGCGGCGTTTACGGCGAGGCTATTCAGGCGAGCGTCGCGCCGAGCGTCCGCGCGACGTCCAGCGCCTCGGCGAGCGAGTGACAGTGGTGAAGCTCTACCCCGTCGACCTCCGTCCCTTCGCTGGAGGCTGGCACGATGATCGCTCGCGCACCCAGACGCTGGGCCTCCAGAATCCGACGCGAGATTCCCGATACCGCTCGCAGCTCTCCGGCGAGTCCGACTTCACCGATCGCCACCACCGTGGGCGGCACGGCAAAGCCAAGGGTGGCCGAGGCGATAGCCAGCGCCAAGGCGACGTCCACGCCGGGTTCGTTCGCCGACAGTCCTCCCGCCGTCGCCGCAAAGACGTCGAGCGCGCTCGTATCAACCCCACATCTCGCCTCGAGCACGGCCAGTAGCAGCGAGAGTCGCTGTGACGAGACTTGGTAGGCGACGCGCCGCGTGGAACCGGCGGCGTGCGCCACGAGCGCCTGAATCTCAACCAGGAACGACCTTGATCCGTCGTTCGTCACCGTGAGGACGACGCCGGGCACGTTGAGCTGAGGACCGCGCAGCGACACCGACGCGTCCGCGATCTCGCGCAACCCCTCGCCCACCATCTCGAAAAGACCCACCTCGCCGGTCGCTCCAAAGCGGTGCTTCTGGGCTCGCACGATGCGCAGGGAGCCGTGACGATCACCTTCGATCCGAATCACCGTGTCAACGAGGTGCTCGAGGGCTCGCGGGCCGGCGAGCTCGCCGTCCTTCGTGACATGACCAATGAGCAGCAGTGCCGTGCCCGTCTCCTTGGCGACGGCGCAGAGCCGTTCGGCCGCCGCACGCACTTGTGACACCGAGCCCACCACACTCGAGAGCGTTTCATCACTCATCGCGGAGATCGAATCGACGACGCAGAGCGTTCGAGCACCTTCGCCAATGAGCTCGCTGGCGGCCTCGACGCTCGTCGTCGTCGCCACGTGCAGACGATCGGGAATCTCCCCGAGCCGGCGCGCTCGCTGGGCGACTTGCGGGGCGGACTCTTCGGCTGCGACCAGCAAGACGTCGTGGTCGAGTGCGAGCTCGCGCAGCGACATCAACGCGAGGGTGGACTTGCCCACTCCCGGTTCGCCGTAGAGGAGCGTGGTCGAGCCCGCGACAAATCCTCCTCCGAGGACCCGGTCGAGCTCGCCCAGTCCCGATGAGAAGACCGCCGCCGCGTCGCTCGACACTTCACGCAGCGAGCTGGCAGCTATGCGCGTGACGTCGCGAACCGCAGGAGCGGCCGTGACCTCGTCAATGGTGTTCCACTCGCCGCACGTCCCACAGCGCCCCTGCCATCGCGGCGCGTTCGACCCACAGAGTCGACAAACGTAACGGACGCGGGACTTCACCCGTGAGACGCTAGGCAGTCGTTGTGACGTTAGGCGTTGGTGTCTTCGAAGTCGACCGAGGGCGGCAAGCCTTCGACTCCTTCGAAGGTGAGGGACGTACCCTCGGGTCCATCAATGGCGTCGACCACAATGGTCTGGCCAGCGTGGAACTCCTTGAAGAGGATCTTCTCGCTGAGGACGTCCTCGACGTACTGCTGGATTGCTCGACGCAGCGGTCGAGCTCCGAGCTCGGGGTCGTAACCCTTTTCCGCCAAGTACTCCTGCGCCTTTGCGGAGAGCTCCAACCCGAGACCCTGTGCGCCCAACTGATCGCGCAGACGCGTGATGAACAGGTCCGCCACGGAAATGACTTCTTCCCTCGTGAGCTCGTGGAACACGATCGTGTCGTCGATACGGTTCAAGAACTCGGGCCGGAAGTGTGCCTTCAAGGCTTGGTTGACCTTTTCCTTCATGCGCTCGTGGCTGATCGAGTCCGATCCCTTGCCGAAGCCGATGGCGGCCTTGCGCAGGTCCGACGTACCGAGGTTCGAGGTCATGATGAGGATCGTGTTCTTGAAGTCGACCGCACGACCCTGGGAGTCGGTGAGGCGGCCGTCCTCGAGAATCTGGAGCAGCGTGTTGAAGACGTCAGGGTGCGCCTTTTCGACCTCGTCGAAGAGCACGACCGAGAACGGCTTGCGTCGCACGGCTTCGGTCAGCTGACCGCCTTCGTCATATCCGACGTAGCCCGGGGGCGAACCCACCAGGCGTGACACCGAGTGCTTCTCCATGTACTCCGACATGTCGAGCTGAATGAGCGCGTCGGCGTCGTCAAAGAGGAACTCCGCGAGCGTCTTCGCGAGCTCGGTCTTTCCCACGCCCGTAGGGCCGAGGAAGATGAACGAGCCACCGGGCCGCTTTGGGTCCTTCAGGCCCGCGCGCGTGCGTCGGATTGCCCGGCTAAGTGAGGTGACTGCTTCGTCCTGGCCAATGACGCGCTTGTGCAGCTCGTCTTCCATGCGCAGCAACTTGGTGGTCTCTTCCTCAGTGAGGCGGTAGACAGGGATGCCCGTCCAGACGGCGAGCACTTCAGCGATGGTCTCTTCGTCCACGAGGTCGAAGGCCTCGCCACCGGGCGTGAGCACGCTCGCGTCAATGGCGTCGCGCTTGGCGAGGAGCTCTTGCTCTTGCTGGTCCAGTGCCTTGGCCTGGTCGAGCGCGCCAGAGTCCATCGCGGACTCCTTGTCGCGGCGCAAGCGCAGTATGTCCTCGTCAATCTTCTTCGCAGCAGGAGGCGTGTCCATGCGACGTATGCGCAGACGGCTGCCCGCCTCGTCGATCAAGTCGATTGCCTTGTCGGGCAAGAACCGATCCGAGATGTAGCGATCCGACATGTTGGCGGCCGCGATGAGCGCCTGGTCGGTGATCTTGACCGCGTGGAACTCTTCGTAGACCTCGCGCAGGCCCTTCAAAATTTCGATGGTCATCGCGACCGAGGGCTGCTCGACCTTCACCGGCTGGAAACGACGCTCGAGGGCGGCGTCCTTTTCGATGTGCTTGCGGTACTCGTCGATGGTGGTCGCACCCACGGTCTGGAGCTCACCACGGGCCAACATCGGCTTCAAGATCGAGGCGGCATCGATCGCGCCTTCGGCGGCGCCGGCGCCAACCAGCGTGTGAATCTCGTCGATGAACAAGATGATGTCACCGCGGGTGCGGATCTCCTTCAACACCTTCTTCAGGCGCTCTTCGAAGTCACCGCGGTAGCGAGAACCCGCGACGAGCGCGCCAAGGTCGAGTGTGTAGAGCTGCTTGTCGGCGAGGGTGACGGGCACTTGGTTGGCCACGATGCGCTGGGCGAGACCTTCGACGATGGCGGTCTTGCCGACGCCGGGCTCGCCAATGAGGACGGGGTTGTTCTTCGTTCGACGCGAGAGGACCTGCATCACGCGCTCGACTTCCTTCTCACGCCCGACGAGCGGGTCGAGCTTGCCCTCGCGGGCGAACTGCGTGAGGTTGCGGCCGAACTGGTCGAGGACGGCGGAGCCGCCTGCCGCTTCGGGGTCGCTCTTGGAGGATCCGACGCTGCTCGCAGCTCCAGACTCCTTCCCGGCTTGGCCGGACATCATCTGGATGACTTGAGTGCGCACGCGCGCCATGTCCGCGCCAAGATCGTTCAGGACCTGAGCGGCGACGCCCTCACCCTCGCGCACCAGGCCAAGGAGCATGTGCTCGGTGCCAATGTAAGAGTGTCCGAGCTGGAGCGCCTCGCGCAGGGAGAGCTCTAGGACCTTCTTCGCCCGGGGAGTAAAGGGGGGCGAGCCGGGGGAAGGATTGGTATTCGCACCAATCGCCTCTTCGACCTTTTCACGCACGACGTCGAAGGTCACCCCGAGGGCGTCGAGCGCCTTGGCGGCTACTCCTTCGCCCTCGCGGATCAGACCGAGCAGAATGTGCTCGGTCCCGATGAATGCGTGGTTAAGGTCGCGTGCCTCTTCCTGGGCGAGTACGAGAACTCGCCGGGCACGGTCTGTAAAGCGCTCAAACAATGGTCGTCCTTTGTTTCTTTGTTTGAAGTGTACCGGTCACAAAGCCAAAGTTGATCGAGCCCCCCGGACCACCGAGAATGGTTATTCTGCGCTCATCTAGT
Source organism: Acidimicrobiales bacterium (assembly GCA_035552255.1). Classification (GTDB taxonomy): domain Bacteria; phylum Actinomycetota; class Acidimicrobiia; order Acidimicrobiales; family RAAP-2; genus RAAP-2. Next base: position 14,754 of record DASZLS010000086.1, on the reverse strand, counting down.
GTGTTGGTTGTGAATCCCCTCGAACAATTAGGGCTCGCTTCGGTAGAAGAGGACTTGGTTCGACTTGAGGCGCTCCTCACCGAGTCGGTGGTCTTTGGGGACGACTACCTCGACGGGGTGACGACCCATCTGATCGACGCCGGAGGCAAGCGACTGCGCGCACTTTTGGCCGTCGCCTCCGCGACGTCGGGGGAACGGTCGGCGACCCGCGACGACCTTATGGGCGGGGTGTCGCTCGAGCTGATGCACGTTGCCTCCCTCTATCACGACGACGTCATGGACGAGGCGGTGATTCGGCGCAACGTCGACAGTGTGAACGCCCGGTATGGAAATCTCGTCGCCATTGTCGCGGGCGACTACCTCATGGCCCGTTCGGCCGGGATCGCGGCCGATCTCGGGGCCGAGGCGGCGAGCCTCATGGCGCGCACCCTCGCGTGGCTCACGCGGGGCCAGGTCTCCGAAGTACGCACGTCCTACTCGCTCGAGCGCACCGAGGCCGACTACTTCGAAGCCATCGAAGGCAAGACCGCGACGTTGATGTCTTCGAGCTGCCGGATGGGCGCGATGACGGCGGGCCTGTCGAACGAAGAACGCGAAGCACTCGCTGAATTCGGCCGGTGCTTTGGCATGGTCTATCAACTTCGTGACGACATCTTGGATCTCACCGCGACCGACGGCCAGCTTGGCAAGCCGGCGGGTCAAGACCTCGCCGAGGGGATCTACAGCCTGCCGACGCTTTTCGCGATCCGCGACTCGCGTGTCGCCGACGAGCTACGCGCCCTGCTCGGCCGACCTCTCAACGACGACGATCGCGAACGCGCTCGCAAGCTAGTGGTCGCCACCGACGGTATCGATCGAACCGTGCTCGCGGCAAACCGATTCCTTGTCGACGCGCACCGAGCGATTGCCGTGTTGCCGAGCGCAAAGCTGCGCGTCGGATTCACGTCGCTGATCTCGTCGCTCTTGGAAGATCTTCCCCGCTACTAATCGCGAACGGGCTTGAGCGTCGGAAAGGCGATCACCTCTTTGATGTTGGTCTCGTCGGCGATGAGCATCGCCAGACGATCCATCCCGATGCCCAGACCGGCCGTCGGCGGCAGACCCCACTCAAGCGCCATGATGAAGTCTTCGTCGATGATCATCGCTTCGTCGTCGCCGGCCGCGGCGAGGCGGGCTTGCTCTTCGAAGCGCACACGCTGCTCAACGGGATCGTTCAGCTCGCTAAATCCGTTGGACAGCTCACGACCCGCGGCGTAGGACTCGAAGCGCTCAGTCACCTCGGGATCGCGACGCGAACGGCGCGACAGCGGCGAGACCTCAACCGGGTGCTCCGTCACGAACGTCGCGTCCCACAGGGACGATTCGGCCAGGTTTTCGAAAAGCTCGGCGAGACAACGCCCCGCTCCCCACGACGGGTGCACCTCGACGCCGCGTTCACGCAGGTAACCCGCGAGCTCTTCGCGCGGCGTGTGGACCGAGACCTCGATGCCGAGTGCTTCACTCGCGAGCTCGGCCATTGGTCGACGGGGCCACGGCGCGCTAAAGGAGAGCGTGCGGCCCTGATAGTCAATCTCGGTGGTGCCGAGCACGTCACGCACCACGCCCGACACGAACTCCTCGACGAAGGACATCATGTCGTCGTAGTCCCAGTAGGCCGCGTAGAGCTCGAGCATCGTGAACTCGGGGTTATGGCGCGGGCTCACCCCTTCATTGCGAAAGACTCGACCGAGCTCGAACACCCGCTCGAAGCCGCCCACCACGAGTCGCTTCAGCCACAGCTCGGGCGCAACGCGCAAGTAGAAGTCGCTGTCGAGAGCGTTGTGCCGCGTCACGAACGGCCGCGCCGCAGCGCCCGAGGGAATCGGATTCAGGATCGGCGTTTCCACCTCCATGAAACCCGCCGCCCAGCAGCGTTCGCGCGCAAAGCGCATCATGTCGCTGCGACGCTGAAGCGACCGGCGGGAGGTCTCGTTGGCCCAGAGGTCCGCTTCGCGATGCCGGTAGCGCAGGTCGAAGTCGGCGATGCCGGCCCACTTATCACCGAAGTTGCGCTGGGCTTCGGCGAGGCGCTCCCAGGCGGCGACTTTGATCGAGAGCTCGCCGCGCTTAGTGCGCACGACCTCGCCGCTCACGCCGACCCAGTCGCCCAGGTGCAGCTTCGTGAACTCTTCGAAATTATCCGCGACGCCGTCCAACGCAAAGAGCTGGATCTCGCCCGTCGAGTCACGCATCGTCGCAAAGGCGAGCTTGCCTTGGCGGCGCATCAGTATGAGCCGCCCGGCCACGCGCTTGATCTCGCCTGACTCCTCGCCGTCGCTCAGATGAGAAAACGCGGACTGCAGCGGTGCCGCGAAGGCGTCGTGGGCAAACTGATACGGCGTGGTCACAGGCTCTCTTTCGAATGATTCCTTTCATGAACGATACGCAATCCGTGAAGGGTCAACCACGGTTCGATGATTCGCACGTGGCGCGTGTGCGGTCCAATGAGGCTTGCGAGGCCCCCGGTACCGATCACCGTCGCCTCGCCGATCTCGTCGAGAATCCGCTCGACGAGACCATCCACCTGCGCGGCGAACCCGTACAGCACGCCGCTTTGGATCGATTCGACCGTTGAGCGACCAATCACCGATCGCGGTCGCACGAGTTCCACCGATCGCAGCGCGGCAGCGTGGGTGTAGAGCGCTTCGAGGGAGATCGCTACGCCCGGGGCGATCGCGCCGCCGAGGTACTCGCCGCGCTCGCTGATGACGTCAAAGACAGTCGCCGTGCCCATGTCGACCACGATCACCGCTCCGGGATAAAGGTCGTAGGCACCGACCGCGTCGGCGATGCGATCCGCGCCAACCTCGCGAGGATTGTCGTAGAGGATGGGCATGCCCGACTTGGTGCCCGGCCCGAGGACCGTGAGTTCGAGGTCGGAGAACCAGCGGTTCGCCATTCGGCGAAGCTGCGTCGTGACCGACGGCGCCGACGAGCAGATCGCGATCTCGGTGACTGCGTTCTTCAGGTCGAGACCTTCGAGGTCGAGCAGCTGGGTGAGCATGATGGCGTGCTCGTCGGGCGTGCGCTCGAGCATCGTCGACGTGCGCCAGTGATACGCGAGCCCGTGCTCACCGCTCGCGCGCGCGAAGCCCATCGCCTCGGGTGCGTCGAGATCGGCTTCGCCGAAGAGTCCGATCAGTGTTTCGGTGTTGCCAACATCCATTGCCAACAGCACGGTCAGCCCCCCACCACGTGCACGGGTCCATTGTCGATGAGTCGCACTCCCTCAACGTATCCCGCAACGAGTGCACGTCGCTCACCCGTCTCGTCGTCGCCACTCGGCGAGAGCGTCAACGGGTCGACCACGTCCGCGTAGGCGATGTCGATCCCGGCGTCATCCAAGATGGTGCGCATCGTCGCGCGGAGCGAGCTCGCTCGTGCACTCGTCGTCGCGACGTAGCTGAGCGCGCGAGAGAGTCCGAGTGCGCGGCGGCGACCCTCGACACTCAGGCGAACGTTGCGACTCGATTGGGCGAGTCCGTCGGGATCGCGCACGATCGCGCAGCCAACGATCTCCACGTCAAAGGCAAGATCGCGCACCATCTGTCGGATGACGGCGAGCTGCTGAAAGTCCTTCTCGCCGAAGAAGGCACGACATGGCCCGGTCACCGCAAAGAGCTTCGCGACGACGCTCGCCACACCGTCGAAGTGTCCGGGGCGGTCGGTCCCTTCGAAGACGTCACCGAGTCCACGAACCGAGACGGTGGTCGGCGTGCACTCGGGATAGTCGGGCCACATCTCCGCCAGTGTGGGTGTGATCAAGCAGTCGACGCCGCACTGCAGCGCGAGCGAGCGATCGGCGTCGAGCGTCCGCGGATAGTGCACCAAATCGTCCGCGTCCGCGAACTGTCGCGGATTGACAAAAATAGTCGCCAGCACGACGTCGCTGGCCGCTTTCGCTGCACGAAAGAGCGACACGTGTCCCTCGTGCAGGGCGCCCATAGTGGGTACCAAGCCAATTAGTCGTCCGGCCTCACGCTCGGTGTTCGCGTACGCCCGCCATGCGGCGAGGTCGATGAGCTCGAGCACTAGGTATGTGAGGCGAGTCGGCGCTGCTCGGCGAGCTCGAAGGCGGCGTTCGCCATCGCTACGTAGGTCGAACGCTCGGACTCGGGGATCGCTTCGAGGTGAGCGTCGATGGTTGCCATATCGGCTCGCGACGCGGGGCCCGTCAGCGCACGAGATGCCCCCACGGCACGCACGTCACTGAGCGCCTGCTCGACGAGCGGTAGAAAGTCGCTCAGTGCGAGACCGGCCGTCTCGGCGAGCACCTCGACGTGTCCAAGCAACGCCACCACGTGATTTGCCGCCACCGTCGCGGTCGCGTGATACAGCGCACGCTGATCGTCCTGCAATCGCAAGACGGAGCCGCCAAGTGAACGTACGACGTCGACCACGAGCTCGTCGCCGCCGACGCTGAATCGCGCGCCCAGCAGGCGTTCGCCGCCGACGTCACTACTCGACAACACCGCGAGTGGGTGGAGAAACGCTCGGCGGGAGTGCTTCGCGAGTTCGCGCAACCCTCTCGAACCGGCCACGTGGGCGACCACGTAGGGACCGTTCGCTAACCCGTTCGAGATTGATTCGAGCGCGTCGTCAGGAACGCAAAGGAGGACAAGATCAACTGAGGAGACGTCCTCGAGTTCGTCGTGGTGGAAAGTGAGGACGTCGTGGCCGACCTCACGCAGAGCCGTGGCAAACGAGCTTCCTGCTCGCCCAACGCCGACAATGGCAATCTTCATGATGACTCCAGCTCCGTTCCGGCCCCATCGGGTGCCGTTCGGTTAATGCAGTGATTGCAGTGTACCCAGTTCCCGCACCGCGCCCACAGCGTGCGCTAGCTGTTCGGTGCTCACCAGATCGGGCGCCAGTTCTGCGAGCGGGACGAGGATAAATGCCCGTTCGTAGAGCCGAGGATGCGGGATCGTCAGTTCGGGGTCCGAGAGCTCTTCGTCCCCGACAAGGAGCACGTCGACGTCGAGCGTGCGCGGTCCCCAGCGAATCTCGCGTGTGCGACCGGCCCTCGCTTCTGCCAGGCGGGCGCGTTCGAGCAACTCGTATGCGCTGGCTTCAGTCATGAGCTCGACGACGAGATTCCAGAAGTCATCTTGGGCGACGCCACCGACCGGCTCCGTTTCGTACACCAGAGACAACCGGTGCTCGTCCGTGCCGACGACGACCGGGATCGCCGAGGCGAGGTGCTCGTAGCGGTTCCCGATGTTCGTGCCAAGTGAGAGATAGGCGCGACGCACGCCTCTAGGGCCGCGACAGTGTGCAGCGCACCCCGACCGTCGCGACGTCTTCCGCAACGGGCGGGTGAAGCTTTCGCACGGCGACCGTGACCGACGCGATGGCGTCGTCGAAGGCAAGGATCTCGCGCGCGACTCGATAAGCCAGCGTCTCGAGCAGCAAGAACGCGCCGTCGCGAGCGACGGTCGCGGTGAGGCGAAGGATCTCGGCGTAGTTGGTGGTCTCGGCGAGATCGTCGTTCATCGCCGCTTCTTCCATCGGCCGTTCGATGTCGATATCAAAGGCCAGCGGTTGAGCCCGGCCCCGCTCCTCGCTCAAGACGCCCACCACGGCGCTCACGCGCAGCTCGCGCAGCTCAATGACGTCAGTCACGGGCAGTTTCGGGCACATCAGGCAGATCGAGGAGCACCGAGCGTCCGTCGGGGCCAATCGAGCGTTTGAAGAGGCGCTCGACGAGTGCAATCGAAGCCGGCACCGTCGCGACTTTCTGGCTCCACACGAGATAACCCGCGACGACGCCGAGCAGGCGGTCTGAGACCTCGTCGCTGTGCAAGAGCACCGTGGTGCTGTTGGACATGCAGTGCGCTACGTCGAGGTAGCACGCTTCGAGCACCTCGCGCTGCTGGGGACCACCGCGCAGCGCATAGTGGCCGGCCGTGAGTCCGTGTTCGAAGTAAGAGCTCATGTTCTGCATGACGGGCAGGATCGAGATCACTCGGCCGAAGCCCTGGTGCTTCAGCCACAGGAGCTCCTCGTCGCGACGAACCTGACGGTGCACCGTGGTGGATCCGCCCGGCCGCTCCGAGACGGCCAGGATGCCCTTGTAGATCCAGGTGAATCCGCGCGGTTCGATGCCCGCTGCCCACTTGCCCTTCATGAGGAGACCGCTTCGAGCGGCATCGTTAAGAGATCACGTAACTGGACTGTCTCTCGTACGTCGTGCACGCGCACCATACTGACACCTTGGATCATGGCCCACGCTTCTGTTGCAAGTGATGCTTCGAGTCGATCGTCGACGTCGAGGCGCTGCGCGCCGAGTCGACCGAGAAAGCCCTTTCGGCTCGTCCCGATGAGCACGCCCGCAGCGAGAGTTCGGGCGAGCTCGACGAAGTGATCGCAGTGGGCGAGCAACGTGAGGTTGTGCTCGGCCGTCTTGCCAAAGCCGATGCCCGGATCAAACCAGAGCTTCGTGACGCCGGCACGACGCGCGCGCTGCCCGACCTCCATGAGAAACTCGCTGATCTCTTCCACGACGTCACCGTAGGTCGGGTTGACCTGCATCGTGCGCGAGTCACCCTGGCGGTGCATGGCGACGTATCCCACGCGCAACTCTCCCGCGATGTCCCCCAGCGTGCCCGAGACGTCATTCACGATGCTCGCGCCCGCCTCGACGGCGGCCCGAGCCACGTTGGCCTTTTGCGTATCGATCGAGACCGGCCCGTGGACGGCGAGCGCCGCCACGACAGGCACCACGCGAGCGAGCTCGTCGAGCTCGTCAACCGGTTCGGCGCCGGGACGCGTGGACTCTCCCCCGACGTCCACGACGTCCGCGCCCAGTGAGAAGAATCGCCGTCCGCGCTCGATGGCCTCGTCGAGTGCGAGCGTGCGCGACGCAGGAAAGAATGAATCGGGCGTCACGTTGACGACGCCCATGACGGCCGGGCTCAACGCCACGTGGACCTTCGTTGGTGGATGTACTGGAGCGCCTCGGCGCGGTAGGACGCGTCGTCCTTGAAGACACCACGCACCGCGGAGGTGACCGTCGTCATGCCTTCTTTCTTCACGCCGCGCATCGACATGCAGAAGTGTTCCGCCTCGAGAACCACAATCGAACCGCGTGGCGAGAGTTCCTTCTCCATCGACTCGACGATTTGTGTGGTCATGCGCTCTTGGACCTGGAGGCGCCTCGCGAATCCTTCGACGAGACGCGCCAGCTTCGAGAGTCCCGTGATCTGCCCGTCGGTGGCGGGCAGATAGGCGACGTGCGCGTACCCCACGAAGGGCACGAGGTGATGCTCGCACAGCGACGTGAAAGGAATGTCGCGCACCATCACCATCTCGTCGTGCCCGATCTCGAAGGTGACGCGCAAGTGCTCGCCCGGATCGGTCTCGATGCCCTCGAAGAGCTCGACGTACATGTCGGCGACCCGACGGGGGGTCTCACGAAGCCCCTCGCGATCGGGATCCTCGCCAATGGCCTCGAGCAGCTCGCGCACGAGCCGCTGTACTCGAGGTTGGTCGACCACGTCTACGCCCCGCCGACGTAGGTGTAGATCCCGTCGAGATTGCGGTAGCGCTCGTTCACGTCGAGGCCGTAGCCAACGACGAAGTCAGCCGGGATCGTAAAGCCGACGTACTTGAGTGACTGCTCGACGCGTTGCTCGCCCTCTTTCAGGAGGAGCGCGCAGACCTCGAGGCTCGCAGGGCTGCGCGCGCCCAGATACTGGCGGAGGTAGTTGAGCGTCAGCCCAGAGTCCACGACGTCTTCGACGATGAGCACGTCTCGTCCCAAAAGATCGACGTCGAGGTCCTTCACGATACGCACGACCCCGCTCGTCTTGGTTGCGGCGCCATACGACGAGACGGCCATGAAATCGACTTCAACGGGTAGTTCGATCGCGCGCATGAGGTCGGCCATGAAGTTGATTGCGCCCTTCAGGACGCACACGAGCAGTGGCGGGTTGGTCGCGTAATCGGCCGTGATCTGGCGTCCGAGCTCGGCTACACGATCGTGGACCTCTTTCGCCGAGACGACGACCTCGCCGAGGACACCCGTCGCCCACTTCGCGGTGAAATCGTGGGGTTCGTGTCTATCCATGCTTGGTCAGCGTAGTGGAGGCCTCCTCGAGGCAGAGTCGCTGCGCACGTCGCGAGAGCCGCCGACCGCCCTGGAGTTCAGTTGCCACGACGTCGCCCGCGATCACGTGCTCCGCCCGCTCGAGCTCGGCCGCGCTCGGCGGATGTGCGTCGCCGAACTCGTCGACGACGTAGAGCTTCGTGCGCAGCCAGCGGCGCCGTCGCGCGATCGGCCACCCACGCAGCTCACGGCAATCGACGTCGCCGAGAGCCAGGAGTGCGTCGGGCTCGACCACAAGGTCGAGCCAGGCACGATCCTCAAAGATCACCTCCGCTTGGCGAGCGAGCAGCGGCACGACGTCGCGCTGGGCGATGTCGCACATCAAGGGCAGGAGCTGATGGCGGACCTGATTGCGTCGAAAGGAGAGGTCGTCGTTCGATTCGTCGTGTCGCGCGTCGATATTCGCGTCGACGACGAGCGCCACGAGGTCGCTCCGGCGAATCCTGACGAGCGGCTTGGTCGGATCGTCCAGCAGCGGTGATAAGCCGTCGAGACCCGCACCGCGCAGCATGTTAAGTAGCACCGTTTCGGCGAGGTCGTCCATGGTGTGCCCCGTGAGAGTGCCGACCGGCAGCACACGACGTCGCTCACTTCGGGCGCGGGCTTCAAAGTTCGGACCAGGATCAACCTGCACGTCGTGGAGGACGAAGGGGACGCCGAATTCAGCGCAACATTCACGCACGAAAGCGGCGTCGTCGCCACTGGTCGCTCGCGCGTGGTGGTTGACGTGGTGCACCGTGACCACAAGATCGGCTCCCTGGGCGAGCAGCAGGAGCCCGAGTGAATCCGGCCCGCCCGAGACCGCGAGGTCGACAGCGCTGCGCGCCGAAGGAAACGTGCAGGCGAGAAGGAGGGCGGGAGCGCTGCTCATGCTCTCAGGTTACGCACGCCGTAAATATTGTCTGGCTAAGTCGCGCTCGTCGCCCCAGCGAGCGCCGTCCGGCGCAGACGCGCGCCACGGCTCGCGCGTAGCAGCGCGTAGGCACGGCCCAGGGCGAACCACCCGGCGCTAAAGGTGCCCACGTAGAAGCCAACGGGCCAGTTCGTCGTAAACGAGCACGCGAGCGCGGCCCAGATCGTGACGAGCGCCATCGCGACCGAGAGAACGAGGGCGATCATCGCGCGATCGCTGAAGCAGCGCGCGGCGGCGGGCGGTCCGATCATCAAGGTGAAGATCAACAGCGCTCCGACGACCGGGACCGTCATGGTGGTGGCACACGCCAGGACCAACAGAAAGATCATCTCGATCCGCTCGGGTCGCAGTCCGCTTGCGGCCGCCATGTCGGGAGCGAGCGCGGTCAAGAGCAGCTGGCGATAGAGAACGGCCACGCTCACGACGCAGATCGCCCCGAGTACCACGATCGGCCAGATCTGACTGGTGCTCACGCCGAGGATCTCGCCGAAAAGCAGCGAGAAGATCTCGGGTTCGTACTCGGTGCTCTGACTGAGAAACGCGGCGCCCAGGGCGAGCATCATGATGAGCGCCAAGGCGGTGACCGCGTCGGCTCGTCCACGTCGGGAGAGCTTGCCGATGCCGAGCGCCGCGCCGAGCGAGAACACACCCAGACCGAAGAGCGGGTTGATCCCGATCAGGTTGGCGGCGGCGGCGCCAGCAAAGGCGCCGTTTGGAATGGCGTGGGCGGGGAACGCCGCACCTCGCATGACGACGAAGAATCCCACAATTCCGGCGACGACCGCGACGACCGACCCGATGATCCAGGCGTTCGCCATGAAGCCCGAGAACATCAGACCGCCTCGGCGACACGGACCGATGGCGTCACTCGACGTCGATCGATGCGCCGACGAAAGACCGGCAGTCCCGAGAGGAGATACGACACGAAGATGAGCGCGACGATGAAGAAACTGACCGGCAGACCTTGGCTGGACGGGAACCAGTAGTAGCTGTCATAGGCCATCGCCACGCCGAGCCAGGTCGCTAGGACGCCTAATAAGCACGCTCCGAGCATGGCGCTGCGCAGATTTCTCGTCACGCGCAGCATCGCTGCGGGCGGGCCAATGAGCATCGCGGTCGAGAGAATTGAACCAATTGCGATTGACGACAACCCAACGGCGATCGCAAGCGAGAGCATGAACAACAGGCCCACGTAACGAGTGCGAATACCGCGAGCGGCTGCGAGATCGGGGCTAATCGAGCTCAACAGCAATGGTCGAAAGATCACCCCGAGTACGACGAGGGTGAGCGCACTCATGACGACGACCAACGGAATCGTCGACGGAGCCAAGGAGAAAATGGAGCCAAAGAGAATCTGCTGGGAGACGCCCGTCGAGGCACTTTTGGTCGTGTCGAGGTAGAGAAAGAGCGCCGACAGTCCGGTCGCGAAGCCGAGCACGATGCCCGTCGCGACGTCTCGCCCGCGAAGCCGCTGTACGCCGACAAGTTCCATGGCGCCCGCACCGAGTATTCCGGCCCCGAGGAACCCGAGCAGTGGGCTGATGCTGTAATACGCTGCGCCAGAGCCGCCCGTGGTCGCCACGTCGGTGAGCGCGTGGCCAGCGAAGGATTGGCCCCGCACGACCGTAAAGACGCCAACGAGTGCAGAGACGATCGCGGTGACGCCACCAATCACAAACGCCACGCGCACGGGCTCACTCGAGAAGAATCCTGGTTCGAAGAGATAATGCACGCTTAGCTGACGGTCAGGTTGGAGTGCTGAGGAATCTCCTCGTCCTCCGGTCCGGGTTCCGCGACGACCAGGACGCGCCCGTGCAACTTCAAGACATCGACGTGGTGACCGTAGAGCGCGCTCAGCACGTCGGACTGTACGACCTCGTCGGTGGTGCCGCTCGCGGCACGCCCGTTGGTCACGTAGACAATGCGATCCATCATCGGTAGCAACGCGTTCATCTCGTGCGCCGATAGCAGGACCGCCACGTGATGGTCGCGGGCCACCCGATGCAGCAGCGCGACGACCTCTTGCACACTGCGCGGGTCGAGATTGGCGAGCGGTTCGTCGAGCAACAGCAGCGACGGCTCGCTGACCAGCGCGTGCGCGATGAGCACACGCTGCTGCTCGCCGCCCGAGAGGCTGCCAACGCGGCTGTCGGCAAACCGCTCCGCGTCGACATCGACGAGCAGCGCTTCGACGCGCTCGTGCTGCTCCTTGGTGCGACGCGAGAAGCCGTATCGCTGCGCGTCGAGGCCGAGCGCCACGAAGTCGCGCGCACGCACGGGGATGTCCGGATCGAGGAGGACCTTTTGGGGTACGTAGCCGAGTGAATTTCCTCGTCGAGAGAGCGGCGCACCATTTACTTTGATCGTGCCCGCGTCAAACCGCTGCAATCCAAGAATCGTGCGCAGCAGCGTGGTCTTGCCGACGCCGTTGGATCCGATGAGTCCCGTGAACTCTCCTCGACGAACGTCAAAGCTGACGTCGTCGAGGACCTTCCGCCCAGCGAACGATACGCTGACGTGGTCGACCTCGAGAACGGGTACCTCGTTCACAGTTTCTGGGTGGACGTGCCCGAGGCGACTGCGTGCTGAATGGCTGCAACTTCGGCTTCCATCCACGTCTGGTAGTCGTAGCCGGGCGTCGGCATCGTTTCGTACACACCCACGACAGGCACCTTATTCTTGCGCGCGGTTTGGCGGATCGACGTCGTCAGCGAATCAACGACCTGCTCGTTGTAGCAAAACAGCTTGACCTCGTGCTTGGTGAAGAAACCATCCTCGAGCGTGATGTCCTCTGGTGCCGGATCGACGCCGTTCATAATGTCGGCCTGAAAGACGAACGGGGTTTTGATCTTGGCCCCCATCGCCCGCAGCAGGTAGTCAGCGACGGGTTCGGTGACGGCCACGGGTGTGCCCGCGTACTTCGCCTTGAACGCGGCGATGGCCTTCAGCCATGGTTCTAGGGATGCGGTGAACGTCTTTAATTTGGCCTCGAAGTAGGCCTTGTGACTCGGCTCAATCTTTCCCAAATCCTTCGCCATCACCTTCGCGACGGCGGGCATGGTCTTCGGGTCGTACCAAAGGTGCGGATTCGCAGTGCTCGAGGGCAGACCGAGCACATTCTGGGCGACGATGACCTTGCGGCTCGAGTTCGGCGACGCCGCTTCCATGCCGTCCATAAAGCCGTCGTAGCCAACGCCGTTCTGGACAACGAGCTGAGCCTTCGAGACCTCCTCGGCGACGCTGGCGCTCGCTTCAAAAGTATGCGGATCCGTGTTGGGGTTGTTCAGAATTGAAGAGACCTTGACGTACTTTCCACCGATCTGGCTGAGGACGTTGGCGTATTCGTTTTCGGCGCCCACGGCGGTGATCACACCGGTCTTCGTGCTGGCCGATGCGGAGCCGGAGGGGACAGCGATGCCTGCGAATGATGACACGAGTCCAAACAACAGCAGGATCTTGACGCCAATGCCAGCGGCGCGCGGTATCCGACGGGTCGCCGAGGAACGAAAGGAAGCGCTCATAGCTTCGAGCGTAGACTTAGACTGAGTCTCAAAACAATTGAGACAGAGGAGGAGCATGGACCCAGCGGGGACGCAGGGCGCGTCGATACACCCAACAGGACATCCGGCGACCTCCGAGCTGCACGAGCTCGTGGAGATTCACCTTCGTCGCATCGACCAGCGCTACACCTCCGGGCGCCAAGCCGTCGTGACGCTGCTCGCCACGTTCGGAGGACCAATGAGCATCTCGGACATCTCCGGCGCCCTGCCCGACGTGCCGCGCAGCTCCGCCTACCGACACCTGTCCGATTTGCAACTCGCGGGCGTCGTTCGCCGCATCGCCGCGAACGACGAGTTCGCTCGCTTCGAGCTCGCAGAGGATCTCACCCATCACCATCACCATCTCCTCTGCACGCTTTGTGGCAAAGTGATCGACGTCACGCCCAGTCCGCGTTTCGAACGCACCGTCGCTGCGATGGTGGCCGATCTCACTTCGCAACAAGGTTTCCAGGCGACCTCCCACGCCCTCGACGTCATTGGTCACTGCGCCTCGTGCCAATCGAAGTAACGCTCGTTCCCGAGGTGCGCGGTTCGCTCACCGTCTATCCGCTCGAGTTCGCACGCGCGTTTGGCGTGGATGCGTTCGTCACGGACCGATTCCACGGCGTCAGCCGCTCCCCGTACGATTCACTCAACCTGGGCAGTCACGTCGGCGATGACCTCGAGCACGTACGCGAAAACCGACGTCTGGTGGCCGACGCGATCGGCGCCGATCGCCTGGTCATCGTCCGCCAGGTCCACGGGTCGCACGTGCTCAACGCGTCGGCCGCGACGCCCGACAGCGAAGCGGACGCACTGCTCCACGATGGCGGCGACCTCGCACTCGCCATCCTCGTCGCCGACTGTGTGCCGATTTTGTTGGTTGACTCGACGTCGTCGCGCTTCTGTCTCGTTCATGCGGGCTGGCGCGGTCTCCGCGCGAACGTCATTGCGAACGCCGTCGCGCACCTGCATGCAGTCGACGTGCACGCGTTCCTTGGACCGTCCATTTCTCCTGCGCGCTATCAAGTTGGCCCCGACGTCGCTTGCCAATTCGAGGGAGTTCCCGACGCGATCGTGGATGACGTCGAAGATCGCTCGCGGCTCGATCTTCGACTCATAGCGGCGACTCAGTTACGAATGTCAGGCGTCAGCGACGAGAACATCGCCATCAGCGCACAAGTGACTGATGGGGGCGATACCTTCTTCAGCGACCGCGCGCAACGACCCTGCGGCCGCTTCGGGCTCGTAGCGAAACGGGTCTCGTAGCATGAGTGGCGTCATGAGCGAAGCAACCTCACCGCAACGCAGCGAGCTGTTCCGCTACGTCGATCTGGAGGTGAGCGGGACAACCCTGCGAGGAATCTACGAACTCGACGGGCGTCGGTTTGAAGAGTCGGTGGTCTTTGAAGGCGTCGACTCATTCGAATCAGCGACGGTCCGACCGGTCGCGGAACTCTGGTTTCTGCTCGCCGGGCTTTCGTATTACAAGGCCGGAGCCGCTCGACACATTGACGTGGGCACGACGCCACTGGGCGTCGCCGGTCGTGCGCTCCTGCAAGCCGCCGTGCTCGACGGGCTCGGCGAGTTCGCCTTCCGCAACGAGCTCTTCCTCGATGACGTCGCCATCCTTGGTGGTCACAACGTCGAGCAATATCGCGTCGCCCTTGATCCAGAGCGAGTGGTCGTCCCCTTCGGCGGTGGCATCGACTCGGTCGTGACGACGTCGCAGCTCGCGGGTCACCTGGACCAAACGCTCTTCATCGTCTCTCCGGCAAGCGGGAGGTTTGCGCCACTCGAAGAGACGGCGGAGGTGACGGGACTCCCCATCATTCGGGCCCGTCGGTCCCTCGACCCGCAGTTGTTGCGTCACGACACCGCTTTCTTTCAGGGCCACGTGCCCGTGACCGCCATGGTGACGCTCCTCGCCGCAGTCGCGGCGGTCGCCTCGGGTCGCGGAGGCGTCGTGATGAGCAACGAGCATTCGGCCTCTGCTCCCAACCTGCGTCGCGAGAATCTCGACGTGAACCACCAGTGGAGTAAGTCCCTTACAGCCGAGCTGCTGCTCGCCGCTGCGATCAGCGAGCGCGTGGGCGACGAGCTCGTGGTGGCCAGCTTCTTGCGCGACCGAAGCGAAGTCTGGGTCGCCGAGG
>DASZLS010000085.1:0-16171 GCA_035552255.1 Acidimicrobiales bacterium | reverse complement strand
TTTTGGACGTTTGATTCGTGCGTGCTGTGGCAAGAGCCGTTCGTTATCTACTCGCAGATTCTCGCCGCGACTTCGCACATCAAGGTCGGTCCGATGGTCACCAATCCCGTGACTCGCGATTGGACAGTGACGGCGTCGCTCTTTGCCACGCTGAATGAGATGTTTGGCCCGCGCACGATCTGCGGGATAGGTCGAGGTGACTCCGCGCTGCGCGTCACGGGACGCTCGCCAGCGACTCTTTCGACGCTCGCCGAATGCATGGACACAGTGAAGAAACTCGTGGAAGGTCACGAAGCGACCGTGAACGATCGGCCGATCAAGTTTCCCTGGGTCGACGAGGGCAGCTTCGATGTGTGGATGGCTGCCTACGGGCCCAAAGCGCTCGAAGTCGCCGGTCGCGATGCCGACGGTCTCATCATGCAGTTGGCCGACCCGTTCATCGTTGAATGGGCCATCAACGCCGTACGCGCCGCGCGCGACGCCGCAGGCAAGGACGTCACAACGTACAAAGTGTGTGTCGCGGCACCGGCCTACGTGGGCGACGACCTCGCCCACCAGCGAGACCAGGTTCGCTGGTTCGGGGGGATGGTCGGCAACCACGTCGCTGACATTGTCGAGCGCTACGGATCCGAATCGCCGGTTCCCCCGGCTCTTACGGAGTACATCAAGGGCCGTCAGGGCTATGACTACCGTCACCATGGTCAGGCGGGCAACCCCGACACCGAGTTCGTGCCGGATGAAGTCATCGATCGATTCTGCGTGCTCGGGCCGGTGGAACACCACCTTGAGCGACTGGGTGAACTCGCTCAGTCCGGTGTAGACCAGTTCTCCTTGTATCTCATGCACGACGATCCCGAGACCACGATCGAGGCGTATCGAACGAGCGTTATCGGCCGCGTGTAATTCGACGGGTCGTTGTCGTTGTCCGATCCACGTGCGATTGAATGAACCGCCGAGATCGCTACGTGGCTTGTTGCGCCGACGCTTCTTGGTGATAGCGCCAGACAATCGCGCTGGCACGGGTAATTGATTCGACGACTCCAAGAGCGATGATCGCAGTGAGCAGGTACGTGGCAACGCTGCTGTGCATGTTCGCAATCGAGTTGGCGCTGAGCCGCAGGGCGAGGAGCACCGCAAGGAGCGCATACTCAACTGGGCTGCGTCGCAAGATGATGGATTTCGCGGCGGGCACGGCGCGCACATACATGACTCGCGCGCGAGCAACCCCGAACGGTATGCCCGCGAGTGCGCCGATGAGAGCGGCGCCCGCGTGCGCGTAGTTCCGCGTCATGAGGTTCCACAGCACGGAGCCGACAAACAAGATGCTGATGAGCGGGTCGAGCCAGGTGATGAGAATTGGACGCTGGCGCTCACCTTTACCTAGGGAACCCGAAGGAGTTTGACTAATGCCGCGCCTTCGAAGAATCATGATCACGACAAGGACCGCGAGGACGATGTAGGTCTCACCGCTCCCGCTTGAGTTGTGATGCATTCCGCTCAGTCTCGCACGGTCAGGCGAGGTCTCTCCGCTACCAGAGCTTGCCGGGGTGAAGCACCTGCACCGAGTTCCAGTAGTGGCGCCAGCGCTTCACCCTCTTTTTGGCGCGTGCGTCTTCTTCCTCGGCGAGCGTCGTGGCGAGTCTGCGAAGCCCCGGGTAGTTCTCGGCTACCTCGCGGAACCACGCCGATGCAATGACCAGGTCGTGCTGTTTGCCGAGAAACTTTTGGAAGGCGTCGACACGCCTGGCGAATTCTTCGACCGGAGGCCCGAGGACGTCCGAGAGTGCTTGGGCCGCGTACAGTGTGCGTTTTGCGGCGATGCGGGTTCGGTGCAGATTTTTATTCGAGGGCTTGCGCTTGGCTTCTTTCGCTTCGCGCTGAAGGTCTCGCCAGGAGAGATGCATGGCGCGCTGGGCCATCGGCCGGAGCATGTCGGACGAAGCGTGGCGTGACGGCAACGCGGAGCGAAACTCACTGACTTCGGAGAGCGTCTTCTGATAGGCGTCAGAGCCGAGCAGATCGTCGGTCGTGCGCTGCTCGGACCGGCGCGAACGAGCGGCGAGCTCCATCAGCTGGCGCCCCTGGGGCGTGGCGACGCGCTCCCCGAGCGCCTTGATGACGCTGGATTCGAGTATCTCGGCGTCGCGCAGGCGCCCGAACGGCTTGCCCACTTCGCGCAGTCGCCCAATGAGCGGTTCGGCACCAAGCGTGGCTTCGATATCGGCCATGGTCTTTAGTCGATACTGCACTCGGCGAAAGGAGAGCCGCAACTTGCGCGTCGACTCTGGGTCATCGGGGACGCCTTCGCGACGGTTGTTGCGCACAATGAAGTCCGCCAGCTTGATGTCGCTCTCTGCCATGTTGAGCAGTTCTCGGGTGAAAGATTTCGTTATTTCACGCTCGCCGTCGGCGTCGTCAGCCCTCGCCAAGAGTGTCGAGCCGTCCTTGCTCACGACTGCTCATTCGCTGCGGCGTGGCCCGGACGCGTGGAGAACCGCAACGCGGGCCCTGAGGTGCGGCCGATCAATCGATGAGAGTCCGACGTTCTCATGTGATGACCCTACTTCGGGCTCGCCACGCACGTCCTGGGCGTCGAGACCTCAGGGCCTGCAGGCGAATCATCGAGTCGGCGGTGCTACCATTCGCCCTCGTCCCCGTTCGTTTTTTGGAGTCAGATGCGACGTCTTTCGTCTTTTTCCCTTGCTGCGGTGCTGGTCGTCTCACCACTCGTCAGCGCCTCAGCGGCGTCAGCTACCACGAAAAGCCCGGCGCAGGTCCTTCAACTGAGCGTCTCGGCGATGCACTCGCAAGGAAGCTTTCATTACGAGTCGAGGGCGTCGGTGGGGGGAACCGTGGAGATCACGCTCTCGACCAACAGTTCACTCACCGACGGTAATCAGGTTCAGTCGCTCGCGGGTGGCGTCGAGACGACCCGACTCATTGGAAAGAAGCTCTACATGAATGCAGATGCGAAGGCGTACGCGGCTGACTTCGGGGTGAAGAAGACCACCCTCGCCAATAAGTGGGTCTTAGTACCTTCGACCAACAAGAACTACGCGAACATCTCGTCGGCGATCCTCGTCTCCTCCGTGATGCAACAGCTCGTCGATGTCAATCATTTGAAAGAAGTTGGTATCGGAACCGTCAACGGTCAAACCGCGCTCAAGATCCAGGGCGACGCGGGGGCGAGCGGGACCGAAACCGTCTACGTATCGACGGCGGCGCCGTATTTGCCGATCGCCGTCGCGGCGGCGGGCACCGAAGACGGCCAAAAAGTGAGCGACGAGCTCGTGTTTTCCAAGTGGGGCGAGAAGTTCAAGGTCGCGAAGCCCTCGACGTTTGTCGTTGCGACGAACGCGACGTTCCCCTAGACATGAACAGACCTTTTAAGGCTCGGGTTTAGGCTCCAACCATGGCGGACTACAACGACGGCAT
This sequence comes from Acidimicrobiales bacterium, assembly GCA_035552255.1. Classification (GTDB taxonomy): domain Bacteria; phylum Actinomycetota; class Acidimicrobiia; order Acidimicrobiales; family RAAP-2; genus RAAP-2. The sequence continues at coordinate 12,736 of DASZLS010000085.1, read as the reverse complement.
CATCGAGTGCGACGGCAAGGGCATTCGTATTCACGGCTACTACTTCCCCTGGGGCACGAAAGTGATTCCGTACGGGGCAGTCAAGGGTGTACAGCGCGTCACGTTGGGAACGCTGCGAGGGAAGCTTCGAATCTGGGGTACCGGCAACATGAAGTATTGGGCCAACCTCGACACCAAACGACCCTCAAAGAGCGTGGGACTGATTCTTGATATCGGACAGCGAGTAAAACCCTTCATCACGCCCGACGACGCGGACACGGTGGAGCAGCTGGTGCGCGAGCGCGCCAGTCTCGGTCCGAATGATGGATCCTCGATGCCGAGCCCGTTTCTGTAGCGGCGCGACGTCACTTCCACCGACGCGCATGAAGTGACATGATCGGAGTGATCGCACTGAGAGCGTGCGATGCGCGGTGCCAACGACGTCGGAGATGTCGGTAAGGGGATCTCATGAGACCAGTGATCGTGCAAGAGTTCGTGTCGCTCGACGGTGTGATGCAAGGGCCCGGCGACGAAGTGAGCTTTTCCAGCGGCGGTTGGCAGCGACCGTTCGTGGGCGACGATCACATGGCGCTCATGGTTGATCAGATGCGCGAGGCCGACGCGCTCCTCCTCGGGCGTACGACCTACGAGATGTTCGCGGCGGCGTGGCCCACTCGGCACGACGACACTGGACTCGCCGAGCGAATGAATGAGATGCCCAAATACGTGGCCTCCACCACGCTGCACGAGGTGACCTGGAATGCGACGCTTCTCAAGGGCGACGTGGCGCACGCCGTAGCGCAACTGAAGGAAGAGCCCGGTCGGGGGCTCGTCCTCGTGGGCAGTCGCACGTTGGCCCACTACCTGCATCAGCACGACCTCGTTGACGAGTACCGGTTGTGGTTTCATCCCGTCATCCTCGGGTCTGGATTGCGACTCTTTGAGGAAGGACTGAACTCAGCGATATGGAACCTGTTCGACGTGACGTCTACTGGCGAAGGCGTCGTCGTCGCTACCTACCGCCACCGGCCTCGCTAAAGTCCCACGTAACGTCGACTGAGGGTTGAGGAAGCTGTTCTCCAACCCAGAAAGAGGGAACCGCGATGGAGCTCGACAGTAACGCCATCACCGTGATCGGGGCCCACTGGTGCCCGGACTGTCGACGCGCGAAGACATTTCTGGCCGATCAACGAGTCGCGTACAACTGGATTGACTTGGAAGAGCACCCGGAGGCGACCGAGATCGTCGAGCGATACAACAATGGCGGCCGCGCGATTCCCACCATCATCTTTCCTGACGGTTCCCATCTCACCGAACCTGGGAACGACGAGCTCGCGGAAAAACTCGGCATCAGCCGCTCCGCAAAGATGTCCGTGTACGACCTCATAATCGTGGGCGGTGGACCTACGGGACTCACGGCCGCAATCTACGCCGCTCGCGAGAACCAAAAGGTTCTGATCGTCGAAAAGTCCGCCGCGGGCGGCCAGGCCGGCATCACCGAGTGTCTCGATAACTACCCGGGCTTTCCCGACGGCGTCGAGGGGCACGAACTCGCCGACCGAATGCGTCGACAGGCGGAGCGATACGGCGTCGAGATACTCCAGGCGGTCGCCGTATCCTCGATCACGCCAAACGATCGCGGCGTCGAAGTGACGACCGCCGCGGGCGAGACCTACGAAGCGCACGCGGTGCTGGTCGCAACCGGCTCGGTGTATCGGCGCACCGGAGCCGAAGGGGAGGGCGACCTCATTGGCGCGGGCGTTCATTTTTGCGCCACCTGCGACGGCCCCTTCTATCGCGACGCTAACGAAGTCCTCGTGATCGGAGGTGGCAACAGCGGACTGGAGGAGGGTCTCTTTCTCACGCAGTTCGCCAAACACGTGACCGTCGTCGAGTTCAACGAACACTTGAAGGCGAGCCGATTGCTTCAGGATAAGGTCCGTGCGCATCCGCAGATGTCGGTCGAAACAAACACGAAAGTCGTCAGCTTTCACAGCGGTGAGAACGGGAAGTTGAGCTACGTCGAGTTAGAGGATCGCGCGAGCGGCGAACGGCGACGACACGACGCATCGGCCGCCTTCGTGTTCATTGGACTTGATCCCAATACCCAGTTTCTCCATGGCGCTCTCGAACTCGACAATCAAGGCTTCATCGTGAGCGACGAGCAGTTTCAAACGAATGTGCCGGGCGTCTTCGCAGCCGGTGACGTGCGCCACGGCTCAACCAAGCAGCTGGCGTCTGCGGTGGGCGAGGGCGCGGCTGCGTCGATCCAGATTCGATATCACCTCGACAAGATGGCTGCAGATCCGAGCTAACCGCGCGTCGTTACGGATGCACCCGTGCGATACTCTTCGCGTCCCTTTGAGGTGAGTCGCCACACGCTCGAGTACCCCTGCACTGTCCACTCTTTGGGACCGCCCACGAGCGCGGTGTCCTCGTCGATGCCAAACACGTTGATCACCGCTTCGTCGGGCAAGACGAAGCGGGTGAGAAGGTCGGGCACTCTCGCCGCGAACGCGTCGAAGTGCGGGACCACTCCCATCGTCTCGAGCAGGCCGAGTCCCGGGGAGCTTCCGCGGCGCGGATGACGCAGAGACGGGATCCACGATCCGAGCGCCATCGCGCCTGCACTACAACCCGCGAGTGCGGCGCCTCCTCGCCAGGTCTCCTCGATCGCGGCCCACACCTTGGTGCCGCGCAGTGCTTCTGCGAGATAGTGAGGATCGCCTCCCGAGAGATAGATGAGTCCCGCACCAGGAATCATGTCGGCGAGCTCCTGCTTGTTCGCGTCGCCGTGATCGTTGACGGGAACGATGACGGCCTCGACACCGATTCTGGCGGCTTGCGCGATGCCGAGCTGGTGCCAATGCTCAACGACCGACGGGCCGTCTTGCACCGCGGCGGTTGCGAGCTGCACGTAGCGCGGGGCACGACCCTCGATGAGTGCGGCTTCAATGGCCGTCATCTGGGGCAAGTACTCGCCCGAGCCGACGAGCGCGATTGGTCCTGGACCTTCGTCAGTCACTGTCCTCCTCAGACCACCTGGCCGAACGACAATCTATCTGGCGAGAGCAATCCTGCAGCGCCTGCCCTGCTGCGATTATCGGGCGGGCGTGTCTCCTGACGATGCCCTCGAACGGTTCTCGGCAGCCAATCCGTGACGACGACGTCTAGATCAGCGTCGCGAGTACTGTCAGCTCGCTCGCTGACCTCTCTGCACGAGCAACGCAAGGGTTTGCTCAACGGCGGGGATAAACGACATTTCGACGAAAGTAGCCGTCTTACGGGAATCTCGATAAAGTGCACGACTATGAGGCGCATTTGGCTGATCATTGACGTGCTTGTCGTGGCGGTCTTTGTGGGAATCGGTCGAACCTCGCATCATCATCCAATGACGCTCGCGGGAATGGTCTCTACCGCGTGGCCCTTCGCGGCCGGGCTCGCGATCGGTTGGGCGTGCGTCCTCTTCGGTCGCCGAGACTCGTCGACGCTGGCGAGTGGTGCCGCGATCCTGCTCTGCACCGTCGGAGCGGGAATGATGCTTCGCGTGTGGGCTGGCCAGGGGACGGCGTTCGCCTTCGTCCTCGTTGCCCTCGGATTTCTCGGTGCGTTGATGCTCGGGCTGCGGCTGGTCGCTGCGCACACCCCGTGGCGGGGATCGCTCAGCTCTAGTTAGAAGAACGCTGCGCAGAGGTCGTAGATCTCGCGAGGCACTTTGCGTTGGCCCACTGCGACGCTTGACAGATCGGCAAGCACGACGGTGCCGTCGCGCACGACGGGGATCATGCCGAACTTGCCCGCGATGACCGCGTCGTACGCGGCGGCCCCCACGCGAGTGGCAAAGATACGGTCGTACGCGGTGGGACTGCCACCGCGTTGCAAGTGACCGAGCACCGTCGTTCGGACTTCGAAACCACGCTCTTCGATCTTGGCGGCGACGAAGGGTCCGACGCCACGAGAGGCGTAACGAATTCGACGAGCTCCGTCACCGGTCTCTTCACTCGGCTTGTCACCACAGAGCTTGGCGAGGTCGATTCCTTCGGCGACGACCACCATCGAAAACACGAGACCAGCCGCGCGACGCACATTGATGTGCTCGACGATTTCGTCCATGGTGATCGGGAACTCAGGAATGACGATCATGTCAGCGCCGCCCGCGAGACCGCCGAGTGCAGCAACCCAGCCAGTTGCGCGACCCATGGTCTCGACCACGATGACGCGGTGGTGCGAGGCGGCCGTCGTGTGGAGCCGGTCGAGCGACTCGGCCACGATGCTGATTGCGGTGTCGAATCCAATGCAGTATTCGGTGCCGGGAAGATCGTTGTCGAGCGTCTTTGGTACGCCAACCACGCTGGCGCCGCGCTCGGCGAGCCAGTAGGAAATCTGCTGGGTGCCGTCGCCGCCGATCGCGATCAACGCGTCCAGATGTTCTTCGATCGCGGCGAGCACCCGATCGCGTCCGCCGGGCGGCTGATCGAGATCAAAGCGGGCGGTGCCGAGCAACGTGCCACCCTGGCCAATGACACCGCGCAGGTCTTTGGCGCTCAATACGGAGCCCTCGAACTCTCCGACGAGTCCCGCCCACCCGTTGGCGATGCCGATGACCTCGTGACCGTCACGCATGGCCAGTCCGCCGATCGCGCGAATGGCCGCGTTCAGTCCAGGCGCGTCACCACCCGCGGTGAGAACACCGATGCGCACACACACTCCTTCACCAGACCCGTCGTCATTCTACGGTCGATAGTTCCCGGCGTCCGGTACGGTAGCGCGGCTACCTGAGCGCTTCCTCACCCGCAACATCGGCGCGCGTGAAGACGACGGTGATGAGGAAACTTACGACCAGCGCAACCAAAACGCCGAGATTGGCGTACGCCCATGCGCCGGTCTTGCCGCCGAGTCCAAATGGTCCGAGGAGATACCCCTGCCAGGTGAGCCAGCTCGCGGCCGAGTTCGTCACGAGTCCCCAGCCGAGAAAGCTCGCGAGCACCGTGGTCGCAATCGGTATGAACCGCACATCGCCGTATCGACCACTCGTGCGCGTGAGGTCATCATCGACATAGCTGGCCCGTCGCAGGGCCAGATCGCCGAGAAAGACCCCACACCAGGCCGCGATGAGGACGCCTACGGTCGTCAGGAACCCTTCGAACTGGGGCAGGAAGTTATTCGCGACGAAGACGATATATATGGTCCCAATCAACATGATGACGCCGTCGACGCCCGCCGCCGCGTAGCGAGGTATGCGCAGGCCCGCAGAGAGCAGTGCGAGGCCCGAGGAGTAGATGTCGAGCACCGCACCACCGACCAGTCCGAGGAGCGCCACGATCACGAAGGGAACGAGAAACCACGTGGGAAGCTCATTCGCGAGGGCGCCAACCGGATCGGCGCCGACGGCACTGCTGAGCGAGGCGGACGAACCCGCGAGCAGCAGCCCGAAGAACAGCAAGATGAGCGGAGCGATTGATCCGCCAAACGTGGTCCACCAGACGACGCCCTTGCTGGACGCGCTGCGTGGGAGATAGCGCGAATAGTCTGCGGCGACGTTCACCCATCCGAGTCCGAACCCCGTCATCAAGAACACCAGCGCGCCCATCGTCGATTGCGCGCTGCCCGAACTGATGTGCGCCACGACATGCCACTTGATGTGATGGAGGGTGAGCGCAATGAAGACGATCGTCAAGGCGCCGGTCACGACAGTGATCACCGCCTGCATGCGCATAATGAGGTCGAAACCCATCACACCGCCGCCGATGATCAGTCCCGCGACGACGAGCATGGCGACGATCTTGAGCGCGACTCCGCCGTGGAAACCGAGTCGGGCGAAGACGGTGGACGTGGCGAGCACGGCAATCACGGTGAGGGCGGTCTCCCATCCGACGCAGAGCAGCCAGGAAATAGCGGACGGCAGTCGATTGCCTCGCACGCCGTAGGCGGCGCGCGAAAGGACCATCGTGGGTGCCGATCCTCGGGTGCCGGCGGTCGCGATGACGCCGCACAGCCAGAAGCTGACGATGATCCCAATCACTCCGACGACGACGGCTTGGAGGAACGAGATATGAAAGGCCAGGACCCAAGATCCATAGCTGAGCCCGAGCACGGAGACGTTCGCTCCGAACCACGGCCAGAAGAGCTCGCGCGGTCGTCCCTTTCGCTCGCTTTCGGCGATGACGTTGATGCCATTCTCTTCGATCCGAAATGCGCTCGAAGGGGCGGTTCCTAGGAACTCCGCTACGTCTTCGCTCACCGTGCCTCCTCGCGACCACCGGTGCGCCGCCTGGCATTGAGTGTAGGAGGCGATGCGCTTGGCACTGACCCGCGCAACGTCAATGTTCAAGATTTCTCGCCGTTCTATGGTTGCATCATGCGCGAGCAGCCCCGACTCTTCTGTCTCGACACGGTCCTCATCGACGTGGTGTTGAGCGTCGCCGCACTGCCGCCGCGCGCAGGCGACGTTCGAGCGCTCGAACAGCTGGTGACGACGGGCGGAGGATTCAACGCGATGAGCGCCGCCTCGCGCCATCACTTGCGCACGGACTATGCGGGTCGCCTGGGCGCGGGCCCTTTTTCTGACATGGCATCGGTTTCGCTCACTGGAGAGAACATCGGAGTGCCCGTTGAAGCGAACGCGGATCTCGACACCGGTATCTGCGTGGTGCTCGTTGAGCCCGACGGCGAGCGCACCTTCGTGACGGCGCCCGGAGCGGAAGGAACGTTGCGATTCGCCGACCTCGACGCGCTTGAGGTCCAGGACGGCGACTACGTGCTGGTCTCGGGCTACAACGTGATGTATCCCGGTTCGGCGGAGCCGGTGCTCGCCTGGCTGCGCGAGCTGTCCTCAGGCGTTACCGTACTCTTCGATCCCGCAACGCGAGCCGAAGACATTCCAGCGACCAACGTGAAGGCCGTGCTCGGGGTTGCGACGTGGCTGTCGTGCAACGAACGAGAGGCGACGCAGCTCTCGGGCAGTGAAAACGTCAAAGAAGCGGCAGTCGCGCTGGCAACGAGGAATGAGAAAATGAACGTTGTCGTCCGACTCGGTCCCGCGGGCTGTCTCGTCGCCCTCAATCACGCCGAGGCGTTCGATGTTCGGGGGTTCGCCACCGATGTCGTCGACACGAACGGTGCCGGGGACGTGCACAATGGCGTCTTCATCGCTGAGCTCGCAAGTGGACACGACGCGATCGCCGCCGCGCGATGGGCGAACGCTGCCGCCGCGATGGCGGTCAGTCGATTCGGGCCTGCGACCTGTCCCACCCGTGAGGAAGTGGCCGTCTTTATTGAGTCGACGGACCCACAAATTCAGAAGTAGTTCTTACCGAGTTCTTCGCTCCAGGGCGCCACGCGCAGCTCGGTGCGTGGGCCGCTCCAGGAGTAGACGGGTTTGATGTCGAGCACCTGGGTGTCGTTGATGGCGTCGAGTCCGCGCACCACGAGCGATCGTTTGTCGACGCGCTCAAGCGCGACGACGGACAGCATGAGCCGATTCGGTCGATCCTTGTTGCGCTGCGCAAAGATGCCGACATCAGGCCACTCGTCGTTTCCTCGAGGCCGTCGGTGCCAAGGGCCCGGTGGCACGTCCTGAGCGAGCGACGCGAAGAACACGATCTCAACGTGGGAGAACTCACCGAGACCGCGTAGGGACGAGTCCGGTACGTCGTCGGCGAGTTCGATCGTCGAGACGAAGTCGTCCCAATTGTCGTCGACCATCTCGCGACGTTCATTGCGCACGTAGGCAATGCTTCTCATGATCGGTTCCATCGAGGACCAATCTAATGAGCCTCGTCGCGCCTTCGATTCACTGGGCGGTATCGTGGGGCGTTCGAGGAGCGAGATGGCGGAACTGACCTTTACGTACGGGACCATGGCCTCGGGAAAGTCGACCCTCGCCCTCCAACTATGTTGGCAGCTCCGTGAGGGTCGAAGTGACGTTGCACTGTGGACTTTCGGCGACCGAAGCGACGACGGCATGGTGACGAGTCGGATCGGCATCGAAGCAGCGGCGGAAGCGATCGAGCCGGGCGCCGCGCTCGACGCGCACACAGACGAGCTGCTCGCTCGGGGGGTCAAGATTCTCGTGATCGACGAGGTGCAGTTTGCGACGCTCGCCCAAATCGATCAGCTCGCACAGCTTGTGGACGATCACGGGGTCGATGTGCACGTTTTCGGTCTGTCGGCAGATTTCCTCCTCAACATCTTTCCGGCGTCGGCGCGCCTCTTTGCGATCTCGGATTGGGCGCACGAGCTGCCGCTAACCGCTTCGTGTTGGTGTGGCCAAAAGGGCCGGTGCAATGCGCGAGTGGTCGACGGGGTGGTGGCGCGGGAAGGCACCCAGTTCGTGACCGGCGACGTGAGCGAAGGGGCGGTGCATTATCAGGTGCTATGCCGGCGCCACTACCGACTTGGCCAGTTGAGCGACCACGTGGCGACTGTCTCTCACTAGTCGATCTATATCTCTACCAAGACGTATATATATGGTCTGCCGACGGTGCCAGGTAAAGCGTCCCCGCACACGATGAGCGCACTCGACAAAATGGTGAAATGTCGTTCGATCCTGTACCTACATTTCAGCCAGACGCCAGGTGTTTGAATCCGTGGGCGATCTTCTCTGAGTGTCCCCACTGCGGCTCTGAGTTGAGCGCTGAGCACGCGCATTACCGATGCCGGGGATGCGGTTGGCGCGATAGCTGTTGCGACTGAATAACGGCGATTACCGCGGTCTTATGAAGTTTTGTGATTTCTCTTTCATTTCACTTTTCACCTGACGCGTCGTCACGTGCCGTTTACCTTCCGTTTCTAGGTTGCAGGTGGCTAAACGTTCGATCGACGAACGGTCGAGTCAGCCACTATCTCTTCTGTAGGAGGAAAGTTCAGCATGAGAAATTCACTCAGACTATTCACGGCGGTTTCGCTCGCCGCGACTGGTCTCCTGGCCGTGGCGTCGTTGCCCGCGAGTGCCGCCAAGGCTAAGAAGCCCGTGGTCAAGCACGTCACGTGCTACGAACTGACGTCAACTGCGCTGAAGCACAAGTCGTTTGCGAAGAAGTGCCCCGCTGGTTGGTCCCGGACCAAGCCGAGCCTCATGGGTTCTGGTCTGCCTGGCGACACCGACCTGGTCGTACCCAGCGCTGTATCCCTTGCAATCAATGGTTCGTCCTTTGACGCGCCGCTCATTGGCGCCACGACCTCTGGCTCGACGGCGTACTCTGCCGGTGGCAAGGTGACCTTCAGCTCCTACCCGGCTGCGGGTTCGGGTGCCGGTCGCACGGGCATTACCAACGGTTCACTGGGCATTGGCTTCACCGACGTTCCGATGAACGCTGCTGCCGGCACGTTGCCGAGCGGCACGACCGAAGCGAACTACGTACAGGTTCCTTACCTGCTCGGCGGCGCCGTGGTTGGCTACAACCTTGGTGCGGGCTTCGACAACCTGAAGCTGACTGCAGCCGAAGTTGCCAACATCTATAACGGCACCATTACGACGTGGTCGAACTCGGCAATCATCGCGACCAACGGCGGTGCGAGCAGCACAGTCGGCAAGGCGCTCGCCGCGCTGGCGACGAACAATGAGGCTCGCAACACGATCAAGGTCCTCTACCGCAACGCGAGTTCGGGTACGACCGAAGCCTTCACCTACTGGCTCTCGCAGGCTGGCAACTCGGGCATCGCCCCGAGCGGCGGCGCGGTGATGGAAGGTGCTGGCGGCGCTTGGAAGGCGACCAACATCGACGGTGTGGCGAACAACCCGGCGATGGCTCAGGGCATCGTCAACACGCTCGGTGCGATTGGTTACGTCGAGTACAGCTACGTCCTGATCCCCGGCAACGACGCCATCCAGGTCGCTCAGCTCCAGGACAAGAACGGTCAGTGGCTCGAGCCGAGTCTCGCGAACATCGGTGCCGCCGCTTCAGCCGCTGGTTCTGCCGTGACCCCGGACAACTTTGCGATCACCGACGAGCCGGGCAACAACGTCTGGCCGTTCGCGACGTACAGCTGGGCAATTGTTCCCAAGAGCGAGACCAACGCTGCGAGCTGTGAGGCCGCGACGAAGTATCTCGACTGGGAAACCCACTACGCGCAGAGCAAGTATGCAACGACCGAGGGATACGTCCCGCTGCCGGCTGGCGCACGGGCCTACGCTCGCGCCCAGCTCGAGACTGTGACGTCCGGCGGTACGGTCTGCGTCACCGCGAAGTCGTAAGTAACTCGTTCACCATTAAGCAAGGGAGCGGCTGAATCTAGATGTCTGAGACACCAGTCGTCGGCTTGCTCGAATACGACGAGATGGTGGAGGAACCTGTTTCCTCCACCATCTCTCGTACTTGGTATCACTACGCACTTCTCGCCGCAGCGCTGTTATTCACGGCGATCAGCCTGGGCTTCGTCGGCACCATTTTTTGGAGCTCGTGGCCCGAGTGGATTCATCATGGGGTAACGCTGCTCACCGGTAAGGGATGGACCTCGCCGGACGGCCCCTTCGGGGGTCTTCCGATGATCGTCGGAACGGTCGAGACGTCGCTGATCGCACTCGTCATCGCAGTGATCATCGGTCTCGGAACCTCGATATCCATCGTCTTCTTCATCCCTCGACGTTTTCGGATGATCGTGGCGACGTTGGTCGAACTGCTGGCGGCCATTCCGAGCGTTGTCTATGGACTTTGGGGTCTGTTGGTCATCGCGCCATGGATGCAAACGACGGTCAACCCCTGGCTCAACAGCTGGCCGTTCGCGAAGGAGATCTTCGGAAATCCCGGTCAGGAGTTCGGCACGTCGCTGCTGCTCGCGTCCATTGTCCTCGGCATTATGATCCTGCCGACCTTCGTGGCGATCAGTCGAGAAGTCATTGCCGTCGTCCCGCAGGACCTCATGGAGGCGAGTCTGTCGCTTGGAGCAACCCGCTGGCAGATGATTCGCGAAGTGGTCCTGCCCACGGCGAAAGTCGGCCTCTTTGGCGCAACCTTTCTCGCGCTCGCTCGCGCGACCGGTGAGACCGTCGCCGTCGCGCTCGTGGCGGGAAGTGTCGCCAACGTCCAGTTTCACCTCGCCTATCCCGGCACGTCGATCGCGGCGTGGATCGCCACGGAGTTCGGTGAAGCGCAGGGTAACGAAGTCTCCGCACTGATGGCTCTTGGGGTGCTGCTGATGCTCTTGAACGTGTGTCTCGCGCTCATCAGTCGTTCACTGGTCGCCCGTCAACGTCGGGCGCTGGCGCGCGTATGACCAACCTCATCGATCTCGAAGAACCGAAAGATACGGGTCACGACATGCGTGACGAAATCCGCCGGACGTCCGAGCGGGTTCGCGCACGGCGCGTCGCTACCTCTCGAATCATGGTGGCACTGTGTTCGCTCGCTCTCATCATTGCCGCCGTGCCGCTCGTCCTCTTGATCTTCCAGCTGTTTAAGCAAGGCGCGAGCCAAGTCGACTGGAAATTCTTCACGACACTCCCAACGACCCCCACGTTGATCGACCCCACCGGGACCGGCGGCATCTCCAATGACATCATCGGCACCATCGCGCTGACGATCTATGCCTCGATCGTCGCCGTTCCGCTCGGCGTGCTCGTCGGCGTCTATCTCGCCGAGACGGAATCCAAGCTGGCGACGACCCTGCGAGTGGTGTCCCAAACCATGGCGGGTGCCCCGTCAATCCTGATGGGGCTATTCGCCTTTTCGCTCATCGTGCATGACCTCAACGTTGGGTTTACTTCCATCGCTGGTGCGTTTGCGCTGGCCGTGTTGATGTTGCCCGTCATCATCATCTCGACCGAAATCGCTGTGCGCAACGTTCCCCACACACTTCGTGAAGCCGGTCTCGCGCTCGGAGCAAAATCTCACAAAATCTCGCTTCGTGTCGTGCTGCCTTCCGCACTCACTGGCATCGTGACCGGCGTCATCCTTGCTGTCTCTCGAGCCGTTGGCGAAACGGCTCCGGTACTGCTCGTGATCGGTGGCGGTTACACGAACTCGTGGAAGCCGTTCGATCCCGTGTCGGCGATGCCGCTGGCGATATTCGAGAACGCCAAGTCCGAGTGGCCGAGCCAGCGCGCCCAAGTGTGGGGCATTGCGTTGGTCCTGGTCATTTTCGTTTTCATCTTGAGTCTTACCGCCCGGATTTGGGCATCGAGAAAGCAACAGGTTAGAAACTAACTATGGAACAAGAGATAGAGACCATGACTGAAATCAAGACCCAGGTTCAAACTTCAGCGCCCGCGGAGCGCGGTCCGACGGCGATGCAGCTGAAAGACGTGGCGGTCTCGTTCCACGGGCGCGTCGCGGTGCGCGACTGCACCTTTGACGTCGCGAAGAATCGTGTGACGAGCCTCATCGGCCCGTCCGGTTCGGGTAAGACGACGTTGCTGCGCGCGCTCAACCGACTGCACGATTTGACACCCGGTGCGAAGGTGAGCGGCAAGATCACCCTCGAGGGCACTGACATCTACCGAGGGAACATGACGGTCACCGAGTTGCGCACGCGCGTGGGCATGGTGTTCCAACGTCCCAATCCCTTTCCGACGATGTCGATCTACGACAACGTGGTCTCCGGTCTTCGATTCAACGGCGTGAAGAAGAAGTCCCTGCTCGACGAATCGGCCGAGGCGTCGCTTCGCTCGGCGGCGTTGTGGGACTCGGTGTCGAGTCGCCTCAAGGTCGCTGCGTCGAACCTGTCGGGTGGCGAACAGCATCGTCTCTGCATCGCTCGGGCGCTGGCGCTCGACCCCGAGGTCCTGTTGATGGACGAACCGACCTCTGCCCTCGACCCG
>DASZLS010000084.1:0-5873 GCA_035552255.1 Acidimicrobiales bacterium | reverse complement strand
TTGACGCGCACATGCACGCGACGCGCGCAGGCGCGACGTGGGATCAGGAGCTTCATTGGACAAGGGTGCCGAATCTGAAGGAAGCTCTCGCGACTGTTCGCCGAGCGGCAGCTGCTGCGCCGGACGGCGCGTGGATTCGAGCCGTAGGCGGATGGCATGCGACGCAGTTTGAGGAAGGGCGCGCACCGACGCGCGCAGAACTCGATGAAGCTGGCGGTGATCACCCTGTGTACGTGCAGTCGTTCTATGACATGGCGGTCCTCAACACGGTTGCGATGAAGGCGCTCGGTTTTGACCAGATGGATGGTGATCCACCTGGCGGCGTCATTGAGCGGATCGCGAACGGGGAAGCGACGGGGGTCATCAGTGGGATGGGCGCGTTCGCGCAGTGCCTGGCCGCGATGGGATCGAGAAGCGCTGATCAACAACGCCTGAGCATGGCATCGATGATGCAAGATTTTCATCGGATGGGCTTGACGGGGATCGTGGATCCCGGGGGATTCGCCATGCCGCCAGAAAATTACGACACGCTATTCGATCTCTGGCGACGCGGGGACCTCACAATGCGGATGCGGCTGTTCTTCTCCGCGGTTGACCCCGGAAAGGAATACGAACAACTGAATCACTGGCTTCGACACACGCAGAGTCAATTCGGTGACGCGACCCTACGCGTGGTGGGCATTGGCGAAGTGGTGCATTTTGGTTGCCATGATCTGGAGGGCTTCGATTCAGACTTCTCGATATCGACGAACGCCAGTGACGAGCTCCTGGCGATTTCTCGCCGAACGGCCGAACGCGGTTGGCCCATGCAGATCCATGCGATTCTTGACAGCAGCATTGACACCGTCTTGGATTGCTGGGAGCGCGTCAATGAAGAGTTCCCCCTGCGTGAGCTGCGATTCATGCTGATTCACGTTGACCGGATTAGCCCGAGAAACATTGCGAGGCTCCGTGAGCTCGGCGTCGGGGCCGTGGTCGACGATCGCTTGGCATTTAAAGCCGCCATGTATGAACCGGTGTGGGGTAGTGAGGCAGTACGTCGAGTTCCGCCATTGATTGACCTACTCGACGCAGGAATTCACGTCGCCGCGGGCACCGACGCATCTCGAGCCGCTTCGTACGATCCCTGGCTCGCGCTCTGGTGGCTCACTGAGGGCCAGTCGCTTGACGGGATTGCTCGTCGTGAGACTGGACAACGAATGACTCGTGAGCAAGCGCTGCATGCCTACACCGCTGGCGGTGCGTGGCTGACCTTCGAAGAGGATGATCGAGGCCACTTGCGCGTCGGCGCACGTGCCGACTTTGCGGTGCTTGACGCCGACTACTTCGCGGTCGCGGCTGAAGAGATTCTGGAGATCGCATCGGACCTCACGGTCGTGGAGGGTCGCCACGTGCACTCGAGCGGTGCGATAAGCAAGCCGACTCCGCACCACGAGCTGGACTTATCTACACGGGTCTCCTAGGGATGTACGGGTAGTGGCAATCCGTCGAATACACCAACTGCTTCCTGGCACGGAATGATCGTTACATTTCATACCTTCCGCGATACATCCGCAAAAAACTCGCCTTTACGCGGTCTTTCGATTCGATGAAAGAACGGCGGCTGATCACTGCGGCGAGGGATTGACATTAGGTGGTCGGTCAACTACATCGGGACCAAATTTGTCACGTGTGACAGATCGCTGGGAGAGTGGACGTGTGGCGAAGCGACATTTCCAGGTGCCGGAACTGATCCTGGGCTTCGACACCGAAACCACCGGACTAAGCGTCTACAGCGAGCGCGCTATTTCGTATGGCTTTTGCGCGTACCGCTTCGGGGTGCCGGTGTGGTCGGAGCACTACTTCGTCGTGCCCGATCGCCCTATCAGCTACGGCGCACAGCGCATCCACGGTTTAAGCGTGGCGGACCTCGAAGCAAAGCGTGAGAGCGCGGTCGTCCACAATGTCGAAGGCGGTCTCCATCACGCGATCAACATTCTTCGCGACTTCCACTCCCGAGGTGCCTACATCGTTGGTTCCAACATTGGTCGCTTCGATTTGGAGATGCTCCGACGCAGCTGCATTTCGGTGATCGACAACGCGCTCGATCGTGAGGAGTTTGACATCTCCTTGCTGCGCATCATCGACGTCGTCGAACATGATCTCGCGATCGAACCCAGTCGCGACGTGCGGGCCAGGCGCGGTCTCAGCTTTCTCTGTCAGCACTATGGAGTGACGCCCGGGGGTCACGACGCCCTCGGCGACGCGCGCGCGGCAGTCGAGGTCTTCTTAGAGCAGGTCGTCCATAACAACGCGGGTCAAGCGTCGTTGCTGTTGCCAACGAACGCCGAGGAGTTCATCGCCTCCTTCGGCGCTCGTTGAACAAGTAGTTAGTGGTGGCGTCGACGAAGGCGTGAATCGGTGAGCGCGGAAGGGATCCAACCCCCATCTTCGCGGTTGACATTCGTCCCCGGAGGAACGAGGGCGTCGATAGCGTCGAGCAGCGACGACTCGAGTTGCACGTCCGGTGTAGAGAACTGTGACTCCAAGTGCTCCATGGTCCTCGGGCCGATAATTGCGGACGTGATCGCTGGGTGCTCGAGCACGAACGCGATCGCGAGTTCAATTAGGGTGAGGCCGGCGTCGTCGGCGAGCTTCGTGAGCTGAGTGACGATCTCGAGCTTGTGCTGGTTGGCGGGAAGGCTCATGTCATAGCGACCGCGCAGTCGCTCGGAGCGACGTCTCACGTTGGCCTTACCTTCGCCGTAGGCGCCCGACAGCCAGCCGCCCGCGAGCGGACTCCAGGGAAGCACGCCCATGCCGTACTTCTGGGTGAGGGGGAGGATGTCGCGCTCGATGCCACGCACGAGTATCGAATAGGGCGGCTGTTCGGTGACGAAGCGCCCGAGGTTGCGGTTCTCTGAGGCCCATTGGGCCTCGACGAGGTTGCCCGCCGGGAACGTAGAGCTTCCGAAATAGCGGATCTTTCCTTGGTGCACCAAATCGGTCAGCGCACTGAGTGTCTCATCGATGTCGGTCGACTCGTCGGGACGGTGAATTTGGTAGAGGTCGATGTAGTCGACGCCGAGTCGACGCAGGCTGTTGTCGCACTCCGCCATGATCCAGCGACGTGAGTTGCCCTGCTCGTTCGCATCGGGATCTTCACTGGTGGCGAAGTGGACTTTGGTTGCCAGCACGACGCGCGAGCGGTCGAGTGTCGACAGCGCCTTACCAACGATGACTTCGGACTCACCGTTTGAATAGGTGTCGGCGGTATCAATGAAGTTGATACCTGCGTCGAGTGCGCGGTGGATAATGCGGACGGAGTCCTCATGATCCGGATTGCCCCAGCCGCCAAACATCATGGCGCCGAGGCACAGGGGACTGACTTTTACTCCGGTACGTCCAAGGTTATTAAGTTCCATCCCTCAACCTTATGGTTCGGGCCATGGAGCAGATTCAAACAACCGGTGACGCTCACGACAAAGTTCTCGATCTACGGAACGATGACGATGATCGGTGTACCGGGCCGGCGGAGCAGCCGATGACCGAGCGATCCCGCGACGCGATGCCGCGCTTTCGTCGATCGGCCCACCGCGATGAGTTGTGCGTGATTGAGCTCGGCGACGCGCAACAGCTCTGCGACGACGTCACCGTGGGCGTGAATGAAGGTGACCGGTACGTGTTGACTGTCACCCATGGCGCGCAGCTCCGTTGACAGCTTTTCGACCAATTCGGATTCCCGGCGAGCTTCGGTTTCTAGGTATTCGCTGGTGGCCATTGCAGCGAAGGGGGAGGCCGATGCGAGCATGCCGGTGCCGGAGATGGGAGTCACGAGTACCGCGATTGCTCGGCCAGAAATACGTCGAGCTTCACCACCCGCCCAACACAGCGCGTCCAGCGACGTTTCGGATCCGTCAATGCCGACAACAACCGTCGCGACACGCGAGGTGATTGTTTCTGGATCTGTCTGCGAGCGATCATCGTCGCGCGGACTGGAAGCATTTTCTGGATTCAGCACTTCCGCCCTCCTCTGCAGTTCCAGCGTCGTTGGCGCTATCTATTGCTACGGAATATAGTATAACAATATGGTTTCTCTTTCGGGCATTGAACTTGAGCGTTCTCGCCAGATAGACGTGGCGGGGCAGCTCCTCGCTCGGGCAGCGGCGCTCGCAAGACTTGTGGCCAAGCAGGTGGGCGGCGAGCTTTCGCGAACCGAAGCGAACATCTTGAACACGTTGACGTTTGGTCCTCGTCGCATCACCGAGCTCGCCGAATTTGAGGGACTCGCCCAGCCCACAACAACACTCCTCGTAAAGCGCTTGGAAGACAGGGGATGGGTGCGACGCGAACGGCAGAACTATGACGGACGCATCGTGATGGTCTCGGTCACTACCGTTGGGGCTGAGACTCTTGAGATCTATCGGTCTCAATTCGGCGAGGCGTTGCGAGCCGATCTTGCCGAGACAGCAACGGACGAAGAGATTGCATCGCTAATCTCCGCAACGGCAACACTCGAATCGCTCATCGTCCACCTGCAGAGTCGTCGACGGTGAAAACGACGGATAAACGGTGCGCGTTCGGCTCACGTCACGATTTCGACGAGTGGTAGAGTGGTCCCCCGAGGGGCCGTTGGCGCAGTCTGGTAGCGCACTTGCATGACACGCAAGGGGTCACAGGTTCAAGTCCTGTACGGCCCACTAACAAAATCCCTGGTTAGGGGCAGTGCCCTCAGACCAATTTCAATCAAAAACCCGCCATTCGCGACCGTTGTCAGCAGTGATGTCAGCAACGCGAAAAGGAGGGCCTATGGCGGGTTCTAGAGGCAACGGCGAAGGTTCAATTTACCAGCGAACGTCCGATGGACGTTGGCTCGGGGTAGTCACTCTTGGACAAGACGGAACGGGGCGCGTGGCTCGAAAAGCCGTGTCCGCGAAGACTCGAGCCGAGGTCGTCCGCAAACTCAAAAAACTGCAAAGAGATCTTGACGACGGGCTGCCGGCGCCAGACACAAAAATGACGGTGGCCCAATTGCTCACCCACTGGCATGATGATGTACTTCGTCACCAAGTGGTCCCCAGCACCGTGGTCAGTTACTGGACGGTCGCGAGACACCACATCATTCCGACCCTTGGTAGCAAGAGACTTGCGAACCTCACCAGTGCCGATGTCGATCGACTCCTGTCGGTGAAGTTGGATAGCGGACTCTCAGTTTCTACGGTCCGTCGTATCAGGTACATCCTGGCTCAAGCAATTGATCAAGGAATTCGCTGGGGCAGTGTGAACAGAAACGTGGCAAGACTGTCGCGGGCGCCGAAAGAGTACCGGCGCGAGGGGCGGACCCTGACATATGAGCAGGCTCGACGGCTGCTTAAGGAACTCGAGGGCCATCGCCACGAAGCGTTGTATTCCTTGATGCTCTCAACTGGACTCCGTCGAGGCGAAGCACTCGGTCTTCAGTGGCGTGACTTTGACGAGGAGAGTCGGACCATCACAGTTCGTCGTCAACTCAAACGTGAAGGCGGCTCGCTTGTTACCGCTGATACTAAGACGGCGAGGAGTCGGCGGTCCGTCAACATTCCCCTGGGGCTCCAGGACCTCATAATGAGGCACCAAAAGCGTCAAGAAGAGGAACGGTATGTCCAAGAAGAACTCTGGTCCGACACAGGGTTCATATTTACGACAAGGTTCGGCACTCCCATTGACCCGAGAAATCTAAATCGCGAGTTCGCGACGATATGTAAGCAAGCGGGTTTGGAACATTGGCATCCGCACGAGTTGCGGCATTCCGCTGCGAGCTTGATGCTTGCGAGTGGAGTCAAGATCCAGGTCGTTAGCGAAGTCCTGGGGCACGCTTCCATCCGAATGACAGCTGACGTATATGGCCACATCCT
>DASZLS010000083.1:0-4741 GCA_035552255.1 Acidimicrobiales bacterium | reverse complement strand
TGCACGGTCACTCACTAAACGACTACGACGCGCGATTTTCGTGGCCGGGGGGATTCTCGTTAGCCGCAGTCCTGGTGAGCTTCGCAGGACTATCAAACGCCCTTGCATTCCTACGCTGGTTTCCACTCGTCATTGAGCTGCTCTATATGGCGCCGCTTCTCGTCATCGCTCGCTATAGCGGCGTGGGAAAGCGAGCGGCCTGGCTCGGCGTCATTCTCTATTACGCGAACAACTGGATCTATCAGGATTATTTCTCCCCGCAAGCGCTCAACTATCTCTTCTTCCTTGTTGTCGTGGCTGCGGTGCTCGCGTGCTGGCAGCCAGCTCGGCAAGAGGACACTCGCATTGGCGGTCTCGTCCGGACCTACGCAGCCAAGATTCGGGCTCTTTTCACTCGGTCTCGGCTGCAGGGACTCGACGCAAGCACTGAATGGTCAAGTAACAGAACGCTCGCCATTCTGGTCTTGATATCGCTCATCTTCCTCGCTTCTTCGATGAGCCACCAACTCACGCCCTACGCACTTCTGCTGGCCCTCACCGCGTGCTTATTCACACGACGCCTCGGACGGCCCGAACTCATCGTGGTCGTGTTTCTTTTTGCCTTCGGCTGGTTGAGTCTTGGCGCGAGCAATTACTGGATAGGTCACCTAGCCCAGATCTTCGGATCGATAGGCAACCTATCGGGAACCCTCGGCGCCAACGTGTCCAAGCGAGTCACCGGAAGTCTCAGCCATCGCTTGATCGTCGACGCACGGATCCTGGAAACATTGGGCTTATATTCGCTCGGCGTCATCGGTGCGTTACGACGCCGACCCAGCTCGCGCGCCCTCGAAGTCCTCGCCGGCGTGCCGCTCATTTTGCTGTTCGCGCAGAGCTACGGAGGCGAAGGACTGCTGCGCGCAGTGCTCTTCGGATTACCATTCATTTCGTTACTCGCGGCGTCGGCCTTGCTCCCTAATCGCGTCGGGCCGATGAGAGCTCTCGTCGGAAAGATTCCGTTTCGAGGTGCCGGACGCAGAGTACTTAGCTCGGCCGTTGCGGTGGTCGTCCTCGTTATGGCATTCGGCACCGTTGTCGTGCGCGGGGGCAACGACTCGTATGAGTCCTACACCAACGGCGAGTTCTACGCCGTAAGTTACGTGTACAACCACATCACGCCTGGCGAAACCCTCGGGCTCGTCGCAGCGAACCTCCCGTTCGGCTATCGCGACGTCAGCTTGATCAAGCTTTTCGTTGCCGAAGGCAACAAGACGGCGCCACGGACCGTGCGCCCGGCCTCGTTCGTAAACCATCACGTCGCTTGGGTGATCTTGAGTCAGTCGCAAGAGGCCTGGGGCGTGAACGTCGCCGGTTATCCCGTGACGTGGGAAGCCAGCCTTGAAAGCTCCCTCTTGAGTGAGGGCTACAAGATTACGAAGGCATGGCCGACAGCGACGGTGTTACGGGCGCCAAAGTCGATCACCGGTTAGGAATTCACTTCCCGGCAATTAGTTGGCCTGGTACTCGGTGACCCAGTTGACGAGCATCGACACGGGAGCCGCGGGACACAGACGCCCTTCTTGACACCACGTTTGCTGCTGAAGGGCGAGATGCATTGGCACATCAGGAATCTGAGCGGATCGCGTTGATACGGTCGCCCAGACCACACCGTCCACCGTGTAGGTGATCGAGGAAGGCGTCCAGATAACGCCCCACGTGTGCCACGCGAGCATGTTGATGCTCAGCTCGCTTTGGTAGATCGCATTGGTCGGTCCATAGTGAACGGTGGCTGAGGTCGAAGCGATTTGACCGCCCGTTTCATTGAAATCGACTTCCGGTGGCCAGTCGTTTGTCTGGGGCCACAACAATTGCACCGCGCTGGCTCCGCCACCGGTGATACGAGACCTCACGAAGTACGCGCCATATCTTTTGGCCACCCCGCACTGACATAGTCCACCAGTAACCCAGCGATTTTGGTAGTGAGGATCACGCCAGGTGTTGAGTTCAAGCATCCCGTTCCTAACCGCCACATGGGCACTGCCGAACTGGGCACCTGGATCACTCATGGGTTCTCCGTGGTAGATGATCCAGCCAGCTGGGACCTTGCGCCCCGGGAAGTTGGTGGAGTAGGTCATCTTGTATCCGGGCATCGCGGCGGCTCCCGGAGGACCCATACCCGACGCTTCAGCTTTGTTGGTGACGCCAATCGGATACGGCGGTGGCTGCGTTCCGGTGGTGTTGGGAATGGATACCACTGTCGACGGTGAGATGCTGGTGCTCGTCAGCGCAATGTCCACTATGACGCCCGCGAAGACGAGCAGGGTCGCAGTGGTGATCACGGCTATGCGCCGGTTCCATGGATTCCTGATGATCTGTGTGGCTTCCATAATGGGTAGCTAACTTGGCGACGCGCGACGAATCGTTGACACAAGTGTCGACCGTCGAGTGCCGTCGGCTATGCCCGCTCCTTGGACACACTAAGGATGCCGAGCGCGAAACCGCGCCCTCCGTGACACTCTTTCATTTCACTCGTCTCCGTATCCGCCGCGCCGACGAACAACTCACCCTGCTTGGTGAAACTTTAATACACGAAGTGTCAATATTCCTCGTCGCATACTCAAGGTAATTTTCAATGGTCTTTCAGGTTTGAACGAACCAAAAGCCGTGTGGCGCCCGTAAGTGTTCGCACCCAGGGTCCCTGAGCCAACAAGAAGTGACCCCGTCGGGTTATCAAATATTCGTCACAAAATGGACGATAAACCCACTACAACGACTAAACAGCAGTTGGCGATTCGGACCGGCGAACGGCAAGTGAACCCTTGATGTATGCGGCCGGGCCCTTCACAAAACCAATCCACTCTTGGCGAGTCACCTCCGGTGGAAATGATCTCGACTTCTTCTCATTGCGAACGGACTTTGCGGCGAACCCGTAGCGAAGTCCACCGGGAATCCGCGTCAATAGATCCAAGACACGTCCCGGCTCTTTTACGACGCATCGCGTGAGATATGCCCCCAGCCCCGTTGCATGCCACAAGGTTTGTGCGCGAAGCTCCTCCACCGTGCGTCGGTGTTGATGCCAAACAATTGCACCGGGCTCGTAGACGATCTCGTAACCCGCGCACAATGCGTCGAAGAAGACAGCGAGGTCCTCAGCCCCACACGTGTCCAGGGCGATATCGAAGTATCCAAGTTCTGTCAACGTGTCTCGCCTCCACGCCATATTGACGCCTGCGCCAATGCGACCAGTTGCATAGGGCAGCAGCGAACCAGGCTCACGATGGGCCAGGCCAATGCGTCTCGGACGTATACCTTCGACAAACGCTCCTGACTCTTCGAACCACAGTTGCGCTTGGGTCTCAAGCTCCAACGGCAGTACCAGTCCCGTGGCACAGGCGGCGCTGGGTACGGCTTCAAGAGAAAGTGCGAGCTGGGAAATCCAGTGTCGATCGACCTCGGCGTCGTCATCCGTGAAGGCTATATATTTACCGCTCGCCTCTTTCGCACCGCGCGTTTTTGCGACACATACCCTCCCCGCAAAGTTTCGAACATAACGCACGTTGGGAAAATTCTCGCGGATGAGATTTTCGGTTTCGTCGCCCGTGGACGAGTCGACGACGACCACTTCATAGTTCGTGTACTCAAGCTGATATATGGATTCGAGGCACCGACGAGCTAACACCGGACGGTTTTTCGTCGCGAGCACGACGCTCACACTCGGTGCATCATTAAGAAGCTTCATCCTGTCACCGAGGCAGGACGCATCGCTATCTCGCTCGTCTTGGTCGCCTCGCGCCGGCATATGCGCGTGATCTTCGCTGTCGTGTTCCGCGATGAGTGATGCGAGCTTCTCTGACGCTTCGCGGTACAAGATGTCGCCGAGGTCGCCATTCCCACCCAGTGCCACATCTATTACGCCAAGCGGCCTCGAATGGAGTCGCACTAACACGAGCGCCCTCTCTCGTTGCAACGTCGACTCGTCGCCCTTCCACTGCACGGAACGGTCAGAGAGTTCCAAATCGAGTATCGCTCTCGGAGCAAACTCCTCTCTCTCGCCCGTCACTCGGAGCACTCTTCTTTCGAAACGAGAAAACGTGCAGGCCATCTGGCGTGCATGGGTTTCGTTCGGCGGGCTAACACGAATTCTTCAACCAGCGCACGAGCTGAACTGCGATCACATGTCAGTTTTCTCACGATAAACGACACTAACCGCGACGGTCGTCACTGATCGACGTCAGCCGGGGGCAGTTCCACTAACCACTGATGCGTCCTATCTACATCGCGTCCGTCTCATCGCAACTGCGTGTGCCGCCCGATTCACTTGGCGGCGACATTGGCGATTCAATGCTTCCGCGCAGTGCACTCATTTTCTTCGGCACCGCCTTCGAGCTCCGTTTCAAGGCCTGAATTCGCCTAATGGGCGGGGCACAATTCAGGTGTTCTCCACCTTTAATGCCAAAATCACGGTCCGGTCGCGAAAATGTCGAATGCAGTCCGTTTTCCCGGACGTTTTTCAGACAATTCGGATTGACAATCAACGTTGTGACAACAATGATTGGTTGTGCAGGGGCTGATGAGGAGTTACGAAGTGTGGGCGGTAGACCCTGCGGATCTGGCGGTGGATGTGGCTAACCCCCTCCCCCGTCGCAATGAAGCGGTCCCTGGGGCCGTGTCGGTGATCATTCCCACCCTCAACGAGGCGGGGAATCTCCCCTACGTGCTGAACACGATTCCCGCCTGGGTGCACGAAGTGATCCTGGTTGAC
>DASZLS010000082.1:0-11788 GCA_035552255.1 Acidimicrobiales bacterium | reverse complement strand
CCCGAGCTACCCGACGGCACGCTCGTCTTCGCATACGAAGGGCTCTGGACGAGCGGCGAAGAAGGCTTCACCACGTAGTGTCCGAAAACGAAGCCGACGCCCAAAATAGCGACGACCAGCAATACGCCAGCGAGCGCCGATACATAGGTCATGTAAAAGCCACGGTGATCAACGGCGACCGCCCGGGCCTTAGGCGATGCAGGCGCGGTGGTCGTTGCACCCTCTTCGGGGGCTGCCGCCACCTCTTCGTGGCTTTCCTGCTCAGACGTTGCGGACGGCTCGTTCGGCTCGTTCGGCTCGTTCGGCTCGTTCGGCTCGTCATTCCAATCAATGTCCATGGAAACTCCTTTTACAACCAGGGGGAAATTCTGCGACTACTTATGACAACCATCCTGGAGTGAGATCGTGAAGTCCCCGTGGGCAGGGACTAAGAACGAAATAAAATTCGCGCGGCGCTCTCGACAGCCCTTCTGCCGCTGGAGTGCGTCGGCACAGCTAGACGTGGCCGCTTTCTCGCACATTTTCCGGTGTGTCGACTACTGGAGCATTCCAGTGCTCGGCAACGAGGGTACATGACCGCTCTCGCGCCGGATAGGCGTGCACCCTCGTCGAGATCATCAGTTCGCTGGCTCCCGTGCGCGTTGCGAGTGCTTCGAGTCCGTCGCGCACCGCGTCGGGATCTCCGATGATGTGCGAGGACAGCGCCTCGTCGATGACGACGCGTTCCGCTGCCGTGAACTCGTATTGCGCGGCCTCTTCAGGGGTCGATAAAGGACCCATCCGACCAGTGCTGCGCTGGAGGATGTTGAGCGCGCTCGAGCCCGCAAGCCAGCGCGCCTCCTCCTCGCTCGGAGCGCAAATCACCGACGCGGCGATCATCAACTGCGGCTCGTCGAAAAGGATGGAGGGCTTGAAGTTGGCGCGATAGTCCTCAACCGCCTGATCGAGGAGTGCGGGTGCGAAATGGTAGGCAAAGGAGAACGGCAGACCGAGCATGCCGGCAAGTTGTGCGCTGAAGGTTGACGAGCCGAGGAGCCACACTTCGGGCAGGTATCCGCTGCCAGGAACCGGTGCCGGGTGTACGGGGCTCTCGCTCGGCAGAAGGTAGCGAATGAGCTCGACGACGTCGTCTGGGAAATGGGTGGCGTTGAGATCGGCGCTTCGCCGCAGCGCGCGAGCGGTGACGTGATCAGTGCCGGGTGCTCGGCCGATACCGAGATCGATGCGACCGGGATGCAGCGCTTCGAGCGTCGCGAACTGTTCGGCAACCACAAGCGGCGCGTGATTGGGCAGCATGACCCCGCCAGAACCCACTCGCATCGTCGACGTGGCGTCGGCAAGGTGAGCAATCAGGACAGCTGGCGCCGAACTCGCGACCGCGGCGATCGCGTGATGCTCGGCGACCCAAAAGCGACGGTAACCAAGACGCTCGGCGGCGACCGCAAGTTCGGTCGTCTCGCGGAGAGCTTGGGCGGGCGAAGAGCCAACGGCGACCGTGGCGAGGTCGAGAACGGAGAGAGGAATCATGGTGCGCTTCACCTTAAAGGTGGCGCTGCTCTGACTGGCAGTCGATCGATACGCGCGTGACGGCGCGGCGGCGACTGCATAGTGTTTTCACAATGTCCGACTCTCGAGGCAATGCGTCCACGCACACGCGAGCGACTCGGAGCGAACTGTGGACGACAGTGGGGATTTTTGTGGCGCTGTGCGTCGTCGTGCTCATGCGTTCGCCACAGCTGCTCGAACCTGACGACTACGCCTATCGCGCCTCGATCGTCGCATTGAGCCAAGGTCACCTGCTGCTCACCAACGCACAGTTTCTCTCGCTGCAAGCCCAGTTGAGTCGCCACGGTGGTGGCGGCATCCTCCAATGGGTACACCTGCGTGACGGCAAATGGATCAGCCAGAAGAATCCCGGCTACCCGTTTCTCGCCGTCATATTTCAGTGGCTCCATGCCCTGCGCGTCGCTCCCCTTTTCTACGGCGCCTGCGCCTGCGCGGGGCTGTTTTATGGCGCACGACGCTGGCTCGGTCGATGGGGAGGAACCATCGCCGTCGCCCTCTATTGCTCCTCTGGTGCAGCGCTCATCTTCGCCTGGCGCGCCACCATGCCAACGTTCACCGACGCATCGTTGATCGCTGCAGGGGCTGGCCTTCTCCTCGGCGTGCTCGTGTCGGAGGATGACGATCCGCGTCGTCGTTTCCTCTTCGGAGCCCTCGCGTTTCTCGCGCTCGATGGCGCCGTCTTTGTTCGATACACCGACGTGGTCGAGCTGCTCGTCGCGCTCGTCACCGTGTTCCTATTCGCGCGCAGTAGCGGGCTCACGAAGGCCATGATCTCCGGCTGGATAGCGATCGTCGCCGCTTTTGCCGTGTTCGATTTGTGGATCAACCACCTTCTCTACGGCAACTACCTCAAGACCGGCTACGCGTCCGGACTCGTGACATTCGCAACGAGCGCATTCGCTCCAAACATTGAGCGAATGCCGTCGCGACTCATCGCCAGCATGCCGATGAGCATTCTCGCACTCGCGGCGCTCCTCTGGATTGCGGTGCGGACATTCACAAGTCGCGCTGACGGCGGTGGGATCGCACGTCGAGACGGCGCCGTCGCCTCGGTGCTCGCCGTTGGATGGTTGGCCATCTGGGCGCTCTATCTCACCTACACCTGGACCGTGGATCAAACCCTCGGACCCGGGAACCCGGTGCACGTGATTCGCTTCTACTTGCCCACGCTCGGGCTGATCGCCCTCCTCGCGGCGTGGTTCCTGGTGCGCCTCCCCCGTTGGATCGCGCCGGCACTACTCGTCATGGTCTTTGGGCTTGGTCTTTGGTATTACGTTGCGCCCTCCAACGACACCATCGTTCATCGCGGTCCCCCGCCCGTCGAGCGAAGCGTTTCGTCGACGTAGTCGAGCTGAACGTTGGGCGATCGCTAGGACTGACTGGCCGTCAGCGTTCGCTGATCAACAGTCGGCGTCCGCTGCGACGTTTGGCGAGTGACGAGACGACGAATAAGTTCGTCCAGTGAGAACCGCCCGGTACCGAGGAAGGCAATGACCAGCGAGGGAATGATGAGGGCAACATTTATTTGATAACCCAAGCCGTTTGGTCCAACGAGACCCTGGGAGAACGTAACCGTCGCAATGGCCCCGATCATGTCGCCCGCCAGTGCGAGACCGGCCAATCGCCCAAAAACACCCAGGGCAATCAGAATGCCGCCGACGAACTGCGTGGTCCCGTCGACGTAGGCAAAGAATTTCGCTGGCTCCAGGTGGTTGGCTTGAAAGTACACCGTCTCGCCGTGCACGCCGGCCTGATGGAACGCTCCAAAAAGCGTGCCCGCACCGTGGTAGATGAACAGCCACGCGAGCAGAACGCGCGCGACCAACAGTGCGATGTCGCGAGTAAGCGGAGCATCGCGCGTGTCGCGCAGCCAGCCAATCGCCGCGCGAAGTCGGGCGATGGCCCTCATTACTGCCCGTCAGTCGCGGCGCGCACTTTGAAGGGTTGGGCTAGCTGGGCTGCGACCGTGCGCGGCGTGGAGCGCGCAGAACCCAGTTGCTCGATCGGCACGGGGCGACCAGCGATACCCGTAGCGAGCGGCGCGGCGTGCTTGACGGGAAACGCCGCGCGGTGAATCAGCTGGTCCCAACACACCAAGACGAAGCCGTAGTTCACTGTTCCTCGAGCGTCGAGAAACGTTGCGACATGGTGCAAGCGGTGGTAGGCGGGACTCACGAACAGTCGTCCGAGCGGCCCGAACGTCCAGCGCAGGTTTGCGTGGGGAAGGGTGATCAGGCATCCGTAGATTACGATAGCGATTCCGGGCACCGTCCCGCTTGCGCCGAGGATGAGCGCCGGAAACAGCGACGGCAGGTAGGACGCGTGCACCAGTGGATGGGTCCGAAACGTCGTGAGCACGCTCATGTCCTCTTGGGAATGGTGCAACGCGTGCAAGCGCCAGAGCATCAGCGAGCGATGATTCGCCACGTGCGCGGCCCAGTTCATGGCGTCAATGCCGACGAGAATGAGCCCCGCCACCACGATTTGGGAGCCGAGCGGCAATCGACCGAGTTCGAGGAAGTGCGCGTGCTGGCTGACGAGCGTCGAGAAGCCGGACTCCACCAACGTGAGGAGAGGCAAGACGACGACGGCGAAGAGCACCAAGTAGCTCAGGTCCACCAGATGGGCCCTCGACAGCATCGGGCGCGGCACCGCGGGCCAGAACTGTTCGGCGAGCAGTATTACGGCGATGAAGACAATGAGCACCGGACCAACGGAGTTACCTCGGGTGCTGGAGATCGCGGCAGCGAGATCATGCTGGCCGAGCAGTGAGTGCAGTCCCACATAACCGAACCACACGCAGAGGCCCGCGAGTACGAGGACGCCGTACCACGCCTTCGTCGCGCCGGCCTCTTTGAAGAGGATCGCGTTGGTCGCTCGACGCCACCGCGTCCGCCCAGACGACGCGGTGGCGGGCGAGCGAAACGTAAGACTCCGAGACCCGGGGGCGTTCGAGTTGACCGTGCTCATGGCTTAGTAGGCGATGCCGCCGGGTGCGGTGGTCGTCGTCGTGGAGCCGCCGGATCCCTTTTTCTTCGGTGGCGTGCGAGGGTTGCTCGGATTCATCGACCACCATTGCCCCCAGGTGTCCTTTATGTTCCCCGTTACCTGGCCAGGCTTCTTGTCGCCTACAAAGGTGTAGAGGGGGATGCCCTCGTAGGTCACTTGGCGCACGCCGGGCGAGCGGGTGAATGATCCGAGGTGGCTGACTCCCACCCCCACGGGCGCCTTCTGGCCTGCGGCCAGCACCACCGGAACCCAAATGGTGGCGCATTTTCCGGTGCACACGCTCTTGTCGTTCGAGTCTTTCGTGAGTCGATACACCGTGTTGCCGCCTTTGAGCGTCAGCGTGGCACCCCACGTCTTGTTCTGCGACACGGTGATCGACGTCGAGGTCGCGGCTCCCGCGGTGCCGGTCAGCGCTGCGGTTGCGAGCAATGCGAGTCCGGTCGCGACGGCGACGACAGCGGCGTTTCGCCCATGCGCTCTCTGAAAGTTCGCCCTGGGTGTGTTCGACATCATGTTCTCCTCGGTGACCGCTCTCGCGGACTGTCTTGGTCTGTGTCGTTGAATACCGGGGCCGCGTCGAAATTGTTCACGAGTCTTTGTGGTGGGGCGACACCCCGCAGACGTCGGGCAGACTCTCAGAAAACCTCATCCAGGACGCCCATTTGCACCGAGAGGACTTCGTAGAATAGGGCATATGCGGACTCTTCCTCGCCGTGCAAGGGCAACGGTCTTGCTTTCCAGCAGGGCTTCTCGATGACCAGGATCCTCGTTGTCGACGATGACCAGGAAATCACGAAACTTCTAGAGAAATTCCTTTCCAATGAGGGATATCAGGTGGCAGTCGCTTCTAATGGCGCCGGAGCACTCGCGGCCGCCTCAGCGAGTGAGCCCGAACTGGTGCTGCTTGACATCGTGCTGGGCAGTGAAGACGGGCGCGAGGTGCTGCGCGAGCTTCGCCTCATCAGCGACGTGCCGGTCATCTTTCTCACCGGGCGAGGCCTCGAAACCGAGCGCATCGCCGGGCTAAAGCTCGGGGCGGACGACTACATCGTCAAGCCGTTCTCACTGGGCGAGGTGTCGGCGAGAATCGAGACCGTGCTGCGCCGCTCCGGCACGAACACCCGTCAGCACCAGATCGAAGCACCCGATATCAGCTTCGGTGACCTTCAAATCAATGAGAACACGCACGAAGTGCGCCTCGCGGGAGAGCTGCTCGATCTCACCTCGAAGGAGTTCTCACTGCTCTACTTCATCGCGGCCACTCCTCGTCAGGTGTACACCCGCGCCCAGCTGCTCGAGCATGTCTGGGCCTCGTCGAGTGAGTGGCAGAACGAAGCGACGGTTACCGAGCACATTCGGCGCCTTCGCGCGAAGATTGAATCCGACGCCGACCACCCGAAGTGGATCAAGACCGTACGTGGCGTCGGTTACCGCTTCGAGCCGCAGCTCAACGGCTAAATCTTTATCGACGCGACAGCAAGTCATGCACCTTGTCAATCAAGGCACTTGGGCGAAATGGCTTTGCGAGAAACGCGGCCGTCCCCGGTAGAAGTTCACTGATGATCGACTCATCTGCGGTGCCCGAGGTGAGCAACACCCGCAGCACAGGGTTCGCGGCCTGGAGTGATGCAGCCAACTCCGGTCCCGACAGTTCGGCCATCACCACGTCGCTGACGAGCAGATCAATCGAACCTTCGATCGCTCCGATCAGCTGCAAGGCCTCTTCACCGGACTGCGCAACCACGACTTCGTAGCCGTTTCGGCTGAGCACCTGGAACATCAGTCTGCGCAGATCATCGTCGTCCTCTGCGAGGAGCACCGTTGCCGTTCCACGCGGCCGCTCCTTGACGACCGCGTGTGGCGTGTCGCGCACCACCGCCTGGTGGGCGGAGGGAAACAGAATTCGAAATGACGTGCCGACACCCATTTCACTTGCACAGGTGATGGATCCATTACTTCCTTCGACGAGGCGGCGCGCCGCAGCGAGCCCCATCCCGGTGCCTTTGAACGGGCCCTTCGTCGTAAAGAAGGTGTCGAAACAGTGCGCGAGCGTCTCTTCACTCATGCCGGAGCCCGTGTCAGACATCGTGATGCCCACGTAGTCACCGGTCTCTAGTCCGAGTTCCTGGGCCTGATCGCTCTGCACCGCGACGGCTCCCACCCCGATATGCAGTGCTCCCCCGTTGGGCATTGCGTCGCGCGCGTTGATGGCCAGATTGAGGACCATCTGCTCAAACTGACCCTCGTCGACCAGGATCGTGCCCGCGTCGGAATCGAGCGACCATCTGGTTTCGATCTCGGACCCGACGACTCGTTCGAGGACTTCGGCGTTCATCTGCAAGACAGCCACCGGATCGAGCACGACCGGGTCGAGCGAGGGCGCGCGGCCGATCGACTGCAACTGTGCGGTCAACATAGAAGCTCGTGAGGCAGTCACCTGGATGTCTTTGACCATCTCGACCGATCGGTCTTCGGGGTCGAGCTGTTGGAGCAGTATCTCCGAATATCCCGAGATCAGGGTCAGAAGGTTGTTGAAATCATGAGCCACGCTGCTCGCTATGCGTCCACGAGTCTCCATCTGCTGGGCGTGCTGGACTTCGGCGCGAAGTTGACGGTGGTCAGTGACGTCGTCAATGAGCATCAGAATGCTCACGACGTCCGACGTGGGCAGGAGCGCGGCGGACACCGTGAGATCTCGGCGACGGCCCCTGATGTTGACCTCGAGAAGATCGCGCACACCCGTGGAAGCCGTTTCGACAACCTCCACCCAGAGGGTCGCGAGTTCGGCGAGCGCCGTCTCGGGAAGGCGTGGGGTCGCATCAGATGCTTCATCGAACGTCGGCCAGGCAAATATCTTCGCTGCCGCACGATTCCACCAGCGCACTGTCCCGTCGCGATCGACCTCGACAATGCCGGCGGGAGCCGCGTCGACCAGCACGCGGAGTCGGGTCTCACTGCTCTCGATCTCCCTACCAAGCTCGGTTGCCCCGAGCGCGGTTGCTGCCATCTGCGCGAGCAGCGTGAGCACCTCACGATCTTCGGTCTGAAACTCACCCGCGGCTCGCCGTACCGCCAAGACTCCGCGCGCGAGTCCACGCACCTCAAGCACCGGAGCGACTAGCCACTCCCCGTCAATCCAAGGGGCACTCGTGCCCGGGCGCACCGCGGGGATCCCGTCGGCGAACTCGTTCGGTCCGAGGCTCAGCACCATTTTTCCGCGCACCGCGACCCCCCGCAGCGGTGCGGCGAAACCCGTCTCGAGCGAGAGCACCGCATCGTCGGCATCAAAGACCCGCCGCGTGCTCCCCGCAAGGGATTCCACGATGTCGTGCTCGTTTCTCAACCCCGCCACGGTGAGCGACGCCGCGATCAGCTGGTGGAGTTGGCTCGCGATTCGCTGCGATCGTCGAATCGCCTCTCGTGCAGGATCGCTCGGCGCCGCGTCCCGTGAAGCATCTAGGCGCTCGAGACCCTCTTCGGCCACCTCATCCACGCTTTCGCGTCACCTCAGAGAGGCTTTCCAGAGAAGATCGCAAAGTCCTCGAGGTAGCGGTCGATCTCTGCCGCCTCGTGCGGCTTGGAAAAGAGGTAGCCCTGGCCCACCCGAACGTTTTCGTGCTGCAGTCGCAGACGCTGCTCGATGTCTTCGATGCCCGAGGCGATGATTTGCAGATGTTTCGACTCGCTCATCTGCACTATGCCGCGCACCAATGAGCTCGCTTCTGTCGACGTCGCCATGCCCGCGATGAAACGACGATCAAGTTTGACAACGTCAATGGAGAATGCTTCGATTTCCTCAAGCGCCGATTCCCCGGGCTCGAAGTCGTCAACCGCGAATCGCACGCCGAGCGTGCGGAGTCGAGTGAGACGCGCGATTGAGTCATCACGGTCCTGTGTGAGCGTCCCTTGAGTGAACTCAAGAACAAGGCGCGAGGAGTCAAAACGGCTTATTGATAGCGCAGTCGCGACGTCGTCGAAGAATGCCGCCGAAGTGAGCTGAGCGCGAGCCACGTTCACCGAGACATTGAATCGGTAACCCTTGTCATGCCAGCTCGCCCCGTCCGCGCAGGCGGTGTCGAGTGCCCAACGCCCGACGGCGACAATGTCGCCACTCTGCTCGAGGTCCGTGATAAAGAGGTCGGGCCCAAGCGTCCCGCGCTCGGGGTGACGCCAGCGAATGAGTGCCTCGACGCCCGCGAATCCGTTGGTCTCAAGGTCAATGGTCGGCTGATACACCAGGAAGAATTCTCTGCGCGCAAGGGCGCGCGCCAACTCACCGGTTGACCCGGAGTCCTCCCCCGGTCCCGTCGGTTCTTCTACCATTTCGCATCGTCCCCGGATCTCGCAACCACGGCAAGAACAGCTCCACATCGAGTTCTTCGTGGTGAGGCTACCAGCCTCGTCGAATGAGCCGGGGGCGAAATCCGCCTTCGACCCGTGTTACATTCCACGCATGATCGAACGATCCCGACCGCATAGTCCACCCGCTCGTTCACGTCGAGGTGCGTAAGTGCGGGTATTAGTCACCGGTGCCGCGGGGTTCATTGGCTCAACTACGGCTGAGCTCTTGCTGGAAAAAGGTCACGACGTCGTAGCCCTCGACAGCCTCGCTACAAGTCGGATCGAGAACGTGCCGGAGAAGGCCAACTTCGTCGAAGGCGACTGCGGCGACGAGCACCTCGTCGAGTCGCTCGGCTCATTTGACGCTTGTATCCACTTCGCGGCGCGCATTGAGCCCGGCGAATCAA
The DNA here is from genome assembly GCA_035552255.1 of Acidimicrobiales bacterium. Taxonomy (GTDB): domain Bacteria; phylum Actinomycetota; class Acidimicrobiia; order Acidimicrobiales; family RAAP-2; genus RAAP-2. The sequence goes on along the minus strand of DASZLS010000082.1, from coordinate 2,465 downwards.
TGAAGTACCCCGAGCAGTTCTTCTCGAACAACGTCGCCTCCACGTTTCGTCTGCTGAACGCTCTTGTTCGATCAGGCGTTGACAGATTCATCTTCTCCTCTTCGTGCGCGGTGTACGGGGACCAGATAGAGATGCCCATCGACGAGAGCCGGAGCCTCGCTCCTCACAGCCCCTACGGCCAGTCAAAGCTCATGGTCGAACAGGGACTGCGCTGGCTCGTCGAGCGCGGTCGCCTGCGCGCGGCGTCCATGCGTTACTTCAACGCTGCCGGCGGCACCCTCGCCCATCCCGAGCGTCACCGACCCGAGATTCACTTGATACCGATCGCTCTCGACGTGGCCGCTGGAAATCGCGATCACCTAGACATTTTTGGAGACGACTACCCGACCCCTGATGGGACGTGCATCCGCGACTACATCCACGTGTCCGACCTCGCTCAGGCGCACGTCGCGGCGATCGGTGCTCTCGATAATGATCCCAGCCTCGTTCTCAATCTCGGCTCGGGGGTGGGCTATTCCAATCGAGAGGTTGTAGAGACCGTGAAGCGTGTCACCAGCATCGACTTCGACGTTCGCTTTGCAGCCCGCCGACCCGGTGATCCGGCGGCCGCAGTGGCGAGCAATGACCTTGCCAGGGATCTTCTCGACTGGGAGCCAAAACACTCAGCGATCGACGTCATCGTTGCCGACGCCTGGATGGCTCACCGATCGATCCAGTAGCTGTTGCAGTAGACAGCGGAGACGGTTGGAGTTGCCGACTCAATAGGTTTGACCGAATAGTGCATTTTTAGCGGGTCGCACTGAATTAATACTGAAGGATGCACTACGGCTATTAGTCATGTCAGTGGTGATTTTTTCTATGATTTTCGCCAAACCTTTGAGGCAATTTCCACGATATTGGTACATATTTCAGAGCATTTATCCTGGTTACGTGGTCCTTAAGGAGAGTTGGGTAAATGTTGAGTTGTCGTAGGCGGAGGCGTGATCTGGGTCTGTGAATTTGTTCAACATGAACAAGGGCCAAATCAAGAAAATATTCACCAGCGAGACAACGCACCGCATTCCTAAGGTTGCCACACTCGCTCTTACGACCTGCGTCTTGGTCACCATGATTGCTCTCGACGCATCGGCGTCGCCAAATAGTGTCGCGCCCTCAATCAGTGCGCCAACCCATAACAGTGGCGTCTTTGCCACTGAGTCGAGTCTCAGCCAGTTCTTCGGTTTGGCCAAGCACCGCCGTCCAATCAAGCAAACCAAGCCGACGGCGCCCGCCACGACGACGACGGCGGCGGCGGCACCAATCGTGTCAAGTGGCGGTGGTGGCGGCGGTGGCGGTGGTGGTGCGGCCACGACTACGACGACCAGTCCGGCGCCGACAACCACGACGACGAGTCCGGCGCCAACCACCACTACGACGAACCCAGCACCAGCGTCCCAATATCCGGTTGGTGTCGTTAACAGTTCCGAGCCGTCTGGCTACGCCCCCCCCTCCGCCAGTGCCCTTTCGGGTTACACCCAAAGCAGCGTCACGCAGTTCACCGGCACATCGCTCCCCGCGGGTTGGGATGCCTACAGCGGTACTCCCGGCGGTGACCCGGGCGGCCAGTTTGGTTCCGCTCATGCGGTCGTCGGCAATGGGATGCTGTCGCTCAACACGTTCCAAGACCCTGCCTACGGCAACGAGTGGGTCACTGGCGGCGTTTGCGACTGTGGTGTTGCACCAACGTACGGCGCCTTCTTCGTTCGGTCTCGCGACACGGGAGCTGGTCCGACCAGCGTCGAACTGCTCTGGCCGCAATCCAACGACTGGCCGCCAGAAGTCGACTTCAACGAAACGCTGGGCTTGGCGACCGCCACCACGGCGACCATTCACTGGGGCCCCAACAACACTCAGTACCACAGCAGCTACAACGTCAATATGACGCAGTGGCACACGTGGGGCGTCGTCTGGACACCGACGTCCATCACGTACACGGTGGACGGTACAGTCTGGGCATCCGTGACCAGCGCCTCTGCGCAGATACCAAACGTTCCAATGCACCTCGCGCTGCAACAACAGACGTGGTGCGGTGCTTCTCCCGTCTGGGCTTGCCCGACTACCCCGGTATCCATGCAGATCAACTGGGTCGCCATCTACACCCCGAATTGATGGGCCGATTTCGCTCCTGAACCGACCGACCCCCGGTGCCGGTTCAGGAGCGAAATAAGTGCCGCGAAATTGTGTATCGCGGATGAAGTAGTTACAGGCAGTGCTTGATCTACGTTCTCGAACGACGTACTAAACGCAAGGGTCAGATTATGAAAATGTTGCACTCTTCGGTGGACGTGGCTAACCCCCTCCCCCGTCGCAATGAAGCGGTCCCTGGGGCCGTGTCGGTGATCATTCCCACCCTCAACGAGGCGGGGAATCTCCCCTACGTGCTGAACACGATTCCCGCCTGGGTGCACGAAGTGATCCTGGTTGAC
>DASZLS010000081.1:0-3506 GCA_035552255.1 Acidimicrobiales bacterium | reverse complement strand
CGAACCGCTCGGCGAGGACTGCGTTCAGCCGTCGTCTGTTGACGTGCACGTTGATCGCCATTTTCGAGTATTTCGCAATCACTCCCAGCGCGTCATTGACGTGCGCGAGGCCCAAGAGGACCTGACCGAGCTCATCGACGTGGGCGATGAGACGCCGATGATCTTGCACCCGGGTGAGTTCATGCTCGGATCCACGACCGAGCGCGTCGCGCTGCCCGATGACCTCGTGGGCCGCCTCGACGGAAAGAGCTCGCTCGGACGACTCGGGCTCGTCATTCACTCAACCGCCGGTTTCATTGACGCTGGTTGGGATGGACACATTACGTTGGAGCTGTCAAACGTCGCGAATTTGCCGATCACGCTGTATCCGGGAATGAAGATTGGTCAGATCAGCTTCTTCCAGATGACGACACCCGCGGACCGGCCGTACGGTTCCTCGGGTCTCGGTTCGAAGTATCGCGGTCAGCGTGGACCGACACCAAGCCGCTATTCGGAGAATTTCAAGCCGTCGCCTCCGAGCGCGTAAGAAGGGGAGCAACGTGCTCGCACGCATCATCATTGGCCTCGGCCTCACGATCGTCTTGTTTTCGATTGCGGGCCGCCGCTTCTATTGGGTCTCGCGCCTTATCCGCTCGGGTCAACCCGCGCCGCGGCGCTGGAACGGGTTCCGCAAGGTGTCAGACGCCGAAGTCGTCGAAGTGGCGGGTCAACGCAAGCTCCTCAAGTGGACGGTGCCCGGTCTCGCGCACTTCTTTACGATGTGGGGCTTCACCGTGCTGCTCACGACGATCATTGAGGCCTACGGCTCCCTCTTTGACCGGAACTTCCACATCCCTTGGATTGGTCAGAGTAATTGGCTGGCGTTCGTCGAGGACTTCTTCGCGACCGCGGTGCTGGTGTCGCTGTGCGTCTTCACCATCATCCGCATAAAGAACGCGCCAGCGAAAAAGGAGCGGGCAAGTCGCTTCTACGGCAGCCACACCGGTGCCGCATGGGCCGTGCTTGCGATGATCGCGGGTGTCATCGTCACGCTGTTGGTCTATCGCGGAGCCCAGATCAACACCGGGCACTTCCCCTTCTCTACACCCATCAAACCTGGTTATTACTCGACTTCTTCGCTGACATCTCTCTTCGCTCATCACGCGTCATGGTGGGCCTTTGCGTCGAAAGTCGTCGCCAGCTGGCTAGCCCCACTCGGCTACGGCGTGAACAGCGTCCTAGAAGCCACGTTCTTGATACTCAATGTTGGCGTCATAGCCAGCTTCCTCGTATTCGTCTCTTACTCCAAGCACCTGCACATCTTCCTGGCACCGGTCAACGTCGGTACGTCGCGGCGCCCGCGCGCGCTGGGCGGGTTGGACAAAACGCCCAACATGGACATGGAGCAGGTGAGCGAGGACACCGTCTTTGGCGCCGGCAAAATTGAGGACTTCACCTGGAAGCAGATGCTCGACATGGCGACCTGCACCGAGTGTGGCCGTTGTCAGAGCGTCTGCCCCGCCTGGACTACGGGCAAGCCCCTCAGCCCGAAGCTCGTCATCATGGGACTGCGCGACAACATGTTCGCGTCGGCCGATCGCCTGCTCTCAGGCGAGAGCGACGGAGCGGTGGCCACGCTCGTGCCGACGACCATTGACCCCGACGTGCTCTGGTCGTGCACCACCTGTGGCGCCTGTGTGGAGGAGTGCCCCGTCGATATCGAGCACATTGACGCGATCATCGACATGCGTCGCTACGAGGTCTTGATGGAGTCGAGGTTCCCGAGCGAAGCAGGCCTGCTCCTGCGCAACATGGAGAACCAGGGCGATCCCTGGGGACTTGGCTCATCCAAGCGAACCGAATGGCTCGCCGCGCTCGATTTTGAGGTACCCGTGGTTGACGACGTCATTCCCGACGACGTCGAGTATCTCTACTGGGTGGGATGTGCCGGCGCGCTGGACGAGCGTGGGCGCAAGCAGATCGTGTCAACGGCGCGAATGCTGCACCGCGCGGGCGTCAACTTCGCGATACTCGGTCCGCGCGAATCGTGCACGGGCGACCCCGCGCGTCGATTGGGCAACGAATATCTGTTCCAGGAGATGGCGAAAGCGAATATCGCCACTCTCGACGAGGTGGGCGCGAAGAAGATTGTCGCGAGCTGCCCGCACTGCTTCAACACCATGAAGAATGAGTATCCGGCGCTCGGTGGCAACTACGAGGTCATCCACCACGCCGAACTCCTGAGCCATCTCGTCGCGAACGGTCGTCTGACCCCCGGTGTCAACTACACCGGGACAGTTACCTACCACGACCCGTGTTATCTGGGTCGTCACAATCGCGTTTTCGATCAACCGCGCGACGTGCTGGACTCGATCCCCGGTCTCAAGAAGGTCGAGATGGCCCGTCATCGCGAGCGTGGCTTCTGCTGCGGGGCGGGCGGCGCGCGTATGTGGATGGAAGAGACCATTGGCAAGCGCGTCAACATGGAACGCACCGACGAAGCGCTCGCGACGGGTGCCGACATCATCTCGACGGCGTGCCCGTTCTGCATGATCATGCTCGACGACGCGGTGAAGGCGAACGGCCGAGGCGATGACGTCTCGGTCATGGATATCTCTCAGGTGATGGAGAAATCCCTCTAACTGAGAGATCTTTCATCGGGGTCCGTGTTCACATCCCCGAAACACATTGTTAGCGATTTCGAAATCCTCGGTTGGAACACTGATGCCAACTACCTGAGGTCAGCGCCGCCCTCTCCGAATAGAAGGAGAGTGGACGTGCTCGATGCCGTGACCAACATTCCCTATCCCAGTTGGCTGAACTCGGGCGACAATACCTGGCAGCTCGTGGCGGCGACACTGGTTGGCCTCATGAGCCTGCCGGGACTCGCTGTCCTTTACGGTGGACTCGTTCGTAAGAAGTGGATCGTCAACACCATGTTGATGGTGTTCTCCGCGTTCTCCTTGACGCTGATCGTCTGGATGCTCTGGGGTTACAACATGGCCTTCGGTCCACTCTCGCACTTCGGCTCGACGGGTTCGTTCTGGAGCGGCTTCGTCGGTCACTTCGAACCCCTCGCCACCGCAGGCTCGGAGCAAGGTCAAGCGGTCTCGGGCGCGAATACTCTCATACCGTTCCACTTCCCGACGGCGACACTCGCGTACTTCCAGTTCGTCTTCGCCGCGATCACGCCCATCCTCTTTCTCGGCGCGCTCGTGGGACGCCTCAAGTTCAAGGCGTGGCTCCTCATCGTTCCGCTCTGGATCACGATGGTCTACTGCATCAATGCGGCGCTCCTCTGGGGCGGTGGCTTCTTCGCCCAAAAGGGCGCGGTTGACTACTCCGGTGGGTACGTAATTCACCTCTCTGCAGGCGTGGCGGCATTCGTCGGCGCCTGGATGGTGGGTCCGCGCCGCTGGCAAGATCGAGAGAACGCCTTTCCGAGCAACCTGATGATGGTCGCCGTCGGTGCGGGCATCCTCTGGCTCGGCTGGAATGGCTTTAACGGTGGTGACCCCTTCTACGCC
>DASZLS010000080.1:0-10181 GCA_035552255.1 Acidimicrobiales bacterium | reverse complement strand
CGCCACAACGCACCAGCCAGTTCGCGAGCATCAAGTACCCGTCCTGGGTGAGCACCGACTCGGGGTGGAACTGCACGCCCTCGAGATCGAGCGTGCGATGACGCATGCCCATGATGAGACCGTTCGATCGCGCGGTCACTTCCAGCTCGTCCGGCAATCCTTCGTCGAGCACGACAAGCGAGTGGTAGCGACCGACGATGAGAGGGTTGGTCGCCCCTTTGAAGACGCCCGTATCGTCGTGCGTGACGAGACTGGCGCGACCGTGCAGCAGTTCGGGCGCGACGGCGACATCGCCACCGAACGCCTCGGCGAGTGCTTGGTGACCGAGACAGACGCCGAGCAGCGGAAGCTCGTGCTCCGCGCAGTAGTGCACCAATTCGAGGCAGTTGCCTGCGTTGCGCGGATGGCCCGGCCCGGGTGAGATCAAGACACCCTGAACGCCGAGTCCCGCTACGTCTCGTGCCGCCACATCATCGTTCCGGCGCACAATGACCTTGGCACCGAGCTCCCCCAGGTACTGCACAAGGTTGTAGACGAAGGAGTCGTAGTTGTCGACAACGAGGATTGTGGTTCCGTCGGACATTGGTCGTTATCTTAAGTCGGGAACTCAGTAACCTTTCGCTATGGAGCCGCTCCCACTCGACACGTTCCTCGACCTCGTTGACAAGGGCTTCAACGTCGTGCCGCTCCACCTCACGCTGCAGCTCGACCGCGAGACTCCCGTGTCGCTGTACCAACGGGTCCAAGACCGCGCCATCTTCATGCTGGAGAGTGCGGCGCTCGGAGAAACGACGGGCCGCTACTCCTTCATCGGACTTGATCGGCGTTGGCGCCTCACGACGAGAGATGAGACCACCATCGTTGAAGGGGTCGACGAGCGCGAGAGCGATCTAGCGCCGCTCGACGAACTTCGCCGACGGCTCGGCAGCTATCGCACGTACGTATCGGGCGAGCTTCCCGACTTCATCGGGGGTGCCGTTGGCTTTGTAACGTACGACTACGTGCGCCGCCTCGAACGGTTGCCCGGTCGTTCCATTGAACCGACGTGGCCCGACGTCGACTTCTCGTTCCCCGACGCCGTCTTGATCTGCGACCACCTCCGCCATTCGACGACCGTCGTGGTGCTCGCCATTGTCGAGGACGACAATCCGCCAATGGTTTACCATCGCGCGATCGAGCGACTCAATGATCTGGTATCACTCCTCCTCGGCCCGGCGCCCTCGAGCGATCCCTCGACTGAACGACTGGTCGCCACCGCGCCTCAGCAGCGCGGCGGCATCGACGTTCGCGCGTTCGCCGAACAGCTGTCGAACTTCTCCGCCACGGAGTACGGCGAGATCGTCGAGCGCGCGAAGAAGTACATCGTTGCGGGTGACGTCTTTCAGGTGGTGCCGAGCCAGCAGTTCCGCCGCAAGAGTGCCGTCAACCCCCTCACGCTGTATCGAGTGCTGCGGGCACTGAATCCTTCGCCCTACATGTATCTGCTCGATTCCGGTGAACACCAGATCGTGGGCGCCTCCCCCGAGATGTTGATGCGCGTGCACGATGGTGTCGTGAGCACACGGCCGATCGCGGGCACGCGACCGCGCGGCGAGAATGACGCCGAGGACCTCGAGCTCGAAGCCGAGATGCTCGTCGACGAGAAAGAGATCGCGGAGCACGTCATGCTCGTCGACCTGGGTCGCAACGACGTCGGACGAGTGGCAACACCGGGCACCGTTCGAGTCGAGCGTCTTGCGCACGTCGAGCGCTTCTCGCACCTGATGCACCTCGTGAGCCACGTCGATGGTGAGTTGCGCGAAGGACTCGACGCCTTTGATGCATTCAATGCACTGTTCCCGGCGGGCACGCTCACCGGCGCGCCCAAGGTTCGTGCGATGGAGCTCATTGACGAATTCGAATCGGTGTATCGCGGTCCGTACGGCGGCGCCGTTGGCTACTTCTCACTCTCGGGCAACGCGGACTTCGCCATCACAATTCGCACGCTGTCCCTACGTGACGGATACGCGACCGTCCAAGCGGGCGGTGGCGTGGTCGCCGACAGCCGCGGCGACTTCGAGTTTCGTGAATGTCTGAACAAGGCCTCGGCGCCACTGCTCGCGCTCGCCATCGCCGAGGCGTAAGCCAGACCGTTTCGCTACGCTGGTGAGGGCCAACTGAGGCCGTCCGAATTCGACGGACGCTTGCCCGAACCGCTGTCCACGCGCACCCGATCGGAGATCTATGGAACAACACGCGCTGCTTCGTCGCATCAGTCGCGTTCTGCAACGAATGGGCGAGAGGACCTCGCGCGCCAGCACTGCGGTGGCGGTCGCGGCTGCGTTGATTGTCTTCATCATCGTTCTTGGAGTGGAAGGATTCCCGTCCACGTGGGAGACCGCCTTTTCCACCGTCGCCGAGGTCATCACTCTGGTCATGCTGTTCGTCATCCAACACACTCAAAGCCGCCAGCAGCTGGTCTTACAGCTCAAGCTCGACGAATTGATCCGCTCGTCGCCACAGGCCGATGATCGCGTAGTCAAGTTGGAGGTTGCCCCGGATGCAGAGCTCATGCAGCGCGAAAGTGATCAACTCGCCCATCACGAGTCATTACGCGAAGGCGACGCCGAAGAGTAGGTCTCGCCCCCAGACCCAAGAATCGCGCGACCTATGCTCGAAACGTGACCGGTGATTCGAAGAGGAGCTGAGATGGACGAAGAATCGGCCCGCGAACGCTGGCGTCGCCTTTACGACGGGTCGCCCCTTCGCACGGGCTCGTTCGCAACCATGTCCGGTATCCCGCTTGCTCCGGTCTACGGGCCGGACGGCGCCGAGTTTCCGGGCGTCTATCCCTACACCCGCGGGCTACACGCCTCGATGTATCGCACCAGGCTGTGGACAATGCGAATGTTCGCGGGTTTTGGGACCGCGGTCGACACCAACGAGCGTTTTCGCGAGATTATCCGTTCGGGCGGGACCGGCCTCTCGACCGCGTTTGACATGCCCACGCTGATGGGACTCGATTCGGATGACCCCATGTCGATTGGCGAAGTGGGGCGCTGCGGCGTGGCGATCGACTCGCTCGCCGATGTCCGCGACCTCTTTTCGGGCATTGATCTGTCGTCAATCACGACGTCGATGACCATCAACTCTCCCGCGGCAGTCATGCTGGCCCTCTTCGTCGCCAACGCCGAGCAGTCCGGGGTCGATCGGGTGCGGCTTGGCGGGACGTTACAAAACGACATCTTGAAGGAGTACCAGGCGCAGAAGGAGTTCGTCTTCCCGCCGCGCCCATCAATGCGCCTCGTGCGTGACACCATCGCGTTCACCGCAGCCGAGATGCCTAAGTGGAACTCCATCTCCGTCTCGGGCTACCACATCCGCGAAGCGGGCTCGACGGCGGTCGAGGAACTCGCCTTCACCCTGGCCAACGGATTTGCCTACGTGGAACTCGCGAAGACCACTGGACTGAGCGTCGATGAGGTGGCTCCGCGGCTGTCCTTCTTCTTCAATGCTCACATTGACTTTTTCGAAGAGATCGCCAAGTATCGGGCCGCGCGCCGCCTTTGGGCTAAATGGATGAGAGGGCACTACGGCGCAGAGGACGAACGATCGTGGCAGATGCGTTTCCACACCCAAACTGCGGGCGTCTCGCTCACGGCCCAACAGCCCGAGATCAACATCGCTCGCACGGCGATTGAGGCACTCGCGGGCGTGCTGGGCGGCACGCAATCACTGCATACCAACTCAATGGATGAGGCACTCGCTCTGCCATCAGAAAAGGCTGCGCGCATCGCGCTACGCACCCAACAGGTCATCGCCCACGAGACCAACGTCGCCAACGTTGCCGATCCGCTGGGCGGCTCATGGTTCGTTGAAGAGCTCACGGATGAGATTGAACGAGAAGCCGAGCTGCTGTTCGCGCATATCGCCAAGCTGGGCGAGGGTTCAATGCTCGAAGGGTGTGTCCGCGGAATCGAAGAGAACTGGTTTCAAGGCCGCATCGCTGACTCGGCCTACGAACTCGAGCGGACATTCAATACGGGCGAACGAATCGTTGTCGGCGTGAATGAATTCCTCGAGGGAAACGACGACCAGGATCTCGAGACATTGCGAATCACGAACGAAGACGAGCGCCGACAACTGGCTCGTCTCGGGGAGGTTCGCGCGGAGCGAGACGCAGATCGCGTCCGAGATTCGCTCGAACGTCTCCGCCGTGAAGCGGCCGACCCCGAGTTGAACTTGATGCCCGCCCTCATTGACGCCGCTTCGGCGTACGCCACTGTTGGAGAAATGATGGCGGCGCTCGGTGAAGTGTTTGGGCGCTATGTAGAGGTCCCCACGCTATGAGTGTTCGAGTGCTCGTCGCAAAGGTCGGCCTCGACGGTCACGATCGGGGCATTAAGGTCGTCGCGCGACTGCTGCGCGACGCGGGCATGGAGGTCGTCTACACCGGCCTCTTCCAAACACCGGAGTCTGTCGCCATCGCCGCGATCCAAGAGGATGTCAACGTGGTCGGCCTCTCGATGCTGTCGGGAGCGCACATGACGCTGGCGCCGCTCGTCGTCGAGGCGTTGCGCGAGCGTGGATCGGACATTCCCGTGGTGCTGGGCGGAATCGTGCCACCGAGAGACGAAGAAGAACTGCGCGCCGCTGGCGTGGCAGCGGTCTTTGGACCCGGTGCGAGCGCGGAAACGATCGTCAGCACCGTCTCGGCGGTTGCCGCGCCCTCCTAATCGGCTCGAGACTATTCGCGATGCTGCGACACTCTCGTTAAAGTCAAGGTCAATCTAAGGGAGAGTTCATGTTAAAAGGTTTTAAAAACTTCCTCATGCAGGGGAACCTGGTCGTCATTGCCGTTGGACTGGTGATCGCACTGGCCTTCAGCACCCTCGTCACCTCGTTCACGACAACGATCATTACGCCGCTCATCAACGCGCTGGCGGGTTCGTCCTCGAAGAACGAGGGTCTCGGTTGGACCATCCACGGGCAGCGCATCGCGCTCGGATCGTTTCTCTCCGCGATCATCTACTTCATCATCTTCATGGCCGTGGTCTACTTTGTGCTGGTGGTGCCCTATCGGCGCTACATGTCGAAACGGGGCATCAGCGTCTTCGCTACGCAGTCTCCCCCGCCGCCGACGAAGACGTGCCCCGAATGTCTGAGCACGGACTTGCCCGAGGCCGCCACGAAGTGCCTCCACTGCGCGAGTGTCGTTGCCTGAGGACGATCGTTCGTGGAGCAGCCGTTTCCACGATCAAGAAACGTGTAGAGCGCGAACTTCGGAGTAGTTTGGAGCGCTGTGAACGACACCACTGCTCGTCCCATCACGCTCGCATTCGAGCATGTGTCGGTGCGATTCGGCGGGCTCCTTGCGCTGAGTGACGTGAGTTTCGAGGTTCCCGAGTGCGAGATCGTCGGTCTCATCGGACCGAACGGCGCTGGCAAGACAACCGCGTTCAACGTCGCGTGCGGGTTCCAGCGCCCGACCTCGGGGTCGGTGAGTTTTCCCGAGCTCCACCGGCTCAGCCTTCGCCCCGACGAGCTCGCAAAGGCCGGTATTGCTCGCACACTCCAAGGCGTGGGGCTCTTTCACCACATGAGCGTGCTCGAAAACGTGATGGCGGGCGGGCAGAGCCGACCCGGTGGTGGCATGTGGGCTTCCCTGCTCGGCCTGCCAATGGGGCTCCGCCACGAGCGCGCCATCCGCGAGGAAGCGATGGGTCAGCTCGAACGGCTCGGCGTCGCTCGCTATGCGGGCGCACTCCCAAGCGGCATCCCCTACGGGATCGCGAAGAAAGTCTCAATCGCCCGAGCGCTCATGACCTCACCAACGCTCCTCCTGCTCGACGAACCGGCCTCGGGCCTCGACGAGAACGAGCTCGCCGCCTTTATCGAGCTCATCGTCGAGCTGCGCCAGTCGATGAGCGTCTTGCTCGTCGAGCACAACATGGACTTCGTGATGCAGCTCGTCGACGTGCTCGTCGTCTTGAACTTCGGTCAGGTCATTGCCCGGGGTACGCCGAGCGAGATCAGTCACAACCCCGATGTCTTAGCGGCCTATCTCGGGATCGATGAATGATTACGGTCAAGGATCTGTCGGTCAGCTACGGGGCAGTCCGCGCTCTTCGCGGGGTGAGCTTTGAGGCGCCGACCGGTCAGATCACGGCCGTCCTCGGCGCCAACGGAGCGGGCAAGACCACGCTGCTTCGAACGATCTCCGGCCTCGTGACCCCGACCAGCGGAACGGTCGCCCTGCACGATCAGCCGCTCACTGGTCTCGCGACTGAGAACATTGCGAGGCTCGGCGTTGGCCACGTTCCAGAAGGCCGCGGCGTCATCGAAGAGCTGACCGTGGAAGAGAACCTGCGACTCGGCGGTCTTTCGAGAAAAATCGATATCTCGGCTGGACTCGCCGACCAATACGCGAGGTTCCCCATCCTCGGTGAACGACGCAAGAAGCTCTGCGGCACGCTTTCTGGAGGCGAACGCCAGATGCTCGCCATGGCGCGAGCCCTCATCGCCAAGCCTCGGGTTCTGCTCTTGGACGAACCGTCGCTCGGACTGGCGCCCCAGGTGACGGCTCAGCTGATGAGAACCATCCACGATCTGTGCGAGAGCGAGCACCTCACGGTCATGCTCGTCGAGCAGAACGCGAAAAGCGCACTGCGCATCGCGCATCGAGCGGTGGTGCTCCATCTCGGCTCAGCCGTGGCCAGCGGCGATGCCGCGACCGTCGCTGCCGACGACGACCTACGCCGCTACTACCTCGGAGTCGTCGTCGAGTGAGCGCCTTTCTCTCCTCATCGTTCATGCACAACATCTTCGGCGGTGTCGCCCAAGGTGTCGTTTACTCGCTCGTCGCGCTGAGCCTCGTGATCATCTGGCAGTCCACCCACGTGCTCAACTTTGCCCAAGGGGCCATGGCCATGTTCGCGACGTACGTGGGCATGACCGAGATCGACCGAGGTATCGGATACTGGTGGTGCGTCATCATCTCGGTTGCGGTGGGCATGTTGCTCGGTGGTCTCACCGAGCGAGTGCTCATACGTCCCCTCTACGGCAAGCCCGAGATCAATCCGATCGTGGTGATGGTGGGATTCCTCGGAGTCATCGAGGCGCTCGCGGCAGCGATCTGGACAAGCACCACTCGCAACATCACCGAGCCGTTCTCCCAGATCTACTACCACGACCACGGCAACCTGGTCTTCGTCTCGCCGTTCATCATCTATCAAGTCATCCTCGCGCTCGGCATCATGCTGATCATCGCGGCCCTCTTTCGCTTCACCAAACTCGGGCTGCAGCTGCGCGCCTCCGCACTGGCGCCCGAAGTGTCGCGCCTGCTGGGCATTCGCGTCTCACGAATGCTCACCATCGGCTGGATCCTTTCGGCGGGGGTCGGAGCGATCGCCGCAGTGATTCAGGCCTCGGGGAGCTTTGGGCTATTTCCGACCGACATGGACGGCATCTTCGTCGCCGGATTCATCGCCGCCGCGGTCGGAGGCCTGGAATCACCGATCGGCGCGGTCGCGGGCGGTCTCTTGATTGGCCTTGCCGAGCAGTTCATCCTCGCCTACTGGTCACCGAACGTTGCGCCCCTCGGCGGCATCATCATTCTCGTCGTCGCCCTGATGATTCGTCCCCAGGGCCTCTTCACGAAGGTCGCAGGTCGCAGAGTCTGATGATTCGTACCTTCCTTCGCCAAGAGACCACTCGATCTCGGTTCTTGGGCGTGCTCGCGCTGACGGCCGTGGCGCTCGCCATTACGTTCGCCCTTCCTCCCGTCGCCGATTCCGAACTCGCCGGCGGTGCCGCGATCGCCATCGTCATCTTGGGGCTGAGTTGGTTGATCGGTTGGAGTGGGCAAATCTCGCTCGGCAACTCGGGCTTCATGGCGGTGGGCGCTTATGCAGCGGGCATCTGGGCCCACCATCACGCGACGACGCCCCTCGTCTTCACATTCGTTTTGGCGATTGTCGCGGGCGCCGTCAGCGGACTCATCATCGCCATTCCCTCAACGCGACTGCGCGGTCCATATCTCGCGGGCATGACGCTCGCCTTCTCGGCCGCCGTGACGCCGATTGCCCAGAACTTCACGTCAGTCACCGGCGGCGAGGGCGGGATATTCATGAACGCGCTCACCACCCCTGGCTGGTTCGAGGACCTCTTCAGCGGACCGAACGCCGCCATCAATGCGAACGCGCAGTGGACTGCGGACCTCTCCGTGCTCGTCGCGGGTATTTCCTTTTTCTTCATGGCGAATCTCTTTCACTCGCGTACCGGACGCGCCATGCGTCTCGTGCGCGACAACGACGTCGCGGCGGAACTTATGGGGGTCAACCTGTCGCGGACCCGTTCACTGGCGTTCATGATCGCCGCCGCCTACGCGGGACTGGGCGGAGCTCTCTACTCGCTCCTCCAGGCATCGGTCCGCCCCGAAACCTTTCCGCTGACGCTCTCCATCACGCTGCTCACGCTCATGGTGCTTGGGGGCATCGGCACCTTGAGCGGTGCGGTCATTGGCGGCATCATCTACTCGTTCAGCGCAAACCTCGTCGCGCACGTCAACTCGCTGACCGGTGTCAACCCCACTTCGAATCTGGGGGCAAATATGCAAGGCATCATCTTTGGAGCGCTCCTCATCCTGACGATGCTGTTTGCCCCGAGCGGTCTCGTGAGCCTCAAAAATCCGGTCAAACGCATCTTTCGGGCCCGACACCAGGTAGTGGAGCCGGGCGAAGTACATTAGGTTTCGGCTGTACACATGAATTTTCCAAAAGGGGGGAAATGTTCACACCACTACGTCGTCCGCTGACGCTCATCAGCGCTTTGGCACTTTCGCTGGCGGGACTGAGCACCGGATTACTTACCAGTAACGCGAGTGCCGCAGGTTCCGCACCGGGGGTCACCTCGAACAGCATCACCATCGGCGCCAGCGTGCCGCTGTCTGGCGTCGCCGCCAGCTACGCACCGGTTTCCGCTGCCGCTAACGCCGTCTTCAAATGGGTTGACTCACACGGCGGCATCAATGGTCGTCAGATCAAGTACATCCGCCTAGACGACTGCTACGACCTCGCCTCGTACGGTCTCGGGTGCACCGCAGGCGCGAGCGTCACGACGCTCAGTCAAAACCAGGTGCTCGTCGCACAAGACCACGTCTTTGCGACCGTCGGCTCGCTCGGCACCGCCGCCGAAGAGAGTGTCGAGAGCTACCTAAAGCAGAATGGCGTTCCGCAGCTCTTTGTCAACTCCGGCTCGAAGGCCTGGGACGACCCATCGAAGTACCCCAATCTGTTCGGCTTCCAGACGAGTTACAACGCGGAGGGCAAGATCTTCGCCAAGTACATCAAGGCCCACTACGCCGGCCAGACCGTCGGCTTCATTGGTCAGAATGATGACTTTGGAGCGAACGGCTTCTTGGGTCTCCAAGACGGCGGCCTAACCATTGCCAGCGCAAACCACCTGAGCTACAACGCGGCAGACGCGATCACCGGCTCGTCAAGTGACATTCAAGCTGACGTGGGCACCCTCGCGCAGAACAAGGTGCAAGTGGTCGTGCTCGACTCCGTTCCTGGCTTCACCACCGGCATCTTGGAAGTCGCCAAGGCGCTCGGGTACACGCCTACTTGGATCATCTCAAACGTGGGCGCGGACCCGACGTCGGTCAACAACGTTGGCGAAGCGGGCGCGATCACGCTCGACTACTTCCCCTCGGTCACCGACAACGGCGATCCCTGGATTCCATGGGTTCGCAAGGTGCTGCTGGCCGACAAGGCTGACTTCCCGACCTTTACCGGATCGTCGGTCATCACCGGGAACGAGCTCTACGGCGTCGGTTACGCCGTCGCGTTTGCCGAGACGCTGAAGGCTGAAGGACGCAATGTAACTCGTGCCGGTTTCGTGAAGACGCTCGAGACGGCAAAGCTCTCAGATCCCGCCATCACGCCACTGCAGTACTCAAAATCCAACCACCAGGGACTCCAGGGTGGCGTGATCGCGAAGATCGCCGCCAACGGCACGAACGCACCGGTCGAAGGCGTGCTCACGAACAGCACCGTCTTCACGACGGGCAATTCGGCCTCGTCCCCGCTCAAGCAGGCCAACAAGCTGACGATCACGCCGATTCCCAGCTGGCTTAAGTAGTCGCCGCAACGAGCCGCGCGCAGCCACCGCCACCGATACGCGGTGGTGGCTGCGCGCGT
>DASZLS010000079.1:0-37609 GCA_035552255.1 Acidimicrobiales bacterium | reverse complement strand
CTTGGGGGTCAGTTATTAGACCTTGGCCAACTCCTGCACGTTCGGCGCCCTCCCCTTTGTCGAGCGTGCAGGAGTTGGCCCATACGAAGAATCATGGTTGTTGATCAAAACGAGATCTCGATGCGAAAAGGACGTCGTGGTCTCTTTTAGCATCAGTTCCCTTCGTTTCCATTAGCGCGGCATCCATCGTCGACGAATGAGTCGGGGTTCAGCGAAAAGACGAGCCTGGCGGGCTTTGAATCGAACAAGCGGTTGGTCGCCGTTACTTAATGCGCAGCCATGCGTTGACGAGCGATCAGGAACATTCCTGACCTTCGCAGTATGAGCCGACAAGGATGGAGCCGTGGATTCACTCGAAGCGCTTCCGTCACTCCTCGATCTCCTTTCTCGTGATGCGGCGATCGTTGACGAGTCACTGACTATTCCGTCAAGTCATTTCTCCGCTTTCGCCGCCGCGGGGCTGTACGGTGCACTTGCTCCAAAGGACATCGGAGGATTGGATCTCAATCTCACCGAGATCTGCGACCTCGTCGAGCAGCTTGCGGCGGCCTGTTTGACGACGACCTTCGTGTGGCTTCAGCACTTTCGACTTCTGGGCACGCTCCTCGATTCCACCACCCCGGAGAGTCTTCGTTCGATGCTGCCTTTGATCGTCCGCGGCGAGGTCAAAGGAGGCGTGTCGCTCGGAGGTCTGTTACCCGGTCCCGCACGGCTCACGGCCGAAGCGTCCGATGATGGGTGGCTGTTGAACGGCGACGCACCCTGGGTCAGTGGCTGGGGAATCGTTGACAAGCTCGTGGTGACGGCGCGCGATGGTGCACACAGCGTTGCCAGCTTTGTGCTCGACGCCACGCTGTGCGAGGGCGTCAGCGTGTCGCCTTTACATCTCTCGGCGATGAACGCCAGTTCCACCGTGACGGTGACATTCTCTAATGTGAAAGTTCCGGATGACCGCTACGCGGGAAGCCAGCCCTACGCTCCCCAATCGAGAGACCGGAAGGACTTCGCGTCAACGGATCACTCGCCCTTGGCGTAGCGCGTCGCTGCTGCGATCTGGTCGGGCCCTCCGTTCTCGATGATGAACTTCGTCGCACGCGCGAACAACTCGACCACGCGGGCAGCGATGAGATACATGAGGCTCGCGCCCGCGCTTCCGCGTTGGCCGTGCGCTGCGCTCACGCGCTCGCGGTCTCGGTGGGAAGTCGCTCGGCGATTTCGGGCGACATGGCCGAGCGCTCTACCCGCGAAGCGTCACTGCTCCTCGTCTTCGCGAGCCGTCCGTCAATTAAGGCTGCACTCCTCGCTCAGATATTCAAAGGGTCGTAAGGAACGCGAGCAGATCGCCCATTCGCGCGAACTAGATGTTCCGGTCAAGCTCGCTTTCTTGTTCTTCATGGTCACTATCGAGACGGTTCAGATGCATGACGGCACACCACGCCGCGCCTCTACTTGAGTAAACGAGACAAGCGTCGATCCTTAAGTTGTCGCCCACCCGTCTGACACGTGGGACAGTACGTCATCTCATAGGACTCGAACGACACGCGGCGCAATGTATCGCCACACCCGGAGGGACACAGCCCCTCGGCGCGACCATGTACCTTGAATCGCCCTCCAAGCTTGGCTTCGGACAGTCCGCCTTCACGAGTGCGCTCGAGATCGAGTGCTTCGTCCAACACGGTGATAACGGCACTCAGTAAGGACTCGCGCTGCTCAGGTCTCAACGAGCTAAATGAGGCAAAGGGTGACAGATGAGCGAGATGCAAAATGTCGTCACCCCACCCGCGACCAATTCCCGCCACCACGTGCTGATCGCGCAGGTCGGTAATGAGATGACGCTTCGAATTGCTGGTTCGAATCAGTTCAGAGAAATCGTCGCTACCGGGCTCGGGCCCGAGCCCCGCGAGCGGGCCTTCGTCTCCAGGCAGGAGCACCCACCACGAGACCTTTCGATGAGTGCCATGTTCGCGAACCAGCACGCCGACGCCCGACTCATCGAGTCCAGCGCCAACTCGATCGAATACGAAGCGCACCGCCGAGCCGCGAGGTCGAGTCTGCTTGGGCGGCTGCTCAACATCTAAACGGCCGGCTTGAGACAGATGCAGGATGAAGCGGATCCCGTCGTCAAACTCCCACATCAGGTATTTGCCCCTTCTGCGAATTGACACGAGTCGGTGCTGCAGCACGGAGTCGGGCGAGGGAGCGTAGGTCTTGAGTGATGAGAATCCGAGCACGTCGACTCGGATCAACGTAGTGCCCGCGAGCATCGCGTTGAGCCGTTCAGATAAGGCTTGCATCTCTGGCAATTCGGGCACGCCACAATGTAACCATGAGTGCACGGGAACGCCTCATGAAACCTCCCAAAAGGAGTGTTCTCCGTTTGCCGTCGCCGGTGACCACGAAAAAGCCCGACCGTATACAAGCGTCTGCGTGGTGTTCAGGTCTGCAGGTCGAACACTACGTCCGCGAGCCAATTGAGCTCGTCGGGCCACCATAAAACTGGCGCCACCGACCTGAGAACGAACTTCGATAGGCCCTGATCGATCAGCGCACCGATCAAGGCTCGTAGTGGTCGAACGCCGACCGGCACTTTGACCGGCCCCGTCGCTGAGGTTCGCAGCGGAGATGCTCGCTCCAGATCTGAATCTTGGCGAGCGTACGGAATGCTCAGTCCGAAGTGCTCGGGGTCAATGGTCCTGCCGGCCTCTGAAGCTTCCTCTTGGATCTGAACCCTGATGACGCCAGCCTCCTGAGGAGTGACGTTCGAACCTAACCAGCCATCCGCCAATCTCCCGGCACGGCGAATCGCCTCCGGCCCACTTCCTCCTAGCCAGATTTCAAGCGGATGCTGACGCGGCACGACGGCAAGCTTTAACCTTTCGTCGCCACCTGGAATCCTCACTGACTCACCAGCCCACCAGGAGCGAAAGTCGGGAACCAACGTATCGAGAAGCCTGCCTCGGTGCCGCCCCGAGATCCCTAACGCCGCTCGCTCCTCCGTTCGATCGAGACCGGGAACCAACGTCAACAGCAAGCGACCCGCCGAGAGTTGGTCGAGCTCAGCTACCTGGCGAGCGAACACGAAGGGCTGATAGCCGAACGGAACCAGGTTCACCCCTAGTCTCAACTGACGTGATGCCGCTGACGCGAAGGCAACGGCCAGTAAGGGATCGGTTCCCGGCAGTACCGTGAGATCAGAGAACCAGATGCTGTCGAAGCCCCGTTCTTCGGCTCCTGTCACCACCGCCGTGAGGACGTCAGGGTCCGGGACACCCATCCCCACTGACACGGCGAAACGCACCTTCACGAGCTGAAGGTTATGGCCTGAGACGCGTGCATCGAATCGGCTCACCGTGCAGAGGGTTCGAGTACGCCCGAAATCTGGAGTCACGTTGTACTCCTCACCGGGACGCTCAAGTAGAAGAGTTGGAAGTATCAGTGATCGCGTCATGCTCCCGATCAGTCTTCACGGGGTCGGATAATGTCTCGGCGGATCTGGTACTTCTCCGTCGTCATCGCCGTGCTATTCGTTGTGGTTGCGGGACAGTCGTTGTGGGTTCAGTGGTTCCATGCGGCCGCGCTCAATGCGTCACCGATCAATCCGCGCAACAACGTCACCACTGTGCAATACCCGCGCGGAGAGATCATTGCCGCCAACGGTTCCGTTCTCGCCGAGTCTCAGCCGACGCACAATTCTTCCGATCCCTACAAGCGGGTTTACCCCGACGGCGCGCTCTTCGCGGGCGTCGTGGGTTGGACATCAACTAAGTACGGGGCGTGGGCGCTTGAATACGAGTACAACCGCCAGCTCTCTGCCCACAGTCTCCCGGCCCAAAACCTAGAGGAAGTGCTCGCTCCTACGGATGGCGAAGACTCCGTCACCTTGACGCTCTCGCCCTCGCTGCAAGAGCTGGCGCATGCCGAGCTCGCTGGCCGTGACGGATCGGTCGTAGCGATCGTGCCGAGCACCGGCAGCCTCCTTGCGTTGTACTCGAACCCGACCTTCAACCCGATGCCCTTCACCTCACCTAATCGAGCAGTCCAGACGGCGGCGTGGGTGAAAGACAACAAGAAGGACGCTGAGGGCTACCCTCCGCTCGGCCTCGTTGCCACGCAACAGACAATCTTTCCGGGCTCGACGTTCAAAGTCATTACGACTGCGGGCATCGTCGCCTATAAACCTTCGCTGCTGACCATGGACTATCCCTCGATGACCCACACGAGTCTGCCGGATTCCGACAAGCCCTTGTACAACGACGGCGGTACGTCATGCGGCGGCACGGTCGCAGAGATGCTGCCCGATTCGTGCGACCCCGGCTACGCGCTGCTCGGCATCGCTCTCGGCGCCCAAGACCTCACCGCAGAGGCGCACGCCTTCGGGTACAACGAAGTACCGCCCATCGACCTGCCCGGTGCCGTCGCGTCGTTCTTTCCGACCGAGTCGACCCTCGCGGGCAATCCCCCGTTCCTTGCATATTCCGCGATCGGCCAGGAGGACGTGAGCGCCACAGCCCTCGAGAACGCTCTCGTCGCCGCGGGGATTGCCGACAAGGGCGTGATCATGACGCCGCATCTCATGGCCTACATCACGGGTCCCGATGGTTCGGTGCTCCAGCGATACAAGGACTCAGTCTGGAAGACGCCACTCACGGCATCCGAGGCCGCACAGATCGTGCCGCTCATGCGAGGCGTCGTTGATGATCCCATTGGCACAGCTTTCGAGGTCAACTTTCTTCCCCAAGACCACGTCGCGGCAAAGACAGGCACCGCCCAAGTTGGAAATAACCTCACCAACGACACCGACGACTGGATGATCGCCTTTGCGCCCGCCGATAACCCGACAATTGCCATCGCCGTGAGTGTTCCCTTCCAGGCCTCCAGCGCAACCGGCGCCAAAGTCGCGGGACCCATCATGAAGTGCATGATCGAAGGAGCACTCGCGCTTGAGGCGCATCTGCCAATCACCGGTACATCAACTACGTGTCCGACACCCGCCGGTTCGAAGGCCTTGCAGGGCTAAGTCTCGCACGCGTTTCCAGGAGGTTTCTCCGCCATCCGACGTCGATCCCCGAAACGCCGCACACTCCGGGTCGACCAGGGATTGCGTGAACGCATTCCATTTTGCGATTCCGATCACGCGGCCTCGACAAATGACCACAATTGAGATTGATATTGAAATGGATACCTGTCATTGTGGAATCCACGTCTGTTGAGGTCAGAAGAAGCATGGTCACGGCGAGAGGCACTCGGGTCACCTCCGTACGCCTAGGAAGAAGGAGGAATGGTCATGAGCATCATTGATGAGGCGCTGAGCGCCTTTGCGATAAACACCAAGGATTACGATTCCAGCCGTGGGGGGCCACCAAAGCCGCTCATCGCGATCGTCACCTGTGCGGATCCCCGCCTAACGAACATCGAACAGATGCTGGGAATTCCCGCCGCAGATGCTGACATGATCAGAAACTTCGGCACCGTGATCGATGACGACGCCGTCCGTTCGCTTGTTCTTTCGACCAGGCTGCTCGGCAGCAAAGAGATAATGATCATTAATCACACCGATTGCGGATTGACGAAATTCAAGGACAGCGAGATGGAGGACAGGCTCCGCAAGGAGACAGGGATGTCACCGATTGCGCCAGCCCGGTTCTATAGCTTCACCGACGTCGAAGCGAACACTCAGGAGCAGATTCGAAAGGCCAGATCACATCCCTGGATCCCGCCTGACGTTCCGATCAGAGGGTTCATCTTTGACGTCAACAGCGGGACACTCAGCGAGGTGATTCCTAGCGGAGACTCCAGCGCCAGTTGACAACGGCGCCGCGGTTTCGGCATTACGTCGATCTCCGCTGAGTCGCGACGACCATTATGTCCTTGACGGATAGATCGCTTATCGATATAGTCAGGCGATGACCAATTCCGATAACGCTTTGGTTGGCCTCGGACGCAACGCTGGGGCCGCCGTACTCATACTTTCGAGTCTCGCGGGAGGTGACAAGCACGGCTACGCGCTCGTGAAAGACGTCGAAGAATTCGCGGGAGTGCATCTTCCTCCCGGCACGCTGTATCAAGTGCTTCCCCGCCTCGAGGGCCGAGGACTGATCGTTGCCCTTGAATCTGATGAACGACGACGCCCCTACCGGTTGACCGCCCAGGGTGCGCTGGTGCTCGCGGAGTACATCACCGCCCAACAGCGAATCCTGAAGACGGGACAGGCTCGTCTCAAGCGTTCGTGGAGCTTTGCATGAGTAGGGAGCTTGATGACACGCGCCGGGCGATGCGACTTCTTCGCTGGTATCCGATCGCGTGGCGCGAGCGCTACGGCGACGAGTTCGTCGATCACCTCGGACAGGAGTTCGCCGACCGACCAGTCGATCACCGGCGAAGCTTCAACGTCGCGCACAAGGGACTCATCGCTCGGCTGGGCGACTATGGCCTTTCCAACGCCAACGCGACGCTCGGCGGCCAGACGAGGGCCGCGCTTGGCACGAGCATCGCGGTCAGCGCGTTGATGGTCGTGATCATGCTCGACTTCTGGTCGAGAGCGATGCTCGCATGGAGCCAGCGCCGTTACCATCCGATTCCGGTGTCCGCGACTACTGGAATTCTCACGGTCGCGATGGGACTCCTGGTGGCGGTGCTCACGCTAGTCATCTTGACCGTTGCCGTTCTCGTCGTGCGTCAGGTTCTCCTTGGGCGAGCTCGACGCCTCATTGGTCCCTCAGTCCTGGCACTGATCTCGGGTGGGCTTCTTCTCTACGTCGCTCGCGACTTCCCGAGACTGCTCATTTCGTACATTCGCTTCCAAGGAATGCCGCTATCTCATCCAGGCCAAATCATGGCCAATCTTGCGCAGATCACGTGGGAGCTAACGCAACAGTGGGTAGCGCCGTGGAATCAGGGGACGCCATCTATGTCAATCGCTCAGCACGTCCTCAATGACAGTGTCCCGTTGGCCATGTTTGTCTTGGGCGTCGCGGTCGCGCTGCTTATCCGCCGAGTTGAGTTGCCGCGCGCCTGCGAGCGATTGATTGTCTCGATCGTGGCGCTTCTGGGCCTTTTCACCGGCATGTTCTTTGTCGCCTATATCGCTTGGAGCGTATTCGGAGGTCCTTCCGACTTCGAATATTTCTTCCCCGAAAGTCGTTGGCTCGGCGTCACGTATCTCATCCTTCTGGCGCTTGTACCTCTGCTCGTCATTCGATCGGGACTCCTCGCTCGAAGAGTTCAGCCTCGCCGCCAACGAAATCACATTGAGATCGTGAGCTCGATGAATGAGTCGGCGTAGCCCGTTCAGTCCCCCAGCAGGGACGCGAGCGCGTTGACTGTCCGCCAATTCCGCGCAGTTCCCTTTTCCATTGGGGTGCGATGCTGTCCTCCGCGACTCAGTTCCGGTTGCAGGATGCTATTGGCGAAGCCATCCGGCGTCCACAAGTACAACGTGCGACCGATCACGCGCGCGTCGTCACGACTGTCTTTGCCACGCGCTCGTTCGACCGCGCCAGCGACCGACGCCACGACGTCTGGCCCGGGAGCCTCGCTGAGAAACACCGCATGAAGTAGTCGGTGATCATCCACGTCGGGGAACGGATTGTTGCGGACGACGTCGGCGAGCTCGCGGCGAGCGAGGACCACCACCGCAGGGTTGGCCTCGAGCCGGTCCGCGATCGCGGCCTCGAGCTCGTTGGCGAGCGCGGTGCTGCTCGCGCGGGGCTTGGCGGCCGTGAACGCGACATTCCCGCTTTGGATATACGTCACTGCATCGCTGTGACCGAGCGATTCCACGACCAGACGGAGCTCGGGCATTGAGACCTTGTTCCGACCAGAGACGTTGATCCCGCGGAGCAGGGCCGCATGAGTCCTCATTGTTTCGCGATCGCTTCTAACCAAGGGAGCGGTTGCTGTACCCCGACGGAGAGGATTTCGACTGCGAGGACCGGCTGGATCGTCACAACACGACAACGGAGCGGAGGACCTCGCCCCGCTCCATGCGATGAAAAGCCTCTTCGACGTCGCCAAGGGCAATAGTTTCAGAGACAAACCGATCAAGGTCGAGCCGCCCCTGTAGATAGAGGTCCACCAATACCGGGAAGTCACGTGAGGGAAGACAATCTCCATACCAACTCGGCTTCAGCTGCCCGCCTCGCCCGAAAAACTCGATCATCGGAATTTCGATCTTCATGTCGGGCGTGGGCACGCCCACCTGGACCACGATGCCCGCGAGATCCCTCGCGTAGAAGGCCTGCTCCATCACTTTGGGATTGCCGACTGCCTCAATGCAGACGTCCGCGCCGTGACCATTGGTCAGTGCGCGAACCGCCGCGACAACGTCCTCACTCGACGCATTCACCACGTGAGTAGCCCCAAACTCGCGGGCGGCATCAAGCTTGCGCGTATCAAGGTCGACCGCGATGATGGTCGTGGCCCCGGCCAAGCGCGCGCCGGCGATTGCCGCACAACCGACGCCCCCGCAACCGAACACCGCTACCGAGTCACCGACGCCCACGTCGCCCGTGTGCATCGCTGCGCCGAGTCCGGCCATGACGCCGCAGCCCAATAGGCCGACTGCTTCTGGCCGAGCTCTCGGGTCGACTTTCGTGCACTGCCCCGCCGCCACCAGTGTCTTCTCCGCGAACGCTCCGATTCCCAACGCCGCAGTCAGCGGCGTCCCGTCGACCAACGTCATCTTCTGTGTCGCGTTGTGCGTCGCAAAGCAGTACCACGGTCGTCCCCGTCGACAGGATCGACACTCGCCGCACACTGCGCGCCAATTCAACACGACGAAGTCGCCGGGCTGCACCGACGTGACGTCAGTCCCGACACTCTCGACAACTCCCGCCGCCTCGTGTCCGAGCAGAAACGGAAAGTCGTCGTTGATCCCTCCTTCGCGGTAATGCAGATCGGTATGACAGACACCGCAGGCTTGGATGCGCACGACCGCCTCACCCGGTCCGGGATCGGGCACCACGATCGTCACCAACGAGACGGGCTCCCCCTTCGTCATCGCCACGACGCCTTGAACTTCCGATGCCATCACATGCTCCTTGTCGACGTGAGCCTCAGTGTACCGATGACGTCCCCTCTTTTGAAGACTGGGAATGGGCGTGCGATTGCCGCGGGCACTCTCGACGACTGGTCGGTAACGTCCTCTCGCCGCGATGATCCGCGGCTATTCAGCTCGAAGAACGAGCGCCGTAGATGTATGCGCGGCACTGCGACCCGGCAGCACCGCGACGAGGTTCGTAAACATCAGCGCGCCCAGGCCGACCAAGACCACCGAGAGGACCGGCACGGTCGGGTCAGGCACGGCATTGATGTTGCGGGCAAACAACGTCCACAGTTCACGACCGGCCGCCACGCCCAGTGGAATCCCGACGACGATGCCGACGACGGCATCCACTGTGGCCTGCCAGGCCACGGCCGCCGATAGCTGTCGCTGACTGAAACCGAAGGTCTTCAACAGGGCGAGGTCTCTCGCGCGGCGGCGCACCGATGACACGAGGGTGAGACCCAATGCCACCACTGCGCCCACCGCCAGTCCCAGCGCGAGAATGATCGGTGTCGATCCGATGCTGCGATAGTTGATGATCTGAACGGGTCGCACGACCGACAGGACGCTGACGCGACTGCCCGTCGCGTTCGGATCCGCCTCAAGCACTTTGTTCGCCGCGGTGCTTATCCGATCCATATCCGCACGACCGGCCGACGCGCTCACAGTAGAGCGCATCCGAACGAAGACCATCTGGGGACCATTCAAGTTCGGGTCCGAACTGTTGAGGGATTTGATCATGGCGGGGGGCAGGACGCCGAGCGGCACGATGGCCCCGGTGCCCATCGATGTGTGCTGGGCTACGAAAGTCGAGTAGCCGACCGCGGGCAACGTAGCCGTGCCAACAATGACCAACTTGGTCGGGGGAACGAAGATCGGCGCATCGTTGGCGCTGGCGTAGCTGAAAATGACCGTGTCGCCCACTCGCTTGTGCAACTCGGCCATGGTGGCTGCGCCCAGCACGATTTGGTTCTTCGTGTTGATTTCATGGCCCGAGAGCACGGGCGGAAATACCTTGGCGTGCGCGGACGTAAAAAGAATCGGCAGCGTCAGCCCGTCAATATCGGCGTTGTTGTACTCGTAACCGGTCCACGCGGCGACGTCCGGATCGCGTCGTAAGAGCGACAAGGCTGCTGGCGGGACATTGTTGGCTGGGTTCAACGCGTAGTTCCAGTTCCAACCATAGAGAGCCGGATGCGACACGAGTGTTCCGAGTCCGCTCGCGAACGTGAGCGTCGCGACCACCATGGCGACCGCGAGCACCGTACCCACCAGCACCGAGCGGACGGGTACGGCCGTGCGCCCTCGCCCCGGTTCGAGGGCAAAGTGCGCACCCACCACTCCGGCGATCGACATGCCCGCCGCCTGAAGAATATGAACAACACCGGATGGACGAGGCGCAGGCAGTCGCCTCCGCGCCACCCGGTGAGCAGCGCCGTGAATGCTCTGCGCGATGGAGAAGCCAACGAGCACCATCACCACGATGGCGAAGCCGACCAGGAGCACCGTTGTATCAAAGGAGAATCCGTCATGAGGGTAGACGGGACGCACCGGTCCCAAGGGCGCGAGCGGAGAGAGACTGAACGCGACCAGCACCGCAAGTAGCGACCCCAGGACGACGGCACCCACGATGCCAATCAACCCCTCGACGAGGTTGGACTCGGGGCTCGCCCCTAGGGAGCGCAGCACTCGGCGGTCCTCATCCCCGCGCTGAAGGAATCGAGCGATTGCCTGGGCCGCCAACACCAGGCAGGCCAATGCGGCGATCGCCCCGAAGGCCCCGAGTGCGACCGACTCCGGCTTGATGGTCAGCTCCGTCGTGGACACCACTTGGGACGTCACGTGGAACTCGTCCTGATAACCGCTCGGCACGAGGTTGACGAGTTCGTGTTCGATCTTGACGACGTTGTGGACACCTTTATCGAGTTGTATTCCATACAGCGACGGAGGACCTGGCACCAGCCGCGTTATTGCCTTGACGAGTGCCGGCGTGATGAAGACGAATCCGTACACACGATCGACGCCGTCTTGGACCACCTGCGTGTTCAGCACCGCGATGCCCACCACGACGGTATGAAACAAACGGAACGGCTTCACTTTAGGAGTACCGAATCCCGGCAAGTTTTGCTGGGACGGAAGGTAGAGGCCCATCGAGAGGGCTTGGCCTACGTGGACGCCGTACACGCGAGCGGCGGCCGAGGTCATGACGATCTGATTCTTTTTCCGCGGGTTCGCGCGGTGGCCCTTTGTTATCGCGATCTTGTCTTGCGTAAGGAACATTCCGTCCGTGCTGCCAGCCGCTATCACGAATCCCAAGGTATTGAGACGGGGGGAGCCGTTTGCGCTGAGCGGCACGAGCGGGGGCGAGAACAGACTGCCCACGTGTTTCACGCCGGGCAGATCAGCGATCTTGGACTTCAGATTGGGGCCGGCTTGGCCGCCATTGGCATTGCTGTAGACGGCCATCGTCACAGCCGATGGATTCGTGCTCGCCATGAATGTGGGGTACGACGACTGCGTCCGTCGGGCGCCTGCGATAGACGCTATACTCACGCCACCGATCAGACCGATCAGCAGCGCCACCGTGAGATAGCTCATCCAGCTGCGACGAAAGGTTGCCCGATACCTGTACCAGGCGACACGCATGACGTTGCCGCTCACGACAGAGCCCCCCTTCCCGCGCGGCCAAAAGTTATGGCGACCGCAGTCTGTCCGACGGCGGAGGCGATACCAAGGCGGTCACCTCTCCTTCTTCCCTCGTGTTAGTACACCTCGCTTCGCTCACCGACGATCCATCGGGCTTCAAGATCGTGTCGGCACTCGAACGGATCGAAAGACTGTCTCCGTAGAGCGTCGCTGTGGAGACCAAATCTCCAGACGGCGTCACCCAGCTTGCTTCTCAGGAGTACAGCACCTTTGCGACTGTGGACATGTTGACACGGCCCCGAAACGAAACCACGACGATCGATATTTCACATGTTTTCCCTTCTCGCGCGCGCTATTACGTCGATATGGTGCGACCAGCCAGTTGCAGCGCTTCTTCCTTTGGCACCGCGCGAGAAAACAGGTAACCCTGTCCAAGTTCGCATCCGAGTTCGCGTAGGCGTTGGAGTTGTCGTTCCGTTTCGATTCCTTCCGCCAGGACAATCATGTTCAGCTTTTGCCCGAGAGAAACAATAGTTTCGAGCAAGGCGTCATTCTGAACGTTGGGTCGCACCGGACTGACGAACGACTGGTCAATTTTGATGATCTTTGGGTGAAGCAGCGTGAGATATGAGAGCGAGGAATAGCCTGTGCCGAAGTCGTCGAGAGCAATGCCAATACCTAGGCGGTTCAGCTGCTCAATCACGGACAGCGTCTCGGCGACGTCAAGCAGAGTTGTGCTCTCGGTGATTTCAATGATGAGCCTTTTGGGATCAAGTCCGCTCGTCATCAACGATGCCACCACTGCGGACACAAGCTCGGTGTCATGGAACTGGCGCGACGAAAAGTTTACGGCGATGAAAGGTGACTCAATGTCTGGATCCGTTGATGTCCATTGAGACGCCGAAGCGACCGATTCGCGCAATGCCAACGCACCCAGCTCAAGAATGAGGTCGCTCTGTTCGGCAAGGGAGATGAAGACATTTGGAGGGACCGCCCCGCGGTCGGGATGCTGCCAACGCATAAGTGCCTCAAAGCCGACCACCTGCGAAGTAGCGAGATTCACAATAGGTTGATAATGCATCGAGAGCTCGCCAGCCGACAGTGCCTGTCGAAGCTCTTGGGTGAGGGCGAAGCGACTGACAGCTTGCTGTTGAAGTGTTGGGGTGAAGATTGCGTGGTGCCCCTTCCCTCGACGCTTGGCCTCGTACATTGCCGAGTCCGCGTTTCGCACGATCTCCGAGTGGTCCACCGACTTGCCATCCCAAATCACCACTCCAATGCTCGCATGGACTTCGAGCTGCGTCCCTGCAATAGTGATCGGTTTCGCAAGCACTTCGAGCAACCGCAAGGCGAGCTGGTCGGCCTCATCGGTAGAACTGGGGCCTTCAGCAAGATAGAGGAATTCGTCGCCACCGAATCTACAGAGCGTGTCCGATGAACGCGTCTCTTGCTCAAGTCGCTGCGCAATTGCAATCAAAAGTTGATCACCCACCAAATGTCCATGCATGTCATTGACACCCTTAAAGTCGTCAAGATCCATGAGCAAGACTGCACCGAGACCTCCAAGTCGTCGCACCCTCGCATGAGCCAAGGAAAGACGGTCCTCGAATACAGCGCGGTTGGCAAGACCCGTGAGCGGATCGTGTAGCGCCTGATGTGAGAGTTGGGCACTGAGCGTGCGCTCCTCGGTGATGTCGCGCTCCGAAATGACGAAGTAAAGCTTGTTTCCCCTGACATCGCGAGCAGTGGACTTCGAGATCTCAACGATCACCACGCGACCGTCTTTGTGCAAGTACCGCTTTGTGTATCGAGCGTGATTGACCTCCTCGGAGGTGAGTCGTTGATGCGTCACCTCAGAAATGCCGAGGTCCTCGGGGTAGGTGAAGGGTGTCGAATCCTGGCCCATGAGTTCGTCTCGCGTCCACCCGATCATCTGGCAGAACGCGACGTTGACCGCAAGAATTCGGTCCGCCAGATCCGTGATCATCATCGGCGCCATATTTTCGTCGAAGGCATGGCGAAAGCGTTCCTCGATCTCCGCCACCACGCTCGCGGCGCGAAATCGCGACTCCACCTCGCGAGCACGCGTACAGCGAACGTCTTCATTGATGACGGGGTCGTCGTCGAACATCGCCGCAACGGTCCACGCCCTGCCGTCAAGTGCGACCGACAAGAAAAACGCGTCGACTCCGCGTTCCTGAGCGTCGCGACTTCGTAGATCGATCGCGCGAAGGTCGTGAGTGGGACCATCGCTCAAGGTTGTCGGATCTGTAGTCACGTCAGACGCATCAACGAACCATGTCGAAGCCCAGCTTTTGATATTGAAACCGCGAAGATCCTCGGGCGAATGTCCAGTGAGAGCGGCGACACTTTCGTCTACGTGCCAGATGATCCCTTGGTCGTCTACAACAGCGATCTGCGATGGCAAGACTTCCAGCATTCGGCGCCAGGAGGAGTATGTGGCCACCAATGACTTCACGATGCCCCTGCCTTCGTCGATGGTGGACCACGAGACCTTAATTCAACGTAATGAGCGCAACTTCTGAACTCCGCGACTTTTAATGTGGGCGAAACAGAATCGGTCGAGACGCCGATGCGTGTGGGCGCCTGATGAAAGGACAGAGTGCCGTTCTTGCTTGGCAATCACACAACACCTCGCATGACCAGCTTCGCCGCCCGCCGGAGGTGGGTGCCACCCGCGTTTGCAGTCTGCGGTTAGCAATCTATGAATGTCCGTGATCGCTTCGAGCGAAGTACCTTTCAATACGATCGAGAAAGTTTCGACGATTCAACCGACAGAGATCGTCCCGACGATCCGATTTCGGCTTTTCGCTATCTAAGAGCGAACTGTCCAGAAGAGAAGTCGCGCCACCGAACCCGACGATCCCCTAATTGTCAAGCTTCGCTCCTGATCCGACCCAGTGGCCAACGGGAAGGAGCTCGACGCCGTACCTATCTCGCACCGCCCCCCAGATGCCGCGCGGTTGCCAGAGCGCGACGATCACGGCAACCGATCCCAAGATGACCAAGTACCACGCACCCTGTCCGGCGAGCCCCTGCTGAAGGGCAAAAAAGATGATGCACCCAAGGATGGGACCCTCAATGGTGCCCAATCCCCCGATCATCGACACGAACAGCATCTCTGCCGCCCATTGCAGACTGAACTCATTCGTCGGCTGCACATAAGTCTGGCTCAGGGTCAGCACGGCCCCCGCTGTCGCGCAGCCGGCAGCCGCTATGACGAAGATCAGCCGTCTGGTGCGCGCGACATTTATGCCCGCGCTGCGTGCGGCCACTTCATTGTCACGAATCGCGGCGAGTGCGAGACCCATTCGGCTGCGAAGCAGGAGGTACGTTCCCGCCACGACAATAAGAGCGACCGCCCACGTTTCCAAGTACGCGTAATGATCAAGCTGCGTGGGACTGAGGCTGGTGAACCCCGGCACGAGGTGTCCGGTGCCGCCGCCCAAGAGGGAGATGGTCCCCACGATGATGAGGGCGGTGTCCGCAACGACCCAGGTCGCGATGGCAAAATAGCCGCCCCGAAGGCGAAATAAGAGATAGGTAACTGGTACCGCGATCACGCCACCTACGACGGCGGCGATGGGCACCGCGGCAAATGGACTGACGCCTTTGAGTGCGAAATACAGGACCGCGTACCCGCCCACCCCTACGAACGCTTGCTGGCCAATGGAGACCATGCCCGCGTATCCCGCGAGCAGGTTCCACATCGTTGCCATGATCAACAACACGAAGAAGTTCACGAGGATGGAGACGAATCCCTGCGGAAAGATCCACGGTGCCGCGGTGAGCACGCCAACGAGCACGGTGACACCGACGAGGCTGGACACCGGAGAGTGCGTGGAGCGACGAACCGAGATCGTCTCGAGCGAGATCAATTCGCTACTCACGCCAGCGCCGACTTCTTGCCAAAGAGTCCTTGCGGGCGCAGCGCGAGGACCACGAGGAACAAGATGTTCCCGCCCAGCACCTGATACTGAGGATTGAAGTGAGCGCCGAGTTGCTGCGCGATCCCCAACAAGATGCCGCCGACGAGCGTGCCCCACAGAGAGCCGATGCCGCCGATCACGACCGCTTCAAAAGCGAAGAGCAGATTGATGCCGCCACTCGTCGGCGAGAACTGCGTCATCATTCCATACGCGATGCCCGCGAGCGCAACGGTGGCAAAGGCGATGGCGGCCGCCACGCCAAAGATGTGGCGGTAGTTCGTACCGCTCAGCTGCGCCGCTTCTTGGTCATCGGCGACCGCACGAATCTGGCGACCCAGCCCCGTCTTCGAAAGAAACAGCTGCAACGCACCAAGCACCGCGACCGACGACCCGAGCACCACCAACGAGACGTACGACAGATAGAAAATTGATCCGGGGTGCCAGGAGTTGTAGGCAACTGATCCGATGTTGACGACTTGACCATTGGCGCTGTAGCTCAAGAGAAGGAGATTCTCGATCACGACCGAGAGTCCAAACGTCACGAGCAAGGTGGTGAACGGATCCTTGTCGATGCTTCGTTGAATCAACGTCCGTTGAATCACATATCCGACGACACCGAAGATCGGCACGACCACCAAGAACGAGAGAACCTCGGGCACGTGGAGATGCGGCACCAAGAACACGGCGATGTAGGCGGCGACCACGGCGAAGTCCCCGTGCGCCAGATTGATCACCTTCATGACCCCGAACATGAGAGAGAGTCCGCAGGCGAAGAGCGCGTAGAAGCCTCCGATCAAGGCTCCCTCGATCACGATGTTCAGCCACGTCACGGCAACGCTTCTCTCATGGGTACCGCGCTGGCGCCGAAATAGGCCGCTTCGATCTGTTCCGACGTCAACTCGTCAGGTCGACCGGCCAATGACGTGCGGCCCTCAAGGAGACAGTGCACGTGACCCGCGACCGAGACGCCGCGAGCCACGTCTTGTTCGATAATCAACACACTCACTCCGTGCGCGACGATCTCGGGTACCAACGCGTAGATACGGTCGATCACGATGGGAGCGAGGCCGAGTGAGAGCTCGTCGACCATCAGGAGGTCCGGATTGGTGAGCAGTGCTCGACCAAGGGCGATCGCTTGTTGCTCGCCGCCAGAGAACTGCCAGGCGGTCTGGCGCCGTCGCGCGGGCATCCAGTCAAAAAGTTCATAGATCCTCTCGAGGGTGAACACACCTTTTCGGCCACCGCGGGCGCCGACCTGCAGGTTTTCTTCCAGGGTCATCGACGAGAAGAGGCGTCGCCCTTCGGGCACCAGGGACATTCCAAGAGCGACGCGCCGATGCGGTGCGAGTCCCGCGAGGTCGCGCCCCTTGAATCGCACCGCTCCACTTTTTGGAACATGCAGTCCCGCGATTGAACGCAAGAGCGTCGACTTTCCCGCCCCGTTCGCTCCAATCACCGCGAAGATCTCTCCTTCTTCAACTCGCAGTGAGACATCGTCGACGGCGCAGAGCTGACCGTGATACACGACCAGATGCGACACCTCGAGCAGCGCTTCGCTCATCGTGTCGCCCGTTCGCCCGTCCCAGAAAATCCGCTGCCGAGATAGACCGATCGAACTTCTTCGGACGCCAACACCTCGTCGGGTCGACCATCAGCGACGATGGAGCCATTCGCCAGACAAATCAGGCGAGACACCGTGGAGACCAGTGCTCTCACCACGTGCTCGATCCAGATCACGGCGATACCGTCGCGCTGCAAGCCCGCGACGATGCCGGTCAACTCGTTGACTTCTAAATCGGTCAGCCCGCCCGCAATCTCGTCGAGCAGCAGCGCGCGCGGTCGACCCGCGAGCGCCCGGGCGAGCTCCAAACGTTTTCGATGCATCAGACCAAGGTTCGCTGCCGGTCGATCGCTGAAGTTCGCCAGTCCCGTCGTCAGCAGGGCTGCGTACGCCGCGTCGTAGGCAGACTGGCCTCGCAAACGCGCCCCCTGTTGCGCCGCCACCAAGACGTTCTCGAAGGTCGTCATGTGCTCAAAAGGTCTCGGTACTTGATACGTTCGACCAACACCCGCGTGAGTTCTGCTCCATGTCGACAGCGCCAAGAGATTGACGCCCTCCAAGGTGATCGATCCCTTCTCTGGTTTGAGGTCGCCCGAGATGATGCCAAACAGCGACGTCTTGCCCGCTCCGTTGGGCCCAACGATGCCCAGCGATTCGCCCTCGTTCAGTTGAAACGTTATGTTGTCGGCGACTACCACTTCGCCAAACTTCTTGGTGACTCCGTCCAAAGAGAGCAGCGCCACGCGATTACCTATGAAGCGGTGGGCTCGAGCGTGCCGTTGATTTTGACGTCCTTGTTGAGCGAGTTGTCGACTACCCTCGGCGACCATAGGTACTTAATGCCGCCCACCAATGATGTGGAGCCTGGCTTCCACTGAATGCCGACGGGCGGCACGATGCCAATGCCCGGTGCGGGACTCGCGAGCAGCGGGTCTTTGCTCTTCAGATTCATGTTGATCGGTCCGCACATTCCCGAATACTTGACGTGCTGAAGGGCTTCGCCGAGTGCCGCGCGGTCGTGAGGGCTCTTGACCGTCTTGAGGGCCTCGACCGCCACTTCGAATAGCGAGTAGCTCGATCCCATTGATTGCACCCACTGCGTTTTGTACTGCCGCTGATATGTCGCCGCAAAGCTCTCTGCCGATATTCCATTCAGCGAAGATTTATACGGCGCGTACGGCGTGAACCACGCGTCGGTTGCAATGTTGTTCGACAGCGCTCCGAGCGCGTACGCGTCCGTGGGAAACAGCATCACCTTCGCCACCGTAGCCAGTGTGGGCGTCCATTGCATTTGCTTCGCCTGCGTCCAAAAGGTTTGAAAGTCAGGGGGCAGCGGGCAGTTAATAAAGAGATCGCACTGACCGCCGCTCGGCCCGTTGGACTTGAAGGCTTCGATCATCGTCGAATACGACGACGAGAGGTCGGTATAGCCATTCTGGCCCGAGTAGAAATTGAACTCGTTGGGATAGATCGCATTGACCGTGGGCGCCCAGGCCGCCGCGAACGCATTGCCGTCGGCGTCGTTCGGGAACATCTCGGCAAAGTACGAGTTGCACTTGGTCGTCGCCTGTATTCGCTTGATCATCGGCACGAAACAGCCGACAAACTGGGGAATGCCAAAGAAGAACATCGCGTTGTACTTCGGACCTTTTCCGCCTGCACCACCCTCGGCCGTAATCGACGTCCCGCTGAATCCGCCCCAGTAGGCCTCCCACGGGACCACGGTCGACAGACACGGCACGTGAGCTTGTTCACAGGTGGTAGCGACCGGAATCGTCGTCTCGGGCGCCGAGGTGACAAGCACCAAGTCGACACCGGCGGCGATGAGTTGCTGGGTGACTTGCACGGCTACGTTCGATTGGGACTGGGTGTCCTTCACCAGGATCTCGAAGTGGTACTTGGTCTTCCCAATCGTCATCCCCCGCTTATAGACACCGGTGTTCTTGATTGCCGCCAGGACATATTTGTCCGGTCCGGCAAAGTCGGCCAGCGCGCCCGTCTGAGGCGAGACGTAGCCGATCTTGATCGTTGATGATTTCGCGGCCGCCGCCGCTTTTGAAATATCGATGAGCGACGTGGCGCCGACACCGGCGGCGATGATGCCCGCTGCCTGCAAGCCGAGTCGGCGGCCAAACTCAAACTCGCTCCAATTCGCCCCGCGACCCTTTGTCTCTTCGCCCATGATCCCCCCTCAAGGATTGTTCGTGATGCTTTCTATCACATTATTGAACTAAATGGTGCACTAATTTGACACCCCCCGCAGCGGACCCGGGGCGTCCGGCACGTCTGCCAGCGCACGCAGTAGGCGTCGAGCGGCGAGGCCGCCCTTGTCGATCTTGATGCTGACCTCGGTCGGTTCGACGTCCTCGCGCGCACGGCGTTCGAGGACGTTCAACGCGTCCACGTCTTCTTGCACCACGGTTGTCTGCATCTTCATGAGGAAATCGTCCACGTCGCTGTCGTTGCGACAGAAATCGCGAGAGAGTGCCCAAAAGTCGTGGACCCGCCCCGACGACGCGGGCGTGAGTCCATAGAAGATCTCCATGTGAAAGGCGTGGTCGTCCTGACCGTCAGGATGAGGTGGCTCGCCCACCGGTGCGATGCGCGAGTGCAGCTGATAAAAGGCGGGCGGAAAATACTCGATATCTTGCCAGCGATCGACGCTCCCTTCGAGACCGGTGGTTCGGGAATAGAACGGAGGGCACTCGACGGCGTTCATATGCCGATAGACCCGCACCACACCCTCGTCGTCATCCGATTCGACCTCGATGGGTGTCGTCGACACCTCGGGCGTGCCGATAGATCCTCGATGGAGATAGGTCTCGTGTGAGAGATCGAGCAGATTGTCGACGAGGAAATCGAAACGAGCGTCGATGGTCGCCATGCCAGCGATGCTCGTCCAGCCTTCCGTATCTGTCATGCAAGACACGGACGGCAACTTGTCGTAATCGGGCACGTGGTGACCCGTCCAGATCCAGATCCACGGTCCCTGTTCGACGAGCGCGTAGCGACGCGCATCAGCGCGACCCGGAATACGGTCTTGTCCGGGCACCTCGACGCACACGCCTTCGCAGTCGAAGGTGAACCCGTGGTAACCGCACACCAACGTCTCACCAACGACGGTCCCGAGCGAGAGTGGGTAGCCGCGATGGGGACATCGATCGGCGAGCGCGACCGCCACTCCCGATTCCGTGCGGTAGAGGGCAACGTGCTCACCCAGGATCTGGCGAGAGAGGGGTCGCGACGACACCTCCGAGCTCAGTGCAGCGACATACCAATGATCTCGTAACACCTAACCCCTCCTTAGATGCTCGCGACGCCTGGCCACCCGCCGGCGTCTTAACTCACTATTTGGTGTGCTATGTATGGTGACGCTATCGCGCGCTGGAGGGGGAGAAATGTCACTGCTGATCGACGACAGTTGGGTGGGCAACGTCTTCATGGGGAAGTGGTCCGAAGGAGGGAGCGGACGAGCGCCTATCGTGGAGCCCGCCACCGGCAACGAGCTCGGACACATCGGCCACGCGTCCGTAGCCGATGTGGCGCGAGCCACCGCGATTGGGACGTCGGCCCAAGCCGAGTGGGCCAGCGCGAGCTTCTCCGAACGGGCCGCAGTTCTGCGCCGCGCGGGACAGCTCTTCGAAGAGCACGCTGATGAGATCAGCGAATGGAACATCCGAGAGACCGGCGGCATCGCGCCCAAGGCGGGACTCGAGGTTCACATCGCGGCCCAAGAGTGCTACGAAGCGGCGGCGCTGGCTTCCCATCCGACGGGTCACGTCCTGCGCAGTGAGATGCCACGGCTGAGTCTTTCCCGCCGAGAGCCAGTGGGCGTGGTCGGCGTCATCGCCCCGTTCAACTTTCCCTTGATCCTCTCGATCCGATCGGTGGCGCCGGCGCTCGCGCTCGGCAACGCCGTGGTGCTGAAGCCTGATCCTCGGACCGCGTTCAGTGGCGGCGTGGTGCTCGCGCGGATTTTTGAAGAGGCCGGTCTCCCCGACGGTCTTCTCTCAGTGCTCCCCGGAGGCGCCGACGTGGGCGAGGCACTTGTCATTGATCCACTCGTGCGAGTCATCGCCTTTACGGGTTCGACGCGCGCGGGTCGCGCGGTCGGCTCGCTCGGTGCGCAACACCTCAAGCGGGTGCATCTCGAACTCGGCGGCAACTCGGCCCTCATTGTCTTAAATGACGTCGACGTCGAAAAAGCAGTGTCAGTAGGCGCTTTTGGCTCCTTCATGCATCAGGGCCAGATCTGCATGACCACCGGTCGTCATCTCGTCGACGCGCGAATTGCGGCGGAGTACGCGCGAGCCCTCGCCGAACACGCCAATCATCTGCCCGTGGGCGACCCCATGTCGGGCCAAGTCGCACTCGGACCGCTCATCGACGCGACACAGCGCGACCGCGTGCACCAGATGGTGACCGACACCGTGAGCGGCGGCGCGACCCTGCTCGCCGGCGGCACGTTCGAAGATCTGTTCTATCGGCCCACCGTTTTGACCGATGTTCCGACCGACGCCCCCGCCTATGCCGAAGAGGTCTTCGGGCCGGTCGCTCCGGTCGTAGCGTTCCAGTCACTCGACGAGGCGGTCGCTCTCGCGAGCGGCTCCCCGTACGGCCTTTCGTTGGGCATCCTGTCGGGAGACGGGCTGAGGGCACTCGAGCTCGCGAGTCGCATCCGATGCGGAGCGATCCACATCAACGATCAGACGGTGGCCGACGAAGCGACCATTCCATTTGGCGGCACCGGGTTTTCCGGCAACGGCTCGCGCATGGGGGGTCTTGCCAACCTCGATGCCTATACCGAAACGCAGTGGATCACGGCGCAGAGCGATCTTCCGGTGTATCCGTTTTAATCCTCAGAGCGAGTTGAGGTCGACGTAATTGCGCGCGAGGACCGTCGCAATGGTTTCGTTCGAAAACACTTGACGGAGCCGCGTGAGCTGGATCTCACTTTCAAATGGGAGGTCGGAGTAGGGATGCAACATCTGGGTCATAGACGTCGAAAACTCCTCGGCCCGCCACGTCCGCTCGAGGGCGAGCTCGGAGTAGCCATCGAGCAGTCGCGCGTCGCGGTCCCGGTACCAGGCGTGGAGTGCGCGATGGAGATCGCGCACGTCGCTCAATGCCGCGTTCATACCCTTCGCACCCGTCGGCGGAACGATGTGCGCGGCGTCGCCGGCGAGAAACAGTCGACCAACGCGCATGGGGGCGACCACGACGTTGCGCAGTCCCGCGATGCTGCGCTCGAGAATCGGACCTTCTTGAACCGGCGAACCATCTTCGGTCGCCAGTCGGGTGTGTAGCTCCTCCCAAATTCGACTATCCGGCCACTCGGTGAGCGTTTCTCCCGCATCGATACCCAAGTACAGCCGACTGATCGAGTGTGATCGCATCGAATAGAGCGCGAAACCCCGGGCGTGGCGTGCGTAGATCAGCTCATCGATCGCCGGCGGCGCTTGGGCGATGATGCCGAGCCACGCGAAGGGATACGTTCGCTCCATTCGCCCGAGCGCGCTTGGGTCAACTGCGCGATTGGAGATGCCGAGACTCCCGTCGCACCCCGCCACGTAGTCACCTTCGAGTCGGACCACGTCGCCTTGGGATTCATAGACGACAGAAGGAGTGTCACTCGCCAGCCCGTCGAGTTCGGTGACTTCCGCGCTGAACTCAATGGGCGCTCCGCTCGCCAAGCGAAGGGCAATGAGATCCTTGACCACCTCTTGCTGGCCATAGACAATGATCGACTTTCCATCCGCGAGGTCGCTCAGGGGAAGTCGGTGTCGACGACCGTCGAACCACATCTGCACGCCATGGTGCACGAGCCCTTCGCGCGCCAGACGTTCGCCCGCCCCCACGTCGCGCAGGAACTGCGCCACACCGTACTCGATCACACCTGCGCGCACCCGCGACTCGACGTGCTCTCGGCTTCGACGCTCCACGATGATGTTGTCGATATTGTCCTGGGTTAACAGATGTC
Organism: Acidimicrobiales bacterium; assembly: GCA_035552255.1. Taxonomy (GTDB): domain Bacteria; phylum Actinomycetota; class Acidimicrobiia; order Acidimicrobiales; family RAAP-2; genus RAAP-2. The sequence goes on along the minus strand of DASZLS010000079.1, from coordinate 14,429 downwards.
CGAGCAACAGACCTGCGGGTCCGGCTCCTACGATGACGACCTGGGTCGTACGACTGATGACCACGTCACTCCCCCGTTTGTCCCAGCACCCCACGTCACCCTAATTAACTTTTTAGTGTATCCTCGCCGATATTGATCACCGAATGCGAGCGATCGTGGTGGCGACACGCACGAAACGACGAGAGCGCAGGGAGACGTTATGGCAGTTGTAGTTCGAGGAACCCCACGAACCGCGCTTGACATCGTTGATGAAATTGCGGCATTCGGTGTGGCGACCGTCCACGAAGCCCAAGGGCGAACCGGCCTCCTCGCGTCTCGCCTGCGCCCGATCTACCGGCCCGTATGCGTCGCCGGTACCGCGCTCACCTGCGAAGTAGCCCCGGGTGACAACTGGTCGCTTCACGTCGCGGTCGAACAGGCACAGCCCGGTGATCTCCTCATCGTGACCCCGACGAGTCCTTGCGACGACGGGTATTTCGGTGAGCTGCTCGCCACGAGCGTCGTGGCACACGGCGTCCGCGGTCTCGTCATCGACGCGGGGGTTCGCGACGTCGCGGAGCTCACGGAAATGGGTTTTCCCGTCTGGTCGAAAACCATTAGCGCTCAGGGGACGGTAAAAGAGACGCTCGGCAACGTCCAGACGCCGATCGTCTGCGCGGGCGTTCTCGTGCATCCCGGCGACGTCGTGGTCGCCGATGACGACGGCGTGGTCGTGGTGAAGCGCAACGATGCCGCGACCGTCCTCGCTGCTGCGAAAGCTCGTAGCGACAACGAAGCGACGAAGCGTGCCCGGCTCGCGGGCGGCGAGCTCGGGCTCGACATGTACGAGATGCGGGAGCGACTTCAAGACGCCGGGCTGATCTATGTGGAGGGCGAACACGAATGAGCAGGCAGACGGCGATTCGATGCTCGGTGATTCGCGGCGGCACCTCAAAGGGACTCTATTTTCACGCAGAGGATCTGCCCGCGGACCTCGCGACTCGCGACGCCGTGTTGCTCGCGGCGATGGGCTCGCCCGACGTGCGCGAAATCGACGGGATGGGCGGCGCGCACCCGCTCACGTCGAAAGTCGCCGTCGTGTCCCTGTCCTCGCGAGACGACGCCGATCTCGACTATCTCTTCTTGCAGGTCTGGCCCGATCGTGCCGAGGTCGCGGATAATCAGAACTGTGGAAACCTTCTCGCAGGGGTAGGCCCCTTCGCGTTGGAAGACGGTCTTATCAAGCGCTCCGATGACGTCACGCCGGTACGCATCTGGATGGAGAACACGGACAGCCTGGCCGTTGCCTACGTGACAACTCCCGAGGGATACGTCGAGTACGAAGGTGGCGCGCACATCGACGGCGTGCCGGGAGCACACGCGCCCATACCTATTGAGTTCATCGACGTGGCGGGTTCAACCTGCGGTGCCCTGCTGCCGAGCGGGCACGCCGTCGACGTCATCGAAGGAGTGAGGGTCACCTGCGTCGATAACGGCATGCCGGTTGTCTGCGTCGCGGCGACGGACGTCGGCCTGCGTGGCGACGAAACGCCGATCGACATCGAATCAAACGCCGAGGTGTGCGCCGCGGTCGAACGGATTCGTCTGGCCGCGGGCGAGCTCATGGGGCTCGGCGACGTGTCGAACAAGACCGTACCGAAAGTGAGCCTGCTCGCCCCGGCCCTCCACGGCGGTGCACTCACCACGCGAACCTTCATCCCTCACCGCGTGCACGAGGCCATTGGCGTGCTGGGCGCGGTGTCGGTCGCGACCGCGTGCTTGATCCCCGGCTCAGTGGCCGCCGAGATCGCGGTGCTGAAGACGCTCGGCGGTGCGCACTCGCTCGACATCGAGCACCCGACGGGGTACTTCACGGTGGACCTCGACGTCGACATCGTTGGCGACGAGGTGGTCGTTCGCCGTTGCGCCTTACTGCGCACCGCTCGTCTGCTCATGCGCGGCGAGGTCTACGTGCCTCACTCCACGTGGGTCGGCCGATGATCATCGACTGCCACGGGCACTACACCACGGCACCCGAGCCCCACAGCGCGTGGCGCGCGCTGGAGCTCGCTGCCTGGCGAGCGGGAGAGCCGTTTCCGCCCTACCCCTCGATCTCCGACGACCAGATTGTCGAGTCCATTGAGACGAACCAGCTGCGTCTCTTGAGAGAACGCGGTGCCGACCTCACGATGTTCTCTCCTCGAGCATCCGCGATGGAGCACCACGTCGGCGACGAAGTGGTCAGCCTGGCGTGGTCGCGCGCCTGCAACAACCTCATCGCCCGAGTGACCGAACTGTTCCCGGCATCCTTCGCCGGTGTCGCCCAGCTCCCTCAGTCGCCCGGCGTTCCCATCGAGCATTCACTGGCTGAGCTCGACCGCTGCGTCGACGAGCTGGGTTTCGTCGGCGTCAATCTCAGCCCCGATCCGACCGGTGGGATGTGGACCGGACCGCCCATGACCGACCACTCGTGGTATCCCATCTATGAACGACTCGTGGAGCGTGACGTACCGGCCATGATCCATGTCTCCAGCAGCTGCAACCCGAACTTTCACGCGACGGGGGCCCACTACCTAAACGCTGACACGACCGTCTTCATGCAGCTCATCCAAGGCGATCTCTTCGCCGACTTTCCTACCCTGCGTTTCGTCATCCCGCACGGCGGCGGGGCCGTTCCCTATCACTGGGGTCGATATCGCGGGCTCGCCGACATGCTCGACAAGCCGCCGCTTTCGGAGCACGTCATGAACAACGTCTACTTTGACACGTGTGTCTATCATCAGCCGGGCGTCGATCTGCTCACGGACGTGATCGACTCCAAAAACATCCTCTTTGGCTCGGAAATGTTGGGCGCCGTTCGCGGCGTCGATCCCGACACGGGAGTCCCCTTCGACGACACCAAGCGCTACGTCGAAGTGGCCCGTATCTCGAGCGAGCAGCGCACCGCAATCTACGAGGGCAACGCCCGTCGCATCTACCCGCGCCTCGATACCCGACTGAAAGCTCAAGGCCGGTGAGCACCAGGTTCCTGGCTGACGCGGATTGGCTCGAGTGGGACACCCACCCGACCAAGCCGACCTTTCGATTGCCGACGGGAGCGGTCGACGCGCACTGCCACGTCTTCGGTCCAGGGGACGTGTTCCCCTACGCGCCCGAGCGCAAATACACGCCCTGTGACGCTTCGAAAGAGCAACTGTTCGCCCTTCGCGATTTTCTCGGCTTTGAACGCAACGTCATCGTCCAAGCGACCTGCCACGGAAATGACAATCGCGCCATGGTCGACGCCCTTCTGGCCGCAGACGGGCGCGCGCGTGGTGTGGCCACTGTCTCACCCGACGTCACGGGTGAAGAACTCGCGCTTCTTCATCAGGCGGGCGTGCGCGCGGTTCGCTTCAACTACGTGAAGCGTCTCGCGGACATTCAGCCCGACGCCTACTACCGTCAGATCGTGGAACGCATCGCACCGTTCGGTTGGCACGTGGTCGTCTATTTTGAGGCCGCCGACCTCGCTGAGCACTGGGACTTCTTCACCCACCTCGAATCGACGGTGGTCGTCGATCACATGGGACGCCCTGACGTCACGAAGGATCCGTCGGGCCCCGAGTTCGGGCAGTTTCTTCGGCTCATGGATGAGCACGACAACGTATGGTCCAAGGTGACCTGCCCCGATCGGCTTTCGCTCACCGGTCCGCCGTACGACGACGTCGTGCCGTTCGCGCGCACGCTCGTCGAGCGCTTTCCCGATCGAGTACTCGCGGGCACCGATTGGCCCCATCCGAACTTGAAGACCCACATGCCCGACGACGGCGCGTTGGTCGACTTCATCCCTCGCATCGCGACGTCGCCCTTGTTACAACAGAAGCTGCTGGTCGACAATCCCCTCGCTCTGTACTGGGAGGAGTGAATGTGAATGACAATCCTGAGTTCGAGGACATCCCCGGGACGACCGTCTTCACGGCCCAACAGTCGCGAAAGGGCTTCTCGCTGAATCAGTTCTGCATGAGCCTGATGAGGCCAGAGCAGCGAGAGCGATTTCGAGAGGACGAGCGAGCGTGTCTTGACGAATGGGAGATGACCGAGGACCAGAAGCAAGCGGTGCTGGCGCGCGATTACAACGCCATGATTCAGCTGGGGGGGAATATCTACTTTCTCGCCAAGATATTCGCCACGGATGGAATGAGCTTCCAAGATGCCGCCGCTTCGATGACAGGCATGACCAAGGAGGACTACGCGGCCATGATGCTCGCGGGCGGTCGCTCCCCCGAGGGACAACGCTCTAAGTCCGAAGGACCGCAGTAATGGCACGGATCACGGCGGGCGTCACGACGAGCCACATTCCGGCGATGGGTTACGCCATGGATCAGCACCGAACCGACGATCCCTACTGGCAGCCGGTCTTTAGCGGCTACGAGTGGAGCCGACGGTGGATGCGCGAGAACGCGCCCGATGTCATTCTGCTCGTCTACAACGATCACGCGTCGGCGTTTTCGTTGGAGATGATCCCCACGTTCGCGCTCGGCTGCGCGGACTCCTTCGCGGTGGCCGACGAAGGCTTTGGCCCGCGACCGGTACCTTTGGTCCCGGGACACGCGGACTTGGCCTGTCACCTCGCCCAGTCGCTCATTCTGGATGAGTTCGACCTCACAATCATGAATCGACTGGACGTCGATCATGGACTCACTGTTCCGCTGTCGCTCATCTTTGGCGACGTTCCCGAGTGGCCGGTCAAGGTCATCCCCTTGGCCGTGAACGTCGTGCAATACCCGCCACCGACCGGGCGACGCTGCTTCAACCTGGGAAAGGCACTGCGACGCGGCATCGAATCATACGATCAAGACCTCAACGTCCAGGTTTGGGGGACCGGTGGCATGAGTCATCAGCTTCAGGGGCCTCGTGCCGGGCTTATCAATTCGCCCTTCGACAATGACTTCATCGATCGCCTCGTGTCGAAACCCGACGAACTTGCTGACCTCCCCCATCTGGACTATCTTCGCGAGGCCGGTTCGGAAGGCATCGAGCTCGTCATGTGGCTCATCATGCGAGGAGCGATGGGTGCGGACGTCAATGAGCTGCATCGCTTCTATCACGTGCCTGCTTCGAACACCGCGGTGGGGCATCTCGTTGTTGAGCCGTCATTCGCGACCAAGGGAGAGTGAGGGATGCGAATTGCGGTGGCGGGTGCGGGGGCCTTTGGCGTCAAACACCTCGACGCGCTGCAACTGATTGAGGGAGTTGAGATCGCCGCCGTCGTGAGCAAACGAATTGAGCAGGCGCGCGCGGCAGCACGTGACTACGGCGCCCCACTCGCGAGCGACGACCTGTCAGTGATCCTGGACGACCCGAGCATCGACGCGGTCATTCTGTGCACCCCGACTCCGCTCCACGCCAAGCAGGCGATCGCGACCATGCGCGCGGGCAAACACGTACAGATCGAGATCCCGCTCGCCGACAATTTGAGCGACGCGCTCGAGGTGGAGGCGCTGGCGCGCGAGACGGGCCTCACGTGCATGGTGGGCCATACTCGGCGCTTCAATCCGTCCCATCAGTGGATTCATCAACGTGTGCAGCGCGGCGAGCTGACGATCCAGCAGATGGATGTACAGACATATTTCTTTCGCCGGACCAATACGAACGCACTCGGCCAACCGCGTAGTTGGACGGACAATCTTCTTTGGCATCACGCGGCTCACACGGTCGATCTCTTCATGTACCAGACCCAATCGACGATCGACATAGCTCACAGCCTCGCCGGTCCGCCGAGCCCAGAGCTCGACATTCCACTTGACATGTCCATCCAGCTGCAGTCAACCTCGGGCAGCCTGTGCACGCTGTCGTTGAGCTTCAACAACGATGGTCCCTTCGGAACATTCTTTCGATACATCTGTGATGCCGGAACGTTCATTGCGCGCTACGACGAATTGGTGACCGGGCGGGATGAAGCTGTGGATCTCTCTGGGGTCGCCGTGTCCGATAACGGCATCGAGCTCCAAGATCGTGAGTTCGTTGCTGCGATCACCGAACGACGCGAGCCGAACGCTTCCGTGCACCAGGTCATCGGCTGTTACCGGATTCTTGATCAGATGCAGCAACAACTCGACGCGTAAATCACGACGACGCTACGCGGCGAAGAAGTTCCTCACTCCTCGTCGGCGGTTCCCGAGAGGAGCGCCACCACGGCGTCACCGACCATATTGCGATAGCGAGTGCGCAGCCGGGGCGCCATGAGGTCGCGCCCGAAATTTGCTTCGAAGGTGAAGCGATTGTTCACGCGGAAAAAGCAAAGTGAGCTGATGAACATGTGTACGTCCCAGGCGTCAATCTCGCGCTTGACGGTCCCCTCAGCCCGGCCCCGCTTGAGCAAGCTTCGCAGGAGCGGAATGATCGGCCTCGGCAACACCTCGATACCCGCGTCGCCACCGATGAAGCGCCCGCGATTCATGTTCTCGAGACTGATCAATCGAGCGAAATAGGGATACCCATCATGGAGGTCGAAAGTCACCTTCGCGACCTGACGTATTGCCTCCATCGGTGCGAGTCCCTCTATGCCATATCGCTCGACGGGAACGACGATCTGCTCGTAGGCGTGTTGCAACGCTGCGCGATACAGGCCTTCCTTGGACTCGTAGTAGTAGTAGATCATTCGCTTCGTCGTACGCGTGAGCGTGGCGATGTCATCAACGCGTGCCCCGAGGTATCCCTTTTCTGCGAACTCTTGGGTGGCAACGGTCAAAATGTCGCTCTTCGTTCGGGCGCGATCGCGCTGTCGTTCCTTACTCGGCTGGTGCCCGTTCGTCGACAACTTCTTTACCGCGACTTGAGTAGTTCTCTTTGAAGCAACGCCCATTCACACTCAGTTCTCGACACTCGATACGACGCTAACACCGGCACCGAAGGCAACATCCTTTGATCCTCCAACACGCAGGCCGCCATCACTGACCCTCGCAAGTGACAATCGTCTCGTCGGTATATCACCCTCTTTCGTTCGTCAAGTGGTGGCAAGAGCTATCGAACGGCGGTCCCACTCGAGCTCCTCGATGAGGCCGTGCGCGAAACGGTCACACAACGCTCGTTGTGCACGATCACGTCGCCGAAATTCTCGGCGTGCAGGCTTCAAGTGGGCGACTTGAGGGGCCGCCACTGTCGTTCGCGATCACGTCAGCTGGCACGGTGACCTCCTCGCCAGCTCTTCGGCGCCGGCCGGGCTCGCTCCGAACTGCTTTCATCATCATGAATCCGCTACAAACAATCTGACGCGCCTGTGAGCAAGCCCGTTAATTCATTGGCTTTCGCTGAACACCCACACGCCAAGCCATCCAGAGATCAGGGACACTTACACATCATCTCTTGCTACAGTGTAATTAAGTAATCAAAGGAGTAGTTATGGGACCTAGAGAATCGAAGCGGCAGGGCACCACGAGCCCTCAAGTGACAACCGAAGAACTCAGAGCCTGGCTTCTTGGCCGTCTACCGGAAGACTGGTTCGTCGGTCCGCCTCGCGTCACCGTCGACAGCGATGAGATATTGATCGTCGGGCAGCTGTCCCCTCCCGACTTGAGCAGCGACGCGGAGCCTGCATCCGTCAGAGCCGCCGAGACCGGACGCATCTCAAGATTTCGCGCGGATACTCGCGAGAACCGGATCTCGATAGCTCAGGAGGGACGATTCCGATTCGGGCGCACCATAAGTTGGGGCGTCGAAGTCGGTGCGAGCGCGCAAAATTTCACCATGATGTCGGTGCCGGTGATGACTCGTCTTCGCCAGAGCGAACGAACAGTTCTTGACACGCTGGTCGATAGCGGCGTGGCGCGGAGTCGCTCCGACGCGCTCGCCTGGTGCGTGAAATTAGTGGCATCAAACGCTGATGAGTGGCTGCTGCAACTGCGTCAAGCGATGGAGTCCGTGGAGACGATTCGTCAACAGGGCCCGACGGTCGCCTAATCCCGAATCACAAGCAACACGTGCCCGCTGGGCGACGTTCGAGAATGAGTCGCACAGCGGATCGAATGACGAGAACTAAGCAGAGCTACTCGCTCGGTACGCGGCCCGAGTAACGCTTCAACTCAAGTACCGAAATCGTTCGGATTCCCGCGGTGCTCTTCGCGTACTCGGCAAAGCCCGGGTATCGGCGCGCCTGCTCGTCGTAGATACGAGCACGGATCGATGATTCGGTTCGCGAAGTGATTGATCGCCACTGCCCCGTCGTCACTTCAGACGCGGGACCGTGACGTCTGAGGACTGCCCTCATGACGAAACCATTGGCTGGTTCGAATGAGAAAGCTCGCAAAGCCCACGTTCGCCAATATCTCGGCGAGAAAGAGGAGGTGAACGACGCCCAGCGCGGTAATCAGAGCGAGCACGTCTCCCGACAGCTGGACGACGAGAAACAACCAGTCGCGCGCGACGGGTGGTCGGAGTCGAAGCATCCAAAGTGAGGCCGTGCCCACAACGAGGATCAAGACCGTGCCCAACGCAAAATGAACGTCGGTCAACGCAGCATCCAACGAATAAACATATGAACTCGCCAGCACCAGCACCAAAATCAAGCTGTACGAGTTCAGCACCACGCGCAAGCGGCGGACGCGCGTGTCTTGGTTGTTGCAGGCGAGCGCCGCTCGTCGACTGTAGAGGGCCAAGAGGAACAGGGCAAGCGTGTAGGGAACGGCGGTTTTAGCATGGAGCCCGTAGTTGCTCATCCCGCCCTCATCCCTCTCCAGGACGAAACCTGGATGTAACGCGACGCTCGCTGCAGTGAAGACGAGGAAGGCGACCTCGCCTCGCACAATATCCGCGGTCGTGCGCGGCCAGTCGACAGAAGCTGTCGTCGTCTCATTGAGTGTTGGCTCAGCTGTCGAGTCCATCGCGGCACCATTTCTCTCGTAGAACGACCCCTTCATCGGTCGTCAATTGATGGATGAGTGAGTGCAGAGCCCGACGACGACCCCACAGCCCGAGCGACATGCTGCTCGAACTGATTCGTCACTTAGGGAACGACTACAACCGGATACTTCGCGTGACGGACCAGTGCGACCGGGACGGATCCGACGACGTGATGGAGGGTGTGCACCGCTCCGCCCACCACGATGACCACCTGCGTGTCGTCCCCGCACTCATGGCTCAGCTCGTCGGCGACGGCTATGAGTTCGTGGGCGATCGGACCATCTCGACGCTGGAACCGCCAGCGAGGCTCGACGCCCGCCAGCCGATCGCGAACCTCGTCGGCGCACTCGAGCTCGAGGTTGTCGAATGCTCTGAGCGATTCTGAAAGAGCGTCCGTCGACATCTCGGCAAGCGACACCAGGTGCGCCACGAACACGACGTCGACGCTCCCGGTTCGGCCCGAGATCAACAGCGCAGAGACATCGAGTGCTCGATAAGCCGACTCCGAACCGTCAAAGCCGACAACCACAACGAGTCGCTTGGCGCGTCGCATCGGACGAACTGCCGGTGCGTCGCGAACACCTTCGATCGGTTGTTCCGTAGTGAGTGGAGTCATCATCCTGCTCCTTCCCAGGGGCCTGCTGATCTCGCAATGCCCACCTCCCATCAAGCTTCGATCGGTAATTTACAGACTACATTCACTATCAATATAGTCTGTCAATATGAAGACATCAATAGACCGAGAGCCCGAGCACGTACCTCCTCACGTGAACGACGTGGCGTGCACCGACGCCGTCAGCACAACCGATGGGGACACGACAGCGATCGCTGCCGCTCGCGAGGCGCTCGTTCGCCTCCTGCAGCGGCCGTAATGAACGGTGTTCGTGCCATGAGGGATGCGTCGGCACAACGAAACGAGCGAGCGAAGCAAGGAGCCGCGACTGCCGTTGCCCTGCACGGTCTCGTGATCGAAGCGGTGAGGCAGATCCCGCGCACGATGAGTCTGACGTCCTTGTCCACGCTGTCTACGTTGGACCACACGGGTCCACAAAGGATCACGGACCTAGCGCTCAATCAAGGTGTCACGCAGCCTTCGATGACCACACTGGTCAAAGTGCTGGAGCGCGACGGGTTCGTCGAGCGTCGGGGAGACCCGAGCGACGGGCGCGTGGCGATCGTGGCCGTGAGCGAGGCGGGCTCGGCGTTCGTTCGCGAGCGACGGCGATCCAACGCGGAAGCATTCACGCAGTTGATTGACAAGCTGTCCGATGAGGACGCCGCGACGTTGGCGGCTGCGATCCCTGCCCTTCAACATCTTCGAGCGCTCAGCGAAGGATTACCCAACTCATCGGGATCCCCAACAGGCATTGCATAGTACGCGGCGTCACGGTGCGCTCCGTATGTCACGAGCACTCCGAGGTCAGACTCCGTCGGCTCGAGCGAACGTAGTCTGCGATCATGGCAAAGATCCGTTCACAGCTGGTCTCCTGGAGAGGATGGGACCCGCGCACCGGAGCACGAGCTCTCCCTGATCCAACAGCGGCGTTTGAACGTTCCGCTCCCCCGTTTCCAAATCCGGAATCTCGATACCAGCTGTTAGCGGTTGCTGCGCGCGGATTTCATCCACCCCAAGCGCTGAGCACGAACGTTGCGACAAAGGACGGCCATGCGGATCACGAGGCGGACGAGTTTCCCGGACTTCGATGCGTGTGGTCCGTTCTGTATCGCCAGATTGCCGAGACCGCACCGGCGACGGAGCGGCCCTACGCCATATACCTACTGGGCGTGAACGCGCCCGAGGAAGTCAGTGAGAAGGATCGAGCAACCTTTAACGATTTCTACACCAACGTCCATCTCGTGGAAGTCGCCGAGCGCCGCCACGCGCTGCGCGCGGTGCGATACGAACTCATAGAAGAAGTGAAGTCGCCCTACCTCGGCGCGCCTCAATATCTCGCTGCTTACGAGGTTGATGAGTCGTCCGCATCCCACCGTCGTCACGTCGGACCGCCCTACTCGGCGGGGCCAGACGTATGGCAACGCCATACCACTCCGTGGCGACTCTGGTATCGGCGCTTGGGAGCGTAAGTAGACGTCTCCGATGAACGACGAAACTTCGAACGACGCAGGCGGTGTCCCTCCTCCACCGCAAGCGCCGCGTACCGAACCGATAGCGGGAGAGCTCATCGTTGAGACGTTCGACTACGACGATGCTCGCCAGGTGACTGTGTACATGCCGCCAGAACCGCCGACGGCGGTCATCTTCGCCGGTGATGGTCAAAGGATCTCGCAATGGGGAGGCTTCCTCGAGGCGGCTGACGCGCCGCCCACGATGATCGTCGGCGTGGATGGACGCGCGGACGAGATACTCCGCCTCCAGGAGTACTCACCCGTCTTTGACGCGGAGCGTTTCGCGGCACATGAACGTTTTTTCGTCCACGACGTCGTCGCGTGGGCGCGGTCGCGGTTCGACCTTGCGCTGTCCACTGAACGCACCGCCGTGTTCGGCGTCTCGGCGGGTGGAGAGCTTGCGCTCGCTCTTGGCCTTCGCCATCCGGACATCTTTGGTGTGATCTTCTGCGGCTCGCCGGGTGCGGGTTACCAACCAACTGATCTAATGCAGAGTCGGATACCACGCACGTATCTGGTCGCCGGCACCTCGGAGCCGTTCTTTCTCCATAACGCGACCCGATGGGCGGTCGCACTCCGCGACGCGGGTGCGGATGTCGTAATGAATGAGCGCCTCGGGACTCACGGGAACGCGCTCTGGCAAGCAGAGTTCCCCCTCATGGTCAAGTGGGCATTTGGACCATGAATTGTCATGGCGTTTGGCGTCTATTCGCGCACGCGCATCGTCAACTTCGGGATTGACGGAGTTCCAACCTGCTTCATCACACTCACGCCGCGCGCAAGACCATGGCGACCGACGTGCGGGCCGCACTGCGGCCCGGCAACAGGGCAAACCAGGGTGACGAAGAGCAGCGCACCGCTGCCAATCAATATGGCACCTAGTTGACCGCCACGGGGCCTCGCAAGCACCACTCAGTTGACCGAGGGGCGCTCCTTTTAATTCGGTGTTCGAGAGCCGAACGAGATCAAGGAGACTCGGAGCGCACGGAGTTAGTTCAGCGAATGGAGATAGGGCACGCGGCTATCGCGAGTTGCGCTGCAGATCAACTTTCTGGGGCGGAACCCTCGTCAGTTAGCTACGTATCTCTTTTCGCCATCAGCCATCCACCAACGCCCAGGAGAACAATCGCATACAGGGCAAGAAGTAGCAGTCCGATGAATGGACTGAAGAGCGGTGTTCCTTGAAGCTGGCTCGGAGTCGTGGAGGCAAAGACCGTCGAGCTGATGTTGGCGGGAAGGTATCGACTCAACACGTTGACGATGACGCCAGGCAGGGCGAAGAACACGACCGTCAAGACGAGCATGATGCTCGTGAAGATTGAGAGCGAGGCGGCTGAAGATCGAACAATCGCGGCGATACCCAAACCAATGACACCCACGATGGCCAGATCGATCCCGCTTTCAATGAGTACGCGAAGCACACCAGGTTGAGAGAGAGATATCTGGCTCGCTTGACCCGAGAGTATGAAACGCCCGAGAAAATATGTGGAAAACGAGAGGACTTCACCGAGAACGAGTCCGAAGCCTCCAATGACGATGGCTTTCGCGCCGAGCACGATCCCCCGGCGCGGCATCGACGCCATCGTGGAGCGGATCTGGCCGGTGCTGTACTCCGAGCTCAAGAAGAGCACCCCGAGCACGCCCATGACGAACTGACCAAAGTTGAAGCCGACTAGGACGCGCATGATGGGATCGGTGACTTCGGTATGTCCGCGAAGGGCACTCGTTGAGAGATAGCACAGTCCGTACGTGACGAATGCGAGTGCGAACACGCTCCAACCCGCAGAGCGCAGCGACCAAAACTTGGTCCATTCTCCGCGAAGGGCGCACTGCAGTCCGGCACGAGATTTTGATTCCGTGACCTCGTCACGAATGAGGAGATCCTGGGTCACGCTGTCGCTCGGTACTGGAGCGCACCTTCCGTCAACTCCATGAACGCGTCTTCAAGCGAGCAGAGATCGGTGAGCTCGTAGAGGGCATTTTGCTGTTCGAGGGCCAGTTCGCCAATTCTCTCAGCGCTGAGGTTCATCACGGTGAGACACGCGCTGGTCTCTCGTAAGGTGAGCGCGCCCGCGTCTTCGAGGGCCGGAATCAACATTTCCAGGTTTGACGCGCGCACCTTGAATGAACGTTTAGAACTGCGCGCAACAAACTCGTCAACGGGGAGCTCCGCAATGAGTACGCCTCTGCCAATGACAACCAGCTGATCGGCGGTGAGCGCCATCTCGGCCATGAGGTGACTCGAAATGAGAACGGTGCGGCCTTCGCCCGCGAGTTCCCGGCAGAGCGATCGCGTCCAGCGAATGCCTTCGGGATCGAGACCGTTCACGGGCTCATCCAGCAACACGACCGCGGGGTCTCCGAGCAGCGCGGCGGCGATGCCGAGTCGCTGACCCATTCCTAGTGAAAATTTGCCGACGCGTCGTTTCGCGACAGAGGTCAGCCCCACCAAGTCAATGACCTCTTCGACCCGAGATTTTTTTACGCCACCGTATTGAGCGAGTGACCAGAGATGCGCGTATGCGGAGCGACCAGGATGTATAGCTCGGGCTTCGAGCAATCCACCCACTTCACGCATCGGCCAGCGAAGATCTTTGTACTTCTTCCCCGAAATTGTGACCGAGCCCGAGTCGGGGCGGTTGAGGCCCATGATCATCGACATGGTCGTGGTCTTTCCCGATCCATTTGGTCCGAGAAAACCAGTCACTTTCCCTGGTGCGACGTCGAAAGAAAGTCCGTCGACGGCGGCGACGTCGCCGAAACGCTTAGTGAGTCCGCGGACCTCAATCACCGGACAAACCTAAGTCTCTCAGATGAGAGGAGCATTGCGACTGCGTAAGAATGAATTCATTCTATTTGCCTGTACGTCGTCATACTCGTCGCATGAGTCAGGCACGTTCTCCGATTCATTGCGGAGTCTCCGCTCGTTCCACACGACAACGTTGAAAGTCTCGGACGAATGGCAATTCAGCAGGCGAGCGAAAGAAGATGACGAAATGCCAGGCATCGGGATGTAACGCGTGGGGACGTAACGCAACCGTAGACTTCCAGTGATCACATTGTCAGATGGATGATGAGTCACGCCTGGGGGGCCATGGCCATCTCGATGAACCGTGCGCAACCTGTCGCCCTGGGCGCAACGTTCGCCCCTGGCGCAGCACTTTTACCGCGGCTCAAGGCGAGAGTCCTAAGACAGACCAGAACTTCGGAGCGCTCCCCGCATTCTCGACGGTGCTCGGTTTCGCCTCCTACGGCTACACCTTTTCCGTCACCGTACTGAAGAAGTCCACTGAGATCGCGGTCGACGGCGTTACGACGAAGCTGTCAAATGTCGAAGGTCTCGCGAAGAAACTTGTAGCTATCAATTAATTGGGCACGAGGCAACGTCCAATCATGTCAGAACGTCGGTCTCTTCGACGAGATCAACGATCTGAAGCTCAAAGAAT
>DASZLS010000078.1:0-50155 GCA_035552255.1 Acidimicrobiales bacterium | reverse complement strand
GAATGCTTCATCCGTACTGGGTCCGGTTCTGGAACTACATCGTTCAGGTATTTGTTCACTTCAATCTTGGCCACTCCTACAAGCAAAATCTTTCGGTGTGGAGCATCATTTCGCTCTATGTGCCACGTACGCTCTGGCTCGCTCTGTCGTCGTTGATCCTGACGATTCTTATCGCTATTCCGCTGGGCATTTATCAGGCGTCACGTCGCAACAGTGTCTTCGATTACGTCGCGACGGGCAGCGCATTCATTCTCTACGGTATTCCGGCGTTTCTGCTCGGTATCTTGATGCTGCAGTTCTTTAGCTTCGGTTCGCTCCACCTTCCGGCATCGCCCCCATCGGGAGTAGCCGCGTGGGCGATGTTCACAGACCCGGCTGGCTTCGTGCTACCGGTCGTGACTCTGGCGCTCCTCAGTATCGCCTTTCTCAGCCGATTCATGCGAAGCGCGGTGCTTGAGGTATTGGTGCAGGACTACGTTCGTACGGCAAGGGCGAAAGGCTGCAGCAAGCGCCGTGTACTTTTCCGACACGCCTTCCGTAATGCCTTGGGGCCGATCATCATCATCCTCGGGTTGTATCTTCCGGCCCTCCTTGGCGGCGCGGTCGTCATCGAAAGTGTCTTTAATTACAGCGGGCTCGGAATCCAAATCGTCACCGCCGCGTCCAATCTGGACATTCCCACCGTGCTCGGCATCACGCTCTTGGTGTCGATTCTCACCCTGGCGGGTAACTTCCTCGCGGACATCATGCTCGGCGTCGTGAACCCTCGAGTGCGCATTGGCGGCTCCAGCCAATGAGCACGCTGCACGAAGGAGCACCGATTTCATCGATTGTTCCAATGCCAGGACCCACAACCAACGTTGCCGACGTCGAGCAAAGTCGCGAGATCGTCCCGCTCTGGAAGCAACGTGTTCGGATATTCCTGCACAACAGGCTCGCGATCGCCTCAGTGGCGTTTCTCGTCCTCATCGTCCTCTTCTGTTATGCCGGTCCGCTCATCTATCACACGAATCAGACAAATCAGGCCGCCGCGCTCAACGTGGCCTTCAACCAAGCGCCCTCGTCGAAGCACCTTCTCGGCACTGACAGCTCTGGATACGACGAGCTCGGTCGCGTCATGTTCGGCGGCGAATATTCGCTGAGCTTGGGCATGCTCGCTGGCGTGATCACGATTGTCGTCGGCACGCTGTATGGAATGGTCGCCGGGTTCCTCGGCGGGATCATTGACACGCTCATGATGCGCCTCCTCGACGCGTTCCTCTCCATCCCGCTGCTTTTCCTCCTTATCACTCTCATCTCGGTCTTCTCGCGCTCGACCGTGTTTTTGATCGTCATCATTGGCGTTACCGGTTGGTTCGGCAACGCCCGAATAATTAGAGGCGATGCACTGCTCATCAAGAAACTTGAGTACTCTCAAGCGGCTACGGCTATGGGCGCGAGCAAGTGGCACATCATTCGGCGTCACGTCTTTCCGAACTCGATGAGCAACATCGTGACCGTCGCCACTTTCTCCGTGGCGGACGCAATCTTGTTTCTCTCGACACTTGGCTTTTTGGGTCTCGGAATACCCGCGCCTCAGACAGACTGGGGTACCATGCTCCAAAATGGCTCATTGCAACAGTCCAATGGTTATTGGTGGGAGATCTACCCAACAGCTTTGGTCTTCGTCTTAGTGATCGTCGCCATCACGTACATAGGCGAGGCACTGCGCGATGCCTTCGAGGTACGTTTGCTCGAGCGGTAGCGAAGTGCGCCCCTAGGGGCGCGACGACAACTCGACGGGCGTCTTAAGTGGAAAGTGACACGCGGCTTGCTGGGTCGCACTGAAGTCGCGCATCAACGGTTCCTCCTCTGCACAAATCGACTGCGCCTTCGGGCATCGGGTCCGGAATCGACAACCCGAAGGCGGATTGACCGAAGACGGCAGCTCCCCAATGACCTCGCGCCCGCGACGGCGTCGCGCTTCTTCCGGGTCTGGCACGGGCACCACGTCAAGAAGACCTTGCGTGTATGGGTGCGCGGGAGAGCGGAATACCGACTCGGCATCGCCGATCTCAACGATCTTGCCCAAGTACATAACGGCGATCGCGTCAGCCATGTAATACACAACGGCCAGGTCATGGCTGATCATGACGTATGAGAGGTGGTGGGCTCGCTGGAGCTCTTTCATCAGGTTGAGAATCTGCGCCTGAATGGACACGTCGAGCGCCGAGACGGGCTCGTCGGCCACAATCAGACGCGGGTTGAGAGCAAGCGCTCGTGCGAAACCAATGCGCTGGCGCTGCCCTCCGGAGAACTCGTGGGGATAGCGGTCCGCCGACAATCGGTCGAGTCCGACCGAGAGAAGCAGTTCGGTGACGCGGTCGCGCTGTTCACTCTTCGATCCTTGGTTTTGAATCATCAGCGGCTCTCCGAGGATCTGAGCCACCTTCATTCGTGGATCCAGCGAGGAGTACGGGTCCTGAAACATCATCTGCCGGTCGCGGCGATCGACGCGCGAGGGCCGGTGGCCCTTGGCGGAGACCAGCTTGTCGTCGAAGTAGATCTCGCCCGCGGTGAGCGGCTCGAGTCCTACGAGCATGCGACCGATGGTCGTCTTTCCGCAGCCCGACTCGCCCACGAGACCAAAGGTCTCGCCCTCCGTGATGCTGAAGCTCACGTTCGACACCGCGTGAATAACGCCGACTTTGTGATTAACGAGTCCGCCCTTGATCGGGAACTCCTTCACCAGTCCAGTGACTCGCGCAAGCTCGTGTCGCTCAGTCGTCGTGACGGCAGCGGCCGCTTCCGGCGTTCGAATTTCCACGGGGAGCGGGCCCGATGTCGGATGAAAACACGCGAACAGGTGACCGTTCTCGTTCGACAGATCGGGGTCTACGGCCCGGCATTGATCAGTCGCGTACGGGCATCGCGGAGCGAAGCGACACCCGGTGATCTCGCGAGTGAGACTGGGCGGCATTCCCGCGATCGACTTCAGCTCGTGCTTTGTCGTGTTTTCCAAGTTCGGCATTGACGCGAGCAGCGCCTGCGTATAGGGATGGCGCATTGAATGGAACAGCTCGGTAGTTGTCGCTTCTTCTGCCTTTTCGCCGGCATACATGACGACGACACGGTCGGTGCGTCCGGCAATAACCCCCATGTCGTGGGTGATGAGCAGTACTGCCATGTCCAGTTCGCGTCGAAGATTGTCGATGATGTCGAGAATCTGCGCCTGAATGGTCACGTCGAGTGCAGTGGTGGGTTCGTCGGCGATGAGGAGCTTTGGCCGGCACACGAGCCCCATGGCGATGATCACCCGCTGGCGCAACCCACCCGAGAGCTCAAACGGATACTGATTGAGCCGCTCGGCGGGGTTCGGCATTTCGACCATCTCGAGAACCTCGAGGGCTCGCTTGCGCGCCTCTTCCTTGCTTGCGCCCTCGTGAATCACTAAGCCTTCGCCAATCTGGCGACCAATCTTGGTCGTCGGATTGAGCGAGCTCATCGGATCCTGGGGAATGAGCGCCACCGTGCGTCCGCGTTGCGACTGCATCTCTTTTTCGCTCAAAGTCGCGAGGTCGACCCCGTCCAGCACGACATTGCCCGCGACGATGTGACCATTGTTGGGCAGCAGTCGCATGATGGCGAGGCCCGTCGTCGTCTTCCCGCACCCCGACTCGCCCACGAGACCGACGCACTCTCCTGCATTCACATCCAATGAGAAATCGTCAACGGCGGTCGCCGTTGTGTCTCTCGACGAAAACTGAACCTTCAACTCGTTGACGGAGAGCAGCGGAGACATAACCTTTCAATTCTAGTCTTTTGACCCCAAACATCTAGTAGTCTCAGCGACGGCTTCCGCCGGCGGCGCCGCTCTCAGAACAGCGCTCTTTCGGGCAGATTCCACGAGATCCGGTGATGGATACTCACCCCGATGCGCCGTATCGCGTCGAGGTGTTCGGGCACGCCATATCCCTTGTTGCGCTCCCAACCGTAGTCAGAACATTCGCGGTCGAGTTCGACCATCATCGAATCGCGTGCTACCTTCGCCAACACCGCGGCGGCGGCAATCGCCGCGCTCTTTTGGTCGCCATCGATGATTGTCGTGACGGGCAAGGTCTCGTACAGCAGCGCAGGGCTCGTCGTAATTGCGTGACCTCGGAATTCGGGAATCGCCGTCAAGAGATTGAGCGGACCGTCGACTAGCACGTGGGTCGGTGCCGATCGCAATCCTTGAAGTGCTCGTGTCGCTCCGACCGCAAGAGCGAGGCGCATGCCCCATTCGTCAATCTCGGCAACGCTCACCACACCAAGAGACCATTCCGCTGCCCAGCGTTGCAGCGGATCCACCAGAGAGGTGCGCTGCGTGGCGCTGAGGCGCTTCGAATCGTCGAGTCCTTCTGGGGGCTCTGCGCACGTATGCACGCTGACAGCGCCCACCAGCATTGGCCCCGCGAGCGCTCCGCGTCCCACTTCGTCGATGCCGGCGACTACTTCACCTCGACCAACTAGCTCCCGTTCAAACTCGAGCAGGTCCTGCGCGTCCATCGTCATCTCGCCCAGATTACTTTCCGCGCCATCGCCTAACATTCGCAACGATGAGCACCGCGGTCGTTGTCCCCCTGAAACGATTCGATCGTGCGAAGTCTCGACTCCGTCGCAATCGTCACCTCGACGTGACGGCGATCGTGGAAGAACTGGCTCGAGGCGTGATAGTGAGCTCCCGACCTCGTGAGGTCATCATTGTCAGCGAAGACCAGCAGCTCGCGTCGTTTGCGACGTCGTTCGGCGCGGAACTCCTGCTCTCATCCGCGACGACGCTCAACGAGGCGCTGCAGTCCGCATACGAATCCTTGAGCGATCGTTTCGATCGGCTCATCATCGCGCACGGCGATCTTCGTTTTCCCGAAGGCCTCGGCAGCTTCGAACCCGACACCGGCATCACGCTCTTCGCGGACCATCATGGTGCCGGCACCAACGTGATGGTCATCCCCTCGAAGTTGGAATTTCGCTTCGCGTACGGACCGCGCTCTCTTCAACTCCACGCCGACGAAGCTCGTCGCCTCGGTGTGCCGCACCGCATTGATCTCACGAGCTCGTGGAGATTTGACGTCGATGAGCCCGACGATCTGAAGAACGCCTAACGACGTTCACCCGCTCACGCAATGGCCCTGCATCCCCGCCGATGCTCAGCGCCGTTTGCGTCGGGTGACGAAGATGAAGAGCCCGATAATGATCACGATGGGCACCAGCGCAAGGGGCGACGCCGTTGAGTGTGTCGTGAGTAGGAACATTCAGTGCGCGACCAATCGGGCTAGGTATTCGTCGAACCAAATCTACTGAGTCCGCTTTTTTTAATCGCTGTTCGCTTCGCCTATCTCGGCGTCTCACGCTATTTCCCCCCGGACAGCACTCGAGGGGGCCTTTCGGCCCCCTCGAGGTACAACTCTCTGTAGTGAGAGAAGCTTGCTTTTCCCTACGCCTTCTTGGCTACGCGCTTGGCGGGAGCACGCTTCTTCGCGGCTTTCTTCGCCGGAGCGCGCTTCTTCGCAGCCTTCTTGGCGGGAGCGCGCTTCTTCGCGGCCTTCTTCGCCGGAGCGCGCTTCTTCACAGCCTTCTTGGCCGGAGCGCGCTTCTTCGCTACCTTCTTGACAGCGGCCTTCTTTGCTGGGGCGCGCTTCTTAGCGGCCTTCTTCGCAGGGGCCTTCTTCGCTGGAGCCTTCTTGGCTACAGCCTTCTTCTTCGCGGCTGGTGCCACTTTCCCTCCTTGGGACTCAACGTTGAATCAAATTGGGACCCGAGGCGCCACGCATGTGGACTGTAGGTACCGCATTGATGTCTCATGTACTCGGCCATGTACCACCCAACCTCACGGTTGTGCGGCGACTGATCGCAGTGCACGGTCCTCTCGCGGAAGAGCGTTTTTCACAGCGTTAATCGCAACGCGATGAACAACATGTACCTCCTCCGCAGAAGGACAACTAAAAGTTCAGTCGTTATTCACACCAATGTCAAGCATTTCGAGATTTTTTGCGACCGATGGTGTCACGTGCACTCCGAGTTCGGCATCTACTTAGGACGCGGCGCACACGGTGATGCGATGAGTGGACACGAACGTTCTGCACTCGTGTTAGGTCCAACACGCAGTGGAAAGACATCATCAATCATCGTGCCGAATCTCCTGATGACAATGCACGCAAGCGTCATTACGTCAACGAAGAATGATGTCGTGTCGTTGATGTCAAACGCGCGTCGTGATGGTGCAACATTGCTGTTCGATCCCTCTGGCACAGTGCAAACACCACGCGGAGTGCATCGTGTTGGCTACTCACCTCTAAGACAATCTTTAGCTTGGGATGGGGCAGTTCTTGCCTCTCGAAGCCTTCTTGACGTCGCTCGACGAGGTCGAGGCGATCGAAGTGACGACCATTGGACCGAACGAGCGGGTGCACTTGTTGCTCCCTTGATGCACGCATGCGCGTTGCGCGGTGAGTCGATCGGACAACTTGCGTCGCGTGTTGATGAGCGTCGTGGTGACGATCTTCTTCATGAACTTCACGAACGTCACGGCGAACATCATCCCGCGGTGTCGCTGCTCCACGGCGTGCTCGCCACCGAAGAACGCGAACGCTCGAGCATCTGGTCGACGACTGCCGGACTGTTCGCCGGTATTCGCACCGAGGCGGCCCGCGCCTCGGCTCGCGAGGCTCCGCTCGATATCGAAGAGTTCCTGGCGGGGCCTCATCAGCTCCACGTGGTCGCTCCGAGCCGCCACCAGGCGGTTTGCACCCCCCTCGTCGTTGGCCTGATCGAGGAACTGGTGCACGCGACCTACGACCGTCACGACGAAGGTGCCCGGCTCCTGCTCGCCCTCGATGAGTTGGCCAATGTTGCTCCCCTTCCCCGGCTCGCCGGCATCGTGTCCGAAGGTGGCGGACAAGGAGTCCTGACGCTCGCGTGCTTACAAGACCTGAGCCAAGCGCGCGCTCGCTGGGGCACGTCCGCCGAAGGTTTTCTCTCGCTCTTTCCCACGACCCTCGTGCTGCCCGGCATTGCCGATCGCACGACGCTCGAGACCTTACGATCACTTGCGGGAAGAGAGCTCGTGATGTCGCCCAGCATCCAGCGCGACAGGAAAGGTCGCGCGGTCGGACACAGCACCTCGTGGATAGAGCGCGACCGGATGAACGTCGGCGACCTCGCTCGAGGGCGCGACGGCTACGCCCTCGGACTCGATGCGCAAAATCATCTCAAGTGGGTAGAGCTCACCCCCGCGTACAAGGACCCCAGATTTCGCCCCTATCTCGAGCGAACCTCTCGCGAGCTGTCGCGTTCCAGCGATCGCTCACGCCAGCGCCCGAGCTGACTGCGATCCAGCGGACGAGGGCCGTGCTCGCGGACACTCGGAATCATGCGCGCCTCGCGAACGGGAATCGTGGACTCATACACTCCACCTCGACCGCGAAGCGCGGGATACAGATCGTCGACCGAGCGCGTCAACTCCTTCGGATCTTGACCGAAGCTCGCGGCGTTCGCCCAGGCTTCGACGACGTGTCGTCGCGCAACACCGTCGCGACCCTCGAAGGAGCCGGCGAATCGATGCTCGTCGAGGACGTTGCTTCGCTCCGGGGGAGAGACGACGCCGAGTGACTCGAAGCGCGACTGGTCACTCGCCCAGGCGTCACGCGTCTCATCTCGACTCCACGAGAGCTTCTCCCCGCGATCACGGTGATGCCCGGCCCAGAGCGCTCGGTATCCCTCGTCCAGTCCCACCACGCGCTCGACGCCTTCGAATGAGCGCCAAGCTGACCACGGGGTCCGCTCTGCGAGTTCGAAGCGAAGTGACGCTCGATAGAGCGCGTCCGCTGCATGGGCGTGAGCGTAGAGTGCGCGGGCGTCCAACACGGTGCGTTGCGATTCGGGTCGCGCACCGACGAGCACGTGGTCGTGCAAGTGCGGCTCGCCGTGACGATTGAGTCCGTGCGTAAAGCTCACCACGCGCTCCCAGGTGGCGGGTTGGTCGCGTTCGAGTCCCCCACGTCGGTCTCGAACCACGAGCGCTCGCTCTTCGAGATACTCCATCGTCGTGCGCACCGAGGCTCGATGAGCGGCCACAACGCCTCGGGCGTGGTCGGGGTCGACCGCGAGAAGCACCGAAATGGGACGCGGCGCCGCGATCACGAGGTCGTAGCCCACGATCTGTGCACGTTCGCTCGTGACGAGGACGCGCGACACGTCCGCGGGGCTGCGAGTATCACCGCTTCCGCGCAGCCACCAGCCCGGTCCCGCGTCGCGCAGCCCGTCGAGCTCGTGGGCGGCGTCGTTCGTGAAATAGGTGACGTCGTTCGAACGACGCGTGAGTAGACGAAGCACGGGCACCCCTTTTCGGGCCCAACGGTCGCTACAGCTGTGCGGCTATCTTCTTCGCGAGTTGGTGGCCAGCCAGCGCATATTTCTCGGTGACGACCACCGCTCCGGGACCCGCTTGGAGCATGAGCGAATCGAGGAAGCGCTCTTCGGAGACGCGGAACTTGACGGCGTGACGCCCGTCATCGAGCGTGCGCCACTGCGCACCGGGCAGCGGCTCGAAGAGCCAGCGCTGGGGTGATTCGAGGACAACGATGACCTCGTCCCCCTCTTCGCCCACTTGGGTGAGCCAGTTGGCGACGGTATCTTCGGGCCGATCGTTACTCGCGGGCGAGGTCGCGAGCACCGCGCTCATCCGATCGAGGCGAAAGGTGCGCCAGGCGTCGCGAGTCGTGCAGTAGGCGCGCACGTAGGTGTGGCCGTTGAGCACCTTCATTTCGCGAGGCTCGATGGCGCGCGCGTGGGTCTCGTCGCTCGTGGCAGAGGTGTAGTCGATCTTGATCTGCGAGTGCGATTCGATGGCCCGCTCGACCTGGGCGATCAGCGCCTCGTTCGACATCTCGATCTGAACCGGCGCGCTCGTCGCTCGCTCGATCTTTTCGATCGCAGAGAAGATCGCCGGATCGGTGTAGACCCGCGACGCCTCGCGCAGCGCAATATTGAGCTCGAAGAGATCGCGCCACATGAAGGCAGAAGGGTCGTCCGCTCCCTCGGGCAAGTCCGAGAAGTCGGCGCGGTAGAGCGAGTCATCATTCGCCTCATTGTCCCAGTCGTCGCAGTCCTTCAAGACGTGCGCCGGGAATCGGCTGGTGCCGTCGGAGGACTCCGCCATTGGCTCGAGCGACACGAGACGATCCATGATCAGACGTACATGCTCAGGGCTCAGCGAAAACCGCCGCGACAGCTCGCTGATGCGAAGTCCGTCCTCGCTCGCGTAGACGGCGTGCAGGAGCTGCAAAGTCTGTCCGAGGACGTCATTCGTCGGGGCGATGTCAAAGGACAGCGTGGTGACGTCGGGCACCGAACCGCGATTGACGTCGCGCAACCAGGCGGCGAGCTCGCTCTTCAGCGACTTTGGGGACTGGAGACGCACCCGATCAGCGCTGTCGAGGATGAAGCGCATGGCCGCTCGAGGACTCTCGAATTCGAGCCCGACTTCGACCTTGCCGTTGGACTTCTTCGCCGCAAGTGATCCCGGATACTGACGCTGCAGGAGGTCGGCGTAGTCGTCATTGGTGGAGACCACCACGTCGAAGGGACGCGGCGACTTGGCGAACTCCGGGCGCCAGGCGCGCGCGATCGCGAGGTCCTTGCCCTCGATCTCAAAGGGGTCCGGCAGCACGACCGGCATCGTCGTGATGCGCGAGAAGCGATATCCCTTGATCTCCGGGGTGCCTTGCACGCGGGCGACGAGATAGCTGGTGCCGTTGAAGACGTCGATCACGAGCGGCTCGACGAGGCGCGGCTTGTTAGCGCCCGAAAGGTAGTCAAACGCGAGAGGACGGCGCAGATTGAGGGCTCGCAGTACGGGCGTGTAGTAGTTCGACGCGGCGAGTCCCCCGTCGCTCGCCGGGACGTCATTGAAGACGCTGAACGCTCCGGACTTGCCGAAGCCACAGAACCGCAGCGCGAGTTTGACGACGCGCTCTTCGTCGGGGCTGAAGTAAATGGGCGGCGCATAGCCACTCGAGGGATCGATCTTGTAGCCAACAGATCCATCGTCGTTCGTCGTCGTCTCGATCTCAAAGCCCAGTTCGCGGATGCGGGCTTTGTCGCGCTCAAATTTCTGACGCACGGTGCTCTCGGCGCCCTCGTAGGCGGGAATCTTCCTCGGTCCCTTGGCCGCAACCGGATACTCATCGATCATGAGCTCACGAAGGATCTCCTCCTGGGTGAGCGCTCCGTACTCCCAGGCCCGCTGCAGCAGCAGAACGAGCGCCACCAATCGCTCCCGGCTCTGCTCAACGCCTCCGCGGATCGTGCTCATTTAGTTCTCGTTTTCATCTGCCACGAGGGTAGCGGTCGCGAGACCCATACCGGTGACGTCAGACGCCGTTGGTGGAGGATTCTTCCCGCCGCCAAGTGCCCGATCGGCCGCCCGCCTTCTCCCAGAGCGCGATCTGCTCAATCGTCATCGTCCGATCGCTGGATTTGCACATGTCATAGATCGTCAGCGCGGCGACGGTCACCGCGGTGAGCGCTTCCATTTCAACGCCCGTGCGATCGATCGTGTCGACGCCCGCTTCGAGATCGATGTGTGTGTCGGCAATTGTGAAATTTACGTAGACGTTGCCGACCAGCACTGGGTGGGCCATCGGCAGCAGTGAGGACGCTCGCTTCGCGGCCTGGATACCCGCCACACGAGCCGTCGCGAGGACGTCCCCCTTGTTCAGGGTATTTGCCGCGACCGCCGCCGTGGTTGACGCAAGCATGGTGACGCGACAGCGCGCGAGCGCGCGACGTGGACTGACCTCGCTCGGTCCCACGTCACTGGGGAAAGGGGTACCCGCAGGCCCACCACGTCGAAGTTGGTGGAAGTCGTCCACCGCGCAATGCTACGCCACCGCGCAGAGCGAAATGCCCTGACCGTTAGACTCAATTGGTTAGATTCTTCGCGGAGTAAGCATGCCCACCTACGAATATGAGTGCCAGAAGTGCCACGAACGTGTCGAGGCCGTCCAGAAGTTCTCTGACGCCGCGCTGACCGTGTGTCCTCTCTGCGGCGGCGAGTTGCGCAAGGTCTTTTCGGCGGTCGGCATCGTCTTCAAGGGCAGCGGTTTCTACAAGAACGATAGCCGTCCGTCTGGTTCAAAAGCCGGGTCCAGCACGACATCAACCACCAGTTCCACGACGTCGGAATCCTCGTCGTCATCGACGCCCGCTCCCGCGCCTTCTTCGGCTCCCGCAGCGAGTCCGAAAACGCCCGCCCCGAGCTCCGACTAAGCCCCCGAGACCGCGATCCCGTCGATCGCGAGCGTGGGCGACACCGCCCCACCTGGGAGCCACTCGAGATCGTCGCCGACGTGAGAGAGGTCAAGCAGCATTCGCTGAAGGGTTGACGCGACCGTGAGCTCTCGCACGGGCTCGGCGAGTTCGCCATCTCGAATCATGAGGCCGGTCACTCCCACGGAGAAATCGCCGGAGATCGGATTGACCCCCGAATGCACGCCCATGATCGATTGCACATACACCCCGAAGCCCACGTTCTTGAGGATCGAGGCTTGATCCTCATCTCCCGGCGCAAGCTGCAGCGCACGGCACCCCGCTGACGGCGATCCGGCGATGCCCCCACGAAGGGCGCTCCCGGTCGAGCTGGTACCGGCGCGACGCGCGGACGTGGTGTCGTAGACAAACCCGTTTAGACGACCGCGCTCTATGAGGACGTTCCGTCGACAGGCGAGCCCCTCGCCGTCGTACGCACTCGCGGAAAAATGTCGCGCGTCCGTTGGATCGTCGATGAGCGTGAACAGCGAGGACGCGACGTCCTCACCGACACGGTTGGCGAAGAAGGATCGCCCGCGCACGACGGCGTCCCCGCTCAGAGAGCCACCGATGATTGACAGCAGCGACGCCGCGGTCCGTGGATCAAAGACCGCGGTGCACTTCATGGAGGGCGGCTTGACGGCGCCCAGCATGCGCGTGGCGCGCTCGATGGCGTCTGCGGCGGCATCGTCGATGCTTAGTTCGCCCGGTGCGCGTCCCGCGCTGAGCCCCCACCCGGTCTGATCGTCAGTGCCGTCGGTTGCAATGGCTTCCACCGAAAGGTACGCGCCCGTTCGCGCGTAGCTCGCACGCACCCCGGTCGAGGAGGCCAGCGCCGATTCGGCGACGTAGTCCGAGTAGTTGGCCGAATCCACCTGGCGAATGCGCGTGTCCGCGGCGCGCACTCGGCGTTCGAGCTCGATGGCGAGAGCGATCTTCTCTTCAACCGGTGTCGCGCGAACACCTTCGTTGGTGAGAGTGAGCGCTGCCGCCGCGACGCCGTCGGGACGGGCAAACGCGACAAACTCATCCTCCGTGGCGAACTGCACGTTGTCGCGCGCGTCACGAAGCGCGTCACGCACTGCGTCGTCGTCGAGCGAACCCGCCCACGCCGTACCCACCCGCGCGCCACTTGGACCGTCCAGCAGCACCCGTACGCCAATGCCCGCGGAGCTCGCGCTGGTGAGATCTTCGACCTCGCCCTGGTAGGCGCGTATCTCGGTCTCGGTGCCGCTCGAGAGATAGATCTCGATCTGCTCGTTCCCAAGCGCGTCGCCGAGGAGACGTTCCGCCTGTTCGAGGAGCGTCATCCCGCGGCCCCACCCACGGTGATGGAGCTGAGACGCATGGTCGTCTGACCACAGCCGACCGGCACCTGTTGGCCGTCCTTCCCGCACGTGCCGGGCATCATTGAGAAGTCCGACGCAACCGCGTCGACGCGATGAAGAATCTCGGGTCCATTGCCGATGAGGTTGCAGTCACGCAGCGGCGTCGTGATCTTTCCGTTCTCGATCAGGAACGCGGACGTCATGCCGAAGACGAAGTCCCCAGTCGCGGTGTTGACCTGTCCCCCGCCCAGCTGAGCCACGTACACCCCGTACGGCGTCTGGGCAACGATCTCGTCGGCGTCGCTGTCGCCCTCGAGTAGGTACGTATTGGTCATTCGCACCATCGGGAGGTATTGATAGCTCTGGCGACGACCGTTCGCCGAGACTCGGCCCCCTTCTTTGCGCGCGCGAAGGTAGTCCCACATGTAGTCAGTGAGGACACCGTTCTCAATCAGCACGTTGCGCGAGCTCTCGTGCCCCTCGTCGTCGATGGCCAGATACCCCCACTCGCCCGCGACCGTGCCGTCATCGACCAACGTGACAAGAGGGCTCGCGACCGGCTGACCCACTTTGCCCGCGTAGACCGACGCTTGCTTCAAGATGGCGTCGGCCTCAAGACCATGGCCGCACGCTTCGTGAAACAAGATGCCGCCCGAGCCGCTCGCGAGGACGGCGGGTAGATCGCCCGACGGCGCGGGACGTGCGGCGAGCTTGGTGATGGCCTGACGCGCGGCGCCGCGAGCAGCCTCTTCGATGGTGTCGGGATGCAGCAGCTCAAACCCGCGCGTCGCCGCGATGGGACGATACCCCGTCTGCATTCCCGTGTCCCCCGTGGCGATGCACGAAACGTTGAACCGAGTGCGTACTTGGTGGTCCGAAGCGAAGACTCCTTCAGAATTTGCGACGATGAAGCGTCTCGTGGAGTCACCGAGTGCCACCTGGACCTGGGTGATCGAAGAGCCCTCCGATCGCGCCACGTCGTCTGCCTGGCGCAAGAGCTCGATCTTTCTGGCTTTCTCGACGCCACTCGGCTCGATCTCCGCGCGCGACTCGTGGTTGCGCGGCTCGCCGAGCGCGACTTCGCGCACGGTGCCCCCTTCGCGCGCGACGGCCGCGGCCGCCTGTGCCGCCGCTCGAAGACCCGATTCGCTGAGATCAGCCGTATGCGCAAACCCCGTCGTCTCACCAACGACCACGCGGATCCCGGCACCTCGGTCGCGCCCGGAGCTCAGGTGTTCGACCCGACTCTGATCGAGCAACGCTGATGACGTTGCTCGATCTTCCACAAAGACCTCGGCAAAGGCTCCTCCACGGGCCAAAGCCTCGTCCAGCGTGCGTTGCAGGATGTCTCGATCGACCAGGGGGGTGCTCATTATTTCTTAGGCTACCGGCCATGTTTTCGGCCCGGTGCCTCCGCAGTGACCCCGGTAGGCTGGTCTCAATGATTCTGCCCTCGATTGAAACTCCCGCTGATCTTCAACCGTTGTCATACCGCCAGCTCGACAAATTGAGCGAAGAGATCCGTGAGTTCATCATCTCAACGGTCACAAAAACTGGTGGTCACCTCGGGAGCAACCTCGGCGTCGTCGAGCTGACGATTGCTCTGCATCGAGTGTTCGAGTCGCCAAAAGACATCATCCTCTGGGACACGGGGCACCAGGCCTACGTCCACAAACTCCTCACCGGCCGACGCTACGGCTTCAAGAATCTGCGCCAACGCGGAGGTCTCTCCGGCTACCCGAATCGTTCCGAGAGCCCCCATGACTGGATCGAGTCGAGCCACGCCTCAACTGCGCTGTCCTACGCGCACGGCCTCGCGATTGCGCTCGAACAGAAGAAAGAGCTCATTGGTCACGGCGGCAAGCGACACGTCGTCGCGGTAGTCGGCGATGGCTCGCTGACAGGCGGCATGGCCTACGAGGCGCTCAACAACCTCGGTCACTCCAACACTCGCGTCGTCATCGTCCTCAACGACAACGGACGAAGTTACGCACCGACCATTTCCAAGCTCTCCGAGTCCCTCACCTCGCTGCGCCTCAACCGCACGTACCTGACAGTCCGAGAGCGCGTGAGTCGTCTCGTGCGACGGCTGCCACTGGGCAACGCCGCCTACACGGGCATCGACGGCTTATCGTCCGTCGTGCGAGAGATGGTGACGCCACATACGTTCTTTGAGAATCTCGGCGTGCGCTACGTCGGTCCCATCGACGGACACGACATCAAAGCTCTCGAAAAAGTCCTCAAGGCAGCAGCCGAGTGGGACGGGCCAATCGTCGTCCACACCCTTACGCAAAAGGGTCGCGGGTACGAACCGGCGATGACCGACGACCTCAAGATGCACGACTACAAGCTTCCCGCCGCGCATGCGAAGAACGTCAGCAGTCTCTCCTACACCGAAGTCTTCTCGAACGCGCTCGTCGACGTGGCGAGTCAAGACGATCGCGTGGTGGCGATCACGGCCGCCATGGCCGGTCCGACGGGACTGCTCGACTTCGAAAGTCGCTTCCCCGATCGCTTCTTTGACGTCGGCATTGCCGAGCAGCACGCCGTCACGGCCGCCGCCGGCATGGCGATGGGCGGCCTCAAGCCAATTGTCGCGGTGTACTCCACGTTCTTCGCTCGCGCGTTCGACCAGGCCAACCTCGACGTCGGGTTGCTCAACCTGCCGGTTGTCTTCGTCTTCAAGAGCGCGGGCATCACCGGCGACGACGGACCGAGCCACCATGGACTGCTCGACATCGCGCTCTGCCTCGCGATTCCGAACATGACCGTCTTTGCCCCCTCGAGCGCCGAGGAGCTCTCGATCATGCTGAAGACGGCACTTTCGATGTCGAGTCCGACCGCCATCCGCTACCCCAAGACCGATCCGCAGCCCTACGACGGCAAGGCCGGCGAGGGACTCAGCGCTCGACAAGTCGTGCGCGGTGACGGTTCGCTCTGCGTGCTCGCCGTGGGCAAGATGGCGCCCAGCTCGTACGCCGCACTCGAGCGCCTCGGCGACGAGGCGAAGCACATCACCCTCTACGACGTGCGAGTTTTGCCCCCCGACCCGAACATGATCGATGACGCGCTGAACCACGAGCGCATCATCACGGTGGAAGACGCCACGCGCCACGGCGGCGCGGGCACCTTGATGGTCTCTGCGATTCGTTCGCGCGCCCAAGACCTCAACCGACCCTTTCCCCTGACGCGCATCTTGGGCGTACCGCGGGCCTATCTCGAGCACCACAAGCCCGATGAGCTCTTGGCCGAGATTGGCCTCGACCCTGAAGGATTGGCGGGCGCCTTTACGCGTCTGCTTGAGGGCAAGCCCGAATATCCTCGGGTGCTGCCCGAGGCACCACGCCCAAACTATTCCTGAGCGCATTGAGGCCGAGCGTCGTCCGGTAACTTGACGCGATGACCTTTGAGATCGACAAAAGCGACGACGAGTGGCGCGCGCAGCTCTCCCCCGACCGCTACGCGGTGCTGCGCAACGCGGCCACGGAAGCGCCCTTCACTGGTTCGCTGTTGCACGTTGACGCGAGCGGCGTCTTCAGCTGTGCGGGCTGTGGCCAGACGCTCTTTACGAGCGAGCAAAAGTTCGACTCAGGTTGCGGGTGGCCGAGCTTTGACGCCTGCGAGCCAGGCACCATCGTCGAGCGCGTCGACACGTCGCTCTTTCGCAAGCGCACCGAGATCCTCTGCGCCAAGTGCGGCGGGCACTTGGGCCACGTCTTCAATGACGGGCCGACGCCGACCGGTCTTCGCTACTGCGTGAACTCGTTGTCCATCGACTTCGACACGACGAGCTAGACGTCGAGGAAGCGTCGGATCGCGATCCCCGAGCCGACCGATCCGATCACCACGCCGACGATCAGCACGACGGCGTTGGTCCCGAGCAGCGCAGACGTATTGAGCGCAAACTCATTGTGCAGCGGATACCAGGTATGCAGCGCGGTCACCGCGAGGATCGCGACGACTGAGCCGAGCAGGCCCTGGATGAAGCCCTCGGTGATGTAGGGAATGCGGATGAACCAGTTGGTCGCCCCGACGAGCTTCATCACCGACACCTCGCGACGTCTGGAGAAGATAGCCATGCGGATGGTGTTGAGGATGAGGACCATCGCCGAGAGCAAGAGAACGGCCGCCAGGGCGAGGAACACGATCTGCAAGACGCGGATCACCTTGTTCATCGAGCGGATTTGCTGATTCGGTCCCGTCACGGAGTACACGCCGGGAGCGTGGCTGAAGGTTGATTCCACCGGAAAGGCGTCCGAGGGCACCACCGGCACGCACTCGTACGAGGAGGGTACGGAGGCGACCGTCAGCACGGACCACTCGTCTTGGGGCAGCAGCCGTTTAGCCTGCTGGAAGTCCTGGGCCTGAGTCTTATAAACGCAGTTCTTCACAATCGGCATCGAATGCAGCTGACTGCCGACGCTCGAGATCTCGCTCGCAGAGGCCGTCGCTTGCATCCAGACGGTCACCCTGGTTCCCTGTTGCCATTCCACCGATGCTTGCGCCGCACTCTGCTTGAGCAGCAACGCAGAGCCCACCAGCGATAGAGAGACCGCCACAGTGAGAACCGCGGCAATCGTCATCATGCGATTGCGCCAGAGATTGCTGAAGGTCTCTTTGAAGGCGTAACGAAAATAGACGCGCATCAGATGGCTACTCCCTCATCGATGCCATAGACACCGCGAACTTGGTCACGAATCATCTCTCCACGGTCGAGCTCAATGACTCGCCGACGCATGCGGTCGACGAGCGCCTTGTCGTGCGTCGCCATGACGACCGTGGTACCGGTGCGGTTGATTCGCTCGAGGAGCGCCATGATCGATTCAGAGTTCGAAGGATCGAGGTTGCCGGTCGGTTCGTCGGCGAGCAAGATGAGGGGACGGTTCACGAAGGCGCGCGCCACGGCGACGCGCTGTTGCTCACCGCCAGAGAGCTCGTGCGGGAGGTTCTTCGACTTGTCGGTCAGTCCGACCAGCTCCAGAATCTGGGGCACCTGGGACTCAACGGTCGAGCGGGGCCGACCAATCACCTCGAGGGCGAACGCGACGTTTTCAAAGACGCTTTTATTAGGCAGGAGACGAAAGTCCTGAAAGACACAACCGATGTTGCGGCGTAGGTACGGCACGCGCCACTTGGGCAGATCGCCAATGTCGCGCCCCGCCTCAAGAATGCGGCCGACGTCCGGATGCTCTTCACGAAGGAGGAGTCGAAGAAAGGTGGTCTTACCCGATCCCGACGCACCCACGAGAAACACGAACTCGCCCTTTTCTATGTCGAGGGTGATGTCCTTTAACGCGGGCGTGCCGTTCTTATAAGTCTTGGACACGTTTTCAAATCGAATCACGGCTTCACCGCCTCAGGGTTTCTTAGATAATGGTGCGGCGTTCGGGCGCAGCGGCAAAGCCATTCTACTTTGGTCCCCGTGAGGACCCATGGCAAAGCGATCAGGCATTTGTTGCATCCGAGAAGATTTATGAAGCAGAACGCTGACGTCGTAGCTCAGCTTCCATAAAACCATCGAGGTCGCCGTCGAGCACTGCTTCTACGTTGCCCGTTTCGTAGTCGCTGCGATGATCTTTCACCAATTGGTACGGTGCCTGGACATACGAGCGAATCTGAGAGCCCCACGCGTTGTCCGCTCGCGCGCCGCTCAACGCGTTCATCTCCGCCTGACGTTCCGCGCGTGCGCGTTCGGCCAGCTTCGCTTCGAGGATCTGCATGGCGCGCGCACGGTTCTGATGCTGCGAGCGCTCGTTCTGACAGCTGACGACGATGCCCGTTGGCAGGTGGGTGAGGCGAATCGCGGAGTCGGTCTTGTTGACGTGCTGGCCACCCGCGCCCGATGAGCGATACGTGTCAACACGCAGATCCTTCTCGTCGATCTCGACCTCTGCGGAGTTGTCACTCAGGAGGGGAGTCACGTCAAGGCTCGCGAAGCTCGTCTGGCGGCGCGCCTGGGAGTCATAAGGACTGATGCGCACGAGGCGATGCACGCCACGCTCGGTCGACAACCACCCGTAGGCGAAGCGACCCTTCACAATGAACGTCGCCGAGAGCAGCCCCGCTTCTTGTCCTTCGGTGGCTTCGTCGATCTCGACGCCGAAGCCACGTCGCTCGGCCCAGCGTGAATACATCCGCAAGAGCATCTCGGTCCAGCCCTGCGCGTCAGTGCCGCCGGCACCAGCGTGCAACTCGACGATCGCGTCATTCTCGTCATAGGGTCCACTGAAGAGGCTTTGGGTCTCCAGCGATGCGACGTCGCGTTCGAGCGTGTCGACCGCACTCGCGAGTTCGTGAAAGATCGGCCAATCGGGTTCGCCCGCGTCGAGCGAGTCACGGGAAAATTCAACGAGCACCGTCGCGTCGTCGAGGCCTCGGCGCAGCACGTCAAAGACCTCGAGGTCGTTCGTCAAACGACCGAGCTCGGTGGTCACCTCACGGGCGTGGTCCTGGTCGTCCCAGAGATTCGGGTCGGCTGCGAGCTCGGTCAAGAGGGCGTGGCGCGCCCGGCTCGCATCGATCTTTAAATAGTCGCGCGCCGCATCCCACCTGGTCTCGAGCTCTTCGAGCGAGACGAGGGCAGTGCGTAAGGCGTTCTCCGCCTTAGGATCGGCCATGGCACTGCTTGAACTTGCGCTTGGAGCCGCACCAGCACGGGTCGTTGCGCCCCAGCTTTTCGTGCGGTTTCGGCGCCGTCGTCGTCGCTGATGTCAGCGTCGGTGCCGGGGACGCGGTGTGCGCAGGCAGTTCCGTCGAACCCGGTGCCAGCTCGTTCACGTTGGTGAGCGCTCCTTCAAGTCCTTCGTCGACGGCGTCCGCGTCCGCTTCGGCTTCTTCCAACGCGGATGCTTCAACGTGGGTGATGTAGCGCACGTAGTCGATGTCCACCGCCTCGAGGAGGTGCTCAAACATCAAGTACCCCTCCTTCTGCCACGCGGTGAGCGGATCCTGCTGGGCGACCTGGCGCAAGTGAATACCGTCTCGCAGGTAGTCCATGTTCGACAAGTGCTCGCGCCAACGCTGATCGAGGATCTGCAGCATGACGTCACGCTCGATTTCCTTCGCGGTGTCGAGTCCGCCCGGGTAGTTCTCTGATTTCTTTTCGTACTGACCGACCGCCTCGTCGACGACGAGGCCAACGATCTCGTTCGCATCCTCATAGGCCGCGAGCGTGTCAATCGTCAACTCCGTTGGGTAGTACGACTGAAGGTCGAGCACAAGGGCGTTGAAGTCCCACTCTTCGGCAAAGCCCGCACCGATGTGATCGTCGACGACTTGGGTGAGACGCTCTTCGATGAGCTCGATGGTCCCGTCGTGGATGTCTTCGCCGTCAATGACCTGCTGTCGACGCTTGTAGATGACCTTGCGCTGCTCGTTCATCACCTCGTCGTACTTGAGGACGTCTTTGCGGATCTCTGCGTTGCGCGCTTCGACTGTGTTCTGCGCGCGCTCAATGGCCTTGGAGACCATCTTCGCCTCGATGGCTTCGTCTTCGGGCATGGCGCGATCCATCACCCATGAGACGGCGCCAGTGGCGAAGAGACGAAGGAGCTCGTCTTCGAGCGAAAGATAGAAGCGGCTCTCGCCCGGGTCGCCCTGACGTCCCGATCGTCCGCGAAGCTGGTTGTCGATGCGTCGCGAGTCATGGCGTTCCGTGCCGAGCACGTAGAGACCACCCAGCTCACGAACCTGCTGGCCGTCCTCCTCAGTGATCGCCTTCCACTTCTTCGCCGCGATCCCGTAAGCGGCGGCATATTCTTCGGAGTCGGCGGCAATCCCCTGACCGATGACCTCGCGTGCGGCAAGACCCTCGTAGTTGCCGCCGAGGATGACGTCGACACCTCGACCGGCCATGTTGGTCGCCACGGTGACCGCACCTTTGCGACCCGCCTGGGCCACGATCTCCGCTTCGCGGAAGTGTTGCTTCGCGTTCAAGACCTCATGGGCGATGCCGCCCTTTGAGAGCTCGCGCGAGAGCAGCTCGGACTTTTCGACCGACGCGGTGCCAAGCAGGATGGGCTGGCCGAGATCGGTGCGCTCGCGGACGTCATCAACGATGGCGGCAAACTTCGCTTGTTCGGTCTTATAGATGAGGTCAGGCTGGTCCTGGCGAACGGCCGGACGGTTCGTCGGAATGGGAACGACCGAGAGGGTATAGGTATTGCCGAACTCGGCGGCCTCGGTCTCGGCGGTACCGGTCATACCGGACAACTTCTCGTAGAGACGGAAGTAGTTCTGCAACGTGACGGTTGCCCAGGTGTGGTTTTCCTCTTGGATCCGCACGCGTTCTTTGGCTTCGACCGCCTGGTGGAGACCGTCGCTCCAGCGCCGTCCTTCGAGGGTGCGACCGGTGAACTCGTCAACGATCTTCACTTCCCCGCCGTCGACGAGATAGTCCTTGTCGCGGTGGAAAAGCTCCTTCGCACGTAATGCTTGGCCGAGCTGGTGCACATAGTTCGTGGCGACCGCGTCGTAGAGGTTCGTCACGCCGAGCTGGCGCT
Organism: Acidimicrobiales bacterium; assembly: GCA_035552255.1. Classification (GTDB taxonomy): domain Bacteria; phylum Actinomycetota; class Acidimicrobiia; order Acidimicrobiales; family RAAP-2; genus RAAP-2. The sequence continues at coordinate 28,998 of DASZLS010000078.1, read as the reverse complement.
CCACCGTCTCGATGCCCGCTTCCGTGGGCACGACGGTCTTCTTCTCTTCGTCAACTTCGTAGTCGACGTCGCGCGTGAGCGCGCGCGCAATGGAGGCGAACTGGTAGTAGAGCTTGGTGACGTCGGCCGCGGGCCCTGAGATGATCAATGGCGTGCGGGCCTCGTCAATAAGAATCGAGTCAACCTCGTCGACGATGGCGAAGTGGTGTCCACGCTGGACCATGTGCTCGCGGCGACGAGCCATGTTGTCACGCAGGTAGTCAAAGCCAAATTCGGTGTTCGTGCCGTACGTGACGTCAGCCGCGTAGGCCTCGCGCTTGTCCTCAAACTCCTGGAGATCAGGTCCGACGCGCCCGACGGTGAGACCCAGCCAACGATGCAGCTCGCCCATCCACTTGGCGTCACGCGAGGCCAGGTAGTCGTTCACGGTCACGACATGCACGCCCTTGCCCGCCAAGGCGTTGAGGTAGACGGGCAAAGTCGAGACGAGGGTTTTACCTTCACCAGTCTTCATTTCGGCGATCCAGCCGAAGTGCAGTGCCATGCCGCCCATCAACTGCACGTCATAGGGTCGCTGACCAAGGACGCGGGTGGCCGCCTCGCGTACCACGGCAAACGCTTCAATCAGAATGTCGTCAAGCTCTTCGCCGTCCGCCAGGCGGGCGCGAAAGATGTCCGTCTGCGCCTGGAGATCGGCGTCGCTCAGGGCCGCCATCTCGTCGGCGAGGTCGTTTATAGGCCCCACCAGCTCAGCGAGTTGGCGCACGCGCTTGCCCTCGCCGGCCTTCAAAATCTTCTGAAATACGCTCATGTCGTGTTTTACCCTACCGGTCTCACAGGTTCTTTAGGAGGGCTACGAGTGCTGACCTGGTCTTTGACCCCACACTTGCCTGCGGCGATGTCCGTGCGCACCCTCGGCAGCTGACGCTCTCCTAGGGCACTCGCGCACACTTCACCGGCTCCCGCGGTGACCAGGATGATCACACGCGGGGCAGGACTTACTTCTAAACCGCGCCATGCTCAGCGTCGACAAGACGCCTTACGTGGGTCGTTTCGCCCGCGACTGGCATCGACTTTCAACCACAGACCACCCACAGCCCTCTATCCAGTCTACGTCCGGGCGCTTCTGGGATACCGGCCTAGGACCTCGACTCAGCGAACAGCACGAGCATGAGTCGTACGCTCAGCACCAGGCTCGCGAAGGGCACGAGGGCGCGCCGCCAGCCTTTTGCCGTCTGGATCTCGAAGCGCAGGGCGCTGCGGTGATGGGCAATGAGCATGTCGCGCGTGGCGCGGGCGCGCGAGACGCCCTCAACGTGGGTGACGACCGCCTCGGGGATCGCGTCGACGCGAAACCCGTGCTCACGAAGCGCCCAGCAGAGTGCCATATCTTCGGCGAACATGAAGTAGCGCTCGTCGAAACCGCCGACAAGCTCGAAGGCGCTTCGCCGCACGAGAAAACAGGCGCCCGAGACCCAGTCAACCGAGCCGTCGGGTCGGGCGGAGCGATAGCGCTTGGTCGCAGGATTGTCAGGCCACACGGGGGCGAGGATGGCGTGCAGCCCGGCGAGCCAGACGTTCGGGAACACTCGCATTGACGGATACACCGTGCCGTCGGGACGCAAGATCTTCGGGCCGACGAGCGCGACGTCGCGGTGGTGATCGAGGTAGTCCACGAGCGCCTCGATGGCTCCTTCGTGCACGACGACGTCAGGGTTGGAGACCAGCACGTAGGGCGTCGCGCGCGCGGCCGCGACTCCTCGATTCACCCCACGGCCGTAACCGAGGTTGACGCCGGGCGAGACCAAGATGACGTCGTGGTCGAGCAGGGCCGCGGGCACCGAACCCACTTCCCCGTTTTCGACCACGACGACTTGGGCCACCCCGTTGTCGAAGAGAGAGTCGACGCACTCGATGAGAAATTCATCGGCGTGATAATCGACCACGACCGCCACGACGTCGTTTTCTACGTCGGTCACCGTCGCCCCTCGAATCGCTCTCGCTCGACGACAAGTCGCTCGAGCGCGTCACGCCAATCGGGCAACGCCGACCATGTTGAGGAGAACTTCTCCGTATCGAGGTCACTACGCGCGGGACGGGTCGCGAGTGGAGGTGGCGTGAGCTCGCTCGTCGAGATTGGCGTCGCGAAGTCCTCGCTCCGATTGAGCACGCCGCCAATGAACTTTGCGACATCAAACCAGGTGGTGGCCCCCGGATTGGCGACGTGCCAGACGCCGCCGGGAGGTTCGCGCACCAACGTGACGAGGGCGCGAGCAAGATCGCTCGCTGCCGTGACGGTGCCCATCTGGTCATCGACGAATCGCACGGACGCGCCACTCAGCGCGCGATCGGCGATGACGTGGGCGACGCTCTTTCCTCGCACCCCCATCACCCACGAGGTGCGAACGATAGTGTCGCGGTCCGAGCAGTGCAGCTCTCCTTCGCGCTTTGAGGCGCCATAGACATTGAGCGGGTGAGCCTCGTCGTATTCGACGTACCCCGCGCCCTTCGTCCCGTCAAAGACGTAGTCCGTAGAGATGGTGATGAGTCGCGCGCCAACGTCGTGTGCGCCGTGCGACATCACAAGCGTGCCAATTTCGTTCACTTCGAAGCAACGCTCGGCGTCTTCTTCCGCGCGATCGACGGCGGTGTACGCGCCGAGATGGACAATGACGTCAGGTTGTGCCGCCGCCAGTGCCCGTGCCACCTCGTCGCGATCGGTGACGTCGAGTTCGTGGTGCGTGAGCCCCAGCGCTTCGAACTCACTCGCGTCGATGGCTCGACCGTCGGGTTGAAACGATGGATCGCCGCCGGGCGGCGTCACCCCGTTGAGCATGTCCATCAGGTCGACACCCACTTGGCCTCCCGCGCCGGTGACCAGCACGCGAGTAGGGCGACTCACGAGTGCACGTCGCTCGCGCGCAGGTGTACGACGTCGCCGACGCCAAAGACTTGAATCTCGCCTGCCACGTCGATCAGGAGTCTTCCCGCCTGGTCGACGCCGCGCGCGATTCCTTCCGTCGCGCCGTCGTGCTGTTCAACCCTTACGTGCGTCCCGATCGTCGCCAGCGCACGCTCGTAGTCCGCGCGCAAGCGAGCGCGACCCTCTGCACTGTCAAGTTGCTCGCGACGCACCTCGAGCTCTTCCAGCACGAGGTCGAGCACGCCGCGTGGTGCCAAGGTCAGTCCCGTCTCGGCCTTCACGGAGGTCGCCTCGACCTCTTCGGGCCCGTCGAACGTGAGATTGAGACCAAGACCGACGACGACGTCGTAGCCCTGTGGCGTGACGACGATTTCGGCGAGCAGTCCGCCGAGCTTTCGATCCCTGACGATGAGGTCGTTGGGCCACTTCAGGTCCGCGCGAAGGCCGCTCAATCGCTCCAGGGCGTGGCGCGTGGCGAGCGCGACAGCCGCCACGACCAGTTGCAGCTCATCGGCGTCGAGGCGGGGACGCAACACGATCGAGCACAGGAGGGACGATCGCGGGGGCGAGATCCACGCTCGATCGAGTCGCCCCCGACCGGCGGTTTGAAAGTCCGCCAGCGTCACGAGCCCCTCTGGGCATCCGTCCACGGCTCGCTGCTTCAGATAGGAATTCGTCGAATCGATCTCTTCGAAGTGCTCGACGCGCCAGAGTAAGGGACTCACACCCAGAACATTAGGGTTTGCGATCGAGTGCTAGAAAATATAAGGCCCATAACGGAGGTACGCGTGTTACAAAAAGTTCTCATCGCCAACCGGGGTGAGATCGCCGTTCGCGTGATCAGGACCTGTCGGGAAATGGGCATTGCGACGGTGGCGGTCTACTCCGAGCTGGACCGTAATGCACTGCACGTGCGCTTGGCCGACGAGGCCTACGCCCTTGGAGGTCAGACGGCCGCCGAAAGCTATCTCAATACCGAGGCCATCCTCGACGTGATCGAGCGCTCCGGCGCCGACGCGGTCCACCCCGGCTACGGGTTCTTCTCGGAGAACACCGACTTTGCACGCGCCATCACTTCGCGCGGAGTGACCTTCATCGGCCCCCCGCCCGAAGCCATCGAGGTCATGGGCGACAAGATCTCCTCGCGCCTGGCTGCCGAAGCCGCCGGCGTAGAAGGGGTGCCCGGACGCAGTCAGACGCTCAAGAACGCGAAGGAAGTCGTGGACTTTGGCGACGAGTTCGGTTGGCCCGTCGCGATCAAGGCCGCCTTCGGCGGCGGCGGGCGCGGCATGAAAGTCGTGAATGCCCCTGACGAGGCGCAGGCCGCTTTCGAAAGTGCCCAACGCGAGTCACTCAGCTACTTCGGTCGCGACGAGTGCTACGTCGAGCGCTACCTCACCTGGCCGCGCCACATTGAGATGCAGGTCCTGGCCGACAGTTTTGGGACGACGCTCTGGCTTGGCGAGCGCGACTGCTCCGCGCAACGTCGTCACCAGAAGCTGATCGAAGAGTCCCCGGCGCCGAACTTCCCCGAGGAGATTCGCCGCGCTATGGGCGAAGCGGCCGTCAAGGTTTCCGAGGCGTGCGGGTACGTAAACGCCGGCACCGTCGAATTCCTCTTCCAAGACGGCGAGTTCTACTTCCTCGAGATGAACACGCGGCTCCAGGTCGAACACCCCGTCACCGAGCTCGTCACCGGACTTGACCTCGTTGAATGGCAGCTGCGCATCGCGTCGGGCGAAGCGCTCACCTTCTCCCAAGACGAGATCGCCCACAACGGACACGCCATCGAAGTGCGGATCAATGCCGAAGACCCCGCGAACGGCAAGTTCATACCAACTCCGGGCACGCTTTCGCGCTTCGACCAGCCCGCCGGTCCCGGCGTACGTCTCGACGCTGGCTACGCGGCCGGCGACACGATCTCTCAGTACTACGACAACCTCATTGCGAAGCTCGTCGTCTGGGCCCCCGACCGCGAACGCGCCCGTCGGCGCATGCTGCGCGCGATCGAAGAGACCACCATCGAGGGTGTCGCCACCACGCTCGGTGCCGACGTCGTCATTCTCTCCGACGAAGCGTTCGTGAACGGTACTCACTCAACCAAGTGGGTGGAAACAGATCTCGACTTCTCCGAACTGCCGTCGAACGTGGCACCCGTCGTCTCTGTCGGCGAAGGACGCGTACGAAAGGACGTCACCGCCGAAGTGAACGGACGTCGTGTGACGGTGGCGCTGTGGGTCCCCGAAGATGACGATCTACCCACGCGTCCTCAGAGCACCGCCTTGAAGCCTCGTCGTCAACACCACTCCGGCGTGCTGGGCAGCGGCTCCGGGCGGGTCACGGTTCCCATGCAGGGCACGATCGTCAAGGTCAGCGTCGAAGTCGGCCAAACGGTTGAAGCAGGCGATACGGTCGTCATCCTCGAAGCGATGAAGATGGAGAACTCCGTCAACGCAGAGAAGTCCGGCGTCGTCAAGAGCATCAGCGTGGCGACCGGTGACTCGGTGAGCGCCGGCGACCTCGTTGTGGAGATTGAGTGAGCTCCAACCAGCACCTCGTGCGTGCCATTGAAGGAGCGCGCGGCGATCTGATCGAGCTCAGTCACTTCGTTCACGCCCACCCTGAGATGGGTTACGAGGAGTATGAATCCTCGGCCGCGCTCGCGAACGCCGCCGAGGCGTGGGGCTTTGAAGTCGAGCGAGGTTCGGCCGGACTCCCCACCGCGTTTCGTGCGACCAAAGGCACGGGCAACTTTCACGTGGTCTTCTGTGCCGAATACGACGCACTGCCCGACGTCGGTCACGCGTGCGGACACAACATCATCGCGACCTCTTCGCTCGGCGCGGCTCTCGGACTGGCCGAGGTGGCCGACGAGCTCGACCTTCGTGTCACGCTCCTCGGCACGCCCTCGGAAGAGGGCGGCGGCGGGAAGATCGACCTCTTGAACGCCGGCTACTTCAGCGACGAGCACATGGCCCTCATGGTGCACCCCTTTCCGACCGAACGACTCGACGCAACCTGCCTCGCCGTCGACCAGTTCGACGTGATCTACACCGGCAAAGAGGCCCACGCCTCCGCCGCACCGTGGCTGGGTCTCAACGCGCTCGATGCACTGACCATTGCCCAGGTTGCCCTTGGATTGCTCCGCCAGCAACTGCGCCCCGGTGACCAAGTGCACGGTGTCGTCGCCGAGGGCGGATCAGCCGCCAACGTCATTCCGAGTCGCACCGTTGGACGATTCATGGTTCGCTCACTCACGTCCGAGAGCCTCGCGAGCGTACGTGAGCGCGTCAACGCATGTTTTGAGGCGGGCGCCCTCGCCACGGGCACCACGTTCGAGATGGTGGAGTTCGGCCACCAGTTCTCCCACATGGCGGCCGATCCAGAGATCCTCGCCCACTATCGCCGCGCCGCCGAAGCGCTCGGCCGCGACTTTCGCCTGGACGACGAGGGGGCGGCCAAGCCGACCATCTCCACCGACATGGCGAACGTCTCACTTGCCCTGCCGTCGATTCATCCCCTCCTCATGATTCCGACCCACGGTGCCGTGAACCACCAACCGGAGTTCACTGCGGCCTGCCTCACGGCCGCCGCGGACCAGGCCGTCATTGACGGGGCGATCGCCCTGGCGGAGACGGCAGTGGGTGTCGCCCTTGACGAAGCACTACGCGAAAGGCTGATGAAACGCCCATGATGCTCGAACACGCGCTGCTGCTCGTAAAAGAAGGTGAAGAGGCTGACTTCGAAGCATCGATGCGAGAAGCGCTGCCGATCATCGAATCGGCGAACGAGTGTTTCGGGGCGGAGGTCCGGCGCCAGGCCGAAGACCCCTCGACGTATCTGTTGCTGGTGCGCTGGGGTTCACTCGAGGCGCACATGGCGTTTCGCGAAACCGAGCTGTACGCTGCGTGGCGTTCGCTCACGCACCACTTCTACCGTGAGGCGATCAGCGTCACCCACTTCCACGAGCCGCTCGAGCGTTAGCTCGCTAGGTCGCTCGGTAAACGCCGAACTCCGCTCGCAGAACGTCAGCAACCTCGCCCAGCGTCGCGAGCCGTGACAGTGCGACCTTCATTGGATAGAGCAGGTTCTGGGTGCCCCGCGCCGCTGCTGCCACGTCGTCCAGAGCGGCGCGAACGCCGTCTTGGTCGCGATGGTCCTTCAGGTAGCGAACTCGGTCGATCTGCGCGTGCTGCTGGGCCACGTCAATCGGAAAGACGTCGGCTTTGGTTGTCTCGCTCTCGACGAACTGATTGACGCCGACCACGACCTTGTCGCCTCGTTCGACGCTACGAGCGAACTCGTAGGCGGCCGATTCAATCTCGTCTTGCAGGTAGTGCGCCTCGATGGCGGCGACCGATCCACCGAGCTCGTCAATTGCCGTGAGGTACTCGCGCGCGCGTTGCTCGACCTCGTCGGTGAGGCTTTCGATGAAGTACGAGCCGGCCAGTGGGTCCACGGTGTCGGCGATTCCCGACTCGTAGCCAACGATCTGCTGGGTGCGCAGCGCCAGCTTCGCCGCCCGCTCGGTCGGCAGACCCAACGCTTCGTCAAAGCCGTTGGTGTGCAGGCTTTGGGTACCGCCCAGTGCTGCGGCGAGTGCCTGGAGGGTCACTCGCACGATGTTGTTCTCGGGCTGTTGCGCCGTGAGCGTCGAGCCGCCCGTCTGCGTGTGAAAGCGCAGCATCGTCGACTTCGGGTCGGTGGAGTGGAAGCGGTCACGCATGATCGAGGCCCACAAGCGACGTGCCGCTCGGTACTTCGCCACCTCTTCGAAGAGATTGTTGTGCGCGTTGAAGAAGAAGCTGAGACGAGGGGCGAAGGCGTCGAGCTCGAGACCCGCGGCGAGCGCCGCTTCGACGTAGGCAATGCCGTTGGCGAGCGTGAACGCGATCTCTTGGACCGCGGTCGAGCCGGCCTCACGGATGTGATATCCGGAGATCGAGATCGTGTTCCAGTTGGGCATCTCCTTCGCGCAGTACGCGAAGGTGTCAACCACGAGCCGCATCGACGGACGCGGAGGGTAAATGTAGGTGCCCCGCGCGACGTACTCCTTCAAGATGTCGTTCTGAATGGTCCCGCGCAGCTGATTGCCCGCGACGCCTTGCTCTTCGGCGACGAGCTGATAGAACAACAGCAATGTGGCGGCAGTGGAGTTGATGGTCATAGAGGTCGTCACCTCGTCGAGCGGCAAACCGGCGAGCAAGAGCCGCATGTCCTCAAGCGAGGATATGGCGACGCCCACTTTGCCGACTTCTCCTTCGGCGCGAGCGTGGTCCGCGTCGTATCCCATCTGCGTCGGTAGGTCGAAGGCGCACGACAGCCCGGTCTGACCGGCACCCAGGAGAAACTTGAAACGCTCGTTGGTGGCTTCGGCCGTGCCGAATCCGGCGTACTGGCGCATCGTCCAGAGCCGACCGCGGTACATGGTCTCTTGAACACCGCGAGTGTAGGGATAGTGCCCCGGCTCGCCAAGCTGCGTCGCTTCGTCAAAATCCTTCAGGTCGGCGCCCCGGTAGAGCGCTTTGACCTCTATTCCTGAGTCGGTGAGACGTTCGTTCGATTCCACGCGCCCACGTTAGGCGCTCATTATCTCGTCACCGTGGGACATAGTTAACACTGCCGTTACCCAAAAGTAACGAACGTCTCGTGGGGCCAGTCAAGATGGTCGGATGGACTGTTCGAACTGCGGCACGACGATGACCGAAGTGACCTGCCCGTCGTGCCGGCGGAGCCTCCCTGCGAACGCGAGAGGTCCCATTGACGAGACCACCGGGCTCATGCTCGCGGGTTGGGGTCGCCGCGCGGGTCAGGTGTTCGCCGACTGCCTGATCTTCGTGATACCCGGGTACTTCATCTTCTCGCTCTTCAACGAGCTCGACGGCGAAGGAATCGGCATCGCCATGACACTCGTCGGGATTGGCGCATACTTCGTGCCGCTGTGGACAAGCATCCGCGGTCAGTCCCTCGGCAACCGGGTGGCCGTCACGCGCGTGCGCGACGCCGTGACTGGTCAGCGGATCTCGGTCGTCCAGGCGTTCAAACGCTGGGCCTTCGTCGCGGTGTATGCGGCACTCAGGTTCGGGCCGAGTCCCTGGGTCCCGGTCCTCTTCTACGTCGTCCTCCTGGCCGACTGTCTCTACCCGCTATACGACAAGCGAAAGCAAACGTTGCACGACAAGTTCGCCGGCACGATCGTCGTCGTCGCCTAGCTACACGCCAACGGGGTGGGGCATGCAGAGGTCGTCGTATTCTGCAATGACAATCTCGCCCGCGTGCTCACCACAGGCGGGGCAGGCGGGGTCGCGGCGAACCTTGAACGTACGAAAGCTCTGCTCGAGCGCGTCGTAGGTGAGCAAGCGCCCCACCAGGGGGTCACCCAACGTCAGCAGCATCTTGATCGCTTCAATGGCCTGCAGTGAGCCCACGATGCCCGGCAGGACGCCAAGGACGCCCGCCTCGGCACAGCTCGGGGCGAGCTCGGCGGGTGGTGGCTCGGGAATCATGCAGCGGTAGCAGGGACCAACGAACGGATCAAAGACCGTGACTTGGCCTTCGAAGCGAAAGATCGAACCGTGCACCACCGGAATGCGCTTCAACAGCGCCGCGTCGTTGACGAGATAGCGCGTCGGGAAGTTGTCCGTGCCATCGACGATGACGTCGTAGCCGTCGATGATGTCGAGAATGTTGTCGGCGCCGAGGCGCGTGTCGTAGGTCAGAACCTTGACATCGGGGTTCATGGCCGTCAGTGCCACCTTGGCGCTATCCACCTTGCGCATGCCGACTCGGTCGAGCGTGTGAAGGATCTGGCGCTGCAGGTTGGACGAGTCGACCACGTCCATGTCGATGATGCCAATGGTGCCGACGCCGGCGGCGGCGAGGTACAGCGCGGCTGGCGAGCCGAGTCCGCCTGCGCCAAGTAGCAGCACCTTCGAGTCGAGCAGCTTCAGCTGACCCTTCTCGCCGACTTCGGGCAAGAGAAGGTGACGGTGATAGCGAACGCGCTGGTCCTGGGTCATCGTTTGGGGCGTCACCCAGTCGAGGCCTTCGTCCTTCCACTTGTTAAAGCCACCGATCACCGAGACGACGTCGGCGTAGCCGAGCTCTTGGAGCGTCTTCGCGGCGAAGGCACTCCGCGTGCCGCCCGCGCAGTACACCGCGATGGGCACACTCTTGTTGGGAAGGCGTCCTTCGATGGAGAACTCGAGCTGACCTCGAGGTACATGGACGGCATTGGGCAGTGCGCCTTGCTCGTATTCGTCGGGCTCGCGGACATCGAGCACGGTGTAGCGATCCATATTCTCTGCGACCTCGTGCGGGTCGACCTCACGAATCTCAGCCTTGGCGGCATTCAGCAGGTCTCGCGGTGATGGCACAACTCGCTCCTCTTTCGGTGGAGAAATCTTACCTGCCGAGTCAACAATTGCTGACGGCGTGATAGAACCGGCGCGTGGAACTCCGTGAACTGCTTGCTCGACGCCGGATGATCCGATCATTCGACGGTACGCCTGCAGATCCGGATTGGCTCGAAGAGCTGTGCGCGAGCGCACTCTGGGCGCCCACGGCAGGCAACAGCGCAGGCGTTCGACTCAACGTGGTCCCCATCGAACACGTGGGCGCCTTCTTCGAGGTAGCGACCGACGAATCGTGGCGCGAACGCTCGCGCCGGTACGAAGGGTTGCGGCGCGCGGGCGCGGTGGTGCTGGTAACGACACGACCTCAGGACTACGTCGAACGCTATGGGGAGGACGACAAGGCGTCGTCAGGACTGAGCGAATTCGACGCCTGGCCCCTTCCCTATTGGCACGCCGACGCCGCCATGGCCACGATGGCGCTCTTGCTCCTGCTCGAAGAGCACGACTGGCAGGCCACTTTGTGGGGAAGCTTCCGTCACGACGAAGAGGTGCTGGCATGGGCGAAGATCACCGACGAAGAGCTGTTCGCGAGCGTCCTCATCGGCCGTAGTGATGGCAATGACGTCGCCTCGCGCTCACTCCAGCGCACCGTGCCCACGAGGCGCGACCGAGTGCGCCGAGTTGAGCCCTAGGCGCCTTCTGTCGACAGCGCGAGCAGATACTCAACGAGCGTGCGTGCCGAGAACGCCGTCGCGCCGCGGTTGAGATACCCCCGAGGTGCGTCAGCGCGCGCCGGGCCCGCGATGTCGAGGTGGGCCCAGGCCCTTCCGTCGGTGAATCGACGAAGCAGGAGTGCTGCGGCGATGGCGCCGGCGCGAGGTGGCTTGCCGATGTTCTTCATATCGGCGATGTCGGAGTCGATGTGGGACTCGTAGCTGTCGACGAGGGGCATGCGCCAGAGTTGCTCGCCCGAGCGCTCGCTTGCCTGCGCGAGGGCGTGTGCCAGATCATCGTCGGAGCTGAACAGCGCGCCGACCTCATCGCCGAGGGCGACGTTCTGCGCGCCGGTCAAGGTGGCGACGTCGATGATCGTGTCCGCGTTCGTCTCCGTCGCGAGGCTGAGCCCGTCGGCGAGCACCAGGCGACCTTCGGCGTCGGTGTTGAGCACCTCAATGGTCATGCCGTTGCGAATCGTCAGCACGTCGCCGGGCTTCGTCGCTTTGTCACCCACGAGGTTTTCCGTGAGCATGGATATTGCGTTGATGCGCACTCGCAAGCCCAGTCGACTCGCAATGGACGTCACGGCGCTCACGATCGCCGCACCACTCATGTCGGTCTTCATCGTCATCATGGCGTCGGGACTCTTCATCGACAGTCCGCCCGAGTCAAACGTGATCCCTTTGCCGACGAGTGCGACGTGAGGCAGCTCCGCGCCGGGATCGGGGTCGTAGGTGACGTAGACGACGCGCGTGGGCTGAGCGGAGCCCATGCCCACGCCGAGCAGCCCACCGAGTCGCTCTTCTTTGATCTTCGACTCGGTCCAGACTTCGACCATCACGTGAGGATCGTGGTTGACGTGCATATCGATCTCGTTGGCGAGCGCCTTCGGGGACATGTATCCGGCGGGTGAATCGACGAGGAATCGCGCCCAGTTGACGGCTTCGGCAATGATCGCGCCACGCTCCACCCCGAGGGTGACGGCGTCATGTACCTCAATCGTCGGCAGCGGAGTGCCGAGCGGCACCACGTCGATGCTCGCGTCAACGTCGTTGGGCTTGTACGAGTACCCCGCGAGCAGAGCACCCTCGACGAAGGCTTGAGCCAGATCGCCCGGCGCCACCACTCCATCGGTAGGCAGCGGAAAGGCGATTGATCCCTCCCCTGCGACGCGAGCAATGGCGGCTCCCGCGAGGCGAAAGTTGTTCGTGCTGTCGCCATCGCTGCCCACCGAGACAAGCGCGATGTTCGCTCCCTCAAGCGCCCGAAGGACAACGACGCTGCCGGGCTCACCCTTCAGCCCTTGCTGGCGGCACCACTCCTCGTCCAGCGTCGTCGGCAGGTCCACACCGTCGAGGCTGGCGGCGAGCACGGGACTCAGCGAGCCCACACCCGCTCGCATGACGACGGGTACCGCGACGATCGCGTGGGACAGTGCTTCATTGATCGACGAGATTCGCGCCGTACGTGCCATTGCAGCCTTTTTCTAGTTGTGAACTCGAGCGGTTCGGTGTTGTGGTCCTTCGGCCCAGCGCGCCATCGTCCAGACGAGGTCGCTCAGTCGGTTGAGATAGTGATTGACGAAGGAATCGGGAAGAGGGTAACGAACCGCTACGCGCTCCGCTCGACGGATGATCGTGCGCGCGACATCGAGCGCCGCTGACAGCTGCGTCTCCCCCGGGACGAAGAACTCCTTGGGGAGCTCGAACTCCGTCGAAAACGAGTCAATCTCTTGTTCGAGGCGCTCCACCATCGCGTTCGTGACGAGTGACTTCCCCTCAACCAGCTTTCGTCGATTCTCTGGCAGCGTCGCCACCTCGGCCATCAAGATCCAGAGATCTCGCTCGAGCGAGATCAGCAGATCGTTCAATCGTGAACCAGATTCGCTCAACGAACGTGCCCACCCGAGCGCCGCCTGCGCTTCGTCGACGGCACCGTTCACTTCAATGGGCTCGGCGCTCTTCGCGACACGACCTCCGAAGTAGAGCCCGGTCGTACCGTCGTCACCCGTGCGGGTGTAAATCTTCACCTAGTCAGAGTAGTGAACCAAATCGACGCAAGTAACCTGGTGGTTCCATGGAGTTAGCACCGCGTCCGCCGTTCGCTCGACCCCGCGCTGACGATCCGTATTTGGCGGCGCTCTCGGAGCGGGTGCTCATATATGACGGCGCCACCGGCACTAATCTCCAGCTGCTCGAGTTGAGCGCCGACGACTTCGGAGGCTCGAACCTCGAGGGCTGCAACGAGCTGCTCGTTATGACCCGCCCCGACGCGATCGAGACGCTGCACCGATCATTCTTCGACGTCGGCGTGGACGTCGTCGAAACCGACTCCTTTGGGTCGTTCTCCGTCGTGCTCGCCGAATACGGCATCGCCGAGCGAACCCACGAATTGGCGTTCGAGTCGGCACGGATCGCGCGGCGCGTGGCCGACAGCTACGCGAGTGCCCGCGAGCCAAAGTTCGTGGCCGGTTCCATGGGTCCGGGCACCAAGTTCCCCACCCTCGGTCAGATCACCTATGACGATCTCTCCGCCAGCTACGAAGAACTCGCCTACGGGCTCCTCGAGGGCGGCGTTGACCTCCTGCTGATCGAGACGATGTTCGATCTTCTCTCAGGCAAGGCGGCCATCGCGGCGTGCCACCGGGCCATGGCTCGCCACGGGCGTGTGGTGCCAATCCAAGCCCAAGTCACCATCGAGCTCACCGGCCGGATGCTCCCCGGCACCGAGATCGGCGCCGCAATTGCCGCACTCTCCCCCCTCGGCGTCGATGTGCTCGGGCTCAACTGCGCGACGGGGCCCGTCGAGATGTACGAGCCACTCCGCACGCTCTCGGACAACGCGCTCATGCCGCTTTCGTGCATGCCCAACGCCGGCCTTCCAAGCGTCGTCGACGGACACATGCACTACGACCTCACCCCCGAGGCGCTCGCTGAGCACCTGACGAAGTTCGTGACCGAGCACGGCGTGCAAGTTGTCGGAGGGTGTTGCGGCACGACGCCCGAACACCTGCGCCAGGTCGTCGAAGCGATCCGCCCCTTGAGCGCCGCCAAGCGCTCGCCCGTTCACGAGCCGGCCGTCACTTCGATCTACTCTGCCGTCAGCTATCAACAGGACCGCTCGGTGCTGCTCGTTGGCGAGCGTACGAACGCGAACGGCTCAAAGAAATTCCGTGAAGCCATGCTCGACGGCGACTGGGATACCTGCATTGAGATCGGCCGCGAGCAGATCAAAGAAGGGGCGCACGTGCTCGACGTGTGCGTTGACTACACGGGCGCAGATGGCGTCGGTGACATGAACGAGGTCATGAGCCGGCTGGCGACCCAGTCCTCGGTGCCGATCATGATCGACACGACCGAAGCGCCGGTCGCGCGACAGGCCCTCACGTGGCTCGGCGGCAAAGCGATGCTGAACTCGGTCAACCTCGAGGAAGGCGACGCCGTCGGCACACGACTCGACAGCTTTCTGACCCTCGCCGCCGAGTTCGGTGCGGCGGTGGTCGCCACCTGCATCGACGAAGAGGGCCAGGCGCGCACCGCCGATTGGAAAGTGCGCGCCGCACAAGCGATCACCGATCTCGCCGTCACGCGCTACGGCCTTGACGCCCACGACATCTTCATCGACACGCTCGCCTTGCCGCTATCGACGGGCATGATCGAGTCTCGTCGCGACGGCATCGAAACCCTGGACGCGATTCGCCGAGTGAAGGCCGAACTACCGGGCGTACGCACGATTCTCGGCCTGTCGAACATCTCGTTTGGCCTCAACCCAGCCGCACGTCAGGTCCTCAACAGCGTCTTTCTGCACGAAGCCGCCGAAGCCGGACTTGATGCCGCCATCGTGCACGCCTCCAAGATTCTTCCCCTGCACCGCATCGATGATGAGGCCCGTCAAGTCTGCCTCGATCTGATTTACGACCGGCGTCGCGACGGCTACGACCCGCTCAGCGAGCTGCTGCGCCTCTTTGAAGGCAAATCAACGTCTTCGAACCAAGGACCATCGCTCGACGACCTTCCGCTGAATGAGCGACTGAAGCGACGCATCATCGACGGCGCACGCGTCGGTCTCGAGAACGACCTCAACGAAGCATTGAGCGCAGGCGCGAAACCCCTCGACATCGTCAACGAGATCCTGCTCGACGGCATGCGCGTCGTCGGCGACCTTTTCGCGAGCGGCGAGATGCAGCTGCCCTTCGTGCTCCAGAGCGCCGAGACCATGAAGTCCGCGGTGTCCTTCCTTGAACCGCTGATGGAAAAATCCGATCAGGGCGGTCGTGGACGCGTCGTGCTCGCGACCGTAAAGGGCGACGTACACGACATCGGCAAGAACCTCGTCGACATCATCTTGACCAACAACGGCTACGAGGTGATCAATCTCGGCATCAAAGTTGGCGTGAACGAGATGTTGAACGCCATCGAAGAGCACAAAGCCGACGCCCTCGGCATGAGCGGGCTGCTGGTCAAGTCCACGCTCATCATGCGTGAGAACTTGCAGATCATGAACGAGCGCGAGATGACCAACGTGCCGGTCCTGCTCGGCGGCGCCGCACTCACGCGCACCTACGTTGAACGCGACCTTCGCGAGATCTACCAAGGCCGGCTCTTCTATGGCAAGGACGCCTTCGAAGGATTGCGCGTCCTCGATCAACTGGGCGAGATCCGCCGCGGAGGATCCGATGATCCGAACTTCGGTCGAGAGATCTCGACCAAGAACGTCCAGCGTCGCTTTCGAGAAGAGCGGCCCGCGCCGACGATCGAGCTGCCCCGCCGTAGCCCAGAGGTGGAAACCGACAACCCGCTCTTTGTGCCACCGTTTCTCGGGAGCCGAGTCGCGAAGGGCATGTCACTCGACGAGATCTCAGAGTTCTTGAACCTCACGGCGCTGTTCCGCAATCAGTGGGGCTTTCGACCGGAGAACGGCGAGGACGACGCCTCGTTCAAAGAGCGGGTCAGCGCGACGCTTCGCGAGCAGATGAGCCTCGCGACCGCCGACAACCTCCTCGTCCCCCAAGTTGTCTGGGGTCACTATCCCGCGGCGGCCGATGGCGACGATCTCGTGATCTTCGCTGACGATTCGCGTGACGAAGAACTGACGCGCTTTCACTTCCCTCGCCAGGCGGAGTCGCCGTTTCTCTGTGTAGCAGACTTCTTTCGACCCGTCGAAAGCGCCGATCATGACTACGCGAGCTTCATGCTCGTCACGATGGGTAACCGCATCTCAGAGCGCGCTCACCAACTCTTCAGCGAGAACCGCTACACCGACTACCTCATGCTGCACGGGCTCGGCGTCGAGATGGCGGAAGCCTTGGCAGAGATGTGGCACAAGCGAATTCGCGAAGAGCTCGGGTACGTCGACGAGGACGGGCCGACGCTCACGGGACTCTTTCGTCAGCAGTATCGCGGAGGGCGCTACTCGTGGGGTTATCCCGCCTGCCCTGACCTCACCGATAACGCGAAGGTTGCCGCGCTCTTGGATTCAGAACGCATCGGCGTCTCCGTGTCGGAGGGATTCCAGCTGCACCCAGAGCAGACCACCGACGCGATCATCTGCCACCACCCCAAGGCAAAATACTTCATCGCCTAACGACGTTGGCGGCTTAGATCCCCGCGCGAAAGTCCACGTCCTCCGTCGCAACCGTGCCCGCCGTGCGTCCCGGCGCATCTTGGAAGGTCCAATACAGGTTCGTGTGCGCGATTACCTTGTCCGGCGTTGGCGCACCCCATTCGGATTGGTCTTGGGTGGTGTGGGCGTCGCTCACGAGGATGGTGTCGTATCCCCGCACGAACGCGCCGTGCAACGTCGAGCGAATGCACGCGTCGGTCTGCGCACCCGCCACGAAGAGCTGACCCACGCCGAGGTTCGACAGCACCGCCTCAAGGTTCGTGTCTTCGAAGGAGTCGCCGTAGTTCTTTTCCACGAGCGGTTCAGATTCGTCGACTTCTAGTTCGGGGACGAGCTTCCACTCGTCACTCCCCTTCACGAGACCCTCGTCCGAGTGCTGGACCCACACCACAGGAACCTCTTCACGTCGAGCCTTTTCGACGAGTCCCGCCACATTCGCCACCACGCTGTCTCGCTCATGTGCACCGGCCACCACGCCGTTCTGCACGTCAACGACAATCAGCGCCGCATTCGGTCGATCCTTCAGTGTGGTCATCGTGCGCCTCCTAAGTCCGTCGTCTCTTAGAGTAGATCCAGCCTGTTAGATCACGTCGATAATCGTGCAAGCGCCTCGACGTAGACGCTCGCCACTCGGTCCCAGAGGGCGTTCGCGTCGTGATCAATCAGCTGGCGGGCGGAGTCGGCGTCGAACCACGCCACCGTCTCGCGAATTCCCTCCTCGAAGGACACTTCGGCCTTGAACTCGGGGACGAGGCTGCGAAGCTTCGAGTTGTCGAACACCGAGGAATTGATCTTGTCGCCCCAGAGCGTGCCGCGAAGCCCAGGATCCGCAGCGACCATGCCGTCCGAGGGGACGTGGAGGAAGTCGGGCTCAACTCCGGCGGCTCTACCCACCTCGGCGTAGATCTGGTTCCAGGTGAGCGCCTCGTCGGAGGTGATGTGAAAATCCTCCCCGATCGCCTCGGCGCGTCCGAGTAGCGGCATGAGTCCTCGCGCGAGATCCGAGCTGTGGGTGATGGTCCAGATGCTCGTGCCGTCACCGGGAATGAGCACCTTGGCGCCACGGCGCATGCGATCGACAACCGTATAGGGCTTGGCCCAACTGCCGATGGCGAGCGGGATCTGGGAGTTGCCGTAGGTGAGCGAAGGCCTAATGATCGTCATCGGAAAACCACTCGCCCGATGCGCTGCTTGCAGCACTTCTTCGCAGGCGATCTTGTCGCGCGAGTACTGCCAGAACTGGTTGCGAAGTGGTGTGGACTCGGTGATAAGCCAGTGCGCGGGCGGCTTTTCGTACGCCGACGCCGACGAGATGAACACGTACTGGCCCGAATCTGCGTAGAGGCGCAGGTCGAGTCCCACCTGCTCAGGCACGTAGGCCGTCCACTGGATGACGGCGTCGAAGCGACGATTCTTCAGCGCCCCGCGCACCTCGGTCTCGCTGGAGGCGTCCGCGATGAACGTGCGCGCGTCGCCCACTTGATTAGGCAGCGCCGATCGCCCACGGTTGAGCAGCGAGACGTCGTGACCCGCCTCGAGCGCGGCCGTGACGCAGGCCGTGCTGATGATGCCGGTGCCTCCGATGAAGAGGATGTCCATGACTGCTCCTGTATCTCTCGCGACGAGAACCTACCGCTCACTTCGTCTTCGGCGAGGTCCGGCGTCGGTCGCGTTAGGAACGAAGAGCGGGCGCGGCGACGGGCGTCGCGTCGTGCAGAGCTTCTCGGGCGTGATAGCTCGAACGAGTGAGCGGTGAGGACTGAACGTGTCGAAGTCCGAGGCGACGCCCGCGCTCGGCGAGGTCGTCGAACTCCGCAGGATCCCAGAATCGTGCGACCGGTAGGTGTCGCTCGGTCGGGCGTAGGTACTGTCCGATTGTGGCGATCTGCACGCCGACCGCAGCCAGATCGGCGAGCGTCTCTTCGACCTCGTCGGCCGTCTCGCCAAGTCCGACCATCAGCCCCGACTTGGTCGTGAGCCCCGCCCGCGCCCCTCTCGCGAGCACGGTCAGCGACCGCAGGTACCCGGCGCTCGGACGAACCGCGCGTTGGAGCCGCGCCACGGTCTCGACGTTGTGATTGAGCACGTCGGGGCGAGCATCGATGATTAGCTGCAACGAGTCGGGATCGCCCTTCAAGTCGCTCGTCAGCACCTCAACGTTCGTATTCGGTGAGCGCTCCCGAATTGCTCGCACCGTCTGGGCGATGGCACCCGCGCCCCCATCATCGAGGTCGTCGCGCGCGACACACGTGATGACTGCGTGCGCCAGCTTCAATCGCACCACCGCCTCCGCCACGCGCTCGGGTTCGGTCGGATCGAGCGCCAGCGGCTTACGGGTATCGACGAGGCAGAAACCGCACGCTCGCGTGCAGCGCTCTCCATTTACCATGAACGTCGCCGTACCCGACGCCCAGCACTCGAAGATGTTCGGACAGCCCGCTTCCTCACAGACGGTCACGAGTCGCAAATCCTCGGTGAGCTTGCGCAGCGAGCGGTACTCCTCGCCCATGTGCGCCTCGATCCGCAGCCATGAGGGCTTGCGCACGTTGATCGAAAGTCCGGCGTCGGGGTCGACCCCCGCTTTGCGGAGGCGTCGAATGAGCGGGCGCTCACTCGAGGTCGTCGCTGTGCTGCGATCGACCTTCGCCACTCTCGAGGTGCCCCCGAGGCGCCGCTCGAGCTCTTCGCCGAGTATGGCTTCCACCTCGAGCGTGGTCGCGGCAACGCCGAGTGACGTGAGCGACGCCACCGGCTTGTCAGGAATGCCACAGGGCACGATCGACTTGAATCCGTCGAGGTCAATCTCGACATTGAGCGCTACTCCGTGAAGCGTCCGACGTTCTCCGCGATCGTTGCGCTCGGTGCGCACGCCGACAGCGGCGATCTTGGCAGGCATCGACTCGAGATGCGCCCAGACGCCCGGATAACCCTCCAGACGACCGACCTCGCCCAGTCGACCGTCGACGTCCGCGCGGCTCGCTGTCGCGATCACGGAGTCTTCGAGACGAGCGACGTGCGCCTTGCCCGCCGCCGGATCGTCGTCGACGGTGACAATGGCCCACGACACCACTTGACCCGGCGCGTGATACGTGACGTCCCCGCCTCGATCCGCGTCGATGACGACCGCGTTGAGCTGGGAGGGCGGCACCAGGAAGTGCTCTTCGAGCGTGCGCACGCCGCGCGTGTAGGTCGGCGGGTGCTCGAACAGCAACACGTAGTCATCACTCGCCTGCAGCAGTGCGCGCTGAAGGTCGTTGGCCTCCGCGAAGGAGACCCGTCCGAGATGGCGTCGGCGCAGCATCTAGCGCTCGCTCTCGAGATCCATCCCCGCGAGTAGCTCCGCCACTCGCTCCAGATAGCTCGCAGCGCCTGTCGGCTCGCAGACCCGGTGGTCGAACGAAAGGCCGAGCACCAGGCGATGACCGGCCTCTATGGACACTCCATCCTTCGACACAACGGGCACCAGTCGAACTGCACCCATCGACAAGATCGCCACCTCAGGCTGAATGATGATGGGCTTTGCCCACAGGGTGTGCTCGGTGGGCGCACCCGCGATGGTGAACGTGCCACCCATCAAGTCATCGGCGGTGAGCTGGCGAGTCGCAACCCGCGAATCGAGTTCGTTGACGCGACGTGCCAATGCTCGAAGCGTCAGTCCCGCTGCCGCGTGTACGACGGGCACCAACATGCCGTCGTCGGCGATGGCGCGGATGACGCCGAGATTGACGGTGCGGTGCAGCACCAGCTCGTCGCCCGAGTACGTAGCGTTCAAGAACTCGAACTCGGCGAGCGCGCGGACCGCCGCGAGGCTCACCACCATCTCGTCGCTAATCTTCTCGCCATCTCGAGTCGCGCGTCCGAGCGCGTCGAGCGCGCCAAATATCGCGCCGTCCACTTCGACCGCGACGAAACCGTGCGGCGTGCCTTGGCTCGATACGGACATGTGCTGACCCATGCGGCGTCGGCCATTACTCAGGGGCAAGACGACTTCTTCGGTCGGACCCTGGGCCACCGCGCGTTCGGCGTCGCGTCGCGTGATCGAACCACCCGGACCGGTGCCCTTTAGTGTCGATGGTTCGACACCGCCGTCATTCAAGATCCGACGAACGACCGGCGAGACCACGACGCCGTTGGCATCGTCGTTCGCACTAGGCGCAGGACGCGCGGGCGCGGGCGGAGTAGCGGCGACCGGCGTAGGAGCCGTCGTCGGAGCGGGCGTCGGAGCGACCGTGCTCTCTTCCGCAACCGGTGCGGGAGCAGCGGGTGCACTCTGGCTCGACGAAGAGGCGCTAGCCGTTTCGTCGATCACCGCGACTCGGGATCCCGTTTCGACCGTGTCGCCCTCGCCGGCAATGATTTCGACGAGGACACCCGCGGCGGGAGAGGGCATCTCGGAGTCAACTTTGTCGGTGGAGACTTCAAAGAGAGGTTCGTCGCGAGCGACCACGTCGCCCACCTTCTTGAACCACTGCGTGATGATCCCTTCGGTGACCGACTCACCCAACGAGGGAAGCGTGACGTCAGCCAATGTGCAACCCTCGACCGGCAAGCGCGAGCAGCGTTTCACCGAACGTTTCCGACAACGACGGGTGCGGCTGAATGAGCGCAGCCGCCTCTTCGGCGGTCGCTTCCCAGTTGACGGCGTAGTAGCCCGCCCCCAACTGCTCGGTGACCCACGGACCGGCCATGTGCACGCCAAGAATCTGTCCGCCTGAACCATCGGCACGCTTCTCGGCGATGATCTTGACGACACCTTCGGTGTCGCCAATGATCTGAGCGCGCGAGTTGCCACCGAACGGGTCTTTCTTCACGACCACGTCGTAACCCTTTTCTTTAGCTGCCGCCTCGGTGAGGCCCACGAAGGCGACCTCGGGGTTCGAGTAAATCGCCCACGGCACGCGGTCGTAGTCAACGGGCACGACCGGCTCACCGAGAATCGTCTTGATCGTGACGATGGCCTCTGCGAATCCCACGTGCGCAAGCTGGGGCGTGCCCGCGACGACGTCGCCGACAGCGAAGACGTTCGGGGCGCCCGTGCGCATGTAACGGTCCGCGACGACGAAACCGCGCTCGTCGATGACGACTCCGGTCCCTTCGGCGAGGAGGCCCTCGGTGCGCGCGCGTCGTCCGACCGACATGACGACCATGTCCGTCTCGACGCTCTCGCCACCGTCAATCGCGATCGTCGTAGAACCCTTCTTCGGCTTGTGACCGGTGATCTTCACTCCGGTTTGGATGTCGATGCCGCGCTTTTTGAAAGAGCGACTCACGACGCTCGCGACTTCCGTGTCGCATCCGACGAGAATCGAGGGTAGCGCTTCGAGAATCGTGACACTCGAACCCATGTCGGCGAGCAACGACGCGAACTCACAACCAATCGCCCCGCCGCCGATCACCGTTGCGCGCTCGGGCAGAACCTTCAGATCCAAGAACTCATCGGAAGTGACCACGATCTTGCCATCGATGTCGAAACCGGGAATCGTGCGCGGCACGGAACCGGCGGCCAAGATGACGTTCTTACCCTTCGCCACGACGCCACTGTCGGCGCCGTCAAGGACGCTGACCGTGAGATCCTTGCCGAGCTGGCCGGTGCCGGAGAAGGTCGTGACTTTGCGACCCTTCAACAGTCCAGAGAGGCCCTTGAACAGGCGGTCGACGACTTCATTCTTGCGAGCCTGACTCACCGAGAAGTCGACCGTGACGTCCTTCGTCTCGATGCCGAAGAGCGAGGAGTGCTCCACGGTGCGTCGCACGTGCGCGGTCTCCAGGAACTCCTTGGCGGGGACGCAGCCACGGTGCAGGCAGGTGCCGCCCACCTTGTCGCGCTCGACGATAGCGATGTTCAGACCAGCCGCAGCGCCGTAGAGGGCAGCGGCGTAGCCACCGGGTCCTCCGCCAATAATGACGACATCAAACTCTTGGACCTCGTTTGCCACGGACAATTCCCTTCAGTAGTACAGCGACATCCCCCGCCGAGAAATCCTAATGTTTTGCGGGGTACACCTTGTCACCTCAGCTAGGAGTGCTGGCCTCGTTGCGTGTCGGCGGCGGCAGTTGCGAGTTGATCGACGAAGTCGTTCATGACGTCGCCCGAATGTCCCTTTACCCAGAAGAACGTCACGTTGCGCCCGCTCTCGAGCACGAGCGAGATCAAGGTCTCCCAGAGGTCCTGGTTCGCGACTGGCTGGCCCTTAGAGTTTTTCCAGTTGCGGCGCTTCCAGCCCTCATACCACCGGTCATGAAAACACTTCACCACGTAATTGGAGTCGCTCACGATCTCGACCGCACCCTCTGGATGCTCGCGCAGCGCTTCGATCACCGCCATCACTTCCATGCGCTGATTCGTCGTATGGGGCGCGGCACCGCTACCGAAGTCCTCTCGGCCGCTCGCCCACGCCCAGCCGCCCGGACCCGGGTTACCGCGGCAGGCGCCGTCGGTATGGATGCGATTCATATGACTCGAGTAATCCAGGCGTCCGGATCGTCGGTGAACCTCGTGACCGCAGGCGGCAGATCGCCTCGAAGCACTTGACCGAGCGTCACGTGCTCAAGAACCTCACGAAGCGTGCCGCGCACCGCGACCCACACGTCGCGCAGATGCTTGGCCTCGCCCTCGTAGATGAGTGTCTCAGGACGCATGCCTCGCACGCCGGCCATCGGACCGCTGACCACCCGCAGTATGTCCGCGATCATGATCTGATCAGGGTCCCGGGCGAGTTTGAAGCCACCTTCTGGTCCGCGCTGGCTCGTGACCAGTCCCCCGCGACGAAGGTCGCTCAAAATGGCTCCGAGGAACTTGGCGGGAAGATCTTGCTCGTGGGCCAGGTGATCGGCGCTCACTGAGACGTCACTCGCTGCCAAGGTCAAGAGCGCTCGAATGGCGTACTCGGCTTTGGCGGGAATTTGCACACGCCT
Organism: Acidimicrobiales bacterium; assembly: GCA_035552255.1. GTDB lineage: Bacteria > Actinomycetota > Acidimicrobiia > Acidimicrobiales > RAAP-2 > RAAP-2. The sequence continues at coordinate 5,466 of DASZLS010000078.1, read as the reverse complement.
ATTCTGCCGCACTGGGTGCCGTCTCGGGACACCTACGGGCTGAACTTCTAGGATGGCTCGCGTGTTCGACCTTGCCGCGCGCCGGCTCTACCTGTGCGTGGGTGTCAGAAACGACATGGCGACGTTCCTGCCCGCAGTGCTCCGAGGGGGCGTCGACGTCGTCCAACTGCGCGAAAAAGAGCTCGGTTCCGAGCAGCAGCTCGCGACGGCTCGGATTATGGCGCCGATCTGTCGGGAGTTCGGCGTGCCGTTTGTCATGAACGATTCACCGGAATTGGCGGCTGACGCGGGGGCCGATGGCGTCCACGTTGGTCAAGACGACGTGAGCGTCGCCCACTGTCGCGAGATTCTTGGCGACGACGCCATCGTGGGGCTCTCCACGCACTCGCCGGAGGAGTTCAGCGACGCGCTACCTCAGGACGCGACGTACTTCAGCGCAGGCCCCATCGAACCGACGCCAACAAAACTGGGCCGACCTGGGACCGGGCTCGTGTATGCCGTCGAGTCCCAGGCTCGTAGCTCCAAGCCGGTCTTCGTGACCGGTGGCGTCAACGAGCACAACGTAGCGAATCTCGTCGCGGCGGGTCTTCGCCACTTCGTCATCGTTCGAGCACTGACCAAAGCGCCGGACCCCGAAGATGCCGCGCGCCGTCTGCGCAGCGCGCTCGATGACGCGCTAGCGGTGACGATCCAGCCAACCTAGGAGCGTTGCCACCATGCGAGGATCCGCTCGCAGCTGGTGGCCCGCGCCCTGGATCAGACGCAGCTCCGCGCGTCCGTCCGCGGCGGCCACGAGATCGCGTGCGTCAGAAGCGGGAACCTCGATGTCGTCGGTACCGTGTCCAATGAGTAAGCGTCGCGGCGGTATCTCTGCGATCGCTCCCATCGGATCAATGGCCAGCAGATCGTCGTAGAGCGCTTGGGGCTCGAGGAGCTCTTTTCGATCACCAACGACGCCCGCCACCTGCACCGCTCGATGTATCTCCTCGGGCGAACCGCCCCACGCCTGCAGGTGAGCCGGTGCGGCAAAGGTCGCCACCCCGCGAACCCGGTCGTCGCGCGCGGCTGCGCGCAACGCCAACGATCCCCCGAAGCCGAATCCGGCGAGCGACACGCGACGTTCGCCCTCTGCGACCCGATCGAGGATGGCGGCCAGGTCTTCACGCCACTTACTCGCGGAGAACGTACCGGTGCTGCCACCGACTCCCGAGAGGGTTCCGGTCGCTACGACCCAGCCGGACTCGTTCGCGACGTGTTCGGCGAGCTCAGGCAAGAGCCCGGCGGCTTGACGACCCATGCCCACGAGTCGGGGCAGTCCGTGGACAATGACGAGCACGTGACCCACCACGGGTCGGCCGTTCGAATTCGAGATCCGCAAATCCAGCGTCGAGCCGCCGCTCTCGAGCTGCTCGTGCGCGAGCACCGCTTAGATGCCCAGGCGTTGGGCCAGCAGCTCGCGGTGGTACGCCGGGTCTCCGAGGAACAGCTCAGAGCTTTTCGCACGCTTGAAGTACAGGTGAGCGGGATGCTCCCAGGTGAAACCGATGCCGCCGTGAATCTGAATGTTCTCGGCGGCACAGTGGAAGTACGCCTCCGAACAGAACGATTTTGCGAGGCTCGCCGCGATGGGCAGCTCGTCGTTGCGCTCCTGGGCCGCCCACGCCGCGTAGTACGCGGCGGACTTCGCAGACTCGACGTCGAGCAGCATGTCGGCGCACTTGTGCTTGATGGCCTGGAATGAACCGATCGGACGGCCGAACTGCACACGATTCTTTGCGTACTCGACCGACGAGTCGAGTACCCGCTGGGCTCCGCCGACCTGTTCGGCGGCGAGCGCTGCGGCGGCGATCTGGCTGGTTGACTCGAGCCCTTCGAGCGCTCCACCGTCAACGCCGACGAGTCGAGCGGGCGCATTCTCAAAGACGATTCGACTCTGCTTGCGAGTCTGGTCCATCGTCGGGAGTGACTCGCGCTCGACACCCATCGCGTCGCCGTCCACGGCGAACAGCGAGAGCCCGGCGTCGGTCATCGCGGGGACCAGGAGCAGCGACGCCGTCGATCCATCAGTGACATAGTTGCGAACGCCCGAGAGCACGAATGCGTCTCCCTCTCGTCGTGCCGTCGTTGACGTCGTTGACAAGTCCCAGCGTCCGTCGTCGTCGGTGAGGGCGACCGTGGCGATCGTGTCACCGGATGCGATGCCGGGCAGATAGTCGGTCTTTGACTGGTCGTCACCAACGAGGAGCAGCGCGTTGGCGGCGAGTGCAACGGTGGAAAAGTACGGCGAGCACAGCAGTGCGGCGCCCATCTCCTCAAAGACCACGTAGAGCTCGACGGGGCCGTAGCCCTGTCCGCCGTACTCTTCGGGAATGCCGAGCCCTTGGAGAGCGAGCTCGTTGGCCATCTGGGCCCAGACCGCGGGGTCGTAGCCCTCGCTGGTCGCCATCAGACGTCGGACTTCGCTCTCGGGCGACTTCTCCTCGAGGAAGCGACGCACCATCTTGCGAAGCTCGTCCTGTTCTTCGCTAAATCCAAAGTTCATCTCGCGCCCCTCTCCTCAGACCGAGAATACTCACTCTCCGTTCGCCAAAGAATCGTGGCAGGCTGGTGCCATGGATGATGTCGAACTGGTCTGGTCTGATGCACAAAGCGAGGTTCATCGCTTTGTGGTGAGCTCGATGGCCAACAATGTCTACGTGGTGCGCTGTCGACGGAGTGGCGAGGCGGCTCTGATCGATGCGGCGAACGAGCAGGAGCGCCTGCTCCGCGTGGCCCAAAACCTTGGGGTGACCTCGGTCCTCACGACGCACGGCCACTTTGACCACATTGGCGCCGTCGAAGCCGTCCGCGAGGCGGGCATCGGCGTCTGGGTACGAACCGAGGACGCGCATCTCCTGCCGGGCTATGACCACCTCCTCGAGGACGACGTGGTGCACGCTGTCGGGCACCTCCGTCTTCGCACGGTGCACACGCCTGGTCACACGCCGGGCAGCATCTCCTTCGCGCTCGAGAACACCCCGATGCTGTTCACCGGTGACACCCTGTTTCCCGGTGGCCCCGGCAATACGACCTTCGAGGGCGGAAACTTCGCGACAATCATCACCTCGATTGACGAGCGGATCTTTCGCGTGTACGGCGACGAGACGACGATCTGGCCGGGGCACGGTGCACCGTCCTCCATTGGCGCCGAACGCCCTCACTTGGACGAGTGGGTCGAGCGCGGCTGGTAGGTGGGTCAGCGATTCATAGCGGCCCAGTAGGCTTTCTTCATGCCAAAACCCTTACTCGAACTGCGTAATGTCCACGCCGAGGCCGAAGGATCGTCGATTCTTCGCGGTGTCGACCTCGTAGTCAACGAGGGCGAAGTCCACGCGCTCATGGGTCCCAACGGAGCCGGCAAGTCAACCCTCGCGAGTGTCGTGATGGGACACCCCGGCTATCGGGTGACCAACGGCGAGATCCTGCTTCGCGGCGAGGACATTTCCACGTGGACTGCCGATACGCGCGCTCGCGCGGGCATCTTCCTCGCGTTCCAATATCCAGAAGCCATCAGTGGCGTCTCGGTCATTCAGTTCCTGCGCCAAGCGATCGCCGCGCGCAAGGGCCTCGACGAGTTGAGCGTGCTCGAAGTGCGCCTCGACCTGGCCGAGTGGATGGAACGTCTCGGCATCGACAGCGCCTTCGCCGAGCGACACCTGAACGACGGCTTTTCGGGTGGCGAGCGCAAGCGCAATGAAGTTCTCCAGATGGCCCTCTTAGAGCCGATCGTGGCACTGCTCGACGAAACCGACTCGGGCCTCGATATCGACGCGCTGAAGATTGTCGCCAACGGTGTGCGCACCGTGCGCGACGAACACCCGAGCATGGGCGCGGTCGTCGTCACGCACTACGTGAAGCTGCTCGACGAGATCCGCCCCGATTACGTGCACATCCTCGTCGACGGTCGCATCGTCCACACCGGCGGAGCGGAGCTCGCCGAAGCCATCGATCGCGACGGATACGACGCCTGGCGTCCGGTAAACGCGTGACGAGTTTTGACGCTCGTCGAGTTCGTGCGGACATCCCCCAGCTGACCCGGGAGGTCAACGGGCGAACCATCACCTACCTCGACTCGGGAGCGAGCTCGCTGCAACCGCGCGCCGTGCTGTCGGCCATGAGCCGGTACTACGAGCTTCGCCACGCCAACGTGCACCGCGGGGTCTATCAGACCGCCAACGAAGCGACCGAAGCCTACGAAGGATCGCGCGAAGCGGTCGGGCGTTTCGTCGGCGCACCGAATGGTGCAAACGAGATCGTCTTCACCAAGAACACCACCGAATCGATGAACCTCATCGCCCGCACCTGGGGCACCGCCAACCTCAAAGAAGGCGACGCCGTGCTCATCACCGAGATGGAGCACCACGCCAACATCATCCCCTGGTTCCAGCTGCGCGAAGCAACTGGCGTTGAGGTCCGCTTCATCCCCGTGGGCGACGACTACCGGCTCGACCTTTCGAACCTCGACGAGCTCCTGCGCGACGTGAAGCTGCTCTCGGTGACGGGCATGTCCAACGTGCTCGGCACGAAGAACCCGGTACGACAGCTCGCCGATGCCGCGCACCGCGTCGGTGCGCTCATTGCCGTCGATGGCGCGCAGATCGTCCCCCACGGTCCGGTCGATGTGGCGGCGCTCGACATCGACTTCCTCGCCTTCTCCGCGCACAAGATGCTCGGGCCGACCGGTATCGGCGTGCTGTGGACGCGCGAGAGCGTCCTCGACACCATGGCCCCCTTCCTTGGCGGCGGCGGCATGATCTCTGACGTGCGTCTCGACGGCTGGACGCCAGCGAAGGGTGTCGCACGATTTGAGGCGGGAACGCCTCCGATCGCCGAAGCCGTTGGGCTCCACGCGGCCGTCCGCTACCTCGAGGGTCTCGGAATGGACAACGTCGCCGCCTACGAGCACCACCTCACCGAAGACGCCCTGCGACGACTGGAGCTGACCTTTGATGGTCGCGTGCGGGTCATCGGACCGCTCGATACGATCGACCGCGGCGGCGTCATCAGCCTCGACGTTGAGGGAGTGCACCCTCACGACGTCGCCCAAGTACTTGACCAGTTTGGAGTCTGCGTACGGCCGGGTCACCACTGCGCAAAGCCTCTGATGCGTCGATTTGGACTCGCGGCAACTGCTCGCGCGTCCTTTGGTCCTTATTCCAATACCGGCGACACGAGCGTGCTTCTTGAGGCGCTCGAACACGCCCTTAAAATGTTTGGCTAATCGTGTCCAACCTTGAAGACCTCTACCGCGAAATCATCCTTGATCACTACCGCGCTCCGCGAAACCGCGGCGAGCTAGCCTCTCCTCCCGCCCACCGGGTCGAGGGCTTTAACCCGCTGTGCGGTGATGAGGTGGTCGTCTACCTTGACGTGCGCGATGGCGTGCTCAACGACATCAAGATGACCGGACACGGTTGTTCGATCTCC
>DASZLS010000077.1:0-14578 GCA_035552255.1 Acidimicrobiales bacterium | reverse complement strand
GCTTCGCGTCATCATCGTCGAAGCGCAGGTTCCTCTGCGCACCGAAGCTCGCATTCAGCGTATTGAAAGCATGTCTTTCGCCCGCCACAATCCGATGGCTTCTGCAGGAATCGCCGAGGCGAAAAAAGAGACCGCGGCGTTGATCGTCGAACGCGTGCGTCCCCTTCAGGAGATGGGCCTGCTCGCCGATGGCATGAGCGCTGTAGCGTTCGCAAGAATTTGGTACGCGCTGTTCTTCGGCCAGATCGAGCTCGAAGGCGAACACGCGCTGGCGGTCGATCCCGACGAGTGGATCACTGCGCTGACCGTTCTCGCTGAAGGCGCAATCCGCCCGATGCTGATCAATTTCGCCTTCGACGAGGCGTAGCGCTCGCGAGACGTGTTCACTCGCAATCAGGTAACTGACTGCCGATGTGCGATATGGATTGACCTCACTCGAACTTGCGTCACTTCAATGGTTGACCAGCGAGAACATGCACACCGCTGCCGCTCGCGTGAACTGGGGTGACTGCATGTCGAGCGAACGGGGGAACACCAGGATGACTCCGTTGCGATCTGATATCTGTCCTGCATCGGATTGATTGGATGGCACCGAGGTCGTCGGGTCTGGGAACTGAGGGAACCCGTGGCGCCACATGCACTGGGTGATCTTGAGCACCCTCGCCAATGCCTCCCACGAGCTGCGCACTCCGCTCACCGTTGAGCGCACTCTCCTTCAAGTCGCACTCGACGATCCCGACAAGACACTCGCCGCGTGGCGTTTGACTGCAGAGGAGTTACTCTCCTACAGCGATGAGCAAACGCGCCTTATCGAAGCGCTCCTGACCCTCGCCAGCAGTGAGAACGGGACGAATGGCCACAGTTCCTTTGATCTCGCCGACGTCGTCACGGCGGCGCTCGCCAAGATTCATCCCGAGGCTGACCGAATGGGTATCCGAATCGTCGATGAAACGCTGTCGGCACCTCTCCAGGGAGATCCGCTGCTCATCGAACGTCTCGTCGCCAACCTGCTCAACAATTCCGTACGTCACAACATTGATGGCGGTCGCATCGAAGTCACGACGGCAGTCGCCGACGATCGATCCGTATTGACCATCAGCAACACGGGATCTGCGATACCGGCGAGCGAAGTGGACCGCCTCTTTCAGCCCTTCCAACGGCTCGACCCCCGCCGAGCGCACCACAAGGACGGACACGGACTAGGACTTTCCATCGTGAGGGCTATCGGGTCCGCTCACCGAGCGACCATCAGCGCATATCCCAGACCCAATGGCGGGCTCACGGTGTCCATCGCGTTTCCCCAGACCACGAATGCGCACGATGTTTTAGAGGCGCAAGCAGTCGACGCGGAAGCGTAATCTCACCAACTAATTGGAAGCGGTCACGTCCCCTACATCCCCGTCTGCTGCAGAGCAAGAAGAAATGAGTTGGCCCAGTCATAGACGTCGCGTCGGTAGGTCTTGCGTCGCATGCGCGTCATGCGATCCTTCGCCTCTTTGGGACCGGCGTTGACCGCCAGACGAATGGCCTCTTTCACTCCTTCGAGGTCGTGTGGATTCACCATGAATGCTCCACGTAGTTCCGCGGCCGCACCAGCGAACTCGCTCAACACCAAGCGCCCCGTGAGGTCGGTGCGGCACATCACGTACTCCTTCGCGACCAGGTTCATGCCGTCGCGGAACGGCGTCACGAGCATGATGTCCGCCGCGAGATACAGCGCGACCAGCTCGGCGAAGGGCAGATTTTGGTGGAGGTAGTGGATGACGGGGCTGCCAACCTGGCCGTACTCTCCGTTCATCTCGCTCACCGCTTGCTCGAGATTGTGGCGCTCTCGCTCATAGTGCGCGTCAGTCTCACGACTCGGCACCGCGACCTGCACCATGACGTGCTTTCCTGGCGTCAACGATCCGTCTTGGAACATTTCGGCGACTGCTTTGATTCGCTGCTGGATGCCCTTTGTGTAGTCAAGCCGGTCGACGCCGAGCAACACCAGGTCAGGGTCACCGACGTCTTTGCGAATCTCCTGTGCACGAGCGCGGATGATCGGATCATTGGCGAGCGTGATGATCTGTTCACAGTCGACGGAGATGGGAAAGGCGCCCACCCGTATGGTGCGTCCGTTGTAGTCGAGTAACGAGTCGGTGCCGGTCGCTGCGGACTGACGTCTCGCCATGCGCGAAAAGTTTGACGCCGCTTGGGTGACCTGAAAGCCAATGAGGTCAGCGCCGAGGAGCCCCGCCAGGATCTCTTTGCGCCACGGCAGCTGCATGAAGAGCTCGATTGGGGGGAACGGGATGTGCAAGAAGAATCCGATATGCACGTCCGGACGCAGCTGGCGAAGCATTTGGGGCACGAGCTGGAGCTGGTAATCGTGCACCCACACGGTGCCACCAGGAGCAACCTCCTCCGCGACGGAGACGGCGAAGCGCATATTGACCTTTGTGTAGGCCTGCCACCAATGGCGGTGGAATGTCGGAGCCCGAATCGCATCGTGGTAGAGAGGCCAGAGCGTGGCGTTCGAAAAGCCGAGATAGAAGTCCTCGTACTCCTCGGCGGAGATATCGACGGCCTTCAGTCGGATGCCCTCGTAGCTCGTTGGCGAGTTGGTGCTGTGTTCTGTGGTTCCGGGCCAACCAATCCAGAGACCGTTGCGATTTTGCAATACGGCAGTGAGGGCTGATACCAGTCCGCCGGGACTTGGTCGCCACTCCTCGGCGCCGTTGACGGTGGAGTGGCGTACCGGCAGTCTGTTTGCGACAACGACGAGATCTGCCTTCGCTCTCTGGCGATTTACTGCTCGATCCTGTACCGCTGTGGGATCTTCCGGGTGTGTGACTTGGTCCACCATGGTGATTGCCTGATCACGAGCCTAACGTTCCGCGACGCGCCGTGCGAGTGCCTCTTCAAGATGGGGCTGGAGCGAAATGCCGTTAATTCCTCACGTCAGCGAGGTGCCGCGATCATCCTTACCTGCAGCATTCCACCAGCTCGGTGAACCGGCCGGTCCGATGTGATTTTCGCTGGCGCGCTGGTCCGCTTCAATCACGTGCAGGACCGCGTTGATCAACGAGAGGTGCGTCAGCGCTTGGGGAAAGTTTCCTAAGTGACGAGCTGTCTTTGGATCAAGCTCCTCGCCAAAGAGGCCAAGATTGCTCGCCGCACCCACCAGCTTTTCGCAGTTCGTGCGAGCTCGATCGAGTTCGCCGATCTCGACGAGGGCAGAGACCAGCCAGAACGAGCACACGGTGAACGTGCCCTCGTCTTCGCCGTTGATGCCGTCGTCGGTCTTCGTCGCGCGGTAGCGATAGACGAATGGCCCATCGCTCAGCTCGTCGGCGATTGCGAGCACCGTGGCGCGAATTCGCTCATCGTTGGACGGTAAGAAGCCAAGTAGTGGAAGCAGTAGCAGCGAGGCATCGAGTTCGCTCGACCCGTAGTACTGGGTGAAGCGGCCCTGGTCGTCAACGGCCTTGGCACAGACCTCCTCGTGAATCTCTTGGGCGGCGTTCCACCACTCGTCCGCACGAGCGCGTTCGCCACGAAGCGCCGCAAGGCGCGCACCACGATCCGCGGCGACCCAACACATAACCTTGGAGAAGGTGAAGTGCTGAGGCTCTCCTCGCACTTCCCAGATCCCGCGGTCAACGTCTCGCCATCCGCGCAGCGCCATCTCCACCGCTTGCACCACGATGCGCCACGATCGCTCGCTCAATGAGTCACGCGAGCGAGTGTGCTCGAAGACGCAGTCCACGATGGCGCCCAGGATGTCGAATTGCACCTGGTTGTAGGCCGCATTCCCAATTCGCACGGGCCGGCTCCCGGCGTAGCCACTGAGGTGATCCAGCTCGCTTTCGATCGGAGGACTCGCATCGTCGACGGGGTAGAGGACTTGAAGGTTGTTGCGAAGTCGCTTGGCCCCCATGATCCCGCCTTGGGGCTCGAGTACGTCGCCGAGGAACGCGAGAAAGTCGTCCGCCTCGGTGTCAAAACCGAGTGCGTGCAACTCACGCAGCGTGAACGCAGCGTCGCGAACCCAGGTGTAGCGGTAGTCCCAGTTTCGGCTCCCGCCGAGCGTCTCGGGCAACGAGGTCGTGGGCGCTGCGAGGAGCGCACCGGAGGGCGCGTAGGTCAGCCCCTTCAGCGTGAGCGCACTGCGCTGGAGAAACTCGCGCCACGGATGGTCGGGAAATCGTCCACCGTCAATCCAGTCGCGCCAGAAACGGCTCGTCTCGGCGCGACAGGTGTCAACTTCTGCGCGGCTCGACGGTGCGGGCGCATTGGTCCAACTGAGCACGGCAAAGGACGTTTCGCCTTCGGTGAGACGATGACGAGCGCGCACGGCGCGACCCTCGATGCCAAACCGCATGTCACCATTCAGGGTCAGTTGCGTGAAGTCAGGATTGGTGGTGCGCACGGCGTCGTACGTTGAACCCTCGTACTCCCACTCCGCGTCCACTCGCCCATAGTCGAAGGACGGCTCACAGTTGAGCAGGATGTCAACGCTGCCATGCAGGCAGGTTGCGGTACGAATCAACACGTGCTTCGCATCGAAATCACCCGGCGTGCGACGGTGGTGCGCAGAACGCTCGCTCGTGCGATACCAGGGCGCCACCGCGAGAAAGTCATTGACGATCAACCAACCACTGCGCGTCTGCCATGTCGTGGCGAGGACCATGGTGCCCGGCACGTACTGACGGTGCGCCGGTACCGCGCTGTCGACGGGGGCGAGGCGGAAGGAACCGGCCGCGCGATCGAGCAGCGTGCCGAAAATGCTCGGGTCGTTGGGCTTTGGAATGCAGAACCATTCGATGGCACCGGTCGGCGCAACGAGAAGGCTGTTCTCGCAGTCCGAGAGAAACGCGTAGTCCGCGATCGGTGGGAAGAGCGCCTCGAGCGTCTCCTGGTTGGGAATATTCGATTCCGAGAGTCGCGACGGGGTGAAGGGCTGGGGCCGACGCGGCCAGAGTCCAATTCGATCGTCTAATGCTCGTATGGAATGAGATCGCTCTCCCGCCACGTGGCCGTCCTTTGCCTAGGTACAACAACTCACTAGCTACCGGCCAACACTGTCGGTACTACGAAATAATTTTAGTGGCCCACTCCCTCAATAGTGAGCAGCCTTGCCATAAAATCCGTTCTTCACGAAACTTTAATTATCGGGTCCGAATTTCCGAATCTCCGGAGATCAGCGCGAAGATCGAGGAAGTAATCTCAACATCAACGCTCGAACACGTAGGAGACACGCCATGAACGACGAGACGGCGGCGGCACTGTTACTCGCAGAAAAGGCTCGCGTGCTCGACCTCTTGCGCGACACCTCTGACGCGGGCGAACGCGATCGCGAAGGGGCGAGTGAACAGGGCGACTGGGATGATCCGGCGACGTCACTCACGTCAGAAGGACTCGAAGACGCCGTGGCAGAGCAACTGCGCGAGCGTTTGGCTGCGATCGAACGCGCGGAGCAGCGACTGCACGACGGTACTTACGGTCGCTCGGTGCGAAGCGGAGCGATCATCCCCGACGAGCGCTTGGAAGCGGACCCCGCCGCAGATCTCACGGCGGACGAAGCGCTCGAGGCGTAGGAGCCGTTTCGCCAGGCGACCAGCGACGACGGAGCGACGGTCGAGTAGTTTCCACGACATGAACTTCGATGCGTCGCCCGAGCTTCGAGCATCGAAGGCCGATTGCTCCGTCGCTGCGTCAAGCGGTGCCAACTCACGGAGTGCGCCGTGAGTACGTGGGTTCGAATTGTGTTCGGATTTGCCGGACTATTTATTGAACTTGTTGTGCTCGACGCGGCGATTCGAACGTTCCTCTTACCGAGGGTGGCGGATGTCACCTTCAGCCGCATAACCGCGCAATTGATTCGCCGCTTCTTCAACCTGATCGCCGGCCACAAGTCGTATCTGACGAAGGATCGCATTCTTTCCCTCTACGCCTCCATCACACTCCTGGCGTATCAGGCGCTATGGCTTGGTCTCAGCCTGGTCGCGTTCGCCTTCTTCTTTGTCGCGGCGGGTGCACCCTCCTACTCACTTGCCTTTGAGGTCTCGGGATCGTCACTCTTCAGCGCTGGCATACACCGCGGCACGCTCTCAGCGGTCGGATACATCGAGGCGGGCGTGGGGCTCACGCTTCTCGCCCTCCTCATTGCCTTCATAGGGCCGCTGTATCAATCGTTCCAGCGTCGCGAGTACGCGGTGTCGCATCTTGCGGTGCGCGCGGGCGCTCCTGCGACGCCATGGGGCGTCCTCGAGATCGCTCAAAGCGTGGAATCTTACGATCGCCTCGATGAACTGTGGCGAGAGTGGGAACAGTGGTTCATCGACGTCGGCGAGACGCACACCACACTGCCGATCCTGAACTTCTATCGATCACCTCTTCCGACGCAAACTTGGATCGGCTGTGCTGCGACCGTCCTTGACGCAGCAGCACTCTTTAACGCGGCGGTTGACGCGAAGCCCTCTCCGACCGCGGGTCTGTGTATTCGCGCCGGATGGCTCACGTTGCGTCGGATCGCCGACTACTTCCGAGTCCCCTACCCCACCGTGCTGACAAAGGACATACCGATCTCGGTGTCGCGAGAGGACTTTGAGATCGTTCTGACGCGCCTCGAGTCGGTGGGGGTGCCGATCCTTGCCGATCACGATGCCGCTTGGACTGACTTCGTTGGCTGGCGGGTCAACTACGACGCCATGATCGAACACTTCTACGCCCTCTTTACCTGTCCACGGACCGACTGGAGAACCGCTGCGGTGCAGCCGTTCTTCGGTCCTTCCAATAAGCGCGCGTAGCCACCCAGCCCAGACAGTTCGGTCTCGGTCGCGAACATGGTGCGCTCACATCGTCGTCGCCGAACGGCGGTCTATTGTTACAAAAGCCATTACCACCGTTCACCGGAATGAACCGCAAAGACGGACCTCGCTAACGGATCAGCGTGCGACATCTCCGTATCCACCACATCTTCGAATGGAGCAGCCATACACGTCGTTCGCGCTCCAGGTCATGGTGCTCTACCGAGCAACGACGCGGATATCTCCGCCGGCGAACGCTTCGTCCCTCCAACTCTCTCTCCATTCCTCGCGCTCTAAATGCCGGTACACGCCAAACGTCCCGCTCGCTTTGTGCGACCGTCGGTCGTCGGTCTTCTGACGATCTGCCTGGCCGTCGTCGCGTTGCCGGCGCTACACGCGAACGCGGCAACCAACGTCAGCCACCACAAGCCAACGCGCGCATGCCCGTGGGTGGCCGAGTCGCGAGACCACACGGTGAGCCCGACCGATCTCGCGGAGCAGGTTGTCGCCAAGATGACGCTGCTCGAGAAGGCCCGATTCGTCACGTTGTCGGAGGGCCACCACATCGAGAACTTCAATGTCGGAATTCCCTCACTGTGCATTCCCCCGCTCACGTTGTCGGACGGCCCCGACGGCCTCGCGGGAAGAATCACCGGCGCTACACAACTACCCGCCGCCATTGGTGTGGCCGCCAGCTTTGACACCTCACTCGCCTTCGCGACCGGGCAACTCGTCGGACAAGAGGCAAAGGCCAAAGGCCTCGACGTCGTCCAAGGACCTGAGCTCAACCTTGCTCGCGTTCCATTGAGTGGACGAATCTTCGAATCCTTCGGAGAGGACCCCTATCTCACAGGCGCCGAAGGCGTCGCCAATATTGACGGCATCCAGTCGACCGGCGCGATGGCACTCGCCAAACATTTCACGGGATATTCCCAAGAGATCGCGCGAGCACGGATCGATGATCTCATTACACCGCGCGCCCTCGCCGAGCTCTACGACGCACCGTTTGAAGCCGCCGTGAAGGACGCGCACGTAGCCGCGCTGATGTGCTCGTCCGGACTTCTCAACGGTGTGCCCGCCTGCGCCAGTCCCGACGTGTACGAGACCCTCAAGTCGTGGGGGTTCACGGGGTTCGTCCGGTCCGACCTTCGCGCCGCTCCCCATCCCGCCACCGCCTTCAAGGCAGGCCTCGACATCATCAAACCGACGTCGGCCGCATTCATCGAAAAGATCGTGCGCACGCACGTCTTGCCCGCGAGCGATCTCAACCGAGCCGTGCGACTGATCCTGGGCGAGATGTTCACCTATGGACTCATTGCGCATCCTCGCACCCCCCAGGTGTACACATTGACGACGAATTCCACGCACAACAACGTCGCGCTTCGCGCCGCCGAAGAGTCGCTGGTATTGCTGAAGAACAAGGAAAACGTGCTGCCGATCTCGCCGACATCCTCATCGCTCGCGGTCATCGGCGTCGACGCTTCCAGCTCGACGGTCAATACTGGCTTTGGCAGCTCGCGAGTCGTGCCTCCTTTTCTCATCACGCCACTGAAGGCGATAAAGGCGTTCGTTGGCAAAAGGTCGCACGTCACCTACGCTCCCGGAGGTCCCAGCTCCGTCGCAGTTGGTCGACTCGGCGATACGGGGGTCATCACCCAGACACCTCAACGCGTCGCAGCGGGAAAGGCTCTCAAGAGCCAGCTAAAGAACGACGATCTTTCTATCGAAGCGGCGTCCAACGTGACAAACGCGGTGATCACTGCGACAGAGCCTGGCACGGGCCGAGGATGGAGTCACTGGTCCGCCGTATTTCATGCCAAAAAGACCGGCGCGTACGAAGTCGCCGTTCGAGAGATTGGCGATACGTGGTTCTTCATGAACGGACACCAGATCCTTGGGTCACCGGGACTACACGAACCGGTCACGATGACGACCGTCGTGCAGCTCGAGCGCGGACACCGCTACACGTTCACCGGCACGTGGTTCACCGTCATTCACAAGGGTCCACCCGAGTTCGGCATCGCCGATGTGACGCCCGACATTGACGCTGCCGTCAGCGCCGCTCGTCACGCCAAGGTCGCAGTCGTCTTCGCGGGAAAGACCAGCACGGAAGGAGCCGATCAAGACAACCTTCTGCTACCGGGTGACGAGAATGCGTTGATCACGGCGGTCGCCGCAGCCAATCCGCACACCGTGGTCGTACTGAACACTGGCGGACCGGTCGTCATGCCGTGGCTTGCCAGCGTGCAAGGCGTCCTTGAAGCGTGGTACCCGGGGCAAGAAGATGGGACGGCGACGACCGCGGTCCTCTTCGGTAGCGTCGATCCGTCGGGCCGACTACCCCTCACCTTCCCGACGAGTCTCGCGGCCCAGCCAATCGCCATGCCCGCGGAGTTTCCCGGTGTCGATGACCTCGTCAGCTTTGGTGCGGGCACTGCAGCCTTAGACATTGGATACCGCTGGTACCAGGCGAACGACGTCGCACCGCTCTTTCCGTTCGGGTACGGGCTTGACTACACGACATTCAAGCTCTCCCACGCTTCCTTCGAGCTGCGCAACGACAACATCGTCGTGACGGCGAACGTCTCAAACACCGGAGATCGAACGGGAGTCGATGTCATACAGGCCTATGTCAAAGATCCAGCGAAACTGGATGAACCGCCAGAGCAGCTCAAGTCGATGCTGCGAGTTCATCTAGAGCCAGGCGTCTCGCGGACGGTCACCCTCTCCATACCGATATCAAGTCTCAACGTTTATGTAGACGGTTCCATGCGCACCTTCGCGGGAACCTACGGCGTCTCGATCGGGCAATCGTCCGCCAACTTGCCGCTCACGATGAAGGTGACGATACCGTCAACATTGACTGCAAGTCTCAACAGCGCGGGTCTCCCGTCGAGTTGAAGTTGGTCGAGCACGACCTTTGACGCGGTCGCACACGGCGAAGACCAAGCATCACGGAAGCTGCCCCGTCAAGGACAATGGAGTTTCGGAGCTTGTGTTTGCCAGTGCTCGTTCGGATCGTCACTCAATATCCCTCACATCTGGTTGATCGTTCGCGAAATCCTAGAAAGCAGACCTGGACGTCGGCTAAGTGCGACGTAATAGCGTACAAGGACCTCGCTACTGCAGAGAGAAGAGCTTCCGTTCAAGAACGTTGATGAACGCGTGGGTCGTGATTAGTTGGGAGTCAATTCGCCTCGTTGAGCACCATGGATGGTCTTCACATGGAGATTGTCGAAGTTCACTTTGCAAGTCCTTATTGGAACCCTGTGAAAGCAGTGCGACTACGGCACCGTCGTCGTTGTGCTCGTCGTCGACGTAGATGAGGTTGTCGACGTGGTTGAGGTTGTCGACGTGGTTGAGGTTGTCGATGTCGTCGACGTCGTTGAGGTTGTCGAGGTCGTGGTCGTCACCACGTCAGTGAGGGGCCCAATCCAACGCACTTGTATGCCCGAAGGGGTGCCCACTCGCGCCATGAGCGCGCGAATCGAGTGCGAGAGTGTGAGCGCGTCGAGCCCCGCCGTACCGAGGGGGTTATCGCTGTGCTCGCCCAACACGACGGCGTACGTCGTGACGACCGCGCTGCCGATTTGGTAGTTCATTGCCATGACGTCGCACCCACCCGCGGCGTTCGTAAAACCGGACTTGACCCCAACTACATTTGCTTGACCCACGTACGGAGTAAAGGAGCTCACGATGCCCGCGATCGGCAGCGACACTTCACTCAGGTCGACGATGCCTCGCACGACGGGCTCACCGTTCATGAGTGTCGCGGCCATCACGGCTTGGTTCGCTGCGGTTGACCTATCGCCCGCCGAGATGCCGGTGACGTCGACGTAGTGCGTCTTGCTGAGCTTAAGCACGCGCGCGTCTTGATTCATCGCCGCGACAAATGTCGCCATGCGCATTCCTGAAAGGAATGCGAGGAGCTGGGCATAGTCGCCGGCCGAATGCACGAGCATTCCGCGCAGCAGCGTTCGTTCGCAGAGTGTCTCACCCGCCACGATTTTCACGACGGACTCATCCATGGCGACATCGTCGTTGTACATCTCGAGGTCGCTCGTATTGACGACCTCGCAGCGCCCGGGCTGCGTTCCGCTCATGGGCAACCGATGCAGCACGACCCAAGCCGTCATCATTTTGGTCAAACTCGCTATCGGCTCGATGGGCTGTGAAGGTGATGCAGTCAAGACGCCGAGCTCGGGCACGATGATCGCGGCACTCCCCCGCTCGGGCCACACCAAGGTCGAGGCAATCGTTGTGGACGTTGAGGTGGGGGCTCCCGGCGTTGTCACGATCGACGATGTCGATGAGGTCGGAGTGGTCGCAAGCGTTGACGTCGTCGTCGTGGTGGGCGAGCCAGATGTTGGTGAGCTCGCACCAACGAGCAGTCCCACAACGAGTGCGCAGAGCGCGAGTGGGATCAAGATGAAGCGCCCCAACTTCGACGGCAGCGACGCATTCACCTGGCTAATTTACATTGTCACGCGCTGCGCTCTTGGCACAAAGCGCATCCATAACTAGATATCTGATGCGACAAGCGTCCGTAACGCGAATGCAATCAACGTGGGTCCCTCGTCGATGATCGAGGCGCCCACGTTGATTGACCTACGAGATGTGTTACGAGGGTGTCGACGATTCAAACGTTGCTTCGACAATCGCGGCGTCTCCCCTGACGAGGTGTCCCACCACGCTGCGCACCGTGGCCACGACCATCACTGCTACCGCGATCACAAAGACGAGCATCACGTTGCGAGCCGGAGCGTACGTGGTGGCGATCCCGAGTCCGATCACCGGCAACGAAAGTCCCACGTAGGCGCCGAGGAAGAATCCCGCCAACGTCTCGCCTCGCGATTCAACGGGCGACGCGTCAGCGGCGGCCACCATGGCCCCGCGAAACAGCAGGCCGGCGCCCGCGCCGGTGACCACGCCCCCGATCACGAAAATCGCCAAGCTGGGTATCCACATGCCGAGCGTGAACAAGACGAGTCCAGCAAAGAGGACCGGCACGCTGATGCGCAGCATAGAAGGCAGCGTGAGTCGACTCAGCGCAATCTGGGCAAGCGCGCCCGCGGCGAACGCGGCAAAGGCCACGGCGCCGGCAATGAAGTGCGAAGACTCGTTGAGTGTCCCCAGAAGAAAGCTGGGCACCAACGAGTTAAAGACGCCATAGACCGCGAAGGCGGCGAACCCGGCACCGGTCGCAGCAAAGAACTGCGCCCGTGCGTGCGCGGGTACCGCGATGCGCTGAGCGCGCCATGGCGTTGCCTTGTTGATGTTCGCCGCGGTCTCGGGTGCCGCGGCGACCAGCAGTGTCAGGATCAGCAGCGCGCCTCCGACCACGAGATAGGGAACGACGAGCGGCGCCGGCACGAAGGCCGCGAGAATCCCGGCAACGAGCGGTCCTACGCCAATGCCACCCAGGTTCGCCGCAATCGCGACCATCTGAGAGCGTCGAGCATTTCCGCCCGGGTGAGCGGCCGCGTGCAGTTCCGCCATCCAGGCGGTCGCTGTGGCGGTCGTCACGCCGACGGCGAAGCCGGAAATGATGCGCGCGATGATCAAGCCGTCAAAGCTTGGGGCGGCGAGGAAGACAAGAGCGCTCAGCACATTGATGAGCAGACCCACTACCAGCACTCGACGCCGACCCATCCAATCCGAAACGTGGCCCGCGAGAAACAGACTTGCAATGACGCCGACGGCGTACACCGCGTAGACGATGGTGCCGCCGATGGCGGAGAAGTGGTCACGCTGCTGGTAGATGACATAGAGAGGCGTCGGCACGGCGGAAAACGCCATGTTCGTGAGGAGCGCGAGCGCAACGACCCAGTAGCCCGCAGAATGGCTCAGTTGATTCGCCCAGAGCATTCGACCTGATGAGCGTTCGACCCCTGATGAGGTGAAGCGCTCGTCGTGCGCGAAGGAAGACCGCGATAGCGGCGGAAATTTGAACATCTTTTCGTCTCCAATTGATGACATGAGCGTCCCTAGCCTTTTCTTATTTAAATACGCTACGTTGCGTATCCTAACGGCTAGTCTGGAAGACGTGACATCTATCCCCACCAACTCCGCTCGACGAGGCCGACCCCGCAATGAGGAGCTCGATCTCGTCGTCCTGCGCGCCGCAGCGGAGATCCTCGCCGAGCGCGGTTTTGATGCGATGACGATCGAAGACGTCGCTGCCTTCGCAGGCGTCGCCAAAACCACCATTTATCGTCGCTGGTCAACAAAAGGTGCATTGGCACTCGACGCGTTCCTTATTGAATTTCTCTCCCAACAGCCGTCAGTCGATACCGGATCGCTCGAGAGCGACCTGCGAGTCTCCCTCACTGCGTGGGCGAGGGCCGTCGTCGACACGCCAACGGGTCGCACGCTTGTACGTCTCGTTGCCGAAGCCCAACTTGACGAACAGCTCGCTCATTCCTGGACGGAGCGAGTCATGACTCCGCTGCGTGACCAGCATCGTCTCATGGTCGAGCGAGCGATCGGTCGCGAGGAGATACCTGAGGGCTCAGACGTAGAAGCGATCATGGACATGACCTACGGGCCTGCCTACCACCGCCTTCTCCAGGGACACCTTGACATCACCCCCTCATTCATCTCGCTCGTGGCACGCACCATCGCCGAAGGGGCGAGAGCCGGCGCCGCGGTGCCTCGTCCGAGCGGCGCGTAAGTCTCGTGCGGGAGAAATTCATCTCAGTTTGTGAAACTGCGATCTTGAGCAGGCTTTGCGCCAGTAAACTTGCACAATGAAACTGAGTGCCTCGGTCCCGTGCCTGATCGCAGCGAGTGCGATCACGTTTGGATCGCTCGGCTTGACCACTGCTGCACAAGCATCGAGCCCTAAAGCGGCAGCGGTTCCGTATTCGATTCGGCTCGAAGACCAATTTCTCGCAGAGTTGCTGTACCTGCCGGTCAAGTTCGTGCCGACGGCGCCATCTACGCCCACGACTACGACCACCACGACGAGCACCACCACGACGACAACGACAACCTTGCCAACATCGACCACGTCTTCCACGACTACGACGTCAACGACCTTGCCACCAACGACCACGTCAACCACCACCACGACGACCACGCTGCCTCCGAAGAAGAGGACCGTCTCGCGCACGAAGATCGTTCCCGGTTCGTTCGTGTGGCGTTTCAACTCTCTCCCGGGCGCCTTGAAGTCGCAGTGGCGTGTTGGCACCAACAACGTCGTCTTGCAAGGCGCACTCATGCGCTTTCAGGATCTTCACGGATTTGCGACCACTGGATCGATGGACGGAACCACCTGGCGAGCGCTCGTCAGCGCCGTGCTCGGTCATCACAATGATCCCTCGACGTACAACTACGTCTACGTCAGCAAATCGCTGCCCGAGACCGTGAAGCTCTATCAAAACGGTCACGTCACCTTTACGACACTCGCGAACACGGGCGTCTCAGACGCGCCGACGGAAAACGGAACGTATCCCGTGTATCTGCGCTTCACGGTGACCACCATGTCAGGGACCCTGCCCGACGGTTCAACCTACGACGACACCGGCATTCCGTGGGTCTCGTACTTCCATGGAGGCGACGCCCTTCATGGCTTCATTCGCTCCTCCTACGGCGTGCCACAAAGTCTCGGTTGCGTCGAGATGCCCTTTGGTGACGCTGCCCATCTCTGGCCGCACACCCCGATCGGGACACTCGTCACCGTCCAATAGATCGCTGGCGCCATACGTCAAAGATTGACGTATCGATGACCGAAACTCTCGTAGTCACGAAGTAAAGTCACGGAAGTGGCGTCTGACAACACG
>DASZLS010000076.1:0-20944 GCA_035552255.1 Acidimicrobiales bacterium | reverse complement strand
ATCAATACTCGCTCAACGCGGGCACGTCCTGGCTGAACGAAACGAGCAAGGGTGCGCCGATGATCCTGGTGAGGTTCCTCGCGTCACATCGCTCATACAAAGTCGCGGTGAGAGCGCTCGGAGCAAAAGGTCCGAGCGCGCCTTCGAAGGTCGTCGTCGCAAAGATCCTCTAAGCATGAATTTCGGCTCGGTGCGAGCCCATGGAGATCGATCCTCGAAACTTCTCGACGTTGTTATCCGTCGAGCCTGTCGGTCTCTGAATGGGCTCGGCGCGACAAACGAGGGCGAAAGCGCTCCGCGAGTCTTGGCGACTGCCACGCGGGCTCGCCCCTCTGCCAACCGTCAAGATCCGGCGCCTGGAGGCCACTCCCTCCGCCGAGAAACAATGCAGCGCCGCCCGCTCCCGACGCGAGGGCAATTGCGAAACAGCACCACACGGCGATTGTTACTCCCGTTCCCTTTGCCACGCCAACCTCGCTCGCCACAAACAGCAGAATTGGTGCCACCAAGAACGCAGCAACGCCACGCATCAGTTCGATGAATGCAAACACACGTTGAATTTGAGCCGATCGAAGCGTGAACCCCGCGATGAAGAGTGACGGCGAGACCGACGCGCCCACTCCCAGACCAATCAGTCCCGCGCCAATCGAGATTGTGGCATCGCTATCTGACGGCAATCGAAGCAACAATATCGCTGCCACCACGAGCGATGCCGCGCCACCGAGGGCCAAGAGAGGCGTGAACTTTGTTTTAAATATCGCTCCGAATATGATCGCGGTGAGTAGCGCGGCAGCGAACTCGGGCAAGAAGATCAATGCGGCGTGCATTGGTGATGAATCCTTCGCGAGGATAGTAAGGGACAACTCCATTAGACCGAAAGCTGCCGCACTGACGCCCATCGCGATCACGATGCCCATCAACGGTAACGTCGTCGCCAGCTGTCGCACCGGCATCAGGGGGTTTTTCATACGATACTGATGGAGGACCAGTGCAACAATCATCGCCACGCCCGCCGACATGAGCGCTATTGTCCAAGGCTCCAGTCGACCACCCTCAAGCGTGCCCACGCCATAGAACGCCGCGAAGCATCCTCCCAGTGCGAGCGCGTTCGCGATCAGATCGAGTGGCGCACGCTTATCCTGAGCGGGTTGATCCTCGAAGGTCAATATCGCCATTGCCAGAGCGAGGGTCGCGACTGCCGACACGCACCAAAAGAGCGGACGCCACGTATGCGCCGACGCGAGAAGATTCCCAATGGTCGGGCCGATAGCCACTGCGCCGAATACGCAGAGGTTCATGATCATCCCGGTGATTGGCATCTTGGGAACGGGCCACCCGGTAACCAGCGGCGGCACCGCGGCGATGAGCATAAGACTCGTACAGAGCCCCTGCGCAACGAACGAGACAGCGAAGACGAGACCGGATGAGGTCGTTGCGGCAAAAAGAGAAGCAATCAGGAAGAGTGCAACGTACGCGATCAGCAATCGACGCGCCGGTCGATGTACGGCGAGTTGAACGGCGAACACCGTGCCAACGGCGTATCCACCTGTTGAAAGCGCGACGACTAGATCGAACGCGGCCTTCGAGAGATGAATCGAGTGCTCAATGAGCGGAGCGAGTGGCAACGCTGCCGAACTCAGCGTCAGATACGGCACCAACGCGCAGATGACCAGCATCACTGCCCCCGAATAACTATTCGATAATGGTCCTCGAACCCTCGTTACGGGCTCACTCGATGTTGCTTCGCGGCTCGAACCTCCCGTGGAAGTCGCGGCTTTTGCCATTGTCGTCGCTGCTAGCGCGGGAGAAGACGGGCGGGAGGCAATACTGCACCTCTACTTTGAATGTCGATTTAGCGCGCGAACGAGTTCGGCGCGACCCATCTTTGATCGGCCAGGTATTTCAGCACGTCGAGCCGCTTCGTAAAGCTCTGCTCGTGTCCGCGGCTCGCTTCCCCCGCTGCGCTTTCGCGCGGCCACGGCCGCAGCCTGGCGACCCAGAGCGCTCCTGGTGCTCTTGGGCATCGATGCGATTGACCTTCGCTTTTTCGCTGCTTTCGCAGCCTTCTTGATATTTGTCTTGGCAGCTTGGCGCTGCTTCGTCGTCACCATGTTCGGCTCCTTACGTCGACACGTATGTGTCGGCATCTCGCTTCGCTTTAGCGTGACCTTCTTTCAACTGCGGAAGTACCTTCAGGCTGTAGAGGTCGAAAAAACCTTCCATGTCCGCACCAACCTGTTGGACATATATCTCGTCGAATCCGTCATCGATTCGCTGTTGAAGAGCCGCGACATGGCGCTCGGGATCCGGCCCACAAGGGAACGCCTTCGACGTCATCTCCGGTGTCACCAAGGTTGATGCGCTTTCAATGTGCCGCGGAACCGCCAACTCCTGATTGAGCTGGCCGGGATTGAGTTCCATGCGCCAAAGGCGATGAATCATCTCCTTTGCGCGATCTTCGTCGGCGTCAAAACACACCTTTACCGCCGTTTGCGCGCTGCCCCTTCCTCCTCCCTCGCGATATCTCAAGAGCAACTCAGGCGTAAACGTAACGAACCCATCTCCGACCTCCGCAGCGAGATCCGTTGCGAGGGTACCGAACGCCGATACGAAGACGGGTGGTGGTTTGTCGGGTAGCGAGTAGAGACGCGCATTCACTGCCTTGTAGTACACACCCTCGAAGTCGACGTTGTCCCCACTCCAGAGAAGACGCATCAACTCAATGGCCTCGCGGAGACGTTCGACTCGTTCTCGAATCGGGGGCCATGGTGCACCCCATACGTGCTCATTGAGGTTCTCTCCTGTGCCGACGCCGAAGACGAATGATCCATTGAGTAATAATGCCGACGTCGCCGCAGCTTGAGCGAGAATGACCGGATTGATCCGCACGATCGGACACGTCACCATCGTCGATAAGGCCAGCTCCGGCGTCGTCTGGGACAACGCCCCGATCATGGACCACACAAATGGACTGTTTCCCTGCTCATCGTTCCACGGATGAAAGTGATCCGAGATCGAGAGCGCCTCGAAACCAGCGTCCCGGGCTCGCCGCGCCTGATCAAGGAGTTCGCTTGGAGAGAATTGTTCAGACGAAAGCGCATATCCGATTTTCACCGATGTCTCCTTTGATCTGAGGCCGAGTTCGCAGCCTCCCAGAACTACTTCTTATCGACTGCTTTTTCAAGCTCGCTTTTGTTCATCTTCGAGCGGCCCGCAATTCGCTTATTGCGAGCCTCCGAATACAACTGCTTGAGGGTCCGGCCGCCAGCGCCTTTGTGAGAGCGAAGACCTCCTCGTCGTCCCGAGGAAATGTCATCGGTCGACGTCCGACTTTTGCTGCGGGATTCACCGCTTCGAGCTCTTTCTTTGTTGACCGTTCGAGCAGCGATTTCCTCTGCAACCTCTTCGGATCGACCTTCCTGCTTCTCGCTGTCCCGAATATGGCGGTACTGACGCTCGCGCTTTTCGGTCCATGCTTTTCTTGGCATTTCATCTCCTTCGTCATTCGCCGTAGCGATCGGATGAAAAATGACTATGTGAAAACGGTAGCGAGCAGGGGGCCCGATCATTATGAGAATGCGTGTAGAAGTGCGGGTGGCAATGCGGCGCATTTAGAAGCAATCGCTTGCTCGATTGTTGTGTGAACGCGCGCGAGTGAAATACAGTCAGCCGATGAGGTGGCTCTAGGACCGAATTAAATGGCAATCATTTTCGTTGGAGTTCCGCTGGGGCAATGTATGCGAACGTGACGCTCATGGGTCTCAATGCAAAATCCGCAGTGGTGCTGATCACGATCCGAGATCGGGCGTGAACAACTTAGAACGGATACTTCGCCGAGTTGACGCGTCTCAACAACGTCACCTCGTTCCATCGTTCGTCCTGGGCGTAGTCAAGAAGTTCGGAGATGACAATGCCGGAAATCTCACGGTGCAACTCACTTACGCAATGTTTGTCACACTGTTTCCGCTTCTCCTCCTTCTTGTGACCATATTGGGCATCGTGCTCGCCGACAATCCCGCTGCTCGAATAAGGGTCCTTCATTCAGCTCTCGGACAGTTTCCAATTATTGGCCAGCAGATTGGCCACAACATTCACGCGCTAAAGCGAAGTTCCGTCTTCGGCCTCGTTGTTGGCATCCTCGGTTTGACCTACGGCAGTACCGGACTGGCACAGGCCGGACTCTTTTCGATGGAGCAAATTTGGAACATTCCGGCAGCTGCGCGACCCGGCTTTCTCACGCGAATGATCCGCTCCGCGATCTTTCTCGTTGTATTGGCAGTTGGTCTCGTGCTTACCACTGCGCTCGCGGGATTCGGCACGTTCGGACAGCACAGCTTTTGGCTCGGTGTTCTCGGGGAAATACTCGCAGTTGTACTCAACGTCGCGCTCTACCTTGCTGCCTTTCGCACGTTGACGCCGCGTCAGGTCGCCACGCGATCTTTGATTCCAGGCGTTGTAGCGGGGGGAGTTGCGTGGACCATCCTCCAAGCGGCTGGCGGATATGTCGTCGGGCATGATCTAAAGGGATCAAGCGCACTGTATGGGCTCTTCGGACTCGTGCTAGGGCTCGTCGCGTGGATATATCTCGGCGCAGAGATTACGATCTACGCGGCGGAAATCAACACGGTTCTCCACCATCGATTGTGGCCCAGGGGTCTCATCCATCCTCCCCTCAGTGATGCGGATCAACGTTCGCTTTCGTTCCAGGTAATCCAAAATCAACAGCGACCCGAGCAGGAAGTCACGACTCGATTTCGCAGTAAGCCGATGACCCAAGATGAGTACCGCGACAGTACAAACGCTAGTGGCGCATCCGAGATGGGGCATGACGCTCCTGGTCCTGACGAGACGCCAGGGGATTCCTAGGGAGAGTTCGACGTCTACGGTTGACGCACGCACCCCCTACGATACTCGTCGAGAATTCGGCACCATTTCGGCACTTCGCTTTTGCATCACGTCATATCGGTGCGAGCATTTTTCGCCCGCTCAGCGCCAATCGCTGTCTTGACTTCCTTCTGCTCTTCGGGAGGGGGCAGCACCGAAGGCATCCCCAAGGACTCGATCCACAACTCGCGAGCCCAGCCGGTTGTGTGATACAGGTGTTCATCCTCTTGCTCCTCGACTTCCTCAACCGCAGCGCGAATCGCCTTTCCCTCTTCGCCCTTCGCTTTTTTCCCAACTTCTCCGAGCAGCTCCCAGTTGAGATGGTCCTTGCTTTCGGCGAGGATCACACACTCCGCAGCGACAAGCTCGGCGGATTCCGGGTCGCCGTTCGCGAGCGCCGTGCCCATGACTTGGATAAGTGACTCCCCGATCTGCCGCACAAGTCGACGTCCGGGCGTCTCTACGCTCGTGTCTAAGCCGAACACGCCGAAGAGTCCTTCGACGATCTCGACGTGACGCATCGTCTGCTCGTGATATTTCCCCCACTCCTCGCGCAGGTCATCGTTTTTGGCACAACGGATGGCGGCATCGTAGATCTTTACCCCGCCTTGCTCCGTCTCAAGCGCTTGGTACAGCAGTTCGTGGACTTGTTCGTCGTTCATAAAGTGCCCTTTCCTAAATTCGACGACTGCAACGCAGCCGTGAGTGTCGATGTGAAACCGTCGCCGACCGCCGAACGTTCGAATGAATCAGTTTTCACGATGACTCACAAACAACGCTCGCCTGTTGAACGATCGGTCATCCCGCCGCCGGGTGAAGCAAGACCTTCGTCCAACCATTCTCGCGCGCGTCGAAATTCTTGTAACCCTCGGCTGCATCGTCCAGACTCAGTTCGTGGGAAACAATGAACGACGGAGCGGCGCGACCTTGGATGATCAGGTCACGCAGTTCGCGGTTGTAGCGCTTGACCGGACACTGTCCCGACGCAATGCTGATGCCCTTTTTGAACGCGGTCCCATACTCGAAGGCCACCCGACCTTCTTTGGCACCCTCGGTCGCTGCCTTGGGGTCTTCTGGAACGTAGACACCCACGACGCCGATACGACCCGTCGCTCGGACAACATTTACGAGATTGTCGAGCACCAGTTCCGGGTGCTCCTGTCCGCTCTGATCGTGGGCTTGGAATCCAACGCACTCGACGCCGGAGTCGACACCAAACCCCTTGGTGGCGTCCATGATGACTTCGACAGGATTGTCGTCAGCGAAGTTGACACTCGTTGCTCCGATCTTCTCCGCCAATGCCAAACGGTCCGGTTGCTTGTCGACAACGAATACCTGTGAGGCCCCTCGCAGTACCGCGCTGTACGCGGCCATAAGGCCTACCGGGCCCGCACCGAAGACCGCAACGGTCTTTCCTGGCAGCACGCCAGCCAATTCCGTTCCGTGGTAGCCGGTGGGAAAGATGTCGCTCAATAGGGCGAAGTCCGCCTCTAAATCAGATCCCGACGGCAGTTCGAGGAGATTGAAATCCGCGTACGGGACGCGAAGGAACTCCGCCTGACCGCCCCAGAATGGACCCATGTTGGGGTAGCCATAGCCGGCGCCTGGAGCACCGGACGGGTTCGCTCGAAGGCAGGCGGAGGTAAAGCCTTCATTGCAGTTCCTGCAGGTTCCACAGGCGAGGTTGAACGGCACTGACACGCGGTCGCCCACTTTGATTCGACTTACGCCAGTACCCACTTCCTCGACGATGCCCATGTTCTCGTGACCCAAGACCATGCCCTCTTCCAAATCTGTCCGGCCTTCGTAAGGATGAAGATCTGATCCACAGATGTTGGCCGTTGTAATCCGAACAACAGCGTCAAGCGGTTCCTCAACGCGCGGATCGGCTACTTCGTCCACCGAAACTCGGCGCGTGCCGTGGAATACAACTGCCTTCATCAGATTCTCCTTTTTTATCTAGCGAAACTTCCGGTGACGATCGGTGGAAATGCGTCTGCAAGACGAAACGCTCATCCATTCATCAACGAATCTTCGAGGAAGATCGATGATGTCATTGTTTTCCTATTCATTTCCCTCGCGTCGCGCTGGGCAAGGTCACCGTGGACAGACGAGGTCGCCTCGCGCGCGCCGGACGAGTTCGGTATATCCCACAACCTGGATCCTCTCGCCACGTCCTCGATGAACTCGCTCGCGACCACGGATACTCCTTCACATCGACTACGTTTGACATCCATTTTCTGCTGCGTGCGCGCTCGACGTCAAGCGTTCTTTATTATGAAACGCACTCCTGAGATCGCGATTTAAATCACGTGTCCACTCTCAAGGTTGAATCCGAGTACCGACCTCTCCGCTCCCCCATTAGGTTCTTCGTATCGTCAACCAGGCAAGGCAGAGGAGGTTCGTCGGTGCGTCATTTGGGATTGCTGATCGCAAGGATCGTATTCGGTTGCTACCTGGCCGTTCACGGTGCGCAGAAACTTTTTGGATCTTTCAATGGGTCGGGCCCGGATATCACCGGCGGATTTTTCAAGCAGATCGGCTTACGACCTAGCAAGCCAATGGCTTACCTCGCAGGGGCAAGTGAGTTGGCCGGTGGGATGCTGACGGCCACCGGCATCGCCGACCCGCTTGGACCCGTCATTATTGCTGGAACGATGGCGGTGGCGAGTTCGACGCATCTCGATAAAGGGGCCCTTGCCCAAGACGGAGGTTTCGAACTCCCGCTCACCAACATGGCGATGGCCATTGCGCTCATGAGCTCGGGTACCGGCGCTGTGCGACTTGGTCCTCGCGCGCCCAGGTCGATACTTCGATTCTCGCTAGTCGCGGGAATAGTCCTCGCGGGAATTACGCTGACGCAGATCCTCTCGAAGAGGAACGCAACAAAATTGGAAGACACAGTTGCAAAGAGCGAGAACGAATCCGGACTCTCCAACGGATAGATCAACGCGATTCTCCATCGCCGACGAGATCGCCTCAGAGTTCATTCGAATCGGCGTCGTCCTGGATGGTCTTCGAAGCCAGATGCGGAGGCGTCGACGCATCCTCAAACATTATTGTCGAGTTTGACCGAAGCGTTTTCGATAATGCGACCAATCGTGGTCTTCGGAGGGATGGCATCTACGGTGTGGAACGCGTGCCCCCAATGCTCCTTTAACTGATCGCCCCTTTCGCCAGAGACGCGAGCACCCCTGCCGATCTGGCGCGTGCACGTCGCGGGCGGTCCAACTGAGTGGTGGCATTGCGGATCAAATCCATCGCTTTGCGAGGAGCCCGCGATCATCGAAGAAGTGTTCATCGATTCACTTGGGTCGACAGCGACGACGGGCCGCGCGGCGCGCTCGAGCGTGTCTTCATATTGTGACATGCTCCGAACGAAGTGACTCGCGAGGTCCGCCCCCTTCGTCGGGTCCTCCCAAACGTCCAATCGGTAGAGCATTCGCTCGATGCGACCTCGCTCTTCTTTCAGCCGAAGGCATCGGGGAGTTGTGCCGTCCTGATTCATATTGCTCAGCGTTTCGCCGAACGGGAGGCGCTTTTGGACTCTCGTTCAAATTCGCGCACCACTTCTTCGACCGACAGCCCCTTCGTCTCGGGAAGGTAGCGGAACACGAAAACGATGGCGACGAGGCAGAGTGCGGCGAAGCAGACGAGTACCCAGTCGAGACCGATCGACGAATTCCACACCGGGAAAACTTCAATCAGGGCGAAGTTGGCTACCCAGTCGACGGTCGCGCCACCCGAGGCCGCCTGACCTCGTACCGAAGTGGGAAACACTTCACCTTGGAGAAGCCAGCCTGTTCCCCCGACGCCTACCGCGAAGGAAGCGATGAAGAAGTCCAGTCCAACCATGACGAGCACCAACCGCGCCGTGCCCGACAGGAATCCGAGGCCGGCCGCCGCAACGAGAGCAAAGATCGTCATTCCCAGATAGCCACCCATGGCCAACTTCCGCCGACCAACGCGGTCGATGTAACGGAAGGCGAAGAAGGTGGCGGCTACGTTCACGGCCGTCATGATGGACGTCACTTCGACGCCGGCAATGGTGGTCGAGACAACTGATGAGTTGTGTCCCGCGAAGATCGGACCGAGCAGGTGTGGGCCGTAATAGAGAGGAACGTTGATACCGGTGATCTGCTGAAAGAAAAAGAAACCACTGACGACGAGCAGCGCCCGCTTCACTCCTGGGGTCCACGCGCCGCTCCGCCGTTTCTCTTGACGTTCGTCTTCACGATGTAGTTGTCGCGCGCTTGCCTCAATGTCTTTGACGGAAGCTTCGATGTTGAACGTGGCAAGCGCTTCTTTCGCCTTGTCATAGTGACCCTGACGCATCAACCAGCGCGGGGATTCGGGCATCGTCGTGCGCAGCACGAGCCCAATCAGCGCAGGAAGGGCGCCGAGCCCAAGAATGAGTCGCCACCCGACAGTGCCCGCACTGGCGGGCGCTACCTTCAAGACAATGAGGGCCACGATGTACGCCCCGAGGATCCCGACGGTGATCATCCACTGCTGCAACATGGCGAGCGATCCACGCCGATTCTTCGGTGCGTACTCAGCAATGTAGGCGGTCGCGATTGCAGTGTCAGCACCGATCGCGATGCCGATGAACGTACGAGCGATCAGCAACACCGCAGCGTCAGGAGTGACTGCAGACAAAAGGGCGCCGAGTGCGTAGACAGCTGCGTCAGTAATGAGCAGAACTTTGCGACCGAAGCGATCGGTCAAAGTCCCAGCCGCCAGGGCGCCCACACCCGCGCCGAGAGAAGCGCCGGCTACCAAATACCCCTGCCAAAAACCCGAGAGGTGATACGGAACGAAGTTGAGAGCGGAACCGATGTTCGAAGTGTCGTAGCCGAACAAGAAGCCGCCCAGCGTCGCCAGGAGGGTGAGCTTCCAGTAGAACGACGTGGGCGTCCGCTCGTCTAGATCGGCAAGAACGTCTGGGGAATCAACTGTGCTCGTCGTTCCCTTCCCTTCTCGAGCTGAAAGCGATTGCTTTTGACTTTATGTTCCTGATGACGGGGTTCGTCATGAGAATGCGCTTATAAAAATCCGGATTACTCGCTTCCACAATCACATTTTTCAGCATCTCGGCAAGACACCGCGACGAATAGTTAATACGTGCGCATTACAAAATTCGGCTGATTTTTGCATGTGGAAATTTTCGAACAGCGAAGTTACTGTTTGTTCGAATTTTGCTTTCGGTTCTGTTCAGCAAGGGGATCAAAACACAAGGAGCGGACGAAATGACAGCACAGCGCAATCAACGAAGCGCCAAGGCAGTTGCTAACGACAACGCGTTGCGAAGTGCAGCGGTTGGCGAAATTCAAAGAGTCGGCATCGACCAACTATCGTTACGCGACGTCAGTCATGCGGCTGGCCTCACGCACGGAGCTACCTACGCGCGCTTCGAAGACGCCGATGAGCTACTCATCGATCTGTGGAATTCGACTCTTCGAGAGCGCCTTCAGGCCATGTTTGAATTGTCGATCAGCGCTGCTCAGGACCCAAGCGCGAAGACCGTGGGCGAGCTCTTTGAGCTGCTCCGCAACGCCGACGCGCGGGACCTCGCCGCCATTGAGCTCCTTCTGACGTCTCGACGGAATCCGATCCTGCGTGAAGAGTGCGAGAGCTTCATTCAGAATTACCTTGAGCTTGACGAGGGTACAACGGGCGACTCGCGCGCGATCTTCTCGCGGTCGGTACTGTTGTTCGGCACGATGATGGCAAGGCTCTATTCGGATAGTCATTTCGGCGTCGACGAGAATTACAACAACGCCTTCGAGAAGCTCCTCATTGAGTCCCTGAGTGTCAGCCCCTCAGAGATCGACGTCGTCGACCTCCACTCGCCCGATCGCCCGGATATTCGAGCCCGCTTTCACGAGGGAGACAGTTTGCGCGCCGACCTTGCGTACGCGACCTTTCGCGTCGTAGGTAGATCCGGCTATACCGGTGCGACCATTTCTCGAATTGCACGTCGCGCGAACTGCTCACCGGCCGCGATTTACAAGTCGCATCAGTCCAAGGAGGATCTCGTGGTCGGCACCTTCGTCGACATACTTGGGACCCAGCGGATGAATCTGGCTGACGTGGCCAACATCCTCGACGGTACATTCTTGGCCGAAGCAATGAACTCGGAATCAAGTGAGGAAAGCGAGTTGCGTAGGAATTTTGTGCTTGAGCTCTTCCTCGCTGCGGGGCATCACGACAAGATTCGAGAGACCATCCGTAAGCAGCTGACGAATCTCGAATCCTCCATTCCAATCGTCATCGCGTTGGACGACGATGAAGGTGATCGTCTTCGCTACATGATTCGGTCGGTCATCACGACACTGATCGGCGCGAGTTGGATATCCACCCTCTGCGAAACGGCGACGAAGTTGGACTTTACGCAGTTCACCGAACCCTTGAACCGCGCCATTCTTCTTCGGTGGTTGCCAGACTGGGAAACGATGTCGCGCCAGATCAGGTCTGCGTCGATGGGATCTTCACGCGCAACGTAAGGGGCTCTGGCGATTCGGGCGTCGCGACGAACTCTCTTGAGCCGTCGACGCATGCCGAAAGAGTATGTGCGAGCCATTTTCGGAGCCCGTCCGCTCCGAGAGAGGCTCGTTAACCTCACGAAAGTGAGGGACGACCCATGGTGACAGCGAACTTGGTGACGGGAGTGCCGGGTTCGGGCAAGTCGACAGTTGCGCGCGAGCTGAGCCGACGCGGCTTTTTCGCAATAGATGCCGACGAAGACGAATCGCTGGCGGGCTGGATAAACATTGGGCGCACGGAGGCGAGCCCTTTAACCGCGCTCTCCGAATGGTGCGCGACTCACCGCTGGCAATGGAACCCGACTCATCTCGCTCACCTCATCGCGTCGAGCGGCGACGAGGCGCTCTTCGTCTGTGGCGGTGCGGCGAACCTCGATGATCTCGCCGGCAGCTTTGCCAATATTGTTGGGTTGGAAATTGATGTTGACACGCTCGCAGAGAGACTCGACGCGATCGATCGAGCGAGCGGGGTTGCGACTGCGGACGGAGACACTCGAGATCAGATCAGCCAATGGCTACCGCGCGATCAACAGCATTTGCGTGAGCTTGGAGCCGTGATGATCGACGGGAGGCAATCGATTGAACAGGTGACCTCGACCGTTCTCGTCGAGACCTCTTCCCCGAAGTTCCCTCACGGCCGATCTCGGTTCTTTCACTCGCATTGAAGGAAGAGCCGCCCTAGTGCACGAACCGATCGTTAAGCAATGCTCCTCAATGTGAGGCAAGGAACGAATTCTGCTTCCAACGTGCCGGGTTACGTTTGCGGTGAATGTCCAACAGATTGATGCACTTACCCGCGCGAGTCGGACAGCACATTTCGGGTGAAATTCTCTTCGCACAGGCGCCCCGCGCGCCGTACAATTGTGTGTGGATCAATGGATCCGCTTCCTTCCCGCCCGACGACCGAGTCAGAGGTCTAAGAGAAGCGACGTAAATGCCGTGCCTAATCCAAGACGGTTCAGGACCTCGCGAGCGCTAAAAAACGACGCATTACTTCGTATTGCCGCCGTTGAGGAGATTTTAGAGGTGGGCGTTGACCACCTCTCACTCCGAGAGGTCAGCAAGCGGGCCGGGCTTACTCATGGAGCTGCGTACGCCCGCTTCGAAGATGTAAATGAGCTGTTGGTTGACTTATGGACCTCGACACTTCGAACGCGAGCGGTAGTTATCTGCGATCTTGCGCTGGTCGCCGCCGAAAAGCCCGGTGACGAAAATGTGAAAGCGGCTCTTTCGCTTCTACGGAAGTGCGAGCCACTCGACGTAGCGGCGATCCATGTTCTGCTCGTCGCTCGACGGATCGCGCCACTCCTCGAAGAAGTGGAACCATTCATCACGAATTTCCTCGAACCCGATAAGGACCTTACCGAGAGCTCGGGAGCTCACTTCACTCGCTCAATGGTTCTGTTCGGATTCTTCATGGTGCGCTTGTTGATCGACTTCCAATACTCCCCGAAAGGGGACTACTACGACGCGCTCGAGAACCTCTTGAGAGAATTACTGCTGGTCAACCCCGAGGAGGTGCACCGACTGGCGTCGCCGCAGAGCCACGATCGACCCACTCTGGAAGTGAGTGACGACCTAAATTCCCAGCTGGAGTTCGCGACCTTCAAGTCTGTGGGGACGAGCGGTTACGCACAGGCCACCGTCTCGAGGATCGCTCGTCTTGCCAACTCCTCCCCCGGGGCGATCTACAAGACTCATATCTCGAAAGAAGGTCTCCTCGCCGACTCCTTCGTCAGCATCATCGGAGCGCGCTGGATCGCGGCTTCAACTTTCTCGGGCGTCCTCGACGAAGGCTCCATCGCCGGGTTACTCGAATTTGAAGCGAGCGCGCGAAACGAGCTTCGCCGAAATTTCATTCTCGAATCGATGTTGGCGGCTGCCTATAGCCAGAGGATCCGCGTTGCCATCTTTCGCCAGATAAATGATCTCGAGGTTCTCCTGCCGGGAGCTGTCGAGGTCGACGTCTCGCAGAAACTCTGGATCGCATATATGTTGCGTACTTTGTATTCGGTCTCCGTCGGTGTCGGTTGGCTGGCAACGATCACCGATACCGCCAAAGACCACGATTTCAATCAATTTGCCGAACCACTTCGGCGAATACTTCGTCGCGATTACTTACCGGATTGGGACAGCATCTCCAACTCAGTTCTGGATATAGAGCCTTCAGATTCCCGCCGACAGTTCGGGGCGGCGTCTGATCCGCCGGAATAATTGATCGGCGAGAAGGAGAGGTCAATTACTTTGCGTATTCGCGGTCGACGTTCCTTCCAGCTCGCCAGGACACCCAATATAGAAACCTTGACCCCAAGGAACGCCAAGATCGGCGAGCGTCAACAACTCGGCTTCGGATTCGATCCCCTCTGCGGTCACCGTCGCATTCAGCTCGTTTGAGAACTGAAGCAGCGACGCAGCGAGTGCCCGCTTCACCGGATCCTTGTCAATCCCGTGCGTGAGTGCAATATCGAATTTTATGATGTCCGGATTCAGCATCAAAATGTGGCGGAGACTCGCATACCCTGCGCCCGCGTCGTCGATGGCTAGGCGCACGCCATCCTCCCGCAGTTCTTGACAGACTTTACTCAACTGCTCGTAGTCACTGACGGGCCGGTGTTCGGTGATCTCGATGACGACACGACCTCGGTGATGCCCTCGGACGAGATCTCCGAATCGATCGTCAAACATCACGGCGGGTGAGGCGTTGACTGCCATGAACTTCTCGCTGGCGAGATTGTCAAGCTGATGAAACGCGGCACGAATCGCCGCGAGCTCCAATTCGGCGCCGAGACCGAGTGCTTCGGCTTCAGCGAACCACCTGTCCGTCGGGCGATCGGTGTCGAAGCGAGAGAGCGCCTCCACCCCGACTGTTGTGCCGGTCTCCAGCACGATGATCGGCTGAAACACCATGCGCGGTCCGCGCTCGACCGCCGACTCCATTGCGGTCATTCGATCTTCGTGGCCCTCTAACCGCACGTCATCATGCTGCATCTGTTGGCTGAGGGTCAATGCGAGCGCCGAGTTACTGCTCTTCAAAGCCTGATGTGAAATCCGAAATGCCAAGAGATTCTGCACGCGCAACAGCACTTCGTCAAGGTCGACGGGCTTGGTCAGAAAATCGTTCGCACCGGCATTCATCGCTTTCACCAGCGCGTCGTGCGACGCATCGGCCGTCAAGACAATGACCGGCAAGAAGTCGAATAGTGACTGCGCCGCCCGGATGGAATTCAGCAATGAAAACCCGTCGATGTGAGGCATGTGCAGATCGAGCATCACGAGGTCAGGATGCCAATCTCGTACGACCGCAAGCGCTTGGCGCGAGTCCGTCAGTGCCTTTACCTCGAGGTAGCCCGAACGCTGCAGGAGCCGGGTCATCAATCGGGCGTTGGCCTCCTCGTCGTCAACGATGAGGATGCGGCGATGGACGAAAACGGCGTCAACCATGAGCCTCGACCTCGGACTCGATGCACTGGTCGAGAATCCTCAATAGCTCGTTGACGTCAATGGGCTTCGTCAGATAGGCCAGCGCCCCCGTGTTCATGAGACGTTGCACCTGACCAGGACTGGCATCGGCGCTGACCATGACCACTGGGATATTTGAAGTCGCAGGGTCTCGCCGCAGTTGCTGGAGCACGTCGTCCCCGCTGATATCTGGAAGGTGCAGATCCAGCAAGATCAGCATGGGCAGATGATCGCGCGCGAGATCCAGGCCCAGGCGACCCTGCATGGCGGGAATGCATTCGATCCCTTCACGTCGCGCCAACACTCGCTGCACGAGATTAATGTTGGCCAGATTATTTTCGATGTGCAGCACGGTGTGGCGCGACGGGTCATCGCTCACTAGCTGATCCGTCCGACCGATGTGGTTGAGACGCTCATAGCGATCAAGGGGACCCTCCGCGAGAGGCAGCTCAACCCAAAAGGTGCTCCCCTCCCCCGCTACCGACTCGAGATCAAGCGATCCGCCCATTGCTTCCGCGAGTTGACGCGAGAGCGAGAGTCCTATGCCCGTGCCCTCCACGTCGCTGTTCTCCGCGCCCAGACGCGCGAAGGGCGTGAAAATCTGACGTCGCTGCTCCCTCGATAATCCAAGTCCCGTATCGGTGACCTTGATCTTCATTCGAGTCGTCTCCGAGTGCTCGCAGGTAATGGTGATCGAGCCCGCGTGTCGGTTATATTTGACGGCGTTCGACAGCAGATTCAACAACACCTGCTCGAGCCGATGGCGGTCGGCCAGCACATATTCCGTACAGCTGTCGGGGGAGAAATGGATTCGTATATCGCGCTGCTCGGCGAGCGAGCGCATCAATCCGACAACTTCCTTGAGGCTGTCGCTCACCAGCACTGGTTCTGGCGACATCGCGATATCGCCGGCCTCGATTCTTGCGATATCGAGCAGCTCGTTGATGAGCTTGAGAAGATGTTGCCCACCCTTCAAGATGTGATCTACCGAGTCCTGTTGGTCAATGCTGAGTTCATCCAGTTCGAGCAGCTGAGCGAAGCCAACGACCGCGTTGAGCGGCGTACGAAGCTCGTGACTCATGCGCGACATGAAATCGCTCTTGTACTGATTGGCTTGCTCGGCTTCTTCACGCGCGCGCGACGCGAGCTCTTGAAGTCGTTGACGCTCACCCAACGCAACTTCGAGAGACGCCGTCCGTTCACCGACGAGGCGCATCGCGTAAGACCGTCGGCGAGTGAGGCCTTCCAAGAGACCGGTCACGAGACCCGCGAGCAGCAGGCCTCCGAGCAGGAGCGCCCACGGCGACCAGGCAGCAATCGATCCAACCAAGGGCTCATTGGCGCTCGTCAACAGCAGCCACTTCTCGTTGCCGACCGTCAAAAACTCGCGATCCATCGTGCCCGATGGACGTGCCCCGGAGATCGCAAGGAGGTCGGAATCTTTTGCGGTCGATGACCCGTAGAGCGCCAAATTCACATCACTAAAGGGCGAACCCTTCGCCGGGGCTTGCGGCGTGACCTTACCTAACTGCGATTCGTCGATGGCTACCTTCCCGTCGGATGACGCGACCGCGATGGCCAACCAGCGGGTGGCACCCAAATGGACAATGCCCCCGACAATCCCGCTCGAGGACGCCGCGTTTTTGAGCAGCGCCTGGTCAGACGATTGAAGAGCGGGTGATAATGCGCGTCCGTCCTCGGCAAACTCCTTGTATGTTCCGCCCCGCTTGACGAATACAGCCACCGAACTCGAACCGCCGCCCACGAGAGACTTTGCGACAAGGTGAAATGATGAAGAGTCGCCTGAGGAGCCCACTTCTCCGGTCACGGGGAGCAGCGTGCTAATGCTCTGCACCGATTCGTCGAGCACGAGCGACAGCTCGCTGGCACGTTCGTGAAGGATTGCCTGCTCATCACTACCCACAACGCTGCGCATCAAGAGTCCGAGCGCGACCGATACCGCGGCGATGACGACTAGAACGACGAGCGACAGTCGACTGAGCTGAAACCAGCGACGAGAGGCGTGCCCGTCTTCGCGTAATCGATCGTTTCCGACATCACGATCGTCATTCACGTTCAACCCCCCATGACGAATCTCTACTTAAGAATCCGCCTTGCATCAGCTTTCGCGTTCCCCTCATCTGACGATACTTCCAACTGCTGATGTAGCCGAGTTTCATCGACCGGAACCGCATCTAATAAAACTTTTACGAACAAGAAATACACAACATCGACACTCGCACTTTTCGCGAGACCTGCACCGAGAGCGATCGCTTCGCATAAGTGTCGTCGGCATGATGAGACCTATTGGACGAGCACCGGCGCTTTGTGCAGCACGAGCCAGTCTCGGAGCGCCTCGACAGTCATTGGTCGCGCGAAGTGGTAACCCTGCGCAACGTCGCATCCGGCGATGCTCAACGAGCGGAAGACGTCAGCGTCCTCCACCCCTTCTCCCACCACACGGAATCCGAGGTTGTGGCCCAGGTCGATGATGGCCTGGGCGATCGCTGCGTGGCCCTCGTCCTGGCGCATATCGGTGATGAAGCTCCGATCAATTTTGAGCTCGGTCACCGGCAGCGAAGACAAGTAGCTCAACGATGTCTGCCCGACTCCAAAGTCGTCGATGCTCAAGTGCACGCCCGCTGCGCCAAGCTCTTCGAGGGACTGCGCCGCTCGCATCGGATCTGTCATAAGGGCGGTCTCCGTGACCTCAAGAACGAGTCGTGCGGGCGCTACGCCGCTCGTGGTCAGCAAGCGAATGACTTTCGCCGCGAATCCAGCCTTGCTTAGATTCCTCGCTGAAATATTGACCGAGATTCGCAACTCTCCGGCGTAGGCCTCGAAGTTGACCGCGTCGGTGAGCGACTTCTGGATCACCCAGTCCGTGAGACGGTCTATGAGATCGGTCTTCTCGGCGAGACCGATGAATCGGTCGGGATATATCAATCCTTCGGTCGGATGGTTCCACCGCACGAGCGCTTCGAGCCCTTCAACCTCGCCCGACTTCACCGATATCTGAGGCTGGTAGTACAACGTGAGCTCTTGATTGTCGATCGCCAATCGGAGATCGGCCATAAGGGTGAGGTCGGACGCTACAAAGTGGTTTTGTTCGTTGCTATATCTCGCGACGCCGAGGTGGCGCTCCTTTGCCGCGTACATCGCGATCTCTGCGAGCGCCATGAGATCATCCAAGTTTTCTCCGTCTTCGGGGAAAATCGCGTATCCGACACTCGAATCGATGGACAGGGGTATTCCATCGATCAAGACCTCGGTGGCGACCGCGGTGCGAAATTCCTCCAGCTCGCATTCGAGTTCGGCACCGACATTCAGTACAAAACTGAACTCGTCGCCACCGAGCCGCGCGAGCACACTTCCTTCGGGAAGCTGCGAACGCATGACCGAGCTCAACGCGACGAGTAGATCGTCGCCGTTGCGATGACCGAGTGTGTCGTTGATCTCCTTAAAGCGATCGAGATCAACGACGGTCACGGCGACGGAGTAGCCCAGCTCTCTTGCTCGTTGCAGCGCTTCCTCGCTCTTCTTCTGGAAAAGGGTGCGATTCGGCAGATCCGTGAGTGCGTCGTGTTCGCCTACGTACGTCGTGAGTTTGACCTGTCGGCGCAGTCGACGTCCGACGACGTAGGAGATGGCGAAGAGCAGTAGATAGAGCAGACCGAGACCCAGGGCGAGGTACCGATACAGTCTCGAAAGTCCGGCGTTGACGTCATTGCGAATGGGGGCATAGGGCAGATACACCTCGAGGACTCCCACTCGGTGACTCGAGGCTCCGGCGACGAGAGGAAGATAGACCTCGACCACCGCGGGTCCGAGCACGTCGTTCGGGTCGTCGGCGTTGAGGGTGGTCAGTCGTCCCACGGTCGCGCCGTGAGCTGCGTCATCAATCTCTTCGCGGTCGTCTTTCGTCGCGGTTGCGTGGAGACCCTCACCGTCACTGGCGAACACGACCTTGCCCGCAAGATCGCGCAGTCGGAGCCTTAAGACGTGACGACTCCTGATTGAGGTAGCAACGAGACGGTTCATGTCGGCGGTTTCGGTCGGACTCAGTCCCTCGCTGAGAGGCTGACCGTTCAGCTCTGGCCCGACGGCCGTCTCTGCCATCAGCAGAGCTTCCGCCCTACCTTCACCGAGTCCCCGCTCGTTCGCTTGACTTCGGAAACTGAGACCCAACACCAAACCAATCAAGACCACTGCGGCCAACATGACGATGGCGAACGTCGCGAAGAGTCCGACTTGGCCGTCATTTATTCGTCGCTTAAATCCTGTCCTCGACGAAACTGAACTGATGTTCGAGGGAACGTCCGAAACGGTGGCTGGACCGCGTTCATTCACAGTTCCCCTCGCTTCGTGCTCACTTCGTTAAGTTCACCAGGCGACTCCGGGGCGTCGGTCAATAGACTCACAACTTCTGCACAACCCTGACGATCAGCGCATTCGAAAGGGACCGATTGTGCATTCGCCGCCCGATTCTTCAATCGTGTTACTGATCCTCGCACGGCTTTTTGGGCACGCCCAACCAACCACCAGGCCGTTCTGTAGTTCAAACGTGGAACGCGCGGACTGGCGTGACTCTTGAAATTTTCCTCTTCCGCTTGCGAGTGATAGGAATCGGTAAGACCCGCAGTCGAGTCATAACGGCTCTCCGGGTCATATCTGTCATCACCGCGAGGAGGAAGAGCAATGGCGAAGGTTCTATATACGGCGAATGCGCACGTCACTGGCGGTCGCAACGGCCACGGCCGCACGACCGACGGAGAGCTCGATGTCGACCTCCGCATACCCACAGAGATGGGTGGCGAGGGCGGAGGCACGAATCCCGAGGAGCTCTTTGCGGTGGGTTGGGCCGCCTGCTTTGAAAGTGCCATCGGAGGAGTCGCGCGTCGTCGACACCTTGAAGACATCGGGGAGGTCGCCATTGACGCAGCGATCAGCCTGTCGCCAACGGGTGACGGAGGATTCAAGCTTGGCGCGACACTCAACGTTTCGATGCCAGCGGTGAGCGATCGAGACGTCGCGGTAGATCTCATTCAGGGCGCCCACGAAGTCTGTCCCTACTCCAATGCCACGAGAGGCAACATCGACGTGGAGCTACTGCTCGACGGAGAGGCGTTGTAGAGCTCTTCGAACGCAGTCATTTAGCGATTGGCAGACAGACTCTCTGCCAATCGCAATGCGATCACGTTCCCTTGTAGCCGGCGGGCGGTCCTTCTTGAGGACCCAGGACTGGCTCGAACGCACGTTCATACCTTTCGAAGTGCGACTGCCATCCGTCGGGCTGAGGAGCGAGACCCGCGAGCAGGTCGAGACAATCGTCCCAACCTGCAGCATTCCGAGCCGCGGCAGATGGATCAAGTTCGTCAAAGAGTACGAGCAGCGTTCCGCCATCGGACACGCTCAGTTCGAATCGGAGCACCTCGTCCCCCCAACGAAAAGCCAGCCGACGTGGTTCCTCGACTACCAGCACCTCACCAGAGAGCGTCATGTCAATGACCTCTGGGGGAAATCGGAACGAGATCGTGGCACCAACTTTCCATTCGCCTCCCGCCACCACCACGTCGCAGGGAAACCACGTTCGAAGTTGCTCCCGGTCAGTCAGCGCTGCCCACACCACCGATGGCGGATCGACCAGATGGCGCTCCAGGCGAACTGCGGGACGACCGTTCTCCCTAGCGATCGAGGCGTCATTCATCATTTCCTCCTGTCGTCAAGGTGGGACTCCAGACGATCAAGATGGCTCGTCCAAAAGATGCGATAGGGCTCGAGCCAGTCGTCAAGTGCTTCCAGCGGAGCGGGACTGATGCAATAGAAACGTCGCTGCGCGTCGGCACGCACCTCGACCAATCCCGCCTCCCGAAGTACCCGAAGGTGCTTGGATATCGCGGGCTGACTGAGATCGAGCTCACTCACCAACTCACCGACCGGCCTTTCGCCTGCGCGAAGAAGATCGAGAATGTGTCGTCGATTCGGTTCTGACAACACATCGAATGCGGTGAGCGTCGTCATGATTTCATCATAACCTGTGAGTTATATAGATGGAA
>DASZLS010000075.1:0-1740 GCA_035552255.1 Acidimicrobiales bacterium | reverse complement strand
GGTCCTTTGCGATCTCCGCCGTCGTCTTTCCTTTCATCAACAACCAGAGCAGCTCAGCTTCCCGCGGGGTGAGATGGAGACGTCTCAGCTCGCCGAGGCCACGCTCGGGTGATTGCTCCTCGAGTACGAAGACGTCCGGGCGCCCCTCAACGCCTGGCACGTAACGAGCCACGAGTTGCTCCTCGTCAATCGCGCTGACGAGTGGTTGATGGATCCGCGGTCGGCCGTCGTCGAGAACGCCCTCGCGCTCTTGTTCGATCCAATTTGCGACCTGCATTGGCAGGTTGCCGGACGTCATCTCGCCGAAATGCCGTTCGAGTGCAAGCCAAGCCCACGCCGGAGCGTGGGCTACCCCACCGTGCGGGTCCAGCACCACGATGGCCTTGCCGACCCCGGCGAGAGCTCCGTCGATGCCGTGCAGCGCCCCCAGCGCCTGCACGTTGCGGTGCGCCTGGACAAGATTGGGCCGCAACATATCGAGGATGCCGAGCTCGCGCTCGGAGAAGTTGGTGTGGCGACGGTTGAGGGCGAAAGCGATCACCAGGGGGCGCTTCGTCGCGAGGGCGATCGCCACCTGGAACTCCACCCCTCGAGGCCGGTAAACCCGCTGGTAGAGCTCAAGGCGATGAAGTGCCTCGGTTGACAGGAAATCGGAGAGGCGTCGAGCGCTCCCGTCGCCGGTCCGGTCCTGATACTGCAGGATCGGGTTCTGTCGCACGAGGCGGGGGAACGCGTCACGAGTCTCGTCGTCGTCGAGGTCTTCGTCGTTGGGCAATGCGACGAATACCGCGCGGCCAGACTCCAGGTCGATCTCGTTAAACGAACCGATGTCAAAGGGAACCGCCAAGGACAGCGCTTTGAGCGCTTCAAGGCCAAAGTTCGACGGGTCGTCGATTCGGGCAATCGCGCCGACCACCTTCAACGCAGGCTCCCACGGGCTCTCGAGCGCCACTTTCAACCGCCCGGGTTGTTCTCCACGGGATCACGGTATCGGAGATACTTCGTTTTGAGTATTTACTGCCGCCGCGTCTTCCTTAGTTTCCCTGCCACTCCATTCAATCGGGGAGATCGAATGCGATTCACAAACTGCGGTGGCTGCACTGTTGACGGAAGTGCTCTGCTCGAATTAACGGCTGCCGGTGCGTCGAGCACCGCTAAAGGCGGCACGATCTAGGTGTCGTTGGACATGACCGAAAGTTTCGCGGCAGTCGCGGCGCTGATGCCAGAACTGCCTTTCTCGTGTAACGGATTAATGCTCTTTCAGCCGACCGATCTCGTCACGCGCCGCTTGGACGAGTTCGGCGTTCGTGTGCGCGTGACCCCAGAGCCCCCAACCTCCATCGACAGATTCGGTCAACAGGACCCAGGTCCGCTGCTTGAGGTCGTCGTTCCCGGCTGCCTTCGCGACGAGCTGGCTGAACTCCTCGACGACGGCGAGTTGCTTCTCCCGATCGAGGGCTCCGGCATTCGTGAGTACCTGCACGCGCACGCGGGTGTCGTCACCTTCGACGTTGCTGGCACTTCCGACGCGAAACTCATGGATGAATGCCGAGGTGTTCTGTCGGAACATCGGAATATCGGGAACGCCTTCGATGCGCATCAAGGTCGCGGCAAGGTCCGTCGCGAGCTTCTTGGTGTCGCTGAAGGTCCCTGCGAGGGCGTACACGTCAATCATTGGCATCTCGCTGCTCCCGTCTATCGGCCGGTCGGGTCGCGACCTCTCAGCTAGAGCAATCGCTC
>DASZLS010000074.1:0-11821 GCA_035552255.1 Acidimicrobiales bacterium | reverse complement strand
TTCGAGCTCTTCAATGGTGCGCTGCGCTCGGGCGAGCTCGTTGACGTCGATGCTCTTCACCCCGGGGCGCAGGCCGTGATCGATCTCGCTCTGTCGTCGCCAGAGATAGAGCGTCGGGGCAGACACCGACAACTCCTCAGCGAGCGACTTCACTGATTCGCCGGCGAGCAATCGCTCGCAGACCTGATTACGGAAACTCTTCGGGTAACGCTTGGGCATGACTACCTCCGGGTAGATCACGACCAAATTCTTATAACACGTGACCGCCATTTGGGGTCTAGGTCAAAAAGTGCGGCTGGAGGGATTCGAACCCCCGACCCTCGGTTCCGTAGACCGATGCTCTAATCCGCTGAGCTACAGCCGCGTTGTTGCTGAGGGACCATCTTATCCGACCTTGGTTCGGCTCGAATCTGGGACCCTCAGTACCATTCGACTATGCCAGACAACTTCGTTGAGGACTTACCAGAACTGCTCGACACAGTGAACGCCTCGATGATCGATCTCCGTCACGACCTCCACGCCCACCCCGAGCTCGCTTTCGGGGAATTTCGCACTACTCAGGTGATCAAAGATCGGCTCGCATCGCTCGATTTCGAGATTCGGGCGTGTCCGACGGAGACCGGTGCAGTAGCGCGCATTGTGGGTGGGCGTCCGGGGCGAAAGGTGATGATTCGCGCCGACATCGACGGACTGCCCGTCAACGAGGAGCGCGACCTTTCCTACACGTCGGTGATCGATGGCGTCATGCACGCCTGCGGTCACGACGTGCACACGGCGAGTCTCCTCGGCGTTGCAGAGATTCTCTCTCGACGGCGCGACGAGCTGGCCGGCGAATTCACCTTGTTGTTCCAGCCCGCTGAGGAGGTCATCGGCGGCGCCATCGCCATGATCGACGGCGGCGTACTGATCGACAATCCGGTTGATTACGTAATTGGGGCACACGTCACGTCACTCGCACCGGTAGGGATCGTCGCGCTGCGCTCCGGCATCATGATGAGCGACGGTCAAACGCTCAGTGTGGACATCAGCGGTCGCGGCGGCCATGGTGCAATGTCGACGATCGAAGGCAACGTGGTGCTCGCCGTCAGTGAGATCGCTCCACGCCTCTCTGAGGTGGCCGAAGGTCTCGTGTTCGAAGGAACGGCGTGCGCGTGTTCGGCCGGGGTCATCGCTGCGGGTACCGCTAATAACGTCGTTCCGCGGCGAGCACTCCTTCGCGGAACGCTCCGCACCTTCACCCCGGACCAAAAGCAGGAGGCGCTCGCGCGACTTCGCGCACTCCTCGACGACGTCGAACGTACGTTCACGGTGACGTGCGAGCTACAGCTCGACGTGGGCACGCCCGCCGTCGTCAACAACGCTGACGTGACCGCAGTGGTTCGATCGAGCGCTGCGCGCGTCATTGGCACAGAGGGTGTGCTCGATTTTCCGCCCGTCACCCCCAGCGACGACGTGTCCGAGTTCTTACGTCGCGTCCCGGGCTGTTATCTCTTCGTCGGAGGAGCACTCGCCGACGGATCGAGCGGCATGCATCACAGCCCCGACTTTGCCATCGACGATGGAGCGTGCCGCGTCCAAGCGGGAGTGCTTGCCATGGGGGCGGTCGACCTGGCCGCGCAAGCCGATCTCTAGAACGGCGGCGGGTCGGCGAACAGGCGAGCTGCACCACGCATTGGTGCATCATTGCCGTTGATCACCACTCGAAACGGCAGATGTTCGAACTCGCTCGGTAACACGCGACGGGCGTTGCCGCCCGCCAGGTGAACGGTCGACGCGTGAAACTCCTCGGCGAAGCCCTTCACGATTTCTACGAGC
The DNA here is from genome assembly GCA_035552255.1 of Acidimicrobiales bacterium. Lineage (GTDB taxonomy): Bacteria > Actinomycetota > Acidimicrobiia > Acidimicrobiales > RAAP-2 > RAAP-2. Next base: position 10,006 of record DASZLS010000074.1, on the reverse strand, counting down.
GTCGGGTTCCAACGCGCTTCGTCCAGCGATCGAGCGCGCTCCCCGATCGTCTGGTCGTAGGTCTTATTCTCGCGAAAGATCTCGGCGCCCACGTCGCGCACGGGCTGCAGCTTCCCGTCGATCGAGAGTGCGAGACCGAGCCCCGTGCCAAGTGTCAAGACGACTTCGACACCGTGACCCTCGATGCAACCCAGTGCCGCCATCGTCGCGTCATTAACGACGCGCACGTCGCGGCCGGTCTTCTCGCGAAGGACGTCTTGCAGGGGGAAGCCCGTCCAGAGGGCGTCGAGCTCGGGATCTTTCTCGGTCGCGACCCCGCCCGGTCGCGAGAGGTTGCCCGGATGCACGACGTGACCGTCGTGAAACTCACCAGGAAAGCCCACGCCGACGCGTCGACATCCACTCTTCACGATCCGTTCCTCTAAGAACTCGACCAGACGGGCGGGGAAACACGGGTACGGGGTGGGGCGACGACGAAATCCGCGGACCATGATGCCAAGGTCGTTCACGTGCGAGAACTTGATGTTCGTCGCGCCAATATCGATCGCAAATATCTGCTCCTGAAGCAGTAACGATTGATAAGCCACGCCATCGATCGTAGTTACATTGCGCGTACTCCCAGGTCGCGAAGTCTGCGATCCTTCCACCACGGGCGAAGGCGAACGTGAAAGACGCGTTCGTTCCCCGCGACGACCATCGCCGTGCCTCGCGGACGGAGCCTCAAAGGCATTGCTGGGGCATCCGGCTTGCCCGCGACGAGCTCCGGCAAGTACTTGCCGACCGTTGGATCAGCGAGCCCACCCAGCACGACCCGAGTTGTGTGGTTGTTGACGATGGTCGAGGCTTTGGGACCCCATCGGGCAACCAATTGGCCGAAATCTTGAATGACGGTGACAAGCGTGACGTTGAGACCGCTGACGGTCGCGGCGAGCTGGTCCAGCTCATCAAGTGAGGCGACGGTCGCCGCCTCGTCGAGCACCATGAGCAATCGGCGAGAGGTTCCCTCATCGACTTTGCGCTGCTGCTCTTCGAGCACCATTCGAAGCGCCCCACGAAAGAGCGCCTCATAGTGGCGCTGTTCGCCGCGCGGACTACAGAGATAGAGGGTGTTCGCGCCATCGACGACCTGACGAACCCGAGCGAGCGGTTGCTCGAAACGCCACGGCATGAGCATGGTTTCTGCCGTCGTCAGCACTCCGTCAAGTGTCCTTCGGTCATGCTCGAGGAAGTTGCGCACGAAGTCCCCGGCCAGCGATGCTTCTCGCTCGCCGAGCCACCCCGCCACGTCATGGCTCTCGACGACCCGCGCGACGTCAAAGATGGTGTCGCCGCGCTGGACCGCGAGTGTCATGAGCCCCGCCACCAACTTCGTTGCGAGGCTGTTCCAGAATTCGGTGTCGCCCCGGTCGTTCGAGCCAACGGTGAGATCTCTCGCGACACGAAGCGCGTGGCGCACGGTCGTCACGCCTTCGAGAGGATTCCACGTGAGCCCGCCATCGAGCCCGGGCTCAAGTATCTGCGTCTCGCCCAGCTCACGACGCCATTGGGACGTTGCTTCGATCACGTCGTTCTTCACGCTGGTCACCACCAATGCGTCGGTCCAGCGCAACAGTGCTGGCATTACCAGCGACGAGGTTTTTCCTGCTTGCGTCGGTCCCACAATGAGCAGAGAGCTCTTCGGCGCGATCGTGACACGAGGGCCGTAGGAGATTCCGTTCCAGTACCGACGCCCGAGGGTTGGTCGATCATTCACGCGGGCCTCATCGCCGCGTCGGTGTCAATGAACGTCCGGTCGACTTCGTCTGGCCGTACGCGCACAATCGAACGGTGCGAGCCGTACCGCACGAGCGCAACGCCCTTCGGCAGCGCAGTCAAGTAGCGCTCTTCGTGGTCACGAAGTCCAAGGGCCAGAGCCATCTCGTTCGCTTCGTCGGGCGGCTGACGAAAGAGCCACGAGGTCTCGCATTCGCGCAGCAGCCCCCGGGCCCGTTCGCGCTCGACGCTCCCGGCGCCGCCCGCTGCCGCAATGTCGCTCCAGCGATGCAGCACCATCACGTGCGATAACCCTCGCGCTCGAGCGAGCTTCCACGAGCCCTGCAGCCAACGAAGCGCGTTCGAGTCACTGAGCAGCGCCCACGCTTCGTCGATAACGAGGTAACCCAACTCGTCGCTACGAGCAACCACTTGCTGGGCGGCAGCGACGGCGCTCAACACCGCGACGGAGAGCGAGTTCGACGACCACTGTGACGACAGATCCACCACCACGAGGTCACCCCCGAAGACGAGCGGCTCGCCAGATCCGTCGAAGAGACCCGCGAGGTCGCCGTGAACGAATCGGTACAGCATCAACGCGAGTGAACGTTCTGCGCTCGGAGTCGTCGATTCCAGGTGGGGAGAGAGGTGCTCAAACAGCGCACGGAGAACTCGAGCAGGACGCGGGGAGTCGAGCTGCTGCCACACTTCGTCGAGCGCGAAATGTTGATCGCTCGATAACGGCGTGCCTTGCGCGCTGGCAAAGAGGGCCCGCAGCAAGTCGCGGCTCTCTCGATCGTCCTCGGAGAACGGACTGCACCACCCGTCACGCCCGAGAGCGACCGGTACGGTGCCGTGTCGAAGCGCCAGGTCGCGATACTCGCCCTTCGGATCGATCACGACCGCACGACGCCCGCGACGCAGCGCGCGCTCGATCTGCATCTTCACGATGGTGCTCTTGCCCGCGCCAATCGATCCCGCCACGATGACGTTCGGATTGGAGACCAGACCCGCACCGTAGGCGTCGAAGACATCGAGAGCAAAAGACGAGCCGTACTGCGCCTCGCCGAGCGATTCTCCCTCGAGACCCGTCCCCGCGTCGTGAGCCGGAAGACGCAAACTCACCAGATCGCTCGAGGTCGCCCAATGTGTCCACGGCCTCACCAGCCCGGCCCTCCAGGCAGCTGTGCGACGTACCAGCTGAGTTGACGACCACGCCCCCGCTCGAGACGCAACCCCGCGTCGTGTGCGCTGCGCCACGCACGCGCAGAGCGCTCCTGCACTTCTTCGAGCGAGTCGCCGCGCACGACGAGGAAGACCGCGAGTCGCAGCAGACTCCTTCCACTCGCGACGAGTACCTCTCGTTGCGCAAGACGTTCGTAGTTCCTTGACGTTCGAGCGGTGCGGCGGAACCCGGCCGCTGAGGACGTCACGTCGTCGCTGCGCACACGGTGCACGGCCCGAGCAGCGAGGCGCTGCGCCTTGGCACCCGCCACCACGTCGAGATGAACCGCAAGGTCGAAGGGGACCGTGGAACGCAAAGTCTGCTCGAGCAGCGCGCGGGTACGTGGGACTGATGAGTAATCCCGAATGCGAAAGACTCGCACGAGATCACGAGATGTGCGCAGATACGTGAATCGTTCGAGAAAGCGGTGCGAGGTCGACTCGCCGGCGCCGAGCACGCGGCGCGCGAGCCCTGAGTTGGGACGCCAACCCTCAGGCACGGCCACTTCCCCGGGCAGTGAGAGGAGCGTGGTGACGGTTTCCTTCTGGTTCACGACATGTTGGCTGAAGTGCTGGCCGCTTCGCGCCGCGCTCGCGGCGTCGGCAATGCCGGCGAGGTCTTCAGCAATCACGATGTCACGTCCCGACAGATCAAGCCGCCCTCGATGGATAAGTTCGTAACCACGAAATGCCACCTCGCCTCGCGCCCAGAGGACCACGTCATCGCCCAGCTCACGCGCGGTGAGCTCGAACCAGTGCGAGCGCGCAACGAATCGAGCGGCCACGAGCAGATATTCGCCTACCGTCAGGCCGTCACCCGCGGGCGCGGCGCAGACCATCAGCACGATGCCGGCGACGAGCTCTTCACACGGTGCGTGCGTACTGATGATCCAGTCGCTCACGAGCCCGAAACCGATGACGACGAGGATCGCTTGGTGGCGACGCACGCCAATCCAACGCGCGTCGGCGTCAGCTTCGCCGAGTCCAAGATCCTCACTCATCGAAGTGCCACCCCACGAAGGGTCCCTTGTCGTCGTGTTGGTAGACCACGTGACCCCCGCGTCGACGCGGCGTCCCGATTGGTGGCGCAGGTGGATCGCCGTCGCTCTCTGGCATCGGGGTTTCGGGTACGCCGGGCCACGCGTCAAGTCCCAGGTCCGGACCCTTTTCTGGTGGGTCCGGCAAAGCGACATCGGGAGCCAGGGACCGGACGATCTGGCCCGCCGTTGACGAAGGAGCACTTGTGACGGCGCGCGTCGCGCGGCTCCGAATCCCATCGAATTGGTGGAGTGCCGACTGCTCGATGATGGGGACAACACGAAGCACCAAGTACGGGGTGCACGCCGCGAAGAGCAGCGTCACCGCACCGGCGATGATCTCGGTCGCGGACGAGCCGGTGAGCTCGTCGAGTCCCAGGACGAGCGTGATCACGATGATGAACTTGCTCGCTGCGACCGTGACGAACGTCTCGGCGAGGCGCCAACCTATCCGACGTAGCGAGGGAAACGTCGCGAGCGGCACCACCACGGGTACGAGAACCAGCAACAATGTCAAGACCACGACGCGCACGATCAGCTCGAACCAAAGCAGCATGGCGCCCAGGACCACCACGCCCGCGAGCATGAACACCCCAAAGCCCGGCGTCGTCGGTGTCAGGCTCTCGAGTCCTTTGGCCAGGGTGATCTCGTGCTGCGCCACGGTCACCGCTGCGGTCGTCGACAGCTGATTCACCGCCTCAAGTACCAGCGTCGCTACAGGGCGTGCGAGCGCGATCCCGGCGACGCACGCCGGCGCCACCCCGAGGTAGACGCGCCAGAGTGCCGACGTGTCACCGTGGCGCAGCGCTTGGAGGGTGGCGACCAAGAGGCCGAGCATCATCAGCACCGGCGAGGCGACGAGCAACGTGGTGAATTCGCTCTTCGCACCGCTCAGGACCACCGACGGTTCGCTCGCGCTCGTGAGCACACTCCCGACCGAGGTCAGGATCCACTGAACACTTGCGAGCACCCAGCTCGTCAGCGCGTTGAAAAGGTCGTTAAATGTCGACTTCCCGAGCGCCGTCACGCACGACGTCGGCGAGAACACGCACAAGAGGTGGCTCATCAGTGGACGCTGAGTCCCGTGTTGAAGAAGAAGTTGATGAGCGTCGGCGCGGCACCGATGAGGATGGCTGCGACGAGCGACGAAAGTACCGCGCGACGACCCTGGGACGATTGATGCATGTTCTGCGTGTGACTCCCGATCGCCCAGAGCATGGCGCCGAGCACGAGCGCGACGAGCGCGCCGATGAGCGCCCAGCCCGCGATGCCGTCGGCGAGTGACTGCAGGGCAGCGCCGCCGGGAAGATCTGACGTCGAGGGATTGAGGTTTACGGTGGCCAGCATCATGGCGATCTCGCTTTCAATAGGGGCCCACAACGGTCGGCACCGTTCTTGGGCTAGGTCTGCGAGAATGGCTCTGTGCTGCTTGCCTTGACTAACAACGTGTTCTCCCAGTGGCCCACGGCCGGGATCTATGGCGCGGGCGCCGGGGTGCTTCTTGTGGGCGTCTTGATCGGCATTTTCCTCTTTCGCCAACGCGGACATCGGGCCATCGCCCAGCGCCTCACGGCCCTCGCCTCACGACTTGCCGTCGAGCCCCATCGCGACGACGGCAAGGTCGAGTCCGCGCTGAGCTACCTCGAAGAAGTGACCGGAGCTGCGCACAATGCGGTCAGCGAGTCGAGTGCGGAGACGGTTCGTCTGCGGCGCTCCCTCGACTCTCTTCCGCTTGGGCTCGTGCTGTGCGACGAGACGGGCGGCGTCATCTTTCGCAACACGCAGGCCGAGCTTCTCATGGTGAGCCGTTACGGCGAGGCCATCGCGGCCCAGGCGGTCACGGATATCCTCGCCGAAGGTTGGGCCAACGGAGTCGCGGAGCGAACGATCGACATCTACGGGCCGCCCCGACGCACGCTCACGATCCGTGCGACTGTCATCGATGACGGGAGACGTTCACTGGGCGTGCTGGCCATCATCGAAGACGTCTCTGAGCGCCGTCGCCTCGAGGACATTCGCCGAGACTTCATTGCCAACGTCAGTCACGAGCTGAAGACGCCCATGGGGGCGCTCGGGCTGCTCGCCGAAACGCTCCAGTTTGAGCGCGACGCCGCGGTCGCCCAGCGCCTCGCCGAGCGAATTAACAATGAGGCCTTTCGCGTGAACCGGATCATCGAAGATCTGCTCGATCTGTCGCGCATCGAAGGCGAAGGCTCCCCGAGCCGCGAACCGATCTCGGTCTCGCTCATCGTTGCCGAGTCGATTGAGCGGATTCGCATCGCTGCCGAACAGCACGACGTCAAAATCAACTTCGAAGAACCCGAGACGAACCAAGTCGTCTTCGGGGACCGCCGCCAACTGACCTCGGCACTGCACGCCCTGCTCGAGAACGCCGTCGTCTACTCGCCGAGTGCCGGCACTGTCGAGATCTCCATTCATCGGATCAATGCTGTCGAGAGCCCCGAGGGCGAGACGGCAGCGGCGTGCGTGCACATCGAGGTTCGCGACCACGGGGTCGGCATACCGGCAAAGGACCTGGAGCGGATCTTTGAGCGCTTTTACCGCGTGGATCCGGGCCGTGCTCGCGAAACTGGCGGCACGGGACTCGGACTCAGCATTGTGCGCCACGTGGCACAGAATCACGGCGGCACGGTCCTCGTAGACTCTCGCGAAGGCGAAGGTTCCACCTTCACCCTCGAACTGCCGCTGAATCCTCAATGACCAAACGCCCATCCAGCGAACCACGCATAAAAATTCTCGTCGTCGAAGACGAAGAGTCCTTCGTGGACGCCCTCACCGTAGGGCTTGAGCGCGAGGGTTTCGAGGTCGCGACCGCAACCGACGGTCATCAAGGTCTGGCGCTCTTCAAGGAAGGCAACTTCGACGTTGTGCTCCTCGATCTCATGTTGCCGAAGAAGTCCGGTCTCGACGTGTGCCGCGACATTCGACTCACGAGCAACGTGCCCATCATCATCGTGAGTGCGAAGAGCGAAGAGGTCGACATGGTCTTAATGCTCGAGCTGGGTGCCGACGACTACGTCACGAAGCCCTACCGACTGAGGGAGCTCGTCGCGCGCATTCGAGCGGTCCTACGGCGACGACAGGATCACGACCACGTCGAGATGGATGAGGTCATCACGCTCGGCAACATCCGTCTCGACATCGATGCGCGGCGCTGCTTCGTGGACAACGAGGAGATCAAACTTCGAAAAAAGGAGTTCGCGCTGCTGCGACTGCTCCTCGAGAATCCCGGCCGCGTCCTCACCCGAGAGGTGCTCATCGATCGGGTATGGGGCAGCGACTACGTGGGTGACACCAAGACCCTCGACGTGCACATCAAGCGATTGCGTACCCTCATCGAAGAGGAGCCCAAGAACCCCTCGCACATCTCAACCATCCGAGGGGTTGGCTACCGCTACGAGGTCACGAAGGCGTAGCCCGAAGCACCGGGTCGCCGCCGAAATAGGGGGCGAGCACGGCGGGAAGCCGCACCGAGCCATCTTCTTGACGGTACGTCTCTACCAGCGCCGCCCAGATGCGCGCCCAAGCGAGGGCGGAACCGTTCACCGTGTGCACGAAGGCCGTTGATCCGTCGCTCGTGCGATAGCGCACGTTCGCTCGACGCGCCTGGAAATCGCGAAACCAGCTGACCGACGACACCTCGAGCCAGCGATCGACGCCGGGGCTAAAGACTTCAAGGTCGATCGTGTACGCCGACGCGGTACCGAGGTCCCCCGCGCACAGGTCAAGCACGCGATAGGTGAGCCCCAGCGCCTGGAGGATTCCCTCGGCTCGTCGAAGGATGTCCGCCTGCGCCTCGTCCGCCTGCGCCGGTGTGCAGTAGGCAAAGAGCTCCACCTTGTCAAACTCGTGCACGCGCAGGAGGCCTCGCGTGTCCTTGCCCGCAGCCCCCGCTTCGCGGCGAAAGCACGGCGTGAAAGCGGTCAGTCGCACGGGGAGCGCGGACTCGTTGAGGATCTCGCCGCGATGCAGCGACGTCAGTGGCACCTCGGCGGTGGGAATCAGCCACAGATCGTCGCGCTCGATCGCGTACATGTCGTCGGCCGATTTGGGCAGGTGGCCTGTCGACATCATCGTGTCGGTCAGAGCAACACTCGGCGGACGGATCTCTTCGTAGGCGTCGGCGTGCTGGTCAAGGGCAAAGAACGCGAGGGCGCGGATGAGCCGCGAACCCGCACCTCGATACAGCGGGAACATCGAGCCGGCGAGCTTCGCGCCCGATTCCATGTCCAAGATTCCCAAATCGCGACCGATGTCCCAGTGCGCGACTCGCTGATGGTCGGCGAAGGTCGGAAACGGTGCACCCTCGTCCATGCCGACCCACCACCGGCGCACTTCGACGTTGTCGTTCTCGTCGGCCCCGTCAGGGACCCTCGGGTCCGGCAAGTTCGGCAGCAGGAGCAACAGGTCGCGCAGTCGGCTTCCGACGAGCTCGGTCGCCTCGCTCGCTTGGCGCTCATCGTCGCCGAGCCCTCGGCTCGTGGACGCGAGTTCTTCCGCCGTGACGAGGTCTTTCTCGCGCCGGGCCGCCCCCACGCGACGAGACAGCTCTTTCACCTCTGCGCGGAGGCGCTCGGACTCCTGCAGGAGGCGACGATGCTCGACATCAAGGGCGACAATCTCGTCGACCTCGCGCGACGAGATGCCGCGACGGCCAAGGGCCGCCTTCAGGACATCGGGCTCACGGCGTAGTTGGGCGAGATCAATCATGCCTAAAGCCTATCGACGCGTCAAAGTCAGGCCGGAGGCAGCGTCTAACTTCGTAGTGCATGAGTTACGCGCTCGACGTCAATCATTTGGAGGTCTCCTTCGGGCCGCTCCACGCGGTGAAAGATGTCACGCTGCAGGTCAACTATGGCGAAGTCGTCACGCTGCTCGGCCCCAACGGTGCGGGCAAGACGACGCTGGTCGAAACGGTGCTCGGCTTTCGAGAGCCCAGCGCAGGCACCGTGCGCCTCCACGGGTTGAGCCCCACGCGCGATCACCGTGAAGTCGTCGCGCGCACCGGGGCACTCCTCCAGCGCGGCGGGGTCTGGGCGCCCATGTCCCCGCGTGACGTGCTGCGCCTCAGTGCCTCCTATTACGAGGCGCCGCGCGACGTCGACGACCTTCTCAGCCTCCTCGCGCTAGGAGCATGCCAAAAGACGCCGTGGCGACGCTTGAGCGGCGGGGAACAACAGCGCACGCTCCTCGCGTTGGCGCTGCTCGGGCGCCCGCGCGCGCTCGTGCTTGACGAACCGACGACGGCCGTCGATCCCGAGGGACGTCAGGTGATTCGAGACCTAATCTCGGCCGAACGCGGGCGCGGCTGCGCACTGCTCATCACAACTCACGAGCTCGTAGAAGCCGAGCGCACGGCCGACCGACTCGTCATCATGCACCGCGGTCGCGTACTCGTGCAAGGCTCGCTCGACGATCTCGCGGGCGAGCCCGAGATGATCGTCCAGTCCTCGGGACCGATTGATCCCCGCGCGCTCGCCGAGCGACTCAACTGTGAGGTCGTGCTCGACAATCCCCTACAGCTGCGCTGTGCGGTGGCCTCAACTCCGGAGCGCATTGCCATTGTGACCAACTTCTTGGCGAGCGTCGGTCTGTCCATGGTGTCACTTCGCACGCGCGCCTCACTCGAAGAGCGCTACCTCGAGCTCATCGCCGACGAGCGCAGTGAGGCGCGTTCGTGAAGGCCTTCCTCGCCCAGACGCGCGCGGAGGTGGCGATGACGATCCGTCGGGGCGAGACCTTGCTGCTCACCATCGGCATCCCGGTCATGCTGCTTATCTTCTTTTCGCTGGCGCACGTGACAACGTCGCCCACTGCCCATCGGGTGAACTTCATCGCGCCGGGCATCCTCGCGCTCTGCGTTCTTTCAACCTCGCTCGTCGCGCTCTCCATCGCGACGGGCTTCGAACGCTCATCTGGAGTGTTGCGGCGCTTGCATGTAACGCCGCTCGGCCAACGACGTTTGGTCGGGG
>DASZLS010000073.1:0-28271 GCA_035552255.1 Acidimicrobiales bacterium | reverse complement strand
CTCCACACTGCGCCTTGCGCCCGGCGCGCGGACCTTGGTGCGTACCTTGCAGCGTCTCGGATACGTGCCCGCAGTTGTCTCCGGTGGCTTCGTCGAGGTACTCGGCCCTTTGCTCGAGGAGCTCAACGTGACGCATATGGCGGCGAATCGCTTGGAAATCAAGGACGGGGCGCTCACGGGGGAGATCCTCGGCGAGATCATCGACCGCGCCGGCAAGGCTCGCGCACTCGAGCGCTTCGCCGCCGAGGTCGGTGTGCCCCTCGAGCAGACCGTCGCCGTTGGCGACGGGGCGAACGACATCGACATGCTGTCGCTCGCTGGTCTCGGTATTGCCTTCAACGCGAAGCCCGTCGTCCAAGAACACGCCGACGCCGCGTTGTCAGTGCCGTATCTCGACGCGGTCTTGTACTTCCTTGGGATCTCTCGTGAGGAGATCGAGACGGCCTGAGTCAGGCTGCTCTGGGGGAGTGTTCAGTCGCCTGCAAGCTCGCGTCGCGCCGAGGCGGCAATATCGGCGCCGGTGTTTGCATGGCCTGCGATGCCCCACCCACCTTCGGGTGATTCGGTGATGAGCACCCACGTGCGAGCGCTCAACGTCGGATCGTTCGCCGCCGTAGCGACGATGTCGGTGAGCTCCGCAACGACCCCGAGCTGCTTGTCTCGATCGAGTACGCCCACCGGTGTGAGGACCTGGACCCGTACGTAGTTGTTCTCACCGGCGGCGTTGGCAATGGCGTCAGCACCGAGGTCGTGCACGAAGGCCGCGGTGTTGTTCTTAAAGAGATTGAGCGGCGGCACTTTCTCCCACCGCATGACTGCATTGGCGAGGTCAACCGCCAATTGATGTCGGTCCGTAAACGTGCCTTCGGTGGCGTACACATCGATCATGGGCATACTGGTCTCCTCGCGGTCAATATGATGGGCGTCATAGACACGTCAGTATGCCCTATGACGGGCGTCATAGTCAAGAGAACATGATGGCCAGCGACACACGAGAGACCATGATCCGTTGCGCGGCGGCGCTCATTGGGACCCGAGGCGTCGCGGGTGCCTCCTTCACCGATGTGCTCGCCGAGAGCGGGGCACCTCGGGGTTCGATTTATCACTACTTTCCCGACGGCAAGCGGCAACTGACCGAAGAGGCCGTGCGCTGGACGAGCGGTCAGATCCTCGGGTACCTGGCAATTGGACCGGTTGACACTCCTCAAGCGGTGCTCGAACACTTCGTCGATCTCTGGCGACGTGCGGTCATCGCCTCGAATGGCGCAATCGGGTGCGCAGTCGCCGGCGTGGCGATCGATACCGGTACGGACGAACCCCTCATGACCATCGTGCGCGACGCGTTTCGTTCGTGGATCGACGCGCTCGCGGCTCGTCTTCGCACCGCCGGGCTCGACGCGGAACGCGCGTCGTCCGTCGCGTCGTTGAGTATCGCCGCGATGGAAGGCGCGCTCATCCTCTGTCGAGCGGAAGGGAACGCCGAACCGCTGGAAGCAGTCGCGCGCGAGATCGGCCGGCTCGTCAATTAGATCCCGGGCGAGTACAGCGACTGTTCGACAATCAGACGGCCGTCCGTCCGCCATCGACAGCGACGTTGGTGCCCGTTACGTAGCTCGCACGCGGGGACGCCAGAAACGACACGACCTCGGCAACTTCTTCCGCGCTCGACGCGCGCTCGAGCAGCGTCGTCGCACCGAGAGATGACGTGCGCTCGCGCGGCGCCATCGGCGTGTAGACGGGACCGGGTGAGACGACATTGACGCGCACCCCGCGCGGGCTGAATTCGGCGGCCCACGCGCGAGTCATCGCGGTGAGCGCTCCTTTGGTGGCGGCGTAGCCAGCGGAGTTGGGGAGGCCCACCTGACCGACCATGCTGCCAACGCTCACAATGCTGCCTGCGCCGCGTGCGGCCATCTGTGGCGCGAGCGCGGCGACTAAGTAGTACGGAGCGCGCACGTTGGCGACGAACATCGCGTCGTAGGTGTCGATATCGAGTTCGTTCGCGGGTCCAAACCACGACGTGCCGGCGTTGTTGATGAGGATGTCAATCTCGCCCACCTCTGCGGTGAGTTGATCCAATTCCGTCGGGTTCGAAAGGTCTGCACGTACGAATCGCGCCATGCCGCCGTCTGCGACGATGGTACTGACGACGTCCTCACCGCGTGCCGCGTCGCGACCTTGGACGATGACGTCGGCCCCTTCGCTTGCCAGCTGACGCGCGATGGCGCGACCAATGCCCGATGTGGCGCCCGTCACGAGTGCGGTGAGCCCTGCCAGTTCTTTACTGTTGTCCATGCTGTTCTCCTTAGTAGACAGACCAGTCTGTTCGTTGCCGACAATCTAGACAGATCTGTCTGGTATTGTCAAGTCGTGACGATTGAATCTGTCAAAGTCAGTGCTCGCGAGCGCTTGCTGCGCGCCGCTGACGAGCTCTTCTACGAAGAGGGCATTCATACGGTGGGAATCGATCGCGTCATTGAACGTGCGGGCGTCGCCAAGGCGACGCTGTACAGCGCGTTTGGTTCCAAGGACGAGCTGGTTCGCGTCTATCTACGCGAACGCCACCTTCACAACCAAGAGCGCATGGAACGTCTCTTGAATGAACGCTTCGAGACCGCACGCGAGCGTTTGACGGGGATCTTCGAGATCGAGGGGGAGAATTTTGTCCCCGGATTCAAAGGTTGCGCGTTCATGACCGCGAGCGCGGAATCGTCTCCCGGAAGCTTCGTCCAAGATGAGTCGGACGAATTTCGGGCGTGGCTGCTGGCTCTTTTCGTCGGGCTGGCCCGCGAGGCCGGCGCGCGCGACCCAGAGACCCTCGGACGCCAGTTGCACCTGCTCTACGACGGGGCATCGATCGCCGCGTGGATGGATAGAGACGCCAGCGTGTCGACGCCGGCCCAACGCGCTGCTCGCCTGCTCGTCGATGAGACGCTCGGCGGGTAGGAGTCCGTTCCTTCTGCCGATTGGACGGTGTTTACCGGGTAGTAATGTCGGCGTTAGTTCGACAGTAGGGGGAACTGTGAAGGTTGTCATCGACGCCGATCTCTGCCAGGGGCAGGGTCGCTGCTTCTCCATCGCGCCGGGCTTGTTTGATTTTGATGAACTCGGCAACGGAGTCGTACGTGGTGACGGCACCTTGACCTCCGAGACCATCGAGCTGGCGCGACTCGCTCAAGCCAACTGCCCCGAGCACGCCATCTTCATTGAGGAGTCGTCATGACCGAGAGGCCTCCCGTCCAAGATTTCGCGACCGACTTCGATCACACGGATGCGGCGTGGGTAAATGATCCGTATCCAATCTGGGAGGATCTGCGCGAGCGCTGCCCCGTCGCCCACACTGATCGCTACGGCGGCGCGTGGTTTCCTGCGACGCACGCGGGCGTGTCGACGATCGCGAAGGACACTGAGCACTTCACGAGTCGCGCGGTCATCATGGACGAAGGTCGTCCCGGCGAAGAAGCGCTGCCCGCGCCGATCGGCGTGGCCCCACCGATTACGTCGGACCCTCCCTTTCATCAGATGGCGCGAAAGATCATTCTGCCCGCCTTCGCGCCCGGCGTCATCAATGAGCTCGAGCCCCAGATTCGAGAGCTGTGTCAAAGTCTGATCGAACGACTCGGCGACGAGGAGATCGTTAACGCGTCGTGGGACTTCGCGCGACTCATCCCTCCGTCGGTCATTCGTCAGATGCTCGGCTTTCCCGAAGAGGACACCGATAGGTTCATCGACATCGTGCACATGATCACCGAGTCGGTTGACCTGTCCGAGGAGGAGCGCATCGAGGCGTTCGAGCCCATCGAGGCGTACTTCGTCGCGCAAATCGAGGACCACCAGGCCAATCCTCGTGACGACCTCACGACGTTTCTGTTGAACGCGGAGATCGGTGGCGAGAAGCTCGCCGTCGAGCACGTGTTTGGCACCATGGTGCTCATCCTGGTCGCTGGTATCGACACCACGTGGGGCGCAATCGGTGCATCGCTGTGGCACCTCGCGAAGAACCCGAACGACCTGGCCCGTCTCGTCAACGAGCCCGAGCTGATGCCGGTCGCGATCGAAGAGTTCCTGCGCTTCTACGCACCGGTCACCATGGCTCGTCTGGTCAAAGAAGACATGGAGTACTTGGGCTGTCCCATGAAGGAGTACGACTGGATCCTGTTGGGCTTTCCCGCAGCGAATCGCGATCCGGTCGTCTTCAAACACGCCGATCAGTTCATCATCGATCGTGCGGAGAATCGCCACGTCGCCTTCGGCCTTGGCATCCATCGCTGCATCGGATCGAATCTGGCGCGCCTGGAACTACGCGTCGCGATCGAAGAGTTCATCAAGCGCTACCCGACGTTCGAACTCGCGGACCCCGATGCGGTGACCTGGGCGCAGGGCCAGATTCGCGGACCTCGCCACCTTCCCATTCGCGTACTTGGCTGAAGTGACGAACGACGCGGATGTGAAGCGTCCTGTCGAAGACTTTGCAACTGACTGGGATCACACCGACCCCGCGTGGGTCAGCGATCCGTATCCGATCTGGGAAGACCTTCGTACGCGCTGTCCAATTGCCCACACCGATCGTTACGCGGGCGGTTGGTTTCCGACGACCCACGAGATGGTCGCCTCGATTGCCAATGACGTCGATCACTTCACCAGTAGATCGGTCGTCATCTCCAACAACAAGTTCCCGCCGAATGCGGTGGCCCCGATCGGGGGAGCGCCGCCCATCACCTCCGACCCGCCGTTTCACCGGCTGGCTCGTCGACTGATTCTGCCGGCCTTCGCGCCCGGCCCCGTCGCAGCGCTCGAGCCCCAAGTTCGTGCGCTGTGCCGCAAGCATCTTGACGCGCTGGGCGACGAGCGGGTCTTTGACGCCGGTGCGCGTTACGCGCAGTTTATCTCCCCGGGCGTGATCGCCAAGATGCTCGGCTTCCCCGAAAAGGACGAAGATCTCTTCCGCGATTTTGTCCACGTCGTGCTGGACCTCGTCGATCTCTCTCCCGAAGAGCGCGGTCCGCTCTTCATGCCGATGGCGGAGTATTTGGAGGCGCAGATCAACGATCACGTCGCGCATCCGCGAGACGACTTTACGAGCTATCTCTTGAACGTTGAAATGAACGGAGAGAAGCTGCCTCTGGAGCACGTGCGCGGCACTATGGTGCTGACGCTGGTGGCGGGCATCGACACGACGTGGTCCGCGATTGGGGCAGCGATCTGGCACCTCGCGAAGAACCCGAGCGACCTCGCGCGTCTCGTCAACGAGCCTGACCTGATGCCCCTCGCGGTCGAGGAGTTTCTGCGCTTTTACGCCCCGGTGACCATGGCGCGTCTCGTGAAGGAAGACTTCGACTTTTACGGATGCCCCATGAAAAAAGACGACTGGGTGCTGCTCGGCTTTCCTGCGGCCAACCGCGATCCGGAGGCATTCGTCGATGCGGACACTTTCATTGTCGACCGAGCCATCAATCGACATGCGGCCTTCGGACTGGGCATTCATCGCTGCGCCGGTTCGAACCTCGCGCGAATGGAGATGCGCGTCGCGATCGAGGAGTTCATTGCGCGCTATTCGCAGTTCGAGCTCGCCGATCCGGCGGGCGTCACCTGGGCGCAAGGGCAGGTTCGCGGACCACGTGCGATACCGCTGCGCGTGCTCGGTTAACCGCAAACGGGGCTTCTCGCCCGTTTCGCAGGGTGTCGTACATTTTCCCTGGTGATGAGGTGAGATTGCCGTATCGCGCCCACCGCACCCCTGGCGCCAGCCCTGGAGCTACCGCCTAAACGCCCTGACGGGCCCCAGAACGGCGCCGTTTGAGACCACGTAGTCAAAGTCCGGTATGAGGTGTTACCCCGGCAACGTGCCTCACGGTGGGTATCGTCGGGGGGGTGGACATGCTGAAAGACCCGACGATCAGTGAGCTGCTCCCGCCGGCGAGTCTGCGGGCTCGCGTCGAAAGCTCACTCGTGTCGGCCATCATCTCGGGAGAACTTCAACCAGGCATGATGGTCTCGGTTCCGGTGCTCGCGGCTCAATTTTCGGTGTCCGTCACCCCCGTTCGTGAGGCCATGCTGCATCTTGAAGACCGTGGCTTCGTTGAGTCGGTAAAAAACAAGGGTTTTAAGGTCACCGAGGTGAGCGCACGGGACCTGCGCGAGATTGCCCAACTTCGCTGCTGGCTCGAAGCGTCCGCCATGCCGCTCGTGGCCGAACGACTGCGGACCAAGTCGCTCGAACCGTATCGAGAGATGGCGTCTCGCATCGCCGAGAGTGCGGCGCACGGCGACCGTGAGGCATATCTCGTTGCGCACGCGACATTCCATGGCGCACTGCTCGCCCTGACCGACAACCAGCGTCTCGTTGAGCTGGTGGCGGAACTGCGCCGACAAACCCGCACGATCGGCGTCGCCGATCAACACCCCAGCGAGGAGATCTTGCGCTCCGCTGCGGAGCACGAAGACCTCCTCGATCTCTTAGCGAGTGGCGACGGAGAGGCCGCCGAACGATTCATGGCTCACCACATAGGCCACATGCTCGGGCGACGGGTTGCCGCGGAAGAGAAAGCGTCCACCGCGAAGGCGCAATAGTCGCCGAGCTAGAGACCCAGGTTGGTCGGTCCCTCGGCCCACTGGGCCGCCATCCACGCTTCCACCTCGTCAGCGGAGCGGGGCAGCGCCGCGGAGAGATTCCTTGACCCCGTCGCCGTGACGAGCACGTCGTCCTCGATGCGTACGCCGATGCCGCGATACTCCTCGGGCACGGTGAGGTCGTTCGCCTGGAAGTAGAGACCAGGTTCGACTGTGAGGACGTACCCCTCTTCCAGAGTGCCCCAATAGAACTCGTTGCGTGCGTTGGCGCAGTCGTGCACATCGATCCCGAGCATGTGGCTCGTCCCGTGCAACGTGTAGCGCCGGTGGAGCTGTCGATCTTTGCGCAGCGCCACCTCCGGCGCTTCTTTCAGGATGCCGAGCTCGTAGAGACCTTGCGCCAGCACCTTCATCGCCGCATCGTGAGGGTCCATGAAGTTGGCGCCGGGCTTCACTGCCGCGATGCCCGCACTCTGGGCTTCATAAACGAGGTCGTAGATGCGACGCTGCGCTGCGGAGTACGTCCCATTGACGGGCATCGTGCGCGTGACGTCTGCCGTGTACAGCTCGTGGCTCTCGACGCCGGCGTCGAGCAACAACATGTCACCGGAATGAACGGAGCCCGAGTTGCGAATCCAGTGCAGCGTCGTGGCGTGTGAGCCACTCGCGGCGATGGTGTCATAGCCAATGTCGTTGCCCTCGACGCGCGCACGCAGGTTGAAGATACCCTCGACGACGCGCTCGCCGCGTCCCACGGCACTGGGCAACGCGCGCACGACATCAGCGAATCCCTTCACCGTCGCGTCGACGGCGCGCTGGAGCTGTTCGATCTCGAAGTCGTCCTTCACGAGTCGCATTTCGCTGAGCGCGATGGCCAGCTCTTCGTCGCGTTCGGAGGGTTCAATCAGTGCGTCGACGTCAGCGTCGAAACCACGCAAGGTGATGATGGTGCTCGCGTCGAGCTCGACGAGGAACTTCTCGAGGTCCTCGAGCGCGACCGTCTCGATGTCGTAGTAGACGGCGGCTTCGGTCACGCCACGGCGTGCGCCGACCCAGATCTCGCCGTAGCGGGCGTCGGTGTAGAACTCGTGCGTGCTGGCGTCACGGCGGCGCGGAATGAAGAGTGTGGAGCGAGGCGGATCCCCCGGGGTGATGACGAGCACCGCGTCGGGCTCCTCGCAACCGGTGAGATAGAAGAAGTCGCTACCGGCCCGGAAGCGATAGTCGGTGTCGTTAGCGCGAACCTTGAAGTTGCCCGTCGGCACGACGATGGTCTGGTCCGCGAAGCGCGCTGCGAGCGCGCCGCGTCGACTGGCGGAATAGCTCGCTGCGGGATGTACGTCCTTTGAGAGTTCGTCAGGCGCCCAGCCCGAGGTCATCTGTTCGAAGAGGACGCGAGGGCTCGGTGGGCGGTGTGGCCCGACCCAGATCCAGTGTTCGGAGACCGGGTGCTCCTCGGAGACGTCGGGCTCTGGAATGTCAAGTTCATCGCTCACGCCTTCAAGTTACTAGCGGCATTTGACGATTGCATATGCTGAAGCGATGAGTGTCACTGTGCAGCGCGAAGGTTCCGTAGCCGTTCTTAACTGGGACGATAACGAGAATCGGGTCAACGTGGACACGCTCGCCGAGCTGAACGGCGCCCTGGACGAGGCCCAATCGATCGAGGGTCCCCTCTCGTTGGTCGTCGCCGGCGTGGGCAAGTACTTCTGTAACGGCATGGATCTCAATCGATTCGCCGCCCGCTCTCCGGAGTTTGCCACGACCATGGACGCGCTCAATCTCACGATCGCTCGTCTGATGGTCTTTCCGGGTTACACCGTGGCGGCGATCAACGGGCACGCGTTTGCTGCCGGGGCGATGTTGTCGTGTGGGTTCGACTACCGAGTGATGCGCGAGGACCGCGGGTATTGGTGTTTGAACGAGGCGGAGATTGGTATCGCGATCAACGATCGAGCGTTCTCAACAGTGAGTCATCGGATGCCGTTCGCGACGGCGACGGATGCCGTCCTCACCGCCCGGCGTTACACCGGCCCCGAGGCGCTCGCGGCGAGCATCATCGAAGCAACCGCGCTCGAGGGCGACGTGCTCGCCCACGCGCTCGACGTCGCAGAACGCGCTAGCCGACTGGATCGCGCGACGCTGACCGCGCATAAGCGCATGATCAATGGAGATCAGGCGAGGCGACTCGGCCTCGACGTACCTGCGCGCTAGGGCGTTACTGCTTCGCCTTGGTGGCGCGGTCGACGAGGCGCCATGATGCGGGCAGGGCGACTCCGGCAATACCGGCCTTGATGAGCTCGCCACCGATAAACGGGGTGAATCCGAGGGAGATCGCGGTGCCCGCGTTGACGTGCAGGTCGAAGCCGAGCCAGGTCACGCCGATGAGAAAGACAATCGCGTCGCCAACGGCCATCGCGATAAAGGCCTTCACGATCGTGCGGTCACCGCCGCGACCCGCAACCCAGCCGAGGACCGTTCCCGCAATGACGAAGCCGATGAGGAAACCGAACGTGGCGCTCGGGTAGCCACTCGCGTGACTCGCGAACCACGGTACGCCCGCGACTCCCGCGACCATGTACAGCGCCATGGCGGCGCCGGCGCGGCGCCAACCGAGCGCGGTACCGGCCAACATCACGCCCAAGGTCTGGCCGGTGATGGGCACGGGCGTGAAGCCCAAGTGAATCGAGATCTGAGCGAGCGCTCCGACGAGCGCCGCGGCGCCGACAACGAGCGCGACTTCGGCGAGCACGGACGCCGGTACAAGGTCAGCGAGAACGCGACGCGGTTGGGGAAGGGTGATGATGGACATGGTTGCTCCTCGACACGTGGTTACGGTCACTTTACGCGATGGCGACATGCGCCAAAATCGACCTCAGTCGGATAGAAGCTAGACCCAGCCCTGGTCGCGCGCTATCTGCTCCACATCGCCGATGCGCATACCGGAGCGGTGCTGAAGGGTGCGAATCAGTCCGCCGGCCTCGTAGAGCGATTCGTGCGTGCCGGTATCGAGCCAGGTCGTCGCGCGCGAGAGCACCTCGACGCGTAGTTCTCCGCGTTCGAGATAGGCGTTGTTGAGCGCGGTGATCTCGAGCTCGCCGCGCGCGCTCGGAGAGAGCTGGTGTGCGAACTCCGATGCTCGCTCGTCGTAGAAGTAGATACCGGGTACGGCGTAGCTGCTCTTGGGCGCTACGGGCTTTTCTTCGATCGAGATGACCGAACCTGCCGCGTCGAACTCGACCACGCCGTAGGCCGTTGGGTCCGAGACTTGGTAGGCGAAGATAAGTGCACCAGTGACGTCGGTGTTCTGTTGGAGATGTGTGCCGAGCCCCGGACCATAGAAGAGATTGTCACCGAGGATGAGCGCGCATTTGTCGCCGTCCAAGAACTTCTCGCCGAGGATGAGGGCTTCGGCGAGTCCGTTTGGTTGGTCTTGCACCACGTAGGCCAGTCGGATCCCGAACTGGCTGCCGTCGCCGAGCAGTCGAAAGAATGCTTCCTGATCGTGAGGAGTCGTAATGAGCAGAATCTCGCGAAGCCCACTCAGCATGAGGGTGCTCAACGGATAGAAAATCATGGGCTTGTCGTAGATCGGCAACAGCTGCTTCGATACGGCCCGAGTAATAGGGTGCAAGCGGGTCCCGGTACCACCAGCCAAAATGATTCCCCGCACCCCATTAGTATAGAAGTCTTCAATCTCCTGCTTAAAGGCCAAGGTTCCTGATGCGAGTTGTGATAACTGGAGCGGCCGGGTTCATTGGCTCGCGACTGAGCGAGATGGTGCTCGGCGAAGCCGAACGACTCGGCTACGACGAGCTTGTCCTGCTCGATGCCCTCACCTACTCCGGTCGACTCGAGAACGTAGAGACCGCACTGCGCGATCCGCGTGCTCGCTTCGTGAAGGGCTCAATCACCGACGAACAGGTCACCGACGACGTGCTCGACGGCGCGCACGCCGTGTTGCACCTCGCCGCCGAAAGCCACGTCGACCGCTCGATCACCGGCGCCAAAGTCTTCTACGAGACCAATGTGCTCGGCACCCAGCAGCTCCTCGAGAGCGCGAAGCGACGTGGCGTCGAGCGTTTCGTGCACGTCTCGACGGATGAGGTCTACGGCAGCATCGAATCTGGCGCGTGGCGAGAAGATCATCTGCTCGAACCGAACTCTCCCTACTCCTCGAGCAAGGCCGGCTCGGACCTTGCCGCATTGGCCTACCATCGCACCTTCGGGATGAACGTCATGGTCACGCGCTGCTCGAACAACTACGGTCCGCGACAGTTTCCCGAGAAGTTGATACCGCTCTTCGTGACGAACCTGTTCGACGGGCAAAAGGTGCCGCTCTACGGCGACGGGTTGAACGTGCGCGACTGGCTCTTCGTTGACGATCACTGTCGAGCACTCCTCCTCGTCTTAGAGAGCGGACGCGCCGGAGAGATCTACAACATCGGTGGCGGCAAGGGACTGAGCAACGTGGAGATCACGCGCGCGCTGCTCGAGCTCTGCGGCACCGATGAATCCATGATCGAGCCGGTTGAGGACCGCCTCGGTCACGATCGGCGCTACTGCGTCGACTGGTCGAAGATTCGTGATGAGTTGGGCTATCGTCCAGAAGTTGACTTCGACGAAGGGCTCGCACGTACCGTCAAGTGGTACCGCGAAAATGAGTCGTGGTGGCGGCCGCTGAAGGAGGGCACGTGAAGGTAACCGCACTGTCGATTCCCGGCGCGTACGTGCTTGACTCCGCAGTCTGGGGTGACGACCGCGGTTTCTTTCGCGAATGGTTCAAGCGACCCGACCTCGATGCACTGGGTATCAGCTTTGCCATCGAGCAAGCGAATCTTTCGATGTCGCGTCGCGGCGTGGTGCGCGGACTGCACTACTCGATTGCTCCCGAAGGCCAGGCGAAGCTCGTGACGTGCGCCTACGGTGAATTGGACGACGTGATCGTCGATGTGCGGGTGGGCTCGCCCGCGTTCGGTCGCGTCGAGGTGGTGCAGCTCGCGGCGAACGAAGAGCGCTCGGTGTTGCTGCCCGCGGGCACGGCCCATGGGTTCTGCGTCCGCAGCGAGCACGCTGCCTTGTCGTATCTGCTCTCGTCCCCGTTTAATCCCGAGATGGAGCTCGAGATCAACCCCTTTGATGAGGCGCTCGACATTCCGTGGCGATTGAAAGATCCCGCGATCATGAGCGACAAGGATGCACAAGCGCCCTCGCTCAGCGACCGCGTTGCTGCGGGCCAGCTCCCGACGTACCTCGACGTCGACTCCAGCATCCTTTGAGGCCAGGTTGCTAGCCTCGGCCACGTGAGTTCGGCGCCGCTTCGGCTAGTGACTACTGAAGATCGAGGGGTGCGGCTGCCTTCCGTCCTCACGAGGCCGACGGTCGAATCTGAAGCGCAGCTGCGCGCACTGCTCGGCGCGCTTTCGGGAGTCGACGCCGTTGGTGCGGAGGCTCGAGCGGCCAAGCTTGCGACGCGCTCCCTGAAGAAGTCGACCAAGATGACCGCCATCGATCTCGCGATATCGATGGTCGACCTCACGACACTCGAAGGCGCCGATACGCCCGGCAAAGTGAGCTCGCTCTGCGCCAAGGCCCGTCGGCCCGATGCGCTCGACGACTCAGTTCCGAGCGTGGCCGCGGTGTGCGTGTATCCCGATCTCGTCGCCCAGGCCCGTGCGGCCCTGCGGGGTTCGTCGGTGAAGGTGGCGTCGGTCGCGACTGCCTTTCCCTCCGGGCGCGCCTCGCTCCCCGTGAAATTGCTGGACGTACGTGACGCGGTGTCAGCCGGTGCCGACGAGATCGACATGGTCATCGACCGCGGTGCCTTTCTCTCGGGACGGCTCGGTCTCGTCTACGACGAGGTTGTTGCCGTGAAGGAAGCCTGCGGTGCCGCTCACCTCAAGGTGATCCTCGAAGCGGGCGAACTCGCCACGTACGACAATGTGCGAAAGGCCAGCTGGCTCGCCATGTTGGGCGGCGCCGACTTCATCAAGACCTCGACCGGCAAGGTCAGCGTGAACTCAACACTCCCGACCGCGCTCGTCATGCTTGAAGCAGCCCGCGATTTCGCCGAGACGACGGGTGCGCTCGTCGGCGTGAAGGTCGCCGGGGGCATTCGCACCACGAAAGATGCGCTGCGCTATCTGGTGCTCGTCAATGAGACAACGGGTGCCGCGTGGCTCACGCCGGATCGTTTTCGCATCGGCGCGTCGTCGCTGTTGAACGACCTCTTGATGCAGCGCGTGAAGCAGCGTCGCGGCGCCTACGCCCGTCCTGATGAATTCAGCGCCGACTGATGAGCGACCTCACCTCCTCGCCGCTCGGCTCGCTTGCCTATGACGCGGCACCAGAATCACGGTCGGTCGCCAAATTGCGCGAAAGCTACGGGCTTTTCATTGACGGCGAGTTCACGGATCCCAGTCGTCACCAATCATTCGTGACGCTCAATCCCGCCACCGAGGAGTCGCTTGCCAACGTGGCGCAGGCGTCGAGCGACGACGTCGATCGCGCGGTCGTCGCAGCGCGGCGAGCGTACGAGACGGTGTGGAAGAAGACGACCGGCGCCGAGCGCGCGAAGTATCTGTTTCGCATTGCTCGTCTGATTCAAGAACGCTCGCGCGAGCTCGCGGTAGTCGAGACGCTCGACAACGGTAAGGCGATTCGCGAGTCGCGCGACGTCGACATTCCGCTCGCGGCCGCGCACTTCTTCTACCACGCGGGCTGGGCCGACAAGCTCGACTACGCCGGCTTCGGCCCGAATCCGCAGCCACTCGGTGTCGCCGGGCAGATCATCCCCTGGAACTTTCCTCTGCTCATGGCCGCTTGGAAGATCGCCCCCGCGCTCGCGGCCGGCAACACCTGCGTGCTCAAGCCCGCCGAGACAACGCCCCTCAGCGCTCTGATCCTCGCCGAAATCCTCCAGCAGGCAGAACTCCCACCCGGTGTGGTCAACATCGTCACGGGCGATGGCTCGACCGGTGCGGCGCTCGTGGATCACCCCGGCGTCGACAAGATCGCCTTCACCGGATCGACGGACGTGGGTCGGCTCATCCAGCAGCGCGTCGCCTCGAGCCACAAGCACCTCACCCTGGAGCTCGGCGGCAAGGGCGCGAACATCGTCTTCGAGGATGCGCCTATCGACGAGATGATCGAAGGCATCATCGATGGGATCTTCTTCAACCAAGGCCACGTGTGCTGTGCGGGCTCGCGCCTGCTGGTGCAGGAGTCAGTGGCCGAAGAAGTGGTGCGTCGGCTCATTAGGCGCGTTGATCAGCTGCGCGTCGGCGATCCGCTTGACAAGAACACCGACGTCGGTGCAATCAACTCCGCAGCCCAGCTTGAGCGCATCAAAGAACTCAGTGCGTACGGCGAGATCGAGGGCGCGACTCGTTATGCGAGCTCATGCGCCCTACCCGATCGGGGCTATTGGTTTGCGCCGACCGTGTTCACCGACGTGTCCCAGTCGCATCGCATCGCGCGAGAGGAGATCTTCGGTCCCGTGCTCTCGGTCCTCACCTTCCGCACGCCCGAAGAGGCGGTCGCCAAGGCGAACAACACGAACTACGGACTCGCGTGCGGCGTCTGGAGCGAGAAGGGCAGTCGCACACTCTGGGTCGCCGAGCGCCTTCGCGCGGGCGTCATCTGGGCGAACACCTACAACCGTTTCGATCCCGCGAGTCCCTTCGGTGGCGTACGCGAATCGGGCTTCGGGCGAGAGGGTGGTCGTCACGGCCTCGAGGCGTACCTCAATGTCTGACCGCCTCGACGTTCGAAAGACCTACAAACTGCTCGTCAACGGAGCGTTTCCTCGCTCGGAGTCTGCGCGCAGCTACGAGGTCACGGACGCAAAGGGCGAGTTTCTTGCGAATGTCGCCCAGGGCTCGCGCAAAGACATTCGTGACGCCGTCGTGGCAGCGCGCGGCGCGCAAGCAAAATGGTGGGCCGCCACTGCCTACAACAGAGGCCAAGTCATCTACCGCCTCGCCGAGATGGCGGAGTCTCGTCGCGAGGAGCTCGCCGAGCACGTCGGGTTGGCCGAGGGCCTCAAACCCAAGCCGGCTCGCGAGAGCGTCGCGCGAGCCGTCGATCGCATGGTCTGGTACGCGGGGTGGACCGACAAGGTCGCGCAGGTCTTTGGCTCCTCCAATCCCGTCGCCGGTCCCTACTTCAACTTCTCGGTGCCAACGCCGAGCGGCGTCGTGGGCGTGCTCGCAGATCAGAACTCGTCGCTCGAGGCATTCGTCGACGCGGTGCTCGCACCGATCTGCGTGGGTAATACGGTGATCGCCGTCGCGAGCGAGCGTCGACCAACGCCAGCGGTGCTGCTCGGTGAGATGACCGCGACCTCGGACTTTCCTGCCGGGGTGCTCAACATCATCACGGGCGTCACAGGCGAGCTCGCCCCGATCCTCGCCAGCCACGAAGACGTTGACGGCATCGATCTCGCGGGTGTGGACGAGGACTTCGCCGATGAACTGGCGCTCGCGGCCGCGACCTCCATCAAGCGTGTGCTGCGTGATGGATCCGGAGCGCCGCTTCGACGACTGCGCGCCTTCATTGAGACATCCACCGTGTGGCATACGATCGGGCAGTAGTGGAGAACCCCTTTACGCTGGCCGAGCGTGCCGCGACGCAGCTCTGCGAACGAAGTGGCGTCGAGCGCTATGACCTTGCCGTCGTCCTCGGATCGGGATGGAAGGAGGGCGCCGACGCGCTCGGGGCACCGACGAGCGTCATCGCGACGTCCGCGTTGAGCGGCTTCGCGACGCCGACCGTCGCGGGTCATACCGGTGAGATATTGACGGTCGAGGTCGCGGGCAGGATCGTTGCTCTGATCTCTGGTCGTGTCCATCTCTACGAGGGCCACAGCGCGAACGACGTCGTCCACCCGGTGCGCACCGTAATCGCTGCCGGCGCGAAAACGATCGTCCTCACCAATGCGAGCGGGGGGATCGATCCGTCCGTGTCGCCGGGCAACGTCGTGATGATTCGCGATCACCTCAACTTGACCGGTACCTCGCCACTGGAGGGCCCGCCGCCGCCAGAGCAAGACGGATCGCGGTTCGTCGATCTCACGGATCTCTACAGCCAGCGCCTGCGTGCGATCGTTCGCAGCGTCGCCCCCGAGCTCACTGAAGGCGTCTACCTCGGCCTGCGGGGGCCGCACTACGAGACGCCTGCGGAGATCGTGATGGCGCGCACTCTTGGCGCGTCGCTCGTCGGCATGTCGACGGTGCTCGAGTCGATCGCTGCGCGCCACCTCGGCGCAGACGTGCTTGGGCTCAGCCTCGTATCGAACTTCGCAGCCGGCGTCGCAGGACGACCGCTCAGCCATCTCGAGGTATTGGAGACCGGACAGCAGGCGGCGGGTTCGCTCGGCGTGCTGCTCGCCAACGTGCTGCCCAACCTGTGAACGCAGAGCTGGAACAACAGGTTCGCCGCTGGATTGACCTCGACCCTGACGAGCACGACCGCGCCGAGCTCCAGACGCTGCTCGACGCTGACGACGAGACAGAGTTGGAGCGTCGGTTTCGCGCACCCCTCGCGTTCGGTACGGCCGGGCTGCGCGGTCCGGTCATGGCGGGACCCGCGGGCATGAATCGCGCGACGGTGCGTCGTGCGACCGTCGGGGTGATCGCGTGGCTCAACGAAAAGGGACTCGATGCGACACGCGGGGTCATTGTCGGCAGAGACGCACGACGAGGATCGGAAGCGTTCAATGACGAAGTGGTGTCGGTTTTGCTGGGCGGGGGAGCCGTGGTCTACGAAATGCCGTCGCCCCTCCCGACGCCGCTCGTGCCCTATTGCGTGAAGGCGCTGGACGCGGTTGCGGGCATCATGATCACCGCAAGCCATAATCCGCCCGAGGACAACGGCTACAAGCTCTACGCGTCCGACGGTGCCCAAATCATTCCTCCCGACGATGAGATCGTCGAACGGTATGCGCAGCGCGCGGGTGAGGTGGCCCTCGCAAGTCGTTCCGCATCAGGTCATCGGTCGGTACCAAACGAGGTGCTGGAGGACTACCGTTCGCACATGGTGGCTCGCTTTGGCCCCGAGGGTGGCAGTGACCTCGCCATCGCTTACACGCCGTTGCACGGGGTCGGCGGGGAGTTCATGGCTTCCTTGTTGGCCGACGCCGGTTATCGCCGCGTGACGCGAGTCGAGCGCCAGTTCGCCCCCGACGCACGCTTTCCGACGCTGCCGTTTCCCAATCCCGAAGAGAAGGGCGCACTCGATCTGTCGATTGAGGCGGCGAGCGCTGTTGGCGCCACGATCATTCTTGCCAACGACCCCGATGCTGATCGCCTAGGCGTCGCCGTCCACGATGGGTCGGTGTGGCGTGTTCTTCGAGGTGACGAAGTTGGCTGGCTGCTGGCGTCGTCTCTGGTTGACGAGATCAAGGTGAAGGGTCAGTGGATGGCGACATCCATAGTCTCGTCGACACTGCTCGCGAAGCTGGCGAGTGAATCTGGCGTCGCGTGTGCGACGACGCTTACGGGCTTTAAGTGGATCGCACGAGCCGCGGGTGACGGCGTGCTGGGATTTGGCTACGAGGAAGCGCTCGGATACGCCGTGGACCCGAGCGTTTCCGACAAGGACGGGCTTTCCGCGGCGCTCGCCGTGGCGCGCCTCGCCCACGAAGTAGCGCGCGAAGGGAAAACCCTCATCGATCGAATCGACGAGATCGAGCGTCGTTTCGGCGTTCATCGAACCGTCCAGCTTTCGTTTCGCGCTGAAGGACCAACCGCGCACGATCAAATCGCAGAGCGAATCGAATCGCTCCGATCATCGAATCCAGACTCACTCGGAGGCGTTCAGGTAAGCGGCGTCATCGATCTCGATCAGGGTTGGCAGGGATTGCCACCCACCGAAGGTCTCGTCTTCGAGCTCGGCTCGTTCGGTCGCGTGATCGTGCGACCGTCGGGTACGGAGGCGAAGGTGAAGGCCTACCTCGAACTGACGCCACCGCAAGACGGCACGTTGGAAGCGCAGCGCGCCGTCGCGGAACGCACTGCCGCGGCACTCGAGGCGGACCTTACGGTCCGCCTCGAGTGTGGGTGATGGTTCGTGTGTCGAGCCACTGACATCATCGGGGCGGCAATCACGGCGCGGATGATGTCAGTGGCATCGAGCGGTGTCCTACTGAGCAGTCGTGGTGATGACCACCTTGTTCGCAACTTGACCTGAGATAACCACTCGCACAGTGACACCGTCGGCGCGCAAGAGCGCGGCCGCTGCGTTGGCACGCTCGCGAGCGAGGGTCGAGTTGTGCTGGGCGTAACCGGTCACGGTGACGGTAGCGCCGGCCTCAAGCTTGTTACTGAGGGCCGTAATCGCCCGGCGATCACCGCTGCCGAGAGTGTGGCTCTTCGGAGCGAAGCCCAGCGTGAGGGGAGCCGGGATGGTCGTGGTGGCCAAAGCAAACTCGATCGTCGTCGGCGCTGATGAGACCGCCGCGGTAGTTGTGGTCGCCGCTTCGGTCGCGGTGACGGTGCAGGTGCCGGCAGTCGTGACGGTGAGTTCATCGCCGTTGATCACACAGCCGGTCGCCGTGCCGTTCGAGGCGGTGAAGGTGATGGTGCCCAGTCCTGAGCCGCCCGTCGTCGCGAGCGTGAGGGGAGTGCCCACCGTGCCCGAGAGAGTGGTGACCGTAAGTGGCGTCGCCACCGTGGCAACTTCACCGGCGTCGTTGATCGTCCAGTAATCAGGTGACGCGGTCAACGTGTCAAACGCCGCTTGTCCGTAGTTGTCATACGTGAGGCCAGCAGCGCCGAGCGTGACGTACGGAACTACTACTTCGTCTGCCCAGCCGGCGAGCGTCGCATCAAAGTTTGCGGTTGACATCGTCGTCGAGTCGAGCGCGTCTGCGAGATTGCTGACCTTGGAGATGTTCCATGTGCCAAGGTCCTGATTGAACGCCGTGTCGCCGTCAAACATGTCGTCCATGTCGGTGACGTTGGTCGTGTCCCAGCCAATTCCTGGAGCCGAGACGAGTGCCACGCCCGCGTCGTCGAACGCCGTGTCGCCTTCGAACATTCCGCTCATGTCCGTGACACTGGTCGTGTCCCAGGTGTTGAGGTTCTGGTTGAAGCTGGTCGCACCGCTAAACATGTAGCCAGTCTCGGTAACGGTCGAGGGAAGGTCCGTCGGCACCGAGACGAGGTTGCTGTCGCCACTGAACGCGTTGTAGAGACTGGTGAGTCCCACGCCGTCCCAGTTGGTGACTGCGGTGAGCGCGTAGTCAGCAACGGGTGCGGTGCCGGACGGCGCGCCGAACTCAGGAACGTTGCCGGTCACGGTGATGGTGTACGTGCCTTCAGTCGCGTACGTGTAGGAGAGGTTGCCCGGCGTGGTGTCAGTGACTGCGGCGGAACCGTCTCCCCAGTCGATGGTGGCGTCGAGGCCATTTCCGTATAGGGGTAACGAGACCGTCGTGCCGACGCTGTTCGCGGCCGAGGTGTCAACGGTGAGCACAATGCCACTGGTGGTTGCGCCGGCGGGTGACGTGGTCGCTAACGTCAGCGCCCCTCCCGCGAGCATTGACGCGGAGGCAACTGCGGCGAGCGCCGGCCTCCAGAACTTGTTTCGTAACTGCATGTACTTCTCCTTGATATGTGTTTTCGGTGACGAGTCACCGTTGATGGAAACGAACACTTCGTCAATTGATGGAGTGTTCGCACTGCTCTTGTAGAGCATCAAGTTGAAGTTACCGATGCAGTCTGACCGTGCGTTAAGCGGAAATTAATTCGTTGCAGAATGATGCACACGCAACCTGGACGCGCGATAAGCGCTCAATAATTCGTTGCTGAACGTTGCACGCGCACGACGTGTACGCCGAGTAAAAACACAGGTGCTATTAAGAACGAAGTGCTGCGTAGCTCGGCTTAATGATCGTGTTGATCATGTTGAGTCGCTGGTCGAACTCATAGAAGGTGCTCTTGGCGGCGTTGAGCGTCAACCATTCCATATCGTCGAGCGTCCAGTCGAAGACCTCGGCGCAGGTTGCGAACTCTCCGGAGAGTGTGATGCCGCTCATCAGTCGATTGTCAGTGTTGAGCGTCACGCGAAAGCGCAGTCGCTTCAAGAGATCGATCGGGTGCTGTGCGATCGAAGCGGCGGCCCCGGTATGCACGTTTGATGTCGGGCATACCTCTAAGGGAATGCGTCGGTCACGCACATAGTTCGCCAGGCGCCCCAATCGGTACTCGCCGTCGACTTCGCTGATGTCGTCGACGATGCGCACCCCATGTCCGAGTCGCTCGGCGTTACAGAACTGGACCGCTTCCCAGATTGACGGCAGACCGAACGCCTCGCCCGCGTGAATCGTGAGGTGAAAGTCTTCGCGCTGGATGAGGTGAAACGCCCGCAGGTGCTTGGTGGGCGGAAAGCCGTCCTCGGGACCCGCGATATCGAATCCGCACACGCCTTCTTCGCGGAAATCGATCGCGAGCTGGGCGATGGTCTCACTCAGGGTCGCCTGGCGCATCGCTGAGAGGATGGTCCGCACCACGATGCGTCGGCCCTCATTCGCGGCTTCCTTCGTCCCGATCGCGAATCCGTCGAGCACCGCGCGTACGACTTCGTGCAAGGTGAGGCCCGCATTGAGGTGCTGTTCGGGCGCGAAGCGAACCTCGGCGTAGACGACGCCATCTCTCGCGAGGTCGATGGCGCTTTCGGCCGCAACGCGCTCCAATTGATCGCGCGTTTGCATGAGTACGGTCGTGTGGACGAAGCCTTCCAAGTAGCGCACGAGGTCGCTGCCGGGAGCATCAACGATGAACCACTGGCGCAACGCGTCGGGATCGTTCGTTGGCAGACCGAGGTACCCGATCTCACGGGCCAGTTCAATGATCGTGGCGGGGCGCAGGCCGCCGTCGAGGTGCTCGTGCAGGAGGACTTTGGGGGCCTCACGGATGATCTCTCTCGACAGCGCCGTCATCGCCTCAGGATAGCCAAGGGGGTCCGAGGCGCGCGGGCGCGCTCGAGTGGTCTACGCGCGGACCAAGGGATACTGCTCGTCGTTAACGGGCGGCGGTTCATCACTGATCTGTATGGCATCGCTGATCGCCGCACGCCCAAGATCGAGGTGCGCGTCGTCGTCCGCGTGCAGTGCAAAGAGCGGTTGCCCCTTTTCCACGTGGTCCCCTTCGCGAACGAGACACATGACGCCCGCGGTCGCGCTGACCGGGTCTTCCTTGCGTGCTCTTCCCGCACCGAGGCGCCACGCCGCGACGCCAACGCTTCGGGCCCCGATCGAGCGCACGAATCCCGTGTGCGGTGCGCGAACCTCTTCGATCAATCGGGCGGTGGGCATCACCGCGTCGGGATCCCCGCCCTGGGCCGCGATCATGCGTTGGTAGACCTCGTACGCAGATCCGTCGTTCAGTGCCGCCGCCGGATCAGTGTCGAGTCCGACGAGCTCGAGCATGATGGTGGCGAGATCAAGCGTGAGTGCGCGCACGTCACTCGGCCCCCCGCCTTGGAGCACGTCAACCGACTCTGACACTTCGAGAGCATTGCCGATCGCGCGACCGAGCGGAGCGTCCATCGGGGTGAGCTTCGCGACGGTCTTCACGCCGTGGGCCTCGCCGAGACGAACCATCGTGCGCGCGAGCAGGAGGGCTCGTTCGGGTTCGCTAATGAAAGCCCCGTCTCCGAATTTGACGTCGAGGACGAGCGCGCTCGTGCCTTCAGCAATCTTCTTCGACATGATCGACGACGAGATGAGCGGGATCGATTCGACGGTTCCCGTCACGTCACGCAGCGAATAGAGCCGGCGATCGATGGGTGCGAGACCGGCGCCGGCGGCGCAAATGACGGCGCCAACGGCTTCGAGCTGCTTGACAACCTCGTCATTGGAGAGCGTCGCTCGCCATCCGGGAATCGACTCGAGCTTGTCGAGCGTGCCCCCGGTGTGGCCGAGCCCGCGACCGGAGAGCTGCGGCACGGCAGCACCGCACGCGGCAACGAGGGGAGCGAGGATGAGCGAGATCTTGTCGCCAACGCCGCCGGTTGAGTGCTTGTCAACTGTCGGTCGGGACAGACCGCGTAGGTCAAGCCGTTCGCCTGATTCGATCATTCGCGCCGTCCAGAGGTCGAGTTCGTGCTCGCTCAAGCCGCGCCAAAAGATCGCCATCAGCAGCGCCGACATCTGTTCTTCGGCTACTTCGTTACGCCCGTAGGCGTCGAGCATCCAGGTGATCATCTCGTCGCTCAGCATGTCGCCGTCGCGCTTCGCGGTGATGATGTCGACCGCAGTGATCGCCGTCACGGAGTGCGTCGAACGTCGAGATCGTCGGGGCCAAAGGCGCCCGGCAAGAGCTCCTCAAGTCGGCTCGGGGGCGCGCCGTCACCCGAGTCGATCAGGAGGTCGTTGCCGCCGTGCTCGAAGAGCAGCTGGCGACAGCGCCCACAGGGCGCGATGGGTTCGCCGTCCCCGGCGACGATCGACACGGCGACGAGGCGTCGTCCGCCGACACGAATCAGGTCACTCACGAGCGAGCACTCGGCGCACAGTGTGAGTCCGTAGCTCGCGTTCTCCACGTTTGAGCCGACCACGATGTCGCCGTTCTCACAGAGCCCACACGCGCCGACCGAGACGTGGGAATAGGGCGCGTACGAGCGCGTAGTAGCTTCGAACGCGCCTGCGCGCAACGGCGCCCACGCTATTTCAAGGGCCCGATTCACGCCCTCACTGTACACTTTGCGCTGCGTGAGCAACTTTCGATTCTCCCCAGTCATCGTGAGTGATGAAGTGGCGACGTCCCTGCGCGAAGGCCGAGGAGTGGTCGCACTGGAGACGACGATTATCGTCCAGGGACTTCCCGAGCCGATGAACTTCGATGTCGCTCGCGAGTGTGAAGCAGCGGTTCGCGCGGAGAACGCGACGCCCGCGACTATTGGCGTGCTGGACGGTCGCGTGGTTGTTGGACTCACGATGGCGGAGCTGGAGCGACTCGCGGACCCGGATCTACACGCGGCGAAGCTCTCTGCGCGTGATCTCGGTATCGCCCTGGCTGTCGGCACCGACGGCGCCACGACGGTGGCGGGGACCATCGCCATCGCCGAACGCGCGGGCATTGAGGTCATGGCGACGGGTGGGCTCGGTGGCGTGCATCGCGACGCTCGCGCGTCGTTCGACGAATCGGCTGATTTGATGGCGCTTGCGCGGACCTCGGTGCTCGTCGTTGCCTCCGGGGTGAAATCGATTCTCGATATCGGAGCCACGTTGGAGCGGCTTGACACCCTCGGCGTGCCGGTCGTTGGCTACCAGACGCGACAGTTTCCTGGTTTCTATCTGCGTGACAGCGGTTTCGCTCTCGACTGGTCCGTCGCAAGCGCTGAAGAAGCGGCACATGCCTTTCGCGCGCATCGAGATTTCTCATCGACCGGTCTGCTCCTCGCCAATCCCGTGCACATCGATCAGGAGCTCGATCGGGGTGTGCACGACGCGGCGCTCTCCAGCGCACTGCTCAAGGCTGAGGCGCAGGGCGTGAGCGGCAAGGCCGTGACGCCCACGCTCCTTGCCGAGTTCGCGCGCCACACCGACGGTCTCTCGGTGCAAGTCAACCGCGACCTCGTCGTCGCGAACGCGTCACTCGCCGGCGCGGTCGCTGCGTCGCTCGTGAGTCTGTCCGGGTGAGCGTGCCACGCGTTGCCGTGATCGGTGACGTGATGCTTGACGTCATCGTCCAACCGTCGGGCGTCATCTCTCCGGCGAGCGACACCCCGTCACACGTGCAACTCGCGCGGGGCGGTGCCGGCGCCAACCTCGCCGTCGCGCTGGTCGCGAGCGGCTGTGAGGCCGTCTTCCTTGGTGCCGCGGGAGATGATGTCGCGCGTCAGATCTTTCTTGATGGACTGAAGTCCTCGGGTGTCACGGCCTACCTCGAACATGTGTCCGCCGGGACCGGGACGGTCGTCGCGCTCGTCGACGATACGGGCCAACGTTCGATGCTGACCGACCGTGGCGCGAATTCAATGTTGAGTGAAGCGTTTGTGCTCGATCAGTTGGCAGCGCCGTTTGACCACGTGCACGTTTCTGGGTATCTCGTGCTCGATGCGGCGACCCGCGGCGTCGCGAGTGCGGCGCTACGCGATGCGAGGGAGCGAGGTCGTTCGACATCCGTCGACGTCTGTTCCGTGGCGCCGCTGCGAGCGATGTCCCGCGCCGCGTTTATCGAAGCCGCCGCGTTCGCAGAGCAGTTCTTCTCCAACGAAGATGAGGCGCTCAGTCTGATGGCCAGTGAGGACGTGGAAGTCGCCGTCGACCATCTTGCGGAGATGTTTCGCGAGGTCGTGGTGACGCGCGGCGCGTTGGGGGCACTCGGGGACGTTGAAGGACGTCGCTATCACGCCGAAGCGCTCGCCACGATGGTGATTGACACCACGGGAGCGGGTGACGCCGCCGCCGGGACCTACCTCGGGGCGCGGCTGCACGGGGACGATCCCCAGTTGGCGTTGGAACGCGCGATGGCAGCGTCCGCTCGTGTCGTATCGGGGTTCGGCGCCGGTTAGCCGGGAATGTAGGGCTGGCCGTCCGCTGCGGGCGGACGAACCCGACCGATGAGCCCCGCCACGACCGCAATGGTGATGAGGTAGGGGAACATCTGCAAGATGTAGAGCGAGATCGGCACTTGGTAGGTCTCGAGGTTGTAGGAGAGGTATACCGAGAGGCCGAAGATGACTGATGCCACGACCGCGCCCGAGGGGCGCCACCGTCCAAAGATCATGGCGGCGAGAGCGATGTACCCGAGTCCGGAGGTGTAGCCAACCTGGAACTGGCCCTGGGTCGCCATGAACGCGACGCCGCCGAGTCCGGCGATGGCCCCGCCGAGGATCACGTTGATGTAGCGCAGACGAATTACGCGAATGCCCACCGTGGCGGCAGCTTTCGGATGTTCACCCACGGCGCGCACGTGCAATCCGTAGCGAGTCTTAAAGAGGGCGAAGCTCACGACGCCGAGCAGCACCAGCATCGCGTACCAAAAGCCAGATTGGTTGAAGAACACGGGCCCGATGATCGGGATTTTGTACAGCAGGGGAATGGCGAGGTTTGGCGCGGTGTTGCCAATGTTGAAG
Organism: Acidimicrobiales bacterium; assembly: GCA_035552255.1. Taxonomy (GTDB): domain Bacteria; phylum Actinomycetota; class Acidimicrobiia; order Acidimicrobiales; family RAAP-2; genus RAAP-2. Next base: position 3,617 of record DASZLS010000073.1, on the reverse strand, counting down.
TTGGGGAACGGCGTCAGCACCTGCAAGTTGAGGTACGACGACAGACTGCTCAACATGGTGACGAGCACGATACCCACGATGATCTGGTCCGCGTGGTATCGCAGCGAGAAGAACGCGAGCAGCAGTCCGATGAGTCCGCCCACGGCAATCCCGGCGACGGCCGCGTAGAAGAAGTTGCTGGTGGTCGACGCGACCACGCTCCCGAGGAACGCCCCCGCGATGAATTGGCCCTCGATCGCGATGTTGACTACGCCCGCTCGCTCGCACATGATGCCCGAGAGGGAGCCGAAGACGAGCACCATCGTGGTCGCTGAGGCCCCGACCAGTATTGACGTGACATTGACGAAGTTGATCTGCGCGGGTCCCGTCGTGCGCGACGCCCAGAGCAACAACGCGAACAGAAACAAGATCGCCACAAACCCGAAGCGACCCATGACGAGACGCTGAGGTTCTCGCAGGAAGACCTCGACGCCGATGGCGATCATGATGATCGCGACCACGATGATGGTCCAGTGCGTCGGCACCGTGAGTGAACCGAGATGCCAAGGGGCGTTCGTCGAGTTGAGTGGGGTGAAGGTGAGTTGGGATTTCCCTTTGAGGTCCGAACCGATTCCAAACACGAAGAGGGTGAAGAGGCCGAGGATTGCAATGATGACCGCGATCACTCGCGTGCGGCGATTCTTCGCCGCGGGTGTGGCGCTCGTCGGCGACACGGTCGTCAGACTCACGAGCCCCACCCCGTTGTCGCGAGCTGCACCGTCGTCGTCGGCGCCTTGCGCAGTCGGAAGATCTCTTTGACGAGCACGGGAGTAGCGACGAAGAGCACCACGGCGGACTGAATGACGGTGGCGAGATCGAGAGGGATACCGGTCGACGCCTGCATGTTGCGGCCGCCGACGCCCAGGGCGGCGAAGAGCAGCGACGCCCAGACAATGCCCATCGGTCGATTGCGCCCGAGAAGCGCCACGGTGATCGCGGTAAAGCCGATGCCCGCGTTGCCGATGAGGAATCCGCCGTCGACGTAGTGCGTCGTGCTCGCGACCTGGACGAAACCGGCGAGTCCCGCGAGTCCGCCCGAGATGAGAAACACGGCGACGATGACGAAGCGCGCACTGATCCCCGACGCGTGTGCCGCCGCCGGGTTCGCCCCGGTCACGCGGAAATCGAAGCCGAGCGACGAGCGATCGAGCAGCCACCACGCGAAGAGCACGACGAGCGCGGCGACGAAGACGCCGTAGCTGACCCGGAGTCCCGACTTCGTGCCGAAGATCGGTGCGAGGATCGCCGAGGGATAGAGCGTTCGACTGATGTCGTTCTGCTGGCCCGGTTGCTGAAAGGGTGTCGAGAGCACCGCGAAGAGCAAGAACGCGTACGTGACGTAGTTGAACATCAGCGTCACGATCACTTCGTGGGCGCCAGTGAAGGCCTTCAAGAGACCCGGGACCGCTCCACAGACCATTCCGCCCACGATGCCCCCGAGCAGCGACAGCGGCACGTGGACGACCGTAGGCAGATTGATCATGGAGCCCACCACCGCGCCCGCGATGCCGCCGATGACGGCCTGTCCGTTCGCGCCGATGTTGAACAAGCCCGTCTGGAACGCGATGCCAACCCCAATGCTGATGATGACCAGTGGCGTCGCGTACGTAAAGGTCTCAGAGATCGGCGTGAGCGTGTTCGGCCAGCCCTTACCCGTCGTCAGGGAGTGCCAAAAGCCTTGAGGATCGACGATCGATCCGGTGAAGATTGCCCGGTACGCCGCGCCGACGTTGTCAAAGGTCACGTTGAGGGCGTGAGGAAAGCCGTCCCAACTGTGAAAGATTGCCCGCCACGCATCGAGCACGACGGGCGTCGTGGTTGCGATGACGATCGCGCCGAAGATGAGTCCGAGCACGACCGCGAGCGCGGCGACGACGATGGGGCTGGTCGCCGTGTAGCGAGCCCAGAGCGAAGGCTTGGAGTTGGGCTCGGGAGCAACCGCGAGGTCAGACACCGGCCGCCTCCAGCGACGTGCCCGCCATCAAGAGTCCGATGGACTCGCGACTGATGGTTGGCTCGACGATGCCACAGATCTGGCCTTCGAACATGACGGCGATGCGATCGCCGAGGGCGTAGACCTCGTCCAGTTCAGAGCTCACGATGAGTGAACCGTTGCCTCGATTGCGATAGTCCACGATCTGTCGGTGGACATATTCAATTGAACCGACGTCGAGCCCGCGGGTGGGCTGGGAGGCGACAAGGAACTCGAGCGTCCGAGACAGCTCACGCGCCACGATGACTTTCTGCTGATTGCCACCAGAAAGTGAGCTCGCAGGCGCTTCAATCGACGTCGTTCGAATATCGAACTCGCGGACCAGCCGCTCCGCGTTCTCTTTGACCGCAGCGAGGTTCCGTGTTCCTCTCCGCGCGAAGGGCGGCCGACGCGGGGTGTTGAGGACCAGATTGTCAGCCACCGACATCGTCAGGACCAGTCCGTCGCGTTGTCGGTCTTCTGGAATATGCCCGAGACCGGCGTCGAGCGATTGGCGCGGCGTGAGATGGGTGATGTCGCGACCGTGCAAGGTGATCGTGCCCGACTCAACGGGGCGCATACCAACGAGCGCCTCCACCAATTCGGTCTGGCCGTTGCCCTGCACGCCCGCGAGCGCCAGCACCTCTCCGGCGAGCACGTCGAACGAGACGCCTTTGACCGCAACGAGGCCTCGATCGTCGCGCACCACCAGGTCGCGCACTTCGAGCACCGTGTCGCCGGGATCGTACGCCGTTTTTTCCACCGTGAGCAGGACCTCTCGGCCCACCATCAGTGAGGCGAGCTCCGCCTCACTCGCGCTCGGCTCGGCCGAACCGACGACGCGGCCTTGACGGATCACGGTGATGACGTCGGCGATAGCGCGCACTTCCTTGAGCTTGTGCGTGATGAAGAGGATCGACTTACCGGCGGCGGCGAGTGAACGCATGATCTCCATGAGCGCGTCGATCTCTTGGGGAGTGAGGACCGCCGTTGGCTCGTCGAGAATCAGCAACTGGGCGTCGTGGCTCAAGGCCTTCAGAATCTCGACGCGCTGCTGGAGGCCCACCGGTAGGTTCTCAACGACCGCATCGGGGTCGACCTCTAGTTTGAACTGGCGCGAGAGCTCGCGGATCTCGTCGGTGGCTCGTTTGTAGTCGACTCGATTGAGCGACTTAGTGGGCTCGAAGCCGAGCACGACGTTCTCGGCGACGGTGAAGACGGGAACCAGCATGAAGTGCTGGTGCACCATGCCAATGCCGCGACGCACGGCATCGCCGGAATCAGAGATCCGCACCACCTCGCCGTCGATGAGAATCTCACCCTCGTCAGGGTGGAGCAGACCAAAGAGGACGTTCATCAGCGTGGACTTGCCCGCGCCGTTCTCGCCGAGAAGCGAGTGAATCTGCCCGGGTTCGACGCTCAAGCTGATGTGGTCGTTGGCTGTCAACGAGCCGAAACGCTTGGTTATGCCGCGCAATTCAAGTTGCATGAGGTCTCATCGTATGTCGCGACAAAGTCCCGGGGATGGGCCCGGGACTTTGTCGCGACAGAGCGCGTACGCGCTCTGTCGGTCTGTGGGGGTTGCCGGGTCGCTGTTCGGGTTGAC
>DASZLS010000072.1:0-3398 GCA_035552255.1 Acidimicrobiales bacterium | reverse complement strand
CTCCACCTGACGGGCGGTTATCTGGGCGCGATTCTGGTCTACGCGGCGCTCGGCACACCGTTCTCCGTCTTTCTGTTCACCACGTACTTCCGAGGCGTGCCCGATGAGCTCGTTGAAGCGGGCATCGTGGACGGCCTCGGTTACTTTGGCGCACTGTGGCGACTCGTCGTGCCGATCGCCATCCCGGCTATTGCAACGGTCACCGTCCTGCAGTTCATCCAGATCTGGGACGACTTGCTCGTGGGCTTGCTCTTCATTCAAAACACGTCGGAGCGACCGATCACCGTTGGCCTCGCCGTGCTCGCGGCCGGTCGAACGACCTCCATCCCCGAGCTGATGGCGGGTTCACTCATTAGTGCCGTCCCCGCGATGGTCGTCTATCTCATCTTCCAGCGCTACCTCGTCAAGGGCCTCACGATGGGCATCGACCGATGACTCCCGTGCCGGCTTCGCATAAAGGAGTACTCCCCCATGGCTGAGATCGATTTCGACGGCGTCACGAAGGTGTTCGGCGACGGACCGCCGGCCGTCGACGGCCTGTCGCTGCACGTCAACGATGGAGAGTTCATGGTCCTCGTCGGACCCTCGGGATGTGGCAAGACAACGGCGCTGCGGATGTTGGCAGGACTCGAGGAGATCACCTCGGGCACGCTCAAGATCGGCAACGCAATCGTGAACAACACCTTGCCGAAGGACCGCGACGTGGCGATGGTCTTTCAGAACTACGCGCTGTATCCGCATATGTCGGTCGAGAAGAACATCGGCTTCGCACTAAAGATCCGCGGCGACTCTAAGGCCGAGATCAAACGCAAAGTTGACGAAGCGGCGTCGATACTTCGCCTCGAGGACTACCTCGATCGGCGCCCGAAAGCCCTCTCGGGTGGTCAGCGCCAGCGCGTCGCGATGGGTCGTGCGATCGTGCGAAACCCCCAGGCGTTTCTCATGGACGAGCCGCTCTCCAACTTGGACGCCAAGCTGCGCGTGGAGATGCGTCTGGAGATCGCGCGCATTCAGCGCCTGCTCAACGTGGCCACGGTCTACGTCACGCACGACCAGGTCGAGGCGATGACCATGGGCGACCGGGTCGCGGTCATGCGCGACGGCAAGCTGCAGCAAGCGGACGCGCCACAGGACCTCTACGATCGGCCGGCCAATGAATTCGTTGCCGGCTTCATGGGCTCTCCCCCGATGAATCTTCTCGCCTGCGAAGTGCGCAGTGGACATGATCGCATCGAGATCATCCTCGGCGATCAGGTCGTCGAGCTCCCGCTTAGCTACGCGAACACCCACGACTTGCCGAGCAGCGGGAGTCAGGTCATCCTCGGCGTTCGGCCCGAAGACGTCCTCATCACGGACGCTTCGAGCTCGAACACCATCAAGACTCGCGTCGAACGCTCGGAGGCGCTCGGCTCGGAGATTCTCGTGCACCTCTCCCACGCCGAAGCGCTCGACGAGACGCTTTCAACGGGTGAACGACTGCGCCAAGACCTCGCGCGACGCGCAGCGCTGGTGGCGAAGATGGGTCCTCGCGTTAAAGTTACCGCCGGCGACATCCTCTCAGTGCAGATCTCTCCCGAGCACGCGCACTTCTTTGATGTCGCGACCGGGCGAACCCTTCGTAGGAGCTGACATGACCAACCGCAACGATCACGACCAACACTCGACCCGAGTCGTCAGCGTCAATCCCGCAACGGGCGAGGAACGACTCCTCGACGTCACCGAGACCTCGATCGACGAGGTCATCCAACTGAGCGAACGAGGGGCGAGCATCGCGCTCGACTTCGCGCAGCGCCCTCTCGCCTGGAGGGCACGCCTGCTTCGCGCTATGGCCGACGAGCTCGAAGCCGACAGCGCGCACCTCGTCGAGGTGGCGCGACGCGAGACCGCACTCGGCGACGCCCGCCTCGAAGGCGAAGTGCGCCGTGCCGCCTTTCAGTTCCGCTTCTTCGCCGACGTCGTGCTCGACGGGGCGTTCTTGCACGCGTCGATCGACCATCCCACCGATTCGCCCATGGGGCCGTTGCCCGACCTCCGCCGTATGGAAGTGCCGCTTGGTCCGGTCGCCGTCTTTGGGAGCTCAAACTTTCCCTTCGCCTTTTCCGTGCCCGGCGGGGATACCGCCTCTGCGCTGGCGGCTGGTTGCCCGGTCGTCATCAAGGCCCATCCCGCCCATCCCGAGACCAGTCTCTTGAACTTCGCGGCGCTCCAGCGAGCAGCGAGCGCCTTCGACTTTCCTGACGGCCTTCTCGCGCTCGTCTTCGGATTTGACGCCGGTGTCGCACTGATTGATGCGCCCGCCATCAGCGCCGTTGGCTTCACCGGTTCGGTACCCGCAGGGCGAGCGCTCTGGGCGAGAGCGAACGCGCGCACCAACCCGATCCCCTTCTTCGGCGAGCTCGGCTCGGCCAACCCACTCGTCGTTACGCCCGCGGCCGCAAAAGAGCGCGCGCGCGAGATCGGTGAGGGTGCCGCGGGCTCGATGACGCTCGGCGTAGGACAGTTCTGCACGAAACCCGGCCTGCTGTTCGTGCCGCAGAACGACGATGGCGACGAGCTCGTCAGCGCGCTTGTGACATCACTCGAAAAGATGACCACGATGACGATGCTGAGCGCGGACATCGCCCAGCACTTTCGTTCCGGGGCCACGACGATCGCCGGTGTTGATGGCAATCGCCGACTAGTCAATCCAGACAACGACGACGTCGATGGCGCCAACGTCAGCCCGCAGCTCTTCGAGGTTCCCGCCGAGCTCTACGCCGACGCCTCCTCGCGTCCGCTTCGCGACGAATGCTTCGGGCCGCTCGCGGTGGTCATCCGCTATCAGGATGACGAGCAGTTGCGGCGCGCGCTGAACGCGACCGAACCGGCGCTCACCTTCAGTGTCTTTGGCGCCGAAGGCGACACGGACGCCAAATGGCTCATCGAGTTCGCCGAGACAAAGGCCGGTCGGATCATCGCCAACGCGTTCCCTACGGGAGTGGGCGTCAGCTGGTCCATGCAACACGGTGGCCCGTGGCCCTCGACGACGTCATCTTCCACGACGTCTGTCGGCGCCGCCAGCATCGACCGCTGGACGAGACCGGTGACCTTTCAGGGTGTGCCCGCCGACTTGTTGCCCGATGCGCTGCGCGACGAGAATCCGCTCGAAATTCCCCAGCGAGTGGACGGGGCGCGTTAGCGCTGCGGTTGCGGGAGCGCTGCGCGTACACCGTCGGCGCGACGACCGAGCTCCGTAGCGCGCTCGACAGCACCGTTCGCGCCACAACGCACCAGCCAGTTCGCGAGCATCAAGTACCCGTCCTGGGTGAGCACCGACTCGGGGTGGAACTGCACGCCCTCGAGATCGAGCGTGCGATGACGCATGCCCATGATGAGACCGTTCGATCGCGCGGTCACTT
>DASZLS010000071.1:0-13108 GCA_035552255.1 Acidimicrobiales bacterium | reverse complement strand
AAGAGCCCCTTCGTGCTCCGGCTACTCGGTGCGAGCGAAGTCTCCGCTCGGGGTGCGGCGTCCATGTTCGAGCTGGGTCAAACTGTCACCGGCTGGCCGCAGCTTGCGAGCGAGGTCACCCTTGGCGCAGTAACGACCGCCGCCGCCGTGCGACGTCTCGGATTGTCGGGCGACCTGCCGTCGGGACGCGTGCGCTTTGATGTCGAACAGATTCTCCAAGGTCTCGCTACTGTTGACACCTCGACCGAAGCCGACGATCAACTACGTGAACCGCCTCCCGTCGATCCCGTGCCCTCGAGCGCGGATCCAATCGAGTTCATCGTCGACGCGGCGCGACGAGCTCCGTCTGGCGGAAACGTTCAGCCGTGGCGCTTTGAAGCAGATTCTGAGGAGATTCGCTTCTTTGTCGTACCCGAACGGAGCGCGTCAGCAATGGACGTTCGCATGCGAGGTAGCTACGTTGCACTCGGTGCAGCGCTCTTCAACGCGCGCGTGGCGGCAGCTTCGATCAAGAAACTCGGGCAAGTCCAGTTGTTTCCGAATGGCCAGAATCCCAATCATGTCGCGACACTCCAACTCGGCACCGGACTCGACGCCAGCCTCGCGCAGCTGCACCCATCTGTGCCAACGAGAGCAGCGAATCGTCGGATGGGTCGCCCTTCGCCCATCGACGCTTCGACGATCAATATGTTTGCCCGTGGCGTTGAGCGTGAGGGTGCGCGCTTGCGTTTCGTGACTGAGCGTGACCGCATCGATGAGAGTGCAAAGATTCTCGCCGACTCAGACCGTCTACGTTTCTTAATTCCTGAGGTGCACGATCAGATGCTGGCCGAGCTGCGCTGGCCGGGTCGCGATTCGTTGGAAGAGGGCATGGACGTGCGAACCCTTGAGATGGACCCAGGGAGCCTGGGCGCCCTGGAGCTGCTGGGCCGACCTGATGTCATGGAGCACTTGAGCGACTGGCGGGCCGGCCAAAATCTTGGACTCCGCACCCAGGTGATGATCAGCTCAAGTTCGGCGCTGGCAGTCATCACGGTGTCCAAGGCAGATCCTTCTTGGTACGTGCGAGGGGGAGCAGCTATTGAGCGCTTCTGGTTGACCGCGGAGCTCCAGGGACTCGCGGTGCAGCCCGTGTCGCCACTGTTCCTCTACGCCACCAACGAGGAGGATCTGATCAGTCTCGGCGGCGAGCGCCACCTGGACGAGATGTATCGCCTCTCGCGTCGCTTCACAGAAGCCTGGGACCTGGATGATGGCGAAACCATGGCCATGGTGATGCGCGTCTTCCACGCTGCACCCCCGACGGTGCAGAGCATCAGGCGTCCGCTCAACCACGTCCTCAGTAGAACTCCTGATCCCACGCCCACTAATGCGAAGGTGAATGCATACAAAATGTGACAAAATTCACATTTTTCACCCAAAAGTCCTGGTTTCGCTTATAAAATGACTTTTTCAGCATCTAGAAGGGTGCTGCTAATCTCGTATATCAGGCCTATTTAAAACGGTGAAGGCGGTTTGCTCGTGGGTGATCTCACGCACTCAGATCCTTTGAAAGTAGGCGACGAAGCGCGACTCGTGGTTGAGACTCTTCACCACGTGACTCCGAGGGCCGAAATTGTCGCCGTTATCACTACCTCAGACCGTCCTATCCCGGGCTTTCATACTGAACCTATTGTCGGTTCTTCCTCGCACGAGGCCTTTGATCAGATCCGCGAGCGCGTTCAGCTCCAACTGACCGGCAAGGAGCCGCTCGGCTCGTTCACCTGGACCCTCGACGACGTCGAATGGGGCACGCTCGTGGAGCCCATTGAGCTCGTGAGCGGCCAGATTGTGGGAGCCCTCATCGTTGCCCGTCACGGGCGAGTCTGGTCGCAACGAGAGTTCTCGATCGTCAAGGCGTTCGGCAGCCTCTTTGGCAAGGTGGCCTCACAAACGACGCGCGAGGGGGCGCTTCTTCACCAGCGACGACTCGACGAGCTGGTCAGTCAAGTGGCAGAGAGGCTCATGTCGGCCACGGCGTCGACGCGTCAAGAAGTCCTGAGCTGGACCATCCGCATGCTCGCGGAGTTCCTCGATTCCGACGTTGCGTTCTTGCGTCGCAACGATCACGCGCGCGGCCTCAGCATCCTCGAAGCCGAGTGGCCGATCCGCGACGACTTCACCGGGCCTGACCCATTGGGTGAAGTGCGATTCGACTCTGACCCCGTCTTCCTCGCGACCAAGGATCTACGGGAGCCCTACCTCCCTGGTCTCGAGGATGCGACCGAGGACTACCTTGAACGGGTCGAGAAGGGCTCTGGCGAGACGCTCGTCATGGGCGCTGCGGTACCGCTCCTGCTCGGTGACATGACGTGGGGAGTGATCGGGTTCATCCACTTTGCGCTGCGCGCCTGGAAGCCCTCGGAGATCAACGCCCTCCAGGCGATCGCCTCGCTGCTCGTCCACCTGCAGGGTCGCATCGACGCCGAAGAGCGCACGGCCTACATTGCGCTGCACGACGACCTGACGGACCTGCCGAACCGGCGAGCGCTGTTGCGCGAACTCAAGATTCGACGGGCGGCCGAACGTGAGACGGCCGTCCTCATCATCGACCTCGACCGATTCAAGGTCATGAACGACTTTCTCGGGCACGCCAACGGTGACCGCCTCCTCGTCACGATCGCCGATCGGATCCGCACCAGCATTCGAGTGAACGACTATTGCGCTCGTCTGGGCGGTGACGAGTTCGTGGTATTGCTCGACGAGGCCACGAGTGAGATGGAAGTCCTCGCGAGTGCCTATCGGATGCTCGAGCTGGTGGCGGCTCCCGTTGACCTGGGTGGTCAGCTCGTCAGCCACACGGCGAGTATTGGCATCGCAATCGCAAACGCCAAGTCGGACGAGACAGACTCTGACGTGTTGGCCGCCGCCGACGGCGCGATGTACGTGGCGAAGGCCGGCGGGCGAAACAAGGCTGTTCTGCTCGACGAAAAGATGCGCGCTGACCTGGACGAACGCTCGCGCATGGAGCTCATGCTTCGCGACGCGCTCGAGCAAGGTCAGCTTCGTCTGCACTACCAGCCTGAAGTTGACCTGCGCAGCGGCCGACTGCTGTCGGTTGAAGCGCTTGTTCGCTGGCAGCACCCCACGAAGGGCCTGATGAATGCCGCCGAATTCATCACCATCGCGGAAGAGACCGGTCTGGTTCTCACTATTGGCCGCTGGGTCTTCGCCGAAGCCTGTCGCCAGCTGGCCGAGTGGCAGCGGGACTACCCGGAGTTGCCGCTCATCGTGAGGGTCAATATGTCGCCTGCCGAATTTTCGGCCACCGATCTCGTCGAATTCGTCGAGAACTGCCTCAAGAGCAACCGGATTCTCGGTGAGCGACTCTGCATTGAGATCACTGAATACGCCGTGGTCGACGAGCCGGAGAAGACCGCCGCCATCCTGAGGGGCTTCCGCGAGATTGGCGTCGAGGTCGCCATCGACGACTTCGGCACCGGCTTTGCCTCCATGACGGAGCTGAAGCACCTGCCGGTAGACCTGTTAAAGCTCGATATGAGCTTCGTCGAGGGCATCACGACCGACGCCTACGACCGGGCCATCGTCGAGTCCATCATTCGCCTCAGCCAGGTGCTCCATCTCGGCGTCACGGCGGAAGGGATCGAGCGCGTTGACATCATTGAAGAGTTACTCGCACTCGGCTGCCACCGGGGCCAGGGCTATTTGATCTCGCGCCCTGTCGCTCCAGAGGACTTAAAGCCTATGCTCAAGGCCGGGAGCGTACCTCAGTCTCTACTGCGACCATCTGAACTCACCCTAGGACTAGCGAGTACCACACTTTGAACCCGACCGTCGATGGAGCGTCAGAAGGCGCATTCGGCCCCGAACAGCAGCAGTACGAGCCGTGGCTGTTTCAAACGATGCTGGACGAGCTGTCGGTCAGCGAGCTCGGCATTGGGTTCATCTACTCCGTGTTGGATCTGTTGGTGAAGCGCTACGCGTTGAGTGACGCGGTCGTCGTTCTCAGCCACGAGTCTTTTGGTCCCCAGATGTTTCGAGCGGGAGGACAAGCGATCAGCGCCGAGTTCGCGGCGAGCATTGGCACCGCGCCCGGTGTGTACTGTGAGCCCGACGTAGTGCCCAATGTCGAGCGTGATGCAGTGCGAACCGCGTGCCAGCTTGCAATCTCGTTGCACCTCGCGCGTTTCAGCGCGGCGCACGACCCTTTGACGAACATCGCGAACCGCCGTACGTTTGACAGTGCGCTACAGGCGTCCTGCGTTCGGAGCTCTCGCTACGGCTGGGCCTTCACCCTGGTGTTAGCCGACCTCAACGGTTTCAAGGCCATCAACGACTCACTGGGCCACGCGATCGGTGACGATCTCTTGCGCCAGTTCGGGCTCGCGATGCGCCGTTCGGTTCGAAGCGGGGATGTCGCGGCGCGCATTGGCGGCGACGAGTTTGCGGTCATCCTTTCCAACGCGGACGGGCACGATTCTTCGGGCTTCACCGATCGTCTGCGCAGCCACTTGGGATCAGCGCGCGAACTTGTTGGTTTTACGATCGGAACTGCGTCGTCTCCTCGCGACTCGACCGATCCCGCGGAGTTGTTTCGCATTGCCGATGCCAGACTGTATGAGAGGAAGGGTGCTAGCCACCGATGATGTCTCCCACCGAAGAAGATTTCGAACTTGAGCTCCGCTCCCTTTCGGGTGTTTTGAACGTTGAGATCCGCCACCGTGAAAACGGTGACGTGGACTCGGTCACCCTTGTCACGCTCGGCCAGGACCCGTCGGCTATTCGAGTCATGGCGACGCAGATAGTTAATCTCTATTACGCCGAAGCGTCGGTCATCGTGGAGGACGCAACGAAGGCGCTCACCCCGCGCGAAGTCCAGGTGGTGCGCGTCGCCCTCGTGCGCGCGGAGTTCAATCCGACAACGGGCAATTGCGATGTCGAGCTCTCCTTCAATGGGCGCGTCGGGCTAGGCCGAGCTGGCAGCGGTCAGCTCTTTGGCGGGGCCGAGGCGACGTTGGCCGCTCTCCGGGACCTCGGCTACAACCTTCCGTTTTATCTATTGACGGTGATCAGCGTTGCGACGGTACGTGGCTGGCCGGTCATTGTGACGTTGCGGCCCTTCTCGGACGGAGCGGACATGTTCGGTATTGCGCAGGCGGACAACGATGTCACGTCCGCCACCATGGCGACGCTGGATGCGCTGAACCGGTTTCTCTCGAAGGACAGCGTCGAATAGCTCACGGTCGAGCGGTTGCGCCTGTCACTAGATGGGCCATCGTCGGAGATGCACTTCGAAATAGATCGCCCGCGATGGTTCCGACACGTCTACTGCCAAGATCTGGGAAGCACCATCTCAATGGCCTGAGCGATCAGTGAATAGCCAGCGTTATTGGGGTGGTCGTCCGGTCCAAAGGGTGCGCTGTAACAGAACCAAGAGAGCTGACAGGCATCCTTGACATTGGTGGGGAGCGTGCCGACGTTAGGGACGGTGGCGGGATCGTTGTCGTTGGTGTCGAACAGCCCGGGCACGTTGGCGACGGGGATGCCTGCATTCGTGTAGACGTGGCCGAGCACCGTGTCGAGTTGATCCATTCCAACGAGCGTTTGTGTTGCCTTCGCCGGGCCGGTCGATCCGTCCATGTAGTAGCCGAGGTAGGGATCGGAGTACTCGATACCCACGAAATGAACGCTAGGCCCCGCTGATGCTTTGAGGTCTTTGATGATCTTGGGCAGATCCACCTGCACGGCCGCGATCGCCGCGGCCAAGCAGGATTCGTTGAGCGGGCTGGCTTCCATGCAGGGGCGAACGTTGTTGAAGCCGAGGTCGATGGTGACGAGCACGGGGTCGGCTTGGTGGGCTTGGAGGTAGACCTCGGCCTTGGTGAGCTGGGTAACTGGCGCCTGATAACACGCATCGGACGCCTTGGTGTTGAGGACGGACTGAACCGTGTCGCCTGGGCAACCGACCTGCTCCAGCGATAGCGCAATTCCGTTGAGGGCCACTCGCTGGATGAGGTCGTTGGCGTAGCCAACATCGGTGCGCTCTCCGTTGTGGCCGATGACACCGGTGGGTTGGAAACCGAGGGACTCCGACGCACCAATGTCGAGGTAGTAGCCCGTCACTTTGACCGTCGCAGTTGACGGCGAGGCCGCGCCAGCGGGACTGGATGCATTTGCTCGTCCGAGCACGTACGTCCCACCAATGAGGACGAGTGAAACCACGATGATGAGAGGAACTTTAAGTCGCCGCACGGGACCTACCTACCTTTTAACTCTGCCTCTGGCGTTCCGCGCTTCGCGTAACCGGGTGACGCGAACTAGTGACGCGACTCGCTTCAACTTTAAGTCCTCGCGAGGGTGACATTTGACACGGCAGGTCATTGAACAGAACTCCGATTCAATTCCCATGCGAATCTCAGTTTGCGACGGACCGTGTCTTCCAGTTTGACACCTCGCGAACATATTTTCGGAGAGGTGCGCGCGGCGAATATCCGGCGCCATCTCGTAAGAATCGGAGCGGTGACGAGCGAAGACGGAGACAAAAGGGTGGGTCGACAGTAGAACGCGAGCGTGAAAACTGTGTGACCGATTTGGATCGTGAGTCCGCGGCAAGTGCGCAAAATCACATGCTCCGCACCCAGTGGAGGTCAAGGTCGTTCCACGGGAACTCTAGTAATTCATTGGGCTTTGCCGATGAATCTTTTGCAAATGACCGGAATATTTGTCAGACGGTGCGACTTGACAGCGAAGTTAGTCGTCGCTATTGTAAGCGGTTGCAGGACTGTAAGCGGTTACATTTATGGTCCAGCGGGGGAAGATCAAGGGGGGCCGGTGGTCGATTCACCACCAACTATCTATGACGTCGCCGCGCGAGCGGGCGTCTCGACCGCGACCGTGAGTCGAGCCCTCAACTCACTTTCTTCGGTGCGTCCGGCGACCCGCGAGAAGGTTCTGGCGGCAATGGAAGAGCTGGAGTTCGTTCCCAACGTCGTCGCCCGTGGACTCTCGAGTGGCAAGCACTGGATCCTCGGCCTCGTTTTCACGCGCGCCGTCGTCGACAACGACAATCACACCGTCGATGATTCGGTCCTCGTCGTCGAAGAGGCGAGCCTCCTCTACACCGACATCGTGATTCGCGGCGCGGAGATGCGCGCGGCAGAACAGGGGTACTCCCTGCTCTTGAGCAGTGCCGATGAGCGACACCCTTCAGGAATGTCGTCACTGCTGAATCTGACGGGCACCGTCGATGGACTCATTCTGCTGGACCGCGTGCTGAAGGACGATGACGTTGCCTATCTCGCCCGTCGCATTCCGGTGGTGTTGCTCGCGGGCCGAGGAAACGTCGAGGGAGTCGTGACGGTGCGCGTCGATAACGAGCAAGCCATGCGGAGTCTTGCCGAGCATCTCCACGAGGTTCACGGCGTGACCCGATTCGGCTTCGTGACGGGTTCCGACGAAAGCCCCGACAGCGTGGCGCGCGCCGACGCGTTTCGGCGCTTCGTCGCCGAGCTCGGCGGCACGCTGAACGAACTCGACTTTCTCCAAGCCGACTGGACCTCGTCGGGTGGCGAGATCGCGATGGAAACTCGCTTGAAGGACCCGACGCCCCTGCCCGGCGCATTCGTGTGTGCGAACGACCAAACCGCGGTGGGGGTCATCTTCGCGTTGAAGGCGGCCGGGCTTCGAGTGCCCCGCGACATTGCGGTGACGGGGTTTGATGACATCTCACTGACGCGCTATTTCAATCCGCCGCTCACGACGATCCGTCAGTCCGGCAGCATTCTCGGGGAGGTGGCAGTCGACGCGCTGCTTTCGATGTTGAATGAGCCAAAGGATGCGCAACGCACCATCGTGTTACCGACCGAGCTCATCGTGCGAGAAAGCTGTGGCTGCCTCGCGGATCCCGAATCGCAGAATGGCGCGGCCGGCGTGCACGCTCTGCAGCGAGGGGTTCACTAGATCATGCGGATGATCGCGCGCCGCATTGGTTTGTACGTGTTGACGGCGTGGGTCGCGATCACGGTGAACTTCATGTTGCCACGCCTCATGCCCGGCAATCCCATTCAAAACATGATCGGCAAGCTCCAGGGCCAGGTGACGGCCCAAGAGATGAACGCGATTCGACTCTCCTTCGGCGGCGACACCAACCACGGCTTGATTACGCAGTACTTCACGTACATCACTCAAATGTTCCACGGCAATCTCGGCATCTCCATCACGCTAGGCGCCTCCGTCAGCTCGATCCTGCGCGAATCGGTGCCCTGGACGGTGGGTCTCATTGGAATCTCCACGGTCCTCAGCTTCGTCATTGGCACCTTCTGTGGCGCCATGCTCGGCTGGACGCGAGGATCGCGTTTCGATTCGCTGATCCCCACCGCGACGTTCTTTCAAGCGGTGCCCTACTTCTTCTTGGGCACGGTGATGCTGCTGGTCTTTGGTAGCCACCTCCACTTGTTCCCGGTGCTTGGCGCATACAGCGCGAACGTGACGCCGGGCTGGAACTGGGCTTTCGTGGGCGACGTCATCCGCTACGGCGAGTTGCCGGTGATCTCCATTGTGTTGAGCTCGATTGCGGGTTGGATGCTCGGGATGCGCAACATGATGATCACGATGATCGGCGAAGACTTCGTCCTCATGGCAGTTGCGAAGGGTCTCCCTCGCCGCAAGGTCATTATGCACGCGGCGCGCAATGCGGTGCTGCCGAGCATTGCGAACCTCTCGCTCGCGATTGGACTCGTGGTCTCGGGCGCCCTCCTCGTAGAGCTTGTCTTTAACTACCCCGGCGTGGGCGACCTGCTCCTCCAAGCCGTACTGAACGAGGACTACCCGCTGATTCAGGGCATCTTCTTGGTCATCACCCTGACGGTGCTCGCCGCCAACTTGATCGCTGACTTTATCTATCTCGCGCTTGATCCGCGGACACGAACGGAGGCAGCGCTATGAACGCGCTTCGTCTGCCACGATCGCCGAAGGTACTTCTCGGCGCCGGTATCTTGCTGTTCTTCATCATCATGACCGTGATTGGTCCGCTGCTCGCGCCCGACGACCCAAGCGCGACGAGCTTTGCGCCAAATCTCACGCCCTCGGCGCATCACTGGCTCGGCACCACGAGTCTCGGTCAGGACATCTTTTCTCAGCTCCTCGTCGGTGCACGAGCCACGATGGTGGTCGCGCTGCTCGCGGGTCTCGTCGCGACCGTGCTCTCGATGACAATCGGCATCACGGCCGGATACTTCGGCGGCGTGTCCGACGATGGCTTGACCTTGCTCTCCAACGTGTTTCTCGCGCTGCCGGGACTGCCGCTCTTGATTGTGATCGACAGCTACCTGCCCGTCGGGAGTCGCTCGAACGCATTTGTGATCGGACTCATCATCTCTCTTACGGGATGGGCGTGGGGAGCGAGAGTGTTGCGTGCCCAGACCATGTCGCTGCGCAATCGTGACTTCGTAGAGGCGGCGCGCATCATTGGCGAGAAGCGCTACCGCATCATGTTTTCGGAGATCGCGCCCAACCTCTTGCCAATCCTCGCGTCCTCGCTGCTCTTTACCGTGCTGTACTCGATTGGTGCCTACGTCACGCTGGCGTACATCGGACTCACCAGCACCTCGGTGTGGAACTGGGGCACCATGCTCTACTGGGCCCAATCCAACAACGCGCCGCTCTCGGGCGAGTGGTACTGGTTCGTGCCGCCCGGCATCTGCATCGCGCTCGTTGGTACCGGTCTCGCACTCCTCAACTTCGGCATTGACGAGTTCATCAATCCCCGGCTTCGCGCGGCGGGACTCACCAGCCGCCAACGTCGCGCGCTGGGGCTGCCGCGCCGCGTTCGTCTCGGCCTGACGCCGGTGCTTCGCACTGGCGCCACGAAGAAGACGGTATCCGCGCCTTCACGGGCGGTGAGCCCATGAGCATCAAACGGCTCGACCCCGCGCCCATGGACGAGGAGCGCGATTCACCGCGTCTTGTCATGCCGCCGACGACTCGCAGCGAGTTCGTGCTCGACGTCAAGAACTTCAGTGTCGACTACGGCACCGGCGACCAGATGGTGCGCGCGGTCAACGACGTCTCATTGACCCTGCGTCGTTCGACGGTGCTTGGTGTGGCGGGCGAGAGCGGCTCGGGCAAATCCACGTTCGTCTACGCCATGACGCGGTTGCTCCGTGCGCCCGGACTGATCAGCGGTGGCACGGTGAACTTGCACACGACGACCAAAGGCGAAATCGGCGAAGAGGTCCTCGATCTCGTGACCGCGAGCGAGAAGGAACTTCGAAAGATCCGCTGGTCCCACGTCGCGATCGTGCTCCAGAGTGCACTGAGCGCCCTCGACCCGGTCGTTCGCATCGCTCGCGAATTCGACGAAGTCCTGAAGACGCATCGACCCGAGATGAGCAAAAAGCAACGACGCGAGCGGGCAGAGGCGTTGCTCGCGACGGTCGGGCTCAACGAGGATCGTCTCGATCGGTTCCCGCACGAGCTCTCGGGTGGTCAGCGCCAGCGAGTCATGATCGCGCTCGCTTTGGCCTTAGACCCCGAGCTCGTGATCATGGACGAGCCCACGACCGCACTCGATGTCGTCACCCAACGAGAGATCATCAACGAGCTCCAAGACCTGCGGAGTCGATTCGATTTCGCCATGATCTTCATCACCCACGATCTCTCGCTTCTCGTCGAGTTGGCCGACGAGATCGTCGTGATGTACGCAGGCTCGATCGTCGAGCGCGCTCCGGCCAACGAGCTCTACGAAGCCCCCCGCCATCCCTACACGCTTGGCCTGCTCAACTCCTTTCCTCCAATGCACGGGGCGCGCCAAGAGCTGACGGGGATTCCCGGCTCGCCGCCCGACCTTTCCAATCTGCCGATCGGCTGCAAGTTTCATCCGCGTTGTTCCTACGCCATGGCGCGCTGCGTGCACGATGAGCCGCCGCTCGTGAGTGTGGGCGACACGGGGCGCAGTGTGGCGTGCTGGTTGCACGTCGAAGGAGCCGAGCGGCCGGTGCCCGTCGAACTCTCTCGACGGGTCACGAGCTCGAACACTTCGGATACGGGAGGAGGGGCGTCATGAGCGAAACGAACGATTCCTTGGAGACGATCGTGCAGCTGAGCGCGCGGCACCTGACGCGCCACTTCACCACGCGAGTGCACGGGCGCTTCGCGACCACCAAGCGCGTGGTGCGCGCCGTCGACGACGTGAGCCTTGACCTGTCGACCGGACGCGTCACCGCGGTCGTCGGCGAGAGCGGCTCAGGTAAGTCAGTGCTCGCGAGAATGCTCGCGCGAATCGTGAAGCCCTCCTCCGGAGAGCTGTCGCTCGAAGGCACGCCCATTGCCGTCGGTGCGCGACGCACCATTGACTACGCCTCGAAGGTGCAGCTCGTCTTGCAAGACCCCTTCGCGTCGAACAATCCGGTGCACCGTGTTCGCCACAGTCTCGAACGGCCGCTCCTCTTGCACGGCGCGAACAAGGGTGACGTCGAGGAGCTGGCAAAGGCGGCGCTGGCGAGAGTGTCGCTCGAGCCGCCGGAGCGATTCCTCGACCGCTATCCACATGAACTGTCGGGGGGTCAACTCCAGCGCGTGTCGATCGCTCGAGCGTTGTGCGTGCGGCCGAGCGTGCTGCTCGCTGATGAGCCGATATCGATGCTCGACGTGTCAGTGCGGCTCGGCATTTTGAACCTCTTGCGCGGACTGTGCGACGAAGAGCACCTCGCGGTCATGTACATCACTCACGACATCGCGTCAGCTCGGTATCTCGCCGACGAGACGATCGTGATGTACGCGGGTCAGATCGTTGAGCGCTCCCAGGGCACGGCGCTCGTTGACGCGCCAACGCATCCCTACACCCAGCTCCTCATCGCCTCGGTGCCGAACCCGTCGGATCCGATGAGTCAGGCTCGCGAAAAGGGAGAGCACTCCACCTTCGCCATCGCGGACGTCGGGTGCCGCTTCGCGCCGCGGTGCCCCTACGCCATGGACGTCTGTCGCACCACCGATCCTCCAGATTTCCAGGTTGGTGAGGGCCACACCTCGCGCTGCTGGTTGCACGCGAATGAGCCCGAAGCCGTAGTCGAAGTGGCGCTGCCAGAGCGCCGGCGAGAGGGGGAAACGACGAAGACATGACCATGACCAAGTAGTCGGGCACGCGAGCGACCTCGTCGCTTGGGTGCCGAGCAGTTGCGCGAAGGTCCAACCGGCCTCGCGTCGTTCTAAGGGACCCACACGGTTCATAAGAAAGTCGGCGAGAGCCGGCTGGACACTATCAATATAAAGGAAGAAAATGTATAGAAAAATAGGAGTTGTTCTGACTGCCTTGTCGTGTCTCACGATCGGCGTGGCGGCGTCCATTGGCGCAGCGTCGGCAGCCAGCAGTTCGGTGGTCACTCTCGAGGGGAACACCGGCATCACCTTTACCAATAACTTCAATCCCTTTGACTCGAGTTCCTTCGCGGAGCAGTTGAGCGTGCGCTCGCTGGTCAACGAGCCGCTCTTCGAGTTCGACACGTTGAAGGCCAATACCCAGTACCCCTGGCTCGCGACGAGCTACGCGTTCGCCAACGGGGGAAAGACCTTGACCTTCGATCTGCGAAAGGGTGTCAAGTGGAGCGATGGCAAGCCGTTCACCTCAGCGGACGTGGCCTTCACGTTCAACCTGTTGAACAAGAACCCCGCAGCTGACGATTACGGCGCGCCCGCAATGTCGAGTCCGGCGACCACGCCCAACAAGTACACCGTGGTCCTGCACTACAAAACGGCCGAGTACCTGAACATCACGACCATCGCGGGCACCGTGTTGATCGTGCAGGAGGCGCAGTGGTCCAAGATCAAGAGTCCGGCGACGGCCATCGTGCCGAAGGAAATTGGCACGGGTCCCTACGAGCTCTCGAGCTACTCGTCCCAGCTGGTCAAGTACAAGGTGAACCCGAAGTACTGGGGTGGCAAACCCAAGGCGAGTGAGGTCAACGTTCCTTACTACGCGACGAACACGGCGGCCGCAACCGCGCTGGCGGATGGTCAATTGACGTGGGCGGGTAACGACATTGCCAACGTGAACTCGATCTTCGTCGACAAGAACAAGGCGACCAACCACACGTACTTCGCTCCCGGCAGTACC
>DASZLS010000070.1:0-35523 GCA_035552255.1 Acidimicrobiales bacterium | reverse complement strand
AGCCGAAAGGTGAAGGCTTTAGATAGCCTGCACAGGTTCAGCTGTTCACGATGTCGCGACAGATTTCACAGTCGGGGCGCCGGGATTCGAACCCGGGACCTCCTGCTCCCAAAGCAGGCGCGCTAGACCAAACTGCGCTACGCCCCGTCTTGCTGTCCGCGAAATCTCACCAACAGAAGGTTCTATATCCTACCTGGGTGTTCTCGGTCCAACTAGAAATGAGCACCTTTTGTCTCGGCGAAGCCAAAGGTGCACTACCAAGCTGGGTAGTGGCGTAATTTTCAGCCAATGCGGGCTGACGCCCGCCGGGCTCTACCGGCCCGAAGGATGTTGCGCGCAGCGTTGAGGTCGGCGTGGTCTTTGTGGCCACAACGTCGACATCGAAATGCTGATTGACTGACGCGGTTACCGGCGTTGACGTGACCACATTGAGCGCACGTCTGGCTGGTGTGACGGGGATCTATCGCCACAACGACTTCGCCGGCACTTTCAGCCTTGTAAAGAAGTTGTGACGCGAGTTGACCCCGACCCGCCTCGAGGATGGAGCGATTGAGTATGGCTTTAGCGGTGGCGCCGTTGGGCAGATATTCTCCCGGCCGGCTGGGATCCGGCTTCGCCTTGGGCGCTCGCGTCATAGTTTTGATTGCGAGGTTCTCTATAGCGATGAGATCGTATTCGTTGACGAGGCGCCTGCTTAATTGATGTGAGGTATTCAGTCGTTGATTGGCGATCTTTCGATGGAGTTGACCGATGTGTGCGAGTTGTGTTGCTCGACGCTTTGATCCCCTCTGCTGTCGCTCCAGCTTCCGCTCGGCGAAGCTCAACTGATATTTTGCGCGATCGACGAACCCCTCACCCTCGATGAGTTCGCCATCACTCGTCGCCACCAGGTTCTTAACGCCGAGGTCGATGCCCACTTCTCGCCCAGGGGCTGAACGTGGCTCAGCGGGGACCTCCACGCAACGTACACTGAGCCACCATTTGTTGCCCTCTCGCTTGATGGTGATCGCCTTGGGAGTACCGACCACCGGACGATGAAGATTAACTTTGATGTCGCCAATACCGAAGACGTAAAGCCGACTTTCCTGGCTCTTTACTTTCCATCCGTTCGCGTCTTCCCATTGCAGTGAGGTGAATCGACTCGCCGACTTGAAACGTGGAAATCCGGGAGCTTCCCCTCTCCTCAGACGTCCATAGAAATAGCTGTATGCGCGGTCGACGCGTTTCAGGGTGCCGCGGCAAAGCGTGACGCCAGACGAAAGAACTTCGGGCCGCACTTCGTCAAGTCCAGTCAAGGTTCGGCATTGATCGAAATAGCTGACAGAACGATGTTCCCATTTCCAGGCACCAATTCGTTCTTCGAGGGCGGCGTTATAGAGCTCACGCTGGTGGTTGAGCTGGCGTTCTAGGGAGATCGTTTGGTGGAACGTCGGATGGAGTCGTACGCGAAGCGTTCGACAGCGACGAGGTTGTTTTCCGTCCACGCTGAAACGATAGAAATCACCTGTTACACGATCTGAAGTGAACGCGCGCGAGGTCGTCAAAATGCCAGATTGCTGTAACCGTTACCTAGGCTGTATGCGAGTGGGGGAGCATGATGGCCTACGAATGGATTGTTGACACGCTCGATGAAACGTGGTCGTCGATCGAACGAACACTGCGCCCACGGGAACCGGAAGCGTACGACGCGCTGACTCCCTGCCCCGGTTGGAGCGTTCGTGACGTGTTGAGTCACCTGCTGGGCTTCGAACTCATGATGCGCGGAGAGTTGAAGCCGCCGTCGCATGAAGGGTCATGGCCGTCGCACGTGAAGAACCCGATTGGCGAGATCAATGAAGCGATCGTCGACTCGTATCGATCGTGGCCGGGGGTCGAGGTGTTGGATCTGTTTCGCGCCACGACAACTCGATCGATCGAGATTCTTCGCTCGCTCGATGACGACTCGTGGGAGAAGGTTGGTTGGAGTCCCGAGGGGGATCGCCCCTTTCATCGCTTCCAAGAGACGCGCGCGCTCGACAGCTGGATCCATCTCCAAGACATTCGCGATGCGCTGCTCGAACCGAGCGACGACCACGGTCCCGGCGAAGAGATCGTCGTCAACCGCTTCGAGTCCGCGTTGCCCTACGTGCTTGGTAAAAAAGCCGGCGCACACGACGGCACCCTGGTGCAGATCAATCTGAGCGGTCGACTGGCCCGATCGATCCTCATCGGAGTGGAGAACGGTCGCGCGAGCGCTCTCGAGAGGACGAGCGAGGTCCCGACCATGGAACTGACCACGCCTGTGGCCCTCTTTTGGCGGCGGGCTGCCGGGCGGATCTCCGCCGAGGCGTTCTTGCGCGCGTCGGCCACCGACGTCCGAGGCGACGAAGCGCTCGCCGGGTCGTTCGCCGAAGCGCTTCGGATCATGATTTAAAGAGTTTTCCTATGAGCCGGTAGGCTGACATCTCTTATGCGCGCAACCACCACCACCCTGGAGAACAACCGAGTCAAGCTCGTCGTCGAGGTCGATGACAGCGAAATGGAGACGGCGATTGACGCCGCCGCAAAGAAGCTCTCCCAGCAGGTCAGTATCAAGGGCTTTCGCAAGGGCAAAGTGCCGAAGAACGTCCTCATGGCCCACATCGGCGGTCCGACGGCGCTGCGTGGCGAGGCGATTCAGAGCGCCATTCCTGACTTCTACGCCCACGCCGTGTCCGACACGCTGATCGATCCCATCGCCCAACCCGAGATCAACATCACCTCGGGCGAGGAGGAGGGCACACTCGTCTTTGAAGCCGACGTCGAAGTGCGTCCGGAGCTGGAGATCACCGATTACGGCGATCTGCGCGTGACTATTCCCTCGCCGATCGTGACCGATGAAGAGGTGGACGCCCAGATCGACCGCTTTCGCGAGACCGACGCGGTGCTGAAAGACGTGGACCGTCCGATCGTCACCGGCGACCTCGTCACGATGGACGTACACGTCGAGCAGCACGATTCTGGAGCCGAGCCACTTGACATGAGCGATTACATGTACACCGTGGGCTCGGGCAGCATCACCGAAGGCGTTGACGACCTTATTCTCGGACTCAAGGCCGGCGAAGAGCTGAAGCTCAACGGCACCTTCGGCCAAGGCGTCGTCGCGACGTACGAACTCACGCTGAAAAAGATCCAAGAGCGCGAGCTACCTGAGTTGAACGACGAATGGGTAGAAGAGAACACGGAGTGGGAGAACGTCGGAGAGATGCGCGACCGCATCTTCGACCAAATGCGCCGGGTGCGCGTCGCAGAGGCGCAGCGCACGCAGCGCGATTCGGTGCTGGTGGCGCTGAGCGAACTCGTGAGCGCCGACGAAATCCCCGAGCCCCTGGTGCAAGACGAAACCAACGAGCGACTGCACGATCTTGGTCACCGACTCGAGCAGCAGAAGCTCAACCTCGACACGTTCCTCCAAGTGACGAACCAGAGCCCAGAACAGCTGCTCGAGACGCTGCGCGCCGACGCGGCACGCGCCGTACGCATTGACCTGGCGCTGCGCGCGCTCGTACGCGCGGAGAATCTCGATCCGAGCGACGAAGAGATCGACGAAGAGCTCACCACGACCGCCGAATCGATGAAGGTATCTGCCGACGTGCTGCGCACCAATCTGCGTGACTCCGGTCGGGTCGTGACCTTTCGCTCAGAAGTGGCGAAAATGAAGGCTTCCCGGTGGCTGAACGAGCACGTGACGTTCATCGATCCAGAGGGCGTTGAGATCGATCCGTCGCTCCTCGAGACCAACGAGTCCGACGAATCGGACGAAGTCGACGCCTAAGGTAGTCCCGTGAACGACATCTATCGAGCCCAGAACTACCTCGTCCCCACGGTCGTAGAATCCTCCAACCGCGGCGAGCGGTCCTATGACCTCTACAGTCGGCTCCTGCGCGAGCGCATCATCTTCCTTGGCACGCCGATCGACGACACCATTGCGAACCTCGTCTGCGCACAACTGCTCTTTCTTGAGTCCGAGGACCCCGAGAAGGACATCAACCTCTACATCAACTCGCCCGGTGGCGACATCACCGGACTGCTCGCGATCTACGACGTGATGAAGTACATCAAGTGCGACGTGTCGACCTTCTGCTTCGGTCAGGCGGCATCTGCTGCTGCCGTATTGCTCGGCGCCGGAGCGCACGGTAAGCGGTTCGCATTGCCGCACGCGCGCGTCTTGTTGCACCAGCCCTGGGGCGGTGTCGGTGGCCAGGCCTCGGACATCGAGATCCAGGCCCGCGAGATCCTTCGGATGAAGGATCTGCTTAACTCCATGCTCGCCGACGACACGGGCCAATCCGCTGATCGGGTCAATAAGGACACCGACCGAGACTTCATCATGAGCGCCGAAGAAGCAGTGGAATACGGCCTGATTGATGAAGTCATCTCCAACCGGCTGTAAAGGTACCTCGTTTTGCGAGTGAGGGACCGTAGGATGGGCGCGGCGATAGGTCTCTCGGAGGGTGTCCGTGGCAAAGTTCGGTGAAGGTAGCGACCTTATTAAGTGCAGTTTCTGCGCTAAAGGTCAAAAGCAGGTTAAGAAGCTCATCGCGGGACCCAGCGTGTACATCTGCGA
Organism: Acidimicrobiales bacterium; assembly: GCA_035552255.1. Classification (GTDB taxonomy): domain Bacteria; phylum Actinomycetota; class Acidimicrobiia; order Acidimicrobiales; family RAAP-2; genus RAAP-2. The sequence goes on along the minus strand of DASZLS010000070.1, from coordinate 30,938 downwards.
CGAGTGCATCGACCTGTGCAACGACATCATCGCCGATGAGTTCGGGGATCGTCCCGAGTTCGTCCTCGACGAGTTGCCGACCCCTCGCGAGATCTCCGCATTCCTCGATGAGTTCGTAATCGGTCAGGTCGACGCGAAGAAGATTCTCGCCGTGGCGGTCTATAACCACTACAAGCGCATCCAAACCGGTCCGCTCCACGATGACGACGTTGAAGTGGCGAAGTCGAATGTGCTGCTGCTCGGTCCGACGGGCTGTGGCAAGACCTTCCTTGCCCAGACTCTCGCGCGCATGCTCAATGTGCCGTTTGCCATCGCGGACGCGACCGCGCTCACCGAGGCTGGCTACGTTGGCGAAGATGTCGAGAACATCTTGCTGAAGTTGCTGTCGGCAGCGGACTTTGACGTGAAGCGCGCCGAGCGCGGCATCATCTACATCGACGAGATTGACAAGATCGCGCGCAAGGCGGAGAACCCCTCCATCACGCGAGACGTCTCGGGCGAAGGTGTGCAGCAAGCGCTCCTCAAGATTCTTGAAGGTACCGTCGCGAGCGTTCCGCCCCAGGGAGGGCGCAAGCACCCGCACCAAGAGTTCATCAACATCGACACGGCGAACATCCTGTTCATCTGCGGTGGCGCGTTCGCGGGACTCGAAGAGATCATCGAGCGTCGACTCGGCAAGAAGTCGATGGGCTTCAACCAGCCGGTCCAGTCGAAGAAGCGCGGCGACATCGAGCTCTTCCGCCACGTGTTGCCCGAAGACATGGTGAAGTTCGGTCTCATCCCCGAGTTCATTGGTCGTCTGCCCATCATCGGCGCGGTCCAACAGCTCGACCGCGAAATGTTGATTCAGGTTCTCACCGAGCCAAAGAACTCCCTCGTGAAGCAGTTCCAGCAGGTACTCGCGATGGACGGCGTCGAGCTGGTCATCGAGGTCGACGCGCTCGAAGCGATCGCCGACCTCGCACTGGAGCGCGCGACCGGTGCGCGCGGGCTCCGCTCGATTCTCGAGCACGTGTTGCTCGAGCCGATGTTTGACGTGCCCGGGCGCAGCGACGTCGTCAAGTGCACCGTGACGGCCGCATCAGTGGCTCAGCTTGAGGCACCTACCTACGAAATGCGAAAGGCGCCGCGAACCCGTCGCGCCAGCTAAGCCATGCGGTTCGCTTCCTACGCTGCGGCGTTGACGTGGCTCGAGTCGCACATCGACTTCGAACGAATTGCCCCCAACCGTCAACCGGTACCGACGCTCGATCCCATTCGCGACACACTGGCCCAGTTCGCTGATCCTCAGGGCGACTACCCGACCATCCACGTGACCGGCACCAACGGCAAGGGCACGACGACGACCGTCACGAGCGCACTGCTCGAGGCGACCGGACTGCGAGTGGGCACCTTCACCAGTCCGGACCTGCACGCGATCAACGAACGTATTGCCGTCAATGGTCTACCCATCGATGACGAGGCATTCATCAACGTGCTCGAGCGTCTCTCGGACGTCGAGTCGGTGACCGGGACCGTCCTCACGCGCTTCGAGATCCTGACCGTGGCGGCGCTGTTGCACTTCTCTGACGAGGGCGTCGACGTCGGGGTCATTGAGGTGGGCATGGGCGGCACGTGGGACTCGACCAATGTCATTAACTCCGACGTGGCGGTCCTCACCAACGTCGATCTCGATCACACGGCAGTGTTGGGAACGACGGTGGGCGCGATCGCCAGCGACAAGGTGGGCATCTTTCGCCACGACGGCATCGCCGTCGTCGCCACTACCAACGCCATCGTCGTGGAAATCGCCCGGGACCGGGCAAAAGAGCTCGATGCAACGCTCTGGCTGCTCGGCGACGAGTTCGCCCTGGAGGACAACGAGCTCGCGGTCGGCGGGCGCGCGATCACCCTGCGCACGCCATACGCGCACTACGAAGAAGTACTCATCGACCTCCACGGCATCCATCAAGGCATGAACGCGGCAACTGCCGTGGTTGCGGCCGAAGCGTTCCTCGGGCGCGCACTCGGTGAGGACGTGGTCGCGTCGACGCTGGCGAACGTGCGCATGCCTGGTCGCATGGAAATCATCGCGAGGAATCCGATGATCGTCGTCGACGGCGCACACAACCCCGCGGGGGTTCGCGCGCTCGTGTCAACGCTCGACGGCGCCTTTGACGTGCGAGGCGAGCGACGGTGTGTGCTCGGCATGCTCACTGGCCGTGACATCGACGACATGATCACGCCACTGCTTGGTGCGGGCTTCAGCGAGTTCTACTGTTGCGCACCGAACTCGCCGCGCTCGGTGCCCGCGCGCGACATCGTCGCCGCGCTCGAGCGCAACGGTGCCGTCGCCTACGAGCACCCCAACGCGAAGGTCGCACTGGCGCACGCGCGCGAACGTTCGACCGATGACGATCTCATTGTCGTTGCGGGCAGCCTCTATCTCGTCGCCGAGATTCGCGGCGAGGTGCTGCACATCGCATCTCGACACCTCGCTTGAGACTGGTAGGTTCTCCGGCGTGAAGAGAACCCTGGTGATCGTAAAGCCCGACGGCGTGGAACGCGGCCTCGTGGGCGAAATCCTGTCGCGCCTTGAAAAGAGGCAGTTGACGCTGGTAGCAGCCGAGTTGCGCAGCATTGACGTCGCGACGGCAAAGCAGCACTACGCGGAGCACGAGGGTAAGCCCTTCTTCGACTCGCTCGTGACGTTCATTACTCGCTCGCCGGCGTTGGTGATGGTCGTTGAAGGCCCGGACGACACCTGGAAAGTCGTGCGGACGATGATGGGTGCGACGAATCCAATTGATTCGGCGCCGGGAACGATTCGAGGGGATCTGGCCATCGAGATGTCCGAGAACTTGATCCACGGCTCCGATTCGAGTGAATCGGCCGCTCGTGAAATCAAGATTTTCTTTCCTGACTTGGCCTAAGAAGATCTTCTGGCTCAGCCGAGCAATCATGGCCTAGCCTTGTAGACGAGCGCAGCGACGCACACCTCTAAAAGGAATCTATGGTTGACAGTCGTTTTTCACTTTTAGGCCGTGATATGGCGGTCGACCTGGGAACCGCGAACACTCTCGTCTACGTGAGGGGCCGCGGCATCGTCCTCAACGAGCCGTCCGTGGTCGCGGTCGACGTGAAAGATGGCAAGCCGCTGGCCGTAGGGGCCGAAGCAAAGCGCATGATCGGTCGTACGCCGAGCAACATTCAGGCCATCCGGCCCTTGAAAGATGGCGTTATTGCCGACTTCGAGATCTGCGAAAAGATGCTGCGCTACTTTATCCACCGCGTTCATCAGCGCCGGTTCGCGAAGCCCCGCATGGTCATCTGCGTGCCGTCAGGCATTACGGGCGTCGAACAACGCGCGGTGATGGAAGCAGCCGAGTTCGCCGGCGCGCGCAAGGCGTACATCATTGAAGAGCCCATGGCCGCCGCGATCGGCGCCGGTCTGCCAATTCACGAACCGACCGGCAACATGGTCGTCTACATTGGCGGCGGCACGTCAGAAGTCGCGGTCATCTCACTCGGTGGCATCGTGACGAGTCAATCGATTCGTGTCGGTGGTGACGAGCTCGACGAAGCACTCGTGGCATTCGTGAAGAAAGAGTTTCAGCTTGCTCTCGGTGAGCGCACCGCAGAAGAGATCAAGATGCAGCTCGGCTCGGCCTTCCCACTCGAAGAAGAGTTGCGCGCGGAGATTCGCGGACGTGACCTCGTGACCGGACTGCCGAAGACCGTGATCATCTCGACCGAGCAGATTCGCGAAGCGATCTCCGAGCCGGTCCAAGCCATCGTCGACGCCGTGAAGGTCACCCTTGACCGCACGCCGCCGGAACTGTCCTCTGACCTCATGGAACAGGGCATCGTGCTGACGGGCGGGGGAGCATTGCTCGCTGGCCTGGCGGCGCGCCTGGAGTACGAGACCAATATGCCGATCATTGTGGCGAACGACCCTTTGAACTGCGTGGCTCTCGGTAGTGGAATGTGTCTCGAAGAGCTCGAAGTCTTCGCGCGCATGTTGAAGACCAGTCCTTCGCGTTAACGCGTGGCAACCGACCGTTCGCGGCGACGCACCTGGACCTTCTCCGTCGCCATACTCGCAACGCTCCTGATCCTCTATTTAACGACCGGCGTTGCGTCGGGGTTGCGCAGCGGCGCGAACATCGTCATCTCTCCGTTCAGCTGGGCGGTGAATACCATCGCTCGTCCCATCGGCCACACGTTCGCCGGGATGATCGACTACAGCGACGTGGTCGCTCAGAACGAGAAGCTGCGCTATCAGCTCGGCAAGGCCGAAGAGCGCGCCAACGAGAGTTGGGCCTTCGCTCGCCAGCTGAAGCAGATCACCACCAACTTGGACTTACCGTTTGTCGGATCGATTCCGACGGTGATGGTCCAGGTGACGGCACTCTCGCCCACGAACTTCGCCGCGACCATCCAGGTCTCCAAGGGCCGTGACAGCGGGATCCTCGTCGGGATGCCGGTCGTCGCGAATGGCGGACTCGTCGGACGCGTGCTCTCGACGTCGTCCAACTCCTCGACGGTGCGACTGATCACCGATACGGCCTCATCCATCGGCGTGACGTTCAAGTCGGGCACGACCGACCTCGTCGTCTCTGGTCGCGGTCTCGACAACGGACTCGGGGCGACGTCGGTGCCGCTCAACTCGAACATCGGCCCCGGTACCAAGCTCTTGACCGATGGACTGAACGGCGCGCTCTATCCGGCGGGCTTGCCGGTCGCCACGGTCCTCAACGTCACACTGACGCCCGGTGCCGCCTCGTACAACCTCAGCCTGAAACCAGCCGCCGACCTGCGCCACTTGACCTATCTCGACGTAGTGCTCTGGGAGCCGCCTGCGTGAGAAAGGCGCTGCTGCCAGTGACCTTCGCAACGCTCCTCATCGTGGCGGTGCAGCTCTCGATCTTCTCATCGTGGCGATTCGCGGGCGTCGTCGTGATGATCGTGTGGCTCTGGCCGCTCGCCGTTGGTTTGACGGGATTCACCGCGCTCGCCATGTGGAGCGCCCTCGTTGCGGGCGTCTTTTTCGATACGCACTCCACCACGCCGTTCGGCCTCACCGCCCTCGTGGCGGTGGCGCTCGCGTACGGCGCGTCGCGGCTCGGTCGTGAGGGTGTCGGCGATCTCGACTCCGCCGCGTGGTGGATGACACCGCTCATCGCCGCCGCCGCCGGTTTTGTCGCGCCAGCGCTGTTCGTAGGAGCGAGCTTCTTTACTTTTAACTTCTCGCTCTGGCGCGACGGTCTGCTCGCTGCGATGATTGTGAACGCAGTGGCCTTCTTTATTCTCGCTCGACCCGTAACTCGTCTCGCCCGTTGGGTCGCCAACGTGGGGAGCTCTCGGTGAGCGGCTCCTGGCGCGACCGACGGACCGGTTCGTGGTTTTCGCGACTCTGGCGCCCGTGGGTGTCGCTGCACCCACTGCGTGGTCGAGGTCGGACCATCAACGAACCCAAGCCCGTTGGCATACGCGACCTCATGGCCTCGCCCGACGAGGTGCAGGCGCGTCCGGTGCGACGGTGGCTCGTGATCGGCGGATTCTTCACGCTGCTGTTCATGGGCCTGATCGTTCGCCTCTTCTTCCTGCAGGTCGTCGACTACAAGGCCTCCGCCGCGAACGTCAACTCGAACTCCCTGCGCTCGACCACGATTCCCGCGACGCGCGGCGCGATTCTCGATCGAGCCGGAAAGCCGTTAGTGACCAATGTGACGACGACCGAGATTCGTTTGTCGCGCGCCGAAGCGACGCTGCATCCGGCGATCAAGGGCTCGCTCTCGTCGCTCACCGGATTGAGCGTGAAGCGAATCAACGCCGATCTCGCGGACCAGCAGTACAGCCAGTATCAGCCCGCGCCCATCATGAGCAACGCGCCCCAGCGCGACGTGGAGTTCATCAAGCTCCACCCGTCGGAATTTCCCGGCGTCTCGGTGCTCGACACCTCGACCCGGTCGTATCCCGACGGTGGCAGCATCGCCGCTCAGATACTCGGCTACGTCGGACCGATCACCGGTACGGAAATTGCGCAAAACCCGCACGCCGGATACCAGGCGGACTCAACCATCGGAAAGAGTGGCATCGAGTCGTACTACGAGCAGTACTTGCGCGGAAAACAAGGCACGAGCACGCTGGAAGTGAATGCCTACGGCCAGATTCTCGGCGCGGTCAAAACGACCGAGCCGACCATCGGCGACTCGGTCGAGCTCAATATCGACGCCCCCTTGCAGCACACGCTCCAGAACTATCTGAGCACGGAGGTGCTCGCCGACCGGCACTCCGTGGACCCGGTGTCGGGGAGAGTGCCCGAGGCGATCAACGGCGCTGCGATCGTGATGAATCCGAACAACGGACAGATCTACGCCATGGCGAGCTACCCGTCGTACAACCTCAACTCCTTTGTCAACGGACTCTCCGACGCCACGTACAAGCAGCTCAACGCCGAGGGTGCCTTCAACAACTACGCCATCCAAGGTCTCTACACCCCGGGGAGCACGTTCAAGCTGATCACCGCGACGACGGAGCTGCAGACCGGTATTTTTCCTGCCGACAAGCTGATTGACGACACCGGCACGTTCACGGTGCCCGGCTGTCAAAGAGGCAGCATCTGCGTCTTTCACGATGACGACAATGAAGCGGCGGGAGAGATTGATCTGCCGACTGCCCTGACGGTCTCTTCCGACTATTACTTCTACAACCTCGGCTATCTCTTTTGGTCCCAGCAGTCCCGCTACGGCCAGACTCCGATCCAGAACGTGGCAGCCGACTACGGACTCACGCAGCCAACGAACATCGACCTGCCGGACGAAGCGACGAGCCGCGTCGACTCGCCCGTAGTGCGCAAGCAGCTCCATGACGAAGACCCGACGGCCTTTCCCCACGACACCTGGTACACCGGTGACAACATTGAGATGGCCTTCGGTCAGGGTTCGACGGCCCTGTCACCGATCGCGTTGGCAAACGCCTACGCAACCTTCGCGAACGGTGGCACTCGCTACGCGCCAGAAGTGGCGGCGGCCATCCTCAACCCCCACGGCGACGTCATCCAGCGCTACACCCCTCGCGTGCTGGGTCACGTGAATTTGCCCGCGAGCGTTCGCGACCCAATTCTCGAGGGGTTGAGCGGTGTCGTCCAAAACCCCAAGGGAACCGGCTATCCCGCGTTCCAGCAGTACTTTCACCATTCGCTGGCGTCCTTTCCGATCGCCGGCAAGACCGGTACCGCCAGTAACCCGGGGGATAAGGAGCCGAACTCGCTGTTCGTGGGCTTTGGGCCCACGAACCACCCCGACTACGTCGTGCTCTGCATCATTGACGAGGGTGGTTACGGCGCTGACGCATCGGCGCCGGTCGTGGCAAAGACCTTTAACTGGCTGGTGAGTCACCCGGTACCGGCTCTCGACCTGAGCGCGGCCCTCACGACCCCGACGAACACCTCGAAGAAGACTTCATCGGGCTCGACGACCACGACAACCGCTCCGACCAGCGCAGGAGCAACCACCACCACGTCGAGCGGCGCGTAGTCAAGCTGGCCCAATCGGTCGACAGCGGGTCTCTATGGGCTAGCCTGAGTGGGTTGGGCGATTTGACACACAGGGTGTCAAAGACAAGAGAACGTCGTGATAACGCAGTGTGTTCACTCCGTTACGCACAGGTACTGAGGACAATTCGTGGCATCCGCCAGTGAGCTACAACTGCTAGGGCTCTTCATAGTTCTCCTGATCACGGCCCAACAAGTCTTTCGCAGTGACCCCATCGCCCGCGTGAGCGTCTCGCCACGCGCGGCAACTCGTGACGCGTGTCGTCACGACCCCACCCTTCAGAACGCAAGGAGTACCCGTCGTGAGCGACGAATCCAACCAACCCGTACCTTCATCCACTAGCCCGAGAATCGGCGACACTCGACCAGCTCCTCAAATAGGCGACACCCGACCAGTGGCACGTGGCGCCACCGCACCCGCCACCCCCTCGACGCCGAGCTCCGGCGGGAACCGTCGTCGCCGCGGCGGTCGCGGTCGCTCCGGCCAAGGTAATCGCGAAAACCGTGAGAACCGCGATGGTTCGCAGCAAAACGGACAACCGAACGGCGGGGCTCGTCGCCCGGTCGAAGCTCCCGTAGAAGCGTCCGCTCCCGACGCCGGCGACGGCACCGGTCGCGGTCGGCCGCGCAAGCGCCGTGGGGGAGAGCGACGCACGCGCGCGCAGGGCCGCTATCTCATGGCGGTGCACACCACTAAGGACGGCACCCACATCGCGACCCTCGAGGGCCGTTCAATGGTCGAGTACACCGTGGCGAAGAACGCGGATGAGACCAACCAGATTGACGGCAACATCTACGTGGGGCGAATTCAGAACGTCCTGCCGGGCATGGAGCTCGCCTTCGTTGACATTGGTATTCCCAAGAACGCTGTCCTCTATAAGGGCGACGTCTCCTTTGACACCGAGGACGTCGACGGCGCACCGTCCAACAACAAACGCATCGAAGAGATGATCCGCGCGGGCCAGACGGTCCTGTGCCAGGTGACGAAGAACGCCATTGGCCATAAGGGCGCCCGACTCACCCAGGAAGTATCGCTGCCCGGACGTTTCGCCGTCCTGGTGCCGAACTCATCGACGATTGGCATCTCCAAGCGGCTCCCCGACGGGGAGCGCCGGCGCCTGCGCAAGATTGTCGACGACGTCAAGCCCGCTCGCCACGGCATCATCATCCGCACCGCCGCCGAAGGCGTGAGCGCAGAGGATCTCTCTCGCGACGTCACCTCGCTCGTCGAGAAGTGGGACGCCATCGAAGCAGAAGTGGCGCGCTCCAACCAGCCCCGCCTCATCTACCGCGACCTCGACCTCGCCGTGCGCGTGCTTCGTGAGGAGCTGAACGACGAGTACCGCGCGGTCCTCATTGACGACAAGATGCTCTACGAAAAGGTTCGCGAATACGTGATGGCGGTCAACCCGGAGTTGGCCGACCGCATCGAGTACTACGACCGCGACACCGAAGACTTGCCGCTCTTCGAGCGCTACTTCGTCCACGAGCAGCTCCACCGGTCCCTCGACCGCAAGGTTTTTCTGCCATCGGGGGGATCGCTCATCATCGAGCGGACCGAAGCCCTCACCGTCATCGATGTCAACACCGGCAAGAACGTGGGCACGAACAACCTCGAAGAGACCGTCTTTCGCAACAACCTCGAAGCGGCCGATGAGGTGGCGCGCCAGCTGCGCCTTCGCGACATTGGCGGCATCATCGTCATTGACTTCATTGACATGGAGGCAAAGGCCAACCGCGATGCCGTGGCCTCGGCCCTGCGCCAAGCCCTGTCGCGCGACAAGACTCGCACCCAGGTCTTTGACGTCTCCGAGCTCGGGCTCATCGAAATGACGAGAAAGCGCGTCAACGAAGGCCTGTTGGAGTCCCTTTCGGTCGTCTGCAGTGTCTGTGACGGCAGGGGCTTCGTGGTGAAGACCGGCCTCTAGACGTCGCCAGACAGCCCCTGACCGTCGAATCAGGACGGACCGGGGTCACGACGTGTGCTGACGCCGCAGTTACCGTCATTAGGTGTGTACTGACGTTGGCCATCGCGATGACGGCTCGTTCAGCATCTCGAAGCTGTTGGCCGATCGGCTAGTATGGAACCCTTATGTACGCCGTCATCCGTGTAGGCACATCTCAAGAGCGCGTTACCGAGGGCCAAGTGGTCCGGGTGGATTTGCGCGCCGAAGAGGTCGGTGCCGATGTTGAATTTCAGCCCGTTTTGCTCGTCGACGGTGACCAGGTGGTCGCCGGCCCAGCCCTGAAAGGCGCGACGGTGACTGGAAAGATCATTGGCGGTGAGAAGGGTCCGAAGATTCGCGCCCTCACCTACAAGGCAAAGTCCATCCAGCGTCGTCGCTGGGGACACCGTCAGCACTACTCGACCGTCGAAATCACGAAGATTTCGGCCAAAGCGTAAGGAACATCAATGTCCAAGACCAAAGGCGGCGGCTCAACGCGAAACGGCCGTGACTCCAATGCCCAGCGCCTCGGCGTGAAGGCGTTTGACGGCACCGACGTGAAGTCCGGCAGCATCATCGTTCGCCAGCGCGGCACCCTGTTCCACCCTGGTCGCAACGTCGGCCTAGGCAAGGACGACACGCTGTTTGCGCTCACCGAGGGCAAAGTGAAGTTTGGCTTCCGCGGTGGCCGCAAGCTGGTCGACGTACTGTCCGACTAGTACTTTCTCGAGGTACAAAAAAATCCCCCCGGGCAACGCCCGGGGGGATTTTTAGTTGATGCAAGAACTACGCGCCCTTGACGGCCTTCTTAAAGGTCGATCCAATGGACACCTTCGGAGCCCTCGAGGCCTTCACCTGAATGGCCTCGCCGGTCTGAGGATTCCGGGCGGTGCGGGCTTTACGCTCCACACGCTCGAACGACAAGAACCCGGACAACACAATCTTCTCGCCCGTGGAAACGTTGCCGACTACGACGTCTTCAAAGGCCTTCAGAACCTCCGCAACGGTGTTCTTGGTGGCGCCGCTTTCGGCGACGATTGCTTCTACCAACTCGGCCTTGTTCACCGGTCGACTCCTTACTCTTATTGAAACGGAACTGGGCGTTCCCAGCAGCCAACGACATTTTTACCGTAAAAATAAGGCATTCCGGGGATATCGATCTAAGAATTGGCTCTTTTTCCGCTAGTAATCGGACAAAGTACCTGATCACAGCGTTGTGGCCAAAAGCGGATCTCAAGAAATCAACAGGCTGAGATCGCTCGCAGACCTCCAGAATGGCCTATTTTCCCCGCTTTCGATGTGTGATAGACGGGTCTCACACGGGACCGCCGACAGGTCTCTGCTGATTGCGTTGCTGTTCGTACTGCATCAGTGCGGAGTCGTCCTCGTCAATTACCCGGTGATCATTGGCGCACCACGCAATCGTCACTTCGAGAGCAAAAGAATGCCCGCCGTAGGATGAATGCGTGTCTTCCTTCGTCGACAGCGCGCAGCTGCATGCCAAAGCCGGTGACGGGGGCGCAGGATGCGTCAGTTTTCGTCGCGAGGCCCACGTTTCAAAAGGCGGCCCCGACGGCGGCGACGGCGGGAGCGGGGGCGACGTCTGGCTCGTCGCCGACCACAACCAAGCCTCGTTGCTGGGCTTTCAAGATCACCCTTTTCGTCGCGCGACCGACGGCCAGCACGGTACTTCCAAGCGCCAACACGGCTCAGGGGGGAAGGACATCACCGTCACAGTGCCCCTTGGCACCATGGTCTTTTCCATGGAAGGCGAGCTCCTCGTTGATCTGAAGGGTCCTGGCGACCGCTGGCTCGCGGCAGAAGGCGGCCTCGGGGGCCAGGGGAACGCCCGATTTCTTTCGAACCGCCGCCGCGCACCCGCCTTTGCGGAGCAGGGCGAGGCCGGCCAAGAGCGTTGGTACAACCTGGAGCTGAAGCTCGAAGCCGACGTTGCACTGATTGGTTTCCCCAATGTCGGAAAATCAACGCTTATCTCGCGGGTATCTGCGGCTCGCCCGAAGATTGCCGACTATCCCTTCACCACGCTTACGCCCAATCTCGGCGTCGTGCGAGTGGGCGCGCGTTCGGGGCGACCGAGCGATGCGACGGAGTTCGTGATGGCCGACATTCCGGGCCTCATTGAGGGCGCCGCCGACGGCCGCGGGCTCGGGCACGATTTTCTGCGCCACGTCGAGCGCGCACGCGTGCTCTGCGTGCTCCTCGATCTCTCCGAACTGGCGCCGCACCCACCAGAAGAGCAGCTCTCGATCCTCTTAGAGGAGTTGGGGGACTACCAAGCGAATCTCCTGGAGCGCCCTCGCGTCGTCGTTGGCTCCAAGGGCGACGTCGCCGCCTACGAGCTCGACGGTGTCGAGACAATCTCGGCCGTGACCGGCGAAGGAATCGACCCACTCGCAGCACAGCTGGCGGCGCTCGTCGTCGTGGCGCGTCGCGACGAGGCGGAAGACCTCGAGCACGAGATCGTCGTGCACCGTCCCATCCCTGAAGAGATCACGGTGGAACGCGCGGGTCCCACCAGTTGGCGCGTCAACGGACGAGCGGCGGAGCGCGCGGTGCGCTTCAGTGACCTCACCGACGATCAAGCGCTCGCCGAGATCGTCCATCGTCTGAAGAAGCTCGGCGTCGACCGGCTGCTCACCAGGGCCGGCGTGCGCGAGGGCGACGCCGTCACCATCGGCACGCTCTCCTTCGAGTGGTGGCGCGACGAAGCGGGCACCGGGCTCGACCGCGGTGAGCACCATCGCGCGACGCGCCGCGAACGTTTGGCGCGCCACGGGCGACTCGACCTCGGCGACGATGGCCAGTCGTAGCGTCGTTGTCAAGATTGGCACCTCGTCGGTCACCGATGAGAGCGGGGGAGTCGATCACGACGTCTTGCGCCATGTGGCCAGTGACGTCGTTGACTTGCGTGACGATGGCTGGTCGGTTGTCGTCGTCACCTCTGGGGCCATCACGGCCGGCTGGGCCGAAGTAGGCCAGTCGAAGCCACGACCTCGCGACGCGACCACGTTGCAGGCCGTGTCCGCCGTTGGTCAGCCGCTGCTGATGCACGCGTGGCGCAATGCGTTCGCTGAACGCTCGGCAACGATTGGTCAGGTGCTCCTCGCGCCGCTCGATTTCTCCCACCGTGGTCAGTACCTGCACGCCCGCGGCACGATTGAGGCGCTGGCGGCACTGCACGTCGTGGCGATCGTCAATGAGAACGACGCCGTCGCCGACGAAGAGATCCGCTTTGGCGACAACGACCGGCTCGCGGCGCTCGTGGCCAACTTGGTGGGTGCCTCGCACCTCGTGCTGCTCACCGACACTGTCGGACTCTTCACCGCCGATCCGCGCGTTGACGCGACGGCCACGCTCATCGAAGAGGTGCGCGCCATTGACGCCTCCCTGGTTGAGGCCGCGGGCGCGAGCCGATCAGGAGTCGGGAGTGGTGGCATGGCGTCCAAAATTGCAGCGGCGCACATGGCAACCTGGTCGGGCGTGACGACGGTGATCGCGCCCGCGCGAGCGGAACACGCACTGCGCCAGTCGCTCGAAGGCGGCGTCGGCACCATCTTTCATCCCCGCGCGGAGCGGCTCTCCGCGCGTAAATCCTGGATCGCCTTCGCCGTCGCGAGCCACGGTTCTCTGCAGATCAACGACGGCGCGCTTGACGCGCTGGAGCACCACGGTCGCAGCCTCTTGCGCGTCGGGGTGCAGTCCTTCACCGGATCGTTCGTCGAGGGTGACGCGGTCGACGTCAAGGGACCCGACGGTGGCACGGTCGCCAAAGGGCTCGTGCGCGTGTCTGCGGAGTCCTTCCACGAGGGCGACGACGTGGTCGTGCACCGCGACGACCTCGTCCTTCTACGGCGCCCGTAATGTCGACCATTACGATTGATCCATGACGAACGCACTCGCGACCCAGGGGGCCGCGGTGAAGCGAGCGTCGATCGAGCTGGCGCAGGCGACCGACGACACCCGCCAGGCGGTGTTGCACCACGTCGCTGATCGCCTGGAAGAAGTGCGAGACGAACTCTTGGCGCTCAACGCCGAAGAAGTCGCCGCCTACCGCGAATCGGGCCCCGGACGCGATCGCCTGACCCTCACCGAGCAGCGCGTCGCCGATATGGCGAGCGCGCTTCGCGAGATCGCGTCGTCTCCCGACCCCCTCTTTGAAGTCCTCGACCAGAGCACGCGCCCGAACGGCCTGCACGTGGAGCGTCTTCGTGTGCCGCTTGGCGTCATTGGTGTCGTCTATGAGAACCGACCAAACGTGACGTGCGACGTCGCGGGGCTGTGCGTGCGCAGCGGCAACGCGGCCTTTCTGCGAGGTTCATCGACCGCTCAGCGGACGAATACCTTCCTCGTCAGCCTCTGGCACGAAGCACTTGAGAAGGAAGGACTTCCTGCCGCTGGCGTCTCACTGTTGGAAGATCCCTCCCACGAAACCGTCGCGGCGTTCATGCAGCTGAGTGACGTGCTCGACTGTCTCATCCCGCGAGGCGGCACGAGTCTTATTGCCGCGATGCGCGAGCACGCTCGAGTTCCCTACGTTCTCGACGGTGACGGCAACTGTCACGTGTTCGTCGACGAGACGGCGGACCTAGACAGCGCGGTCGCCATTGTGAAAAACGCCAAGACCTCACGTCCGGGAGTCTGCAACGCCGCGGAGACGGTGTTGGTGCACCAGGCGGTTGTCGCCACGTTCTTGCCCGCGCTCGCAGAGGCCATCCCCGAGGTCGAGCTGCGCGTCGACGAACGTGCGCGCAACTACTTGCCCGAGGCGACACTTGCGACCGAGGACGATTTCGCGCGCGAGTTTCTCGATCTGATTCTCGCCGTCAAGGTGGTCGACTCGCTCGACGAAGCAATTGACCACGTCGCCACCTACGGGACGGGCCACAGCGAGGCGATTCTCACCAACGACACAGCACACGCCGAGGCGTGGGTGAGGCGCGTCGACGCGGCGGCGGTGCTCGTGAACGCGTCGACTCGATTCATCGATGGCGGCGAGCTCGGCCTTGGCGGCGAGGTCGGCATCTCGACCCAGAAGCTGCACGCTCGAGGCCCCATGGGACTACGTGAACTGACCTGCCTCAAGTGGGTCGTACGAGGAGAGGGACAGATTCGATGACCGCACTTGATCCGAGAGAAGAGCTGGCTCGGCGGCTCGGCCTTGCGAACGTGCCCCCGGTGCGATTCGAGTCCCCGGCCGAGGTGCAAAAGCTGCTGGCGGAGAACGACTATTTGAGCGATGACGCCATTGCGTCAGTGACCTATCTGGCCGACCGACTCGCCAAGCCCGTCCTCGTCGAGGGACCGGCGGGCACCGGCAAGACCGCGCTCGCGAAGGCCGTCGCCGACTCGGTGGGCGCGCGACTCATCCGCCTCCAGTGCTACGAGGGACTCGACGAGTCAAAGGCGCTCTACGAGTGGAACTATCGAAAGCAGCTCCTGCGCATCCAAGCGGGTCGGCCTGAGGGAGCGGGGACCGAGGAATGGCACAACCTCGAAGAGGACATCTTCGCCGAGGAGTTCATGCTGACGCGCCCGCTGCTCGAGGCGATCTCCGCGAGTGACCCCGTGGTGCTGCTCATCGATGAGGTGGACCGCGTGGAGCTCGAAACCGAAGCCTTGATGCTGGAGATCCTCTCCGAGTATCAGGTATCCATTCCCGAGCTCGGCACCATCAAGGCGAAGCAGATCCCCATGGTCTTTTTGACATCGAACAACACGCGCGAGCTCTCCGAAGCGCTGAAGCGCCGCTGTCTCTACTTGTACGTGGGCTACCCGACGGTCGAGCGCGAGCGCGACATCATTCTCTCGCGCGTGCCCGGCATCACGAAGAACCTCGCCGAACAGATCGCCCAGGTGGTGCGCTCGCTGCGTTTGATCGACTTGAAGAAGGCGCCGTCGGTGTCGGAGACCCTTGACTGGGCGCGCACGCTCGTCGTGCTCGGGCGCGAAGAGATTGGCGACGAGGACGCGGCCGCGACGTTGCATATCTTGCTCAAGTACCAGTCCGACATCGAGCGGGCCACCAAGGAACTGCTCGGACGCTCGAGGCCCGTTGCTTAATCTTCTGGGTGACTTCATTGGTGAGCTCCGCGCTGCCGGTATTCCCGTCTCCATGAGTGAGCACATCGACGCCGCTCGCGCGGTGGAGGTGATTGACCTCGGTGACCGCGGGCTCCTGCGCGCGACGCTCGCCGCCACCCTCGTCAAAGACGGCGATCACCTGCCGGTGTTCTACAACGCTTTCGACGTCTATTTCTCCACGCGCTCGTGGGAGAACGCCGAGGACATGTTGGGCGAAGAGCTCCAAGGCGGCGAGAAACGCAACGAGGGGGCGGCCGGCGTCGGTCCGGGCCAATCACGCGGCCAAGGCACCGGGTCCATGAGTGCGTCCGAGCTCTCTGAGCTGTTGTTTCGAGCCTTACGCGATGGCGACATGGGAGCCATGCGCGCGGGCGCCAGTGAGGCCGTGTCTCGATACGCGGGTATGGAGCCCGGTCGGCCGGTCGGTGGCACGTACTACCTGTATCGGACGCTCCGCAATCTGGAGCTCGAATCCCTCGAGACGCGACTGCTCCAGGGTTCGTCTCCCGACGACGAGCTCTCGGCGCGACTGGCGCGCGACGAGGTTGCATCGCGCATCGCGCAGCTGAAGGCGGAGATCGAACGTGAGATCAGAGAGCGGCTCGTTGAAGATCGCGGCGCCGAAGCGCTCGCCAAGTCGGTGCGCAAGCCGCTGCCCGAGGATCTCGACGTCATGCACGCCAATCGCGACGAGATGGCCCAGCTCGAACGTGCGCTGCGTCCCCTCAGTCGAAAGCTCGCCGTGCGGCTGGCGCGAAAGCGCCGACGCCGACGCCGCGGGCCGGTCGACTTGCGTCACACCGTTCGCCGCAGCCTCTCGACGGGCGGCGTGCCCATTGACCTGCGCTTCAAGCCCCCGCGCCCCGCGAAGCCTGAGATCTTCGTCATTGCCGACGTGTCGGGATCAGTCGCGTCGTTCGCACGCTTCACCTTGCACCTCGTGCACGCCATCTCGTCACAGTTCTCCAAGGTCCGCAGCTTCGTCTTCGTCGACGGACTCGACGAGGTCACTCGTCTCTTTGAAGGCGTCGAGGATCCCGCGGACGCGGTCACGTTGATCAACGCAGAAGCCGACGTCATCGCCTTCGACGGTCACTCCGACTACGGCCGAGCGTTCATGGTCTTTCATGACCGCTACGCGAAAGATCTCACCAAGCGCTCGACCGTGCTCATCCTCGGTGACGCGCGCAACAACTATCACCAAGCGCACGCCGAAGTGCTGGCTGACCTGCACTACCGCGCGAAGGCCGTCTACTGGCTCAATCCCGAACCCACCAACTATTGGAACAGCGGTGACTCGATCGTGGAGCAGTACGCACCGCACTGTGATCGAGTCATTGAATGTCGTACGCTTCGCCAGCTCGAAGCCTTTGTAGGAGAACTTGCGTGATCGACGAGAAGGATGAAAGCCGACTGCCGCCCGAAGGTTTCCGCCAGCGCGGACCGGCCCCAAGCGGCACCAGACTGCTCTTGATTCGCCACGGCGAGTGCGTGGCGAATGCGGAGGGACTCGCGGGAGGTCCGATCGGTGATGGCGGACTAACCGTGCTGGGGCGTCGTCAGGCGACGGCCCTCGCTCATCGTCTTGAGATCACGAACGAGCTCTCCAAAGCGAGCGCGTTCTATACCTCGACGCTGCCGCGGGCCATCCAAACGGGCGAGATTGTCTTTCCCGCGATCAACCCCGATCTCGTCGCGGTGCGCGACGAGTCGCTCTGCGAGCTGTCGGTGGGCGAGGCGGACGGTCTCACGTGGGCTGAGGTGCAAGCCCGTTACCAGCTCCCCAATTGGGATAAGGACCCGACCAAGCGCAACGTGCCTGGTGGCGAGTCATTGATCGGGTTCTTCGAGCGCTGCGTGGACGCGATGGAACGCATCGTCCTGGGTCATCCCGAGCAGCTGGTGGTCCTGGTCGTCCACGGGGGATTCATTGAGCAAGCGATGAAGTACTACCAGGGTCTCGACGGCGGCGAACGTCTTCGACCGCGAATCGAGAACTGCTCAATGACCGAGATCGAGTTCAAAGACGGCCGCAAGCGACTGCTTCGCTACAACGACCTCTCGCCGATCGGCGTTGAATAGCGCTGCAGGTACTCCGCGACGTGAAAAGCCATGTCGAGGCTCTGGGTGGCGTTGAGCCGCGGGTCACAGATCGTCGTGTAGTTGAGCTCGAGGTCGTGCTCGTTCAGGCGTGAGCCGCCACCGAGGCACTCGGTGACGTCGTCACCGGTGAGCTCGATGTGCAGCCCTCCCGGCCACGTGCCGAGCGCTTGGTGGACCATGAAGAACTGAGAGGTCTCAGAAAGGACGTCGTCGAAGTGGCGCGTCTTCTGACCGCCCGAGGCGACGAAGGTGTTGCCGTGCATCGGATCACACGTCCAAAGCTCACTGCGGCCGTCGTCGCGCAGCGCCTCGACGAGCGCGGGGAGCAGGTCGCTCACACGCTGGTGACCCATGCGCGCGATCAACGTGAGCCGACCCGGCGTGTTCTCCGGGTTGAGCACCTCGACGAGCTGGCGCAGCTCGTCGAGGCCCATGGAAGGTCCCACCTTCAGGCCGAGCGGGTTCGAGACGCCGCGCAGGAAGTTCACGTGCGCGCCATTGAGCTGACGGGTGCGATCACCGATCCAGAGCATGTGCGCCGAGCAGTCGTACCAGTCGCCGGTAAGCGAATCGCGACGCGTGAGGGCCTGCTCGTAGGGAAGGATGAGCGCTTCGTGGCTCGTGTAGAAGTCAACGGACTGCAGCGCCGAATCGTCGTGGAGGTCGATGCCGCACGCACGCATGAAGGCGAGCGCACGTTCGATCTCGTCGGCGATGACTTCGTAGCGCTTGCCCTCGAGGGAGTTGGCGACGAACTCCTGATTCCACGCGTGCACGCGACTGAGGGCGGCGAAGCCACCCGTCGTGAAGGCGCGCAGCAAGTTGAGCGTCGAGACGCTCTGGTGGTAGGCGGCAAGCAGTCGGTCGGGGTCCGGTCGGCGCGACTCGGCATCGAAGTCTTCTGAGTTGACAATGTGTCCGCGGAAGACGTCGAGCTGTTCGCCGTCGCGCACTTCGAACTCTTCACTGCGAGGCTTGGCGAACTGTCCCGCGATGCGTCCCACCTTGATGACGGGCACGCCCGACGCGTACGTGAGAGCGACTGCCATTTGCAAGATGACCTTCAGCTTGTCGCGAATGGCGTCGGCCGAGCTTTCGTTGAAGGACTCCGCGCAGTCCCCGGCCTGGAGGAGAAACGCCTTGCCGCTCGCGGCTTCGGCGAGCTGGGACTGCAGACGACGGGCTTCACCAGCAAAGACGAGTGGGGGCTTGGTCGCGAGTTCCTTTTCGACACGCTCGAGGTGCGCCGCGTCGGGCCAGCGCGGGCTCTGGGCAGCGACGTAGTCCCGCCACGAGCGCGGGGTCCATTCGAGCGACGTTGATTCCATCCATCAATGGTAGGGGTTGCCCGATTAATGCTGCAATCGCGGGATTCTCGTAGGCTGGCGTCTCAATGGGAGTTCATCGCCTCGGTCTCTTCGGTGGGACCTTCGATCCGCCACACATGGGTCATGTTGCCGCCCTCGAGGCGGCGGCGAAGTCGGGGCGATTCGATGCGATCACCGTGACCGTCGCGGGCGACCCCTACTTCAAACCATCCGGCGTCGACCCCGCGGCACTGCGGCTCGCGATGGCCCACGCCGCGTTCGACGACCTGCCGCTCGTCCAGGTTTCGGACCTTGAAATTCGCCGGAAAGGGCCGTCATACACGATCGACACCGTCCGCGAGCTTCTCGAGGACGCCGACGCGCTTGACCTGATCGTGGGCGCTGACCTCGCCGCACAACTCGACCAGTGGCACGGTGCGGACGCCCTGCGCGAGCTCGTGCACGTGGCGATCGTCCCGCGACCGGGATCATCATCAAGCGCCCCCGAAGGATGGCGCTGCTACGAGATCGATATGCAACCGGTCGATCTGTCGAGTACGTTTATTCGTGAGATGGACCCCAGGGCAAAAAATCTTTTCGACTTCATTCCGGCGAGCGTGATTCCGCTTTTCGAAGAAGCTCGAGGCTAGAGTCGAGTCAATGGCCGTACGCATCTTCGACCTGACGGAACCGCAGTCCACTCGACTTGAAGTTCTCCAGGCACCACCGCGTCGCCGTGAACTTCGCCGCATCAAACAGCGCTACGCCATCATCGGCGTGATCTCGCTCGCACTTCCCTTCTTCGGCGCTCTCGTCGTTCTCGGGCTCGGGGTGACGCACTGAGTGAGTCTGTGACGAGCGGCGAGAACTCTCGCGGCCCTTACTCCGCGTACGTCACCACTCTCGTCAACGCTGCCATCGTCGCGGCGGAAGAGAAGTTGGGCACGGACACCGTCGTCTTGGATCTGCGCGAGCTCGTCGACACCTTCGACGCGCTCGTGATCACCTCGGCTCGTAACGATCGCCAAGTTCGCGCGCTCGCCGAATCGGTCGAGCGGTTCGTTAACCTCGCGCTCGACGTATCGCCTCTTCGCGTCGAAGGCCTCGGCACCGCCGAGTGGGTGGCACTCGACTACGGCGACGTCATCGTGCACGTCTTTGACGAGACCGCTCGCGAGTACTACGACCTCGAACACCTGTGGAGCGCCGCACCCGCGCTCCGACCCCAGCCGACGCGTTAGTCGTCAAGCAACGCCGCGAAGCTTCGCGGGGTGGCGAGCTTGGTGTGCGCTCCACTCGGCGTCAGGAGCACCTGCGTGACGCCCGCGACTTTGATGATGATGCCTTGGGTGGCGCCGACGTCGTAGGCGGTGAGGACGAGTTGGCCCACCGCGAGTATTTGCTTTCGAGCGCTCAGTGAGCTGAGCGAGGTAGCGAAGTTCACTGTGCCGATCTCGCCGTTCACGTGTGCCGAGAGCAGCACGAGCTTCTTGGGTAGGTCCGAGCTGTAGCCCGCAGAACGCTCGATGCCGGTAGGTCCGAGGATGAGCTGTTCGACCACCGTCGAGAGCGCGGGGGGAGCGGGCACGATGCGACTCGACGGCGTCAGATTGTTCGTGGTGTCGACGAAGTAGACCGGTTGACCCTTGAAGCGGACGCGGGCGTTGTTGGTGCCTGGGATGGTGGGGCTGAGGAGATTGAACTGCACCTTTCCAGGGGGAATGCGCACCGGGTTGGCGTTGGTCGCCACCAGCGTGCAGCTCGAGAGCAGGAGGGCACAGAGGGCCACACCCAGGGGAGCGAGCCAGCGTCTCACGGCGCCCCCTCGTCAACGAGGGGCAGCAGGATCTGAAAGCGCGCACCGCCGTCGGGGCTCTCGAGCACCTGGATGGTGCCCCCAATCGCCCGTACGTGGTCGCGCACGAGGGCAAGGCCGAGCCCGGTTCCTCGGGCGATGCCCCGATCGTGCGCAGCCCGGCCGCGAAAGAACCGCTCGAAGATGGATTCTCGCTCTTCGAGCGGCACGCCGGCTCCCGCGTCGTCGACGTTGATCGTAAAGAGGCCGTCCTCCACTCCGAGTCGCACGGCCGTGGCGCCGCCCGCGTAGTAGTGGGCGTTATCAATCAGGTTGGCCATCACGCGCTCGAAGCGTCTGCGGTCGACCGAAACAAACGGATCCTCGAGCGACGCCATGACCTCGATGGGCGGCTCCGCCAGTCCGTGGCGCCGAACGGCTGAGCGCACTGATTGGCGCACGAGCTCGACCGCCGCCACCGTTTCGATGACGAGCGGGACCGCGCCGGCGTCCCCGCGCGCCATCTCGAGCAGGTCTTCGACCAGCGACTGGAAGATCGCAAGGTCGGCCGTCAACAGATCGAGGCTCTCCTGGCCCGCGGCGGAGAGCTCCTCGCGGTGCTGGACGAGGACCGACGCGGTGGTGGCGAGCGTGGTCAGAGGACTGCGCAGTTCGTGGCTCACGTCGCTCGCGAATCGCGCATCGCGCTCCAGTCGTTCAACGAGCTGACTCACCATCTCGTTGAATGACTGGGTGAGCTGTTGGACTTCGCGGTCGGCTCGAGTGACTTGCAATCGCGTCGTGAGATTGCCCGCCGCAATGGCGCCCGCGGCGAGTGAGACGCGCTCGAGCGGTCGCACCGTTCGCCGCGCGACCCACAGTCCGCCACTGATGCCGATGAGCGACGTCGCGAGTGCCGCCAAGATGAGCACGAGCATGAGCGTGTCGAGCGAGCGTTCGAGGGGGTTCATCGGAAAGACTTCGAAGAACTGCGTTTCAACGGACGGGATCGGCACACCCACGACGTAGATCAATCGGTTGTTGATGTCGCGGATCTGGGTGACGGCTTCACCATGGCTCACCTTTTTGACCGTCCCGGTCGGCACCTCGTCGGTGGAGGTGTTCTTGCTGCGCGACAGCCATTCACCGTGGGTTTGGACCAGCACGCCCGAACCGGTCGCTTTCTCGATCGAGTTCATGATGCGGTTCAGGTTGTTGGGTGACGAGTAGAGAGTGCTGCGCACGAGCTCCGCGTTCTCGTAGCTCTCGTGCAGGTCGGTGTGTTGAAGGTCGTTCACCAGCTCGCCGTGCACGCCTTCGTAGGTGAGCGTCGCGAAGAGTCCTGAGAGGATGAGCGCTCCGAGTCCAAAGGTGATCAGCAGACGAAGTCGAAGACTCCGTTGGCGCATTAGATGACCAACTTGTAGCCCGTTCCGCGGACCGTGACGAGGTAGGTGGGACTCGCAGGATCAGGCTCGATCTTCATGCGCAAGCGTCGGATGTGCACGTCGACCAGTCGGCTGTCGCCGAAGTAGTCATATCCCCACACGTGCTCGAGCAGATCTTCGCGCGAGAGCACCCGGCCGTTGGCGGCCGCGAGGTCAGTGAGGAGGCGGAACTCGGTCGAAGTGAGGTGCAGCTCGGCGCCGTCACGATGGCGCACGACCCCCTCGTCAGGGACCACGCGCAGCTCGCCCAGCTGGAACGCGTTGGTGCTCTTCTCAGGGCGTCGGCGGAGGTGGGCGCGTACGCGCGCGAGCAGCTCTTCGGGTACGAACGGCTTGGTCACGTAGTCGTCGGCGCCCGATTCGAGCCCGAGCACCACGTCGGCCGTCTCGTCGCGGGCGGAGACGATCACGATGGGCACGTCGCTCGTGGAGCGGATGGCCTCGCAGGTTTGGAACCCGGTCATGCCCGGCAGCATGACGTCGACGATCGCGACGTCAGAGGTCATGCGCGAGAAGAGCGCGACGCCGAGTTCGCCGGTCGGCGCATCGTCCACGTCGAAACCCTCGCCCTCGAACATCAGCTTTAGAGCGGTGCGAATGTGGTCGTCGTCTTCCACAATCAAAATACGGGGCATCCCAACTCCTTTGGAATCTCCGCCAAGACTACTTAGCCCGGACTTCGTGGGCCGAGGTCGTAGCCTAAAGACGTGTCGGCTCTAGAAGAGGGCGCGCGTGCCACCACACGCTGGCGCCTTAGTGATTATGCGCAAACCCTGCGCGCCGCTGATCGAGCGGTCGCGACGCAGCGCGCCTATTCGAGCGACGCCGAGGCGTTCGTGGAGTGGGCGATCGAGCGCGGACTCGGCGCTCCGACGCGCGTCACGAAGAAAGACCTTCGCGAGTACCTCGTCTACATGACCAACCGAGGCGACGCGCGCACCTCGATCATTCGACGACGCGCCTCGCTGCGCGGCTACTTCGCCTGGCTCGTCGAGCGCGGCGATCTCGAGTTCAGTCCGGCCGACCGTCTGCTCGCGCCGCGTCCCGACCGAAAGCTGCCCAAGCTCGTCGTCCGCGAGCAGCTCGATGCGCTGCTCGACGAGGACTGGGGCGAAGATGAGTGGGCCACGCTCGATCGCGCCGTCTGTGAAGTCCTCTATGGCGCGGGACTGCGCGTATCTGAGCTCTGCGGGCTGGACATGGTGAGCGTCGATTTTCATCAGGGCTTGCTTCGAGTGCTGGGTAAAGGTCGAAAAGAGCGCGTCGTGCCCCTGCACAAAAAGGGCATGGATGCGGTGCGCCTTTGGATCGATGACGCGCGAGACGACGTGATGGCTGAGCACTCGCCCAAAGAGGCGCTCTTCTTCAACCATCGAGCGCACCGGCTCGGACCGCGCGACGTGCGCAGAATCCTCGATCATCGCATTGAGCTCGGCCACGTGAACCCGCACGCGCTGCGCCACACCTACGCGACCCACCTCGTCGAAGGCGGCGCCGATCTGCGCGTCGTCCAAGAGCTCCTCGGGCACGAGAGCCTGACGACGACCCAGATCTACACCCACGTCTCCAAGGCCAGGCTCCAGAACATCCATCGCGAGACGCACCCGCGCGGCTAGGCGGAGCGACGAGCGGCACCGAGTATCATGGTCTGGCTCTCCCAGAGTGGGCGGGCAGTGAGTCGTCCTCGTGGTTACGTATGGTCGCCGTTCGCGGTGCTCCACGGGGCTGAAGCAACCTTACGGAAGGAAAAATTAGATCGTGGCACTCGTCACCCTGCAAGAACTACTCGACTCGGGCGTGCACTTCGGGCACCAGACCCGTCGTTGGAACCCCAAAATGCGACGCTTCATCCTGGGCGAGCGCAACGGCATCTACTTGATCGATCTGCGCAAGACCCTGGCCGGCATCGAGACGAGCTACGCCTACGTGCGTGACCTCGTCGCCGAGGGCGGCGTCATCCTGTTCGTCGGCACGAAGAAGCAGACCCAGGGTCCGATCGCGGACTACGCCCAAGCGTGCGGCATGCCCTTCGTGAACCAGCGTTGGCTGGGTGGAATGCTCACCAACTTCTCGACCGTCGCCGGCCGCGTGAAGCGACTGATTGAGCTTCGCGCCATGGAGCGCGCGGGCGACTTTGCCAACATGCCCAAGCGCGAGGCGCTGCGTCACTCGCGCGAGCTCGAGAAGCTCGACCGCAACTTGAGCGGTATCGCGACCATCGACCGCGTACCGGACGCGATCTTCGTGATCGACACGAAGAAAGAGCACATCGCGGTTACCGAAGCGCGCAAGCTCGGCCTGCCCGTTGTCGCCGTCGTCGACACGAACTGTGACCCCGACGTCATCGACTACGTGATCCCGGGCAACGACGACGCCATTCGCGCCGGTGCGTTGCTGTGTCGCCTCATCGCGGACGCCGTCACCGAAGGACGCTTTATCCGCCAGAACCGCCCGACGGTCACGGCGAACGCTGCCGCGCAGGCGAACGCCGCCGCGGTGGCCTCCGTTACCGCCGCCGCTACTGCTTAAGACCTAGCCACACCATTCAAAGAGGAGATGCAAGGTGACTATCACCGCCAAAGACGTACAGAACCTGCGCCAAGCGACGGGTGTCGGGATGATGGACGCAAAGAGGGCTCTCGAAGCCAACAACGGCGACATGGAAGCGTCAGTCCAGTGGCTGCGCGTCCAGGGACTCGCCTCGGCCGCAAAGCGCGCTGATCGCGACGCGAGCGAAGGCGCGGTTGCCGTCGTGCGTGACGGCAACGTCGCGGCGATCGTGGAGCTGCGCTGCGAGACCGACTTCGTGGCGAAGTCCCAAGAGTTTGTGGCGCTCGCCGACGAGATCGCGGCGCGCGTCGTCGCGGATGGCGACCAGTCGATTGTGCACTTCAAGGAGAACATCGACGTGATGCTCACCACCTTGAAGGAGAACATCTCCATTGGACGCGTCTACCGGCTCGAGGCTGGTCCCGACGAGGTCATCGACACCTACCTGCACATTCAGGCGGGTCGCGGCGTGAACGCGGCCGTCGTGGTCTTGAAGGGTGCCGACGAAGAGGTCGCCCACGAGATCTTGCTGCACATCGCCTTCGCCAAGCCCCAGTACCTCAAGCGCGACGACGTGCCCCAAGCGGAGATCGACGCCGAGCGCAAGACCATCGAAGAGATCACTCGCAACGAGGGCAAGCCCGAAGCAGCGATGCCCAAGATCACTGAGGGCCGTTTGAACGGATGGTTCAAGGAGCGGGTCCTCTTGGACCAGCCCTACGTGAAGGACGAGAAAGAAACGGTGCAACAGTTCTTGAAGGGTGCGACGATCAGCGCGTACGCTCAAGTAGTCATCGGGGGATAGGACATCGTTGTGCGTCGAGTCGTCTTAAAGCTGTCGGGTGAAGCACTGGCCTCGGCGGCGAGTGATGAAACCATCGATGCGTCTACCGTCGACTTCCTCGCGATCGAGATCGCTGCGGCGATGGAACGTGGCGGCCTCGAGTTGGCGGTCGTCGTCGGCGGCGGCAACATCTGGCGTGGCGCCACGGGCGCCATGGCGGGCATGAACCGAGCGAACTCTGACCTCATGGGCATGCTCGGCACCGTGATTAACGCCCTGGCGCTCCAAGACGCCATCGAGAGCCACGGTCGCGCCACGCGCGTGATGTCGGCGATCAACATGGACCAGGTCGCTGAGCCGTACATTCGCCGACGCGCCGTGCGACACCTCGAAAAGAGTCGCGTCGTCATCTTTGCTGCCGGGATGGGCAATCCCTATTTCACGACCGACACGCCGGCCGCTCAGCGCGCCGCGGAGATTGAAGCGGAGATTGTCCTGAAGGGCACCCACAGCGGCGTCGACGGGGTGTACTCCGAAGATCCGCACATCAATCCCAACGCCGTCAAGTTCGAGGAGATCTCCTTTGATGAAGTGATCGCGCGCAACTTGCGCGTGATGGACATGACGGCGATCACCTTCTGCAAGGACAACAATCTGCCGCTGCGCGTTTTCGACCTGATGGCCGATGGGAACCTTGGTCGCGCCCTCGACGGTCGCCCTGTCGGTACGCTGGTGAAGTAATGGAAAACGAACTCGTCGATCTGGTGATGGAAGACACGCGCGAGCGCATGGTTCGAGCAATTGAGCACGTCAAAAGCGAGTTCGGCTCGGTGCGCACCGGTCGAGCGAGCTCGACGCTCATCGAAGGTCTCCTCATCGACTACTACGGCACGGACACGCCGCTCAAGCAGCTCGCCAACTTCTCGGTGCCCGAGCCGCGCTTGCTGGTCGTCTCACCCTTCGACAAGGGATCGATGGCCGCCATCGAGAAGGCGATCTCGAACGCCGACCTGGGACTGAATCCCTCCAACGACGGCAACGTGATTCGCCTCGCCTTTCCCGCGCTCACCGAAGAGCGCCGCAAGGCGTTCGTGAAGATGGTGAAGGTGAAAGCGGAAGAGGGCCGAGTGGCGCTGCGCGGCGTGCGCCGCCACGCTCGCCAAGAACTCGAAACGCTCGAAAAAGAAGAGAGCCTGTCGAGTGACGAGATCGAGCGCCTCGAGAAGGTGCTCGACAAGATGACCCAGGACGAAGTAGCCGTTGTGGACGCGTTGCTCGCGCACAAGGAGCAAGAACTACTTGAAGTCTGACGACGACGAGACGTCACTCGACGAGCCGACGGGGCAGTTCCCGATCGCCAGTTCGAGCGATTCGCGCGTAACCATCACCGGCGCAGAGAAGGCGGCCGATTTGGCGAGCGAAGCGCCCGACGTCGACCCCGACACCTTGTTGCCGCACTGGACGGACGCACCGACCGGCCAAGTGCCCATCGTCGTGGCGCGCGAAGCCGCCAAGAGCGACGACCCGTGGTCCGCGGTGCCGGGTCCGGCATGGCGCGAGGGCGAAGCCGACTGGGTAGCCCACGAGGACCAGTTCGACGCGTCGATCCTCGCGGGGAGCGAGAAGACGGACGACGCACGACCTTGGGAGTTCTTCATCGGGGACAATGAAACGCCCGCGAAGGAAGACGAAGACGACGACCCGGTCGTTGAGGCACCTCGACCCGAGCCCCTGCACGGTCAGCGCACCCGCCATCGCATCTCGTCTAATCCACTGGCCGGGCGAGCAGTGCGCCAGAGCACGACGAGCAGCGTCTCGCGCGCTACGGCGACCGGCATCCTGCTCGCCGCGGTCGTCTTTGCGTTCTTCCTCGCTGGTCCTCTTCCCCTGACGGTGCTGGTTCTCGTGGCGCTCGGACTCGCGAGTGCCGAAGCCTTTGCCGGCTTCCGCTCCGTCGGCGCACATCCCGCGACGATCCTCGGCATTGTCGCCGTGCTCACTCTCGGGATCGCGGTCTACAACAAGGGCCTCGTGGTGGTGGGTGCGGTCACCGTGCTCCTCGTCATTTTCGGCTTCGTCTGGTACATGAACGCCGAGCAGAAGATCGACGTGCTCGACGGTCTCGGCGCGACGATCTTCGTCTACGCGTGGGTGGGCGTGCTCGGCTCGTACGCGATCCTCATGCTCTCTCCGCACACGTACCCGAACCGAAACGGCGTGGCGTTTGTCTTCGGCGCAGTGGTGCTCACGATCTGCAATGACGTCGGCGCACTGTTCGCGGGACGCTGGTTCGGCAATCGGCCGCTCAATGCTGCGCTCTCGCCCAACAAGACGATCGCGGGCACGGTCGGGGGCACCATCATCACGTTGCTCGGCGGAGCGATCATCTTGCCGCTCGTCTCTCCCTGGACCGTGACGCACGGTTTGGAAGCGGCGGTGGCGCTCGCCATCGTGGTGCCGCTCGGTGACCTGTTCGAGTCCATGGTGAAGCGCACGCTCGGCATGAAGGACTTCGGTCACATACTGCCCGGACACGGCGGGCTCCTCGACCGCATCGACGGACTGCTCTTCGCACTCCCGACGATGTACTACCTGCTGCACGTACTCAAACTGAGCTAGGCGATGTCCCAAGCACGTACCAGCGTGGCGCTGCTTGGTGCTACCGGCTCGATCGGTGTCCAGACGCTCGACGTCTTGCGTCGCGAACAAGAGCGATTCGAGCTGATCTCGATCGCTGGCGGCGAACAGCTGAGCGAGCTGGCGGCGATTGCACGTGAGTTCAACGTTCGCCAGATTGCGGTGAAGAGCGAGCAGCATCGCAACGAGCTCAGCGATCTTCTTGGATCTGACGTTGACATACTCGTCGGCGACGAAGGGCTCGACACCTTGGCGCGCGGTGCCGACATTGTCGTCAACGCCGTCCTCGGCTTCGCCGGCCTGCCGGTCACCCTCGGCGCGCTCGAGGCGGGCAAGCGACTGGCGCTCGCGAACAAAGAGTCGCTCATCGCGGCCGCCCCGCTCGTGGCGAAGGTGCGCGACACGCCGGGCGCCGAGCTCGTGCCGATTGACTCCGAGCACTGTGCGATTCACCAGTGTCTGGCGGGATCGCCCGCGACTGCGGGTCATCCCGACGTGAAGCGACTACTCCTCACCGCGTCCGGCGGTCCGTTTCGCGGGTGGAGTGCGGAGGATCTGAAACTCGCTCGCAAGGAAGATGCCCTGCGCCACCCCACGTGGACGATGGGGCAGAAGATCACGATCGATTCGTCAACGCTGATGAACAAGGGACTCGAAGTCCTCGAAGCGGCGGCGCTCTTCGGCATCGAGGTGGACCGCGTCGACGTCGTCGTGCATCCGCAATCCATTGTCCATTCGATGGTCGAGTACGTCGACGGCTCGGTGCTCGCACAGCTCTCGCGCCCAGACATGCGACTGCCGATCGCGTACTGTCTCGGCTTGCCCGATCGACTGCCGCACGGATACGGCGCGATCGACTTCACCTCATCAATGGAGCTGACGTTCGAACCGCCGGACCACGACGCGTTTCCCGCGATCGAGTTGGCGTACGAAGCGGCGCGACTCGGCGGCGCGGCGCCGGCGTGGTTGAGCGCGGCGAACGAAGTGGCCGTCGACGCCTTCCTCTCAGACCGCATCAATTGGTCTGACATCATCCCCGTCGTGGCGGCGACGATGTCGCACTACGACGGACAGCAACTCGAATCCTTATCGTCACTTTATGAAAATGACCAGGATGCTCGTAGGTGTGCCCGCGCTAGCCTTAATCCGTAGTTATGAGTCGTCCCGCGTCACTCAGTCAGTCGCCTCTGGCGTTGCTTGCGGGCACCGTCGTGGGCGTCGCGCTCCTCACCTGGGTCGGCGGATGGGCACTTCCCCTCGTGATCTTTCTGATCATCGTCATGGTGATGGGTCACGAGTTTGGTCACTTCATCACCGCCAAGCGCGCGGGGCTGCTCGTGACCGACTTCTTCGTTGGTTTCGGTCCCGTGGTCTGGTCGACGCAGCGTGGAGAGACCCGCTACGGCGTTCGCGCGCTGCTGCTCGGTGGTTATGTGAAGGTGCCCGGCATGACCTGGGGCGTCCCCGTCGATCCGGAGATTGAGAAGCGAACGTATCGCGCGGCTTCGTATCCGAAGAAGGTGCTCTTCGCCTCGGCCGGTTCGATCATGCACGGGATCATGGCGCTGCTGCTCGCCTGGGGCGCGCTCACTTTTATTGGCGTGCCGACGGCGAGTCACGTGGGTGTGGTCTCGTTTTCTCCTTGGCAGGGCCACACCGAGAATGCGGCCCAACTCGCGGGCCTCAAGGTCGGCGATCAGATTCTGGCCATTGACGGCACCAAGACCACCAGCGTGACCCAGCTCGCGAACCTGGTGCATCGCTCGACCGGCAAGCGCCTCACGGTACTCGTCGAGCGCAACGGCCATGAGCTGACGCTGCACGTGACACCCGTCAGCGGGACGACCATCAAAGAAGACGGCACGACGCTCGCAAAGGGCGGTTACATCGGCGTGAGCCTAAATGAGTTGACGGCTCAAGAATCGCCTCTCGCCGCGATCCCTAATTCGTTCCACGAGGTGGGCTCGGTCATTGCCGACGCGTATCACGGCATCATTCACGTCTTTTCACCCAGTGAGTTCGCCAGCCTCTTTCACCAAATCGCGTCGCCGAAAGCCGCGGCGAATCCGACCAATCAGGCCGCCCGGCCGGACTCCATCGTGGGCGTCGTGCGCATTGCCACCCAGGCGGCGAACACCGGAGCCTTGGACTTAATCCTTGTGTTAATTGACGTCAACATCTTCGTGGGCATCCTCAACATGCTGCCGATTCTGCCTCTCGACGGGGGATACGTGGCGATCGCCACCTACGAGCGCCTTCGCTCGCGGCGGGGAAGTCGCTACCACGCCGATATCAACAAACTCGCGCCGGTCATTTACGCCTTCATGACGGTGCTCTTGGTGCTCTTTGCCTCGACGCTCTACCTCGACATTGCCCATCCGATGACCAACCCCTTCGGGTAAATGGCGTTGTTTCGCTCTAAACACGGCAGACTGGTGACATGGACGTAACCGCCACCTCCCTCACGCCACGTCGACCCACCCGTCAGATCTCGGTCGGCTCCGTCAAGGTCGGCGGCGACGCGCCGATCTCGGTGCAGTCGATGACCACCACGAAGACCGCCGACGTCGAAGGGACGCTCCAGCAGATCTACGCGCTGGCGGCCAACGGCGCGGACATCGTTCGCTGCACCTGCAACGATCGCGCCGCCGCCGAGGGTCTTGCTCAGATCGTGCCGCGCTCGCCGGTACCGATCGTCGCCGATATCCACTTCCACGTGGAGATGGCGC
>DASZLS010000069.1:0-20009 GCA_035552255.1 Acidimicrobiales bacterium | reverse complement strand
AACCAGCAAGAGCCTGATTACTAGATTTCCAAAACTTTCGTCGCTCGCCCCTCGAGTGTTCCCTCGAAGATCAGCTGGGGTTCGAGAGGTGCGTCGCTGACGTTTCACGGCAACCATCTTCTTGGTCGCTGCCCTCCTTGTGCCGCGAGGTCAGTGCAGCATCACGAGTCGGGCTCGTCACGCTGGATAAGAAACGTGCCGGTCGAACGGCTGATGAGCTTGCCGTCGTCGCTCATCATCGTCGCTTCGCCGTAACCGATCGTTCTTGTCAATCGCACGACCTCGCCTCGCAGTCGATAACGCTCAGCGAGGCGCGCCGGTCGCATGAGCTCGGTGGTCATCTCGACCGTCGCTTGGGTGCGGTCACGACCGGGTAGGGCCGCGTTCATCGCAAAGTTCATCGAGGCGTCGAGCAGCAGCGCGTGCACACCGGCCTGGACGGCGCCGTGAGGATTGCAGGCCAATTCCGTCGGCGTAAACCCCCCCTCAACCCATCCGAGATCCTCTCCGTCGACGCCGTACCCGTCGAACGCGGCGCCCACCGCGCCAATGAGCGCCATGCCGCCATCACCCAGCCAACGATCCATGTTCTTTGTGATCTCATTCATCGTGGTGACGCTACCTCGAAGCGGCGAATAGGCTTCGCGCGAGCGGACTCACCTCGATGAAAGGAGCACGATGCCTACAGCGGTCATCGTCGACGCGATTCGTACCCCCGGCGGAAAGCGCAATGGAAAGCTGAAGAACTGGCATGCCGTCGATCTCGCCTCAGAGACGCTACGAGCACTCGTCGAGCGAAATCAACTCGACGCAAGCGTTGTCGACGACGTGATCATGGGATGTGTGTCTCAGGTCGGCGAGCAGGCGCTCAACGTCGGGCGAAGCGCTCTGCTCGCTGCGGGGTGGCCCGAGTCCGTGCCGGCGACAACCATCGACCGTCAGTGCGGTTCGTCCCAGCAATCGCTCCACTTCGCCGCTCAAGGCGTCATGGCTGGTGCCTACGACGTGGTCGTTGCCGCCGGTGTGGAGGCCATGTCGCGTGTCGCCATGGGCGCGTCGATTGGCCAAGACGCGGGCTGGCCCTTCGGGCCACGCGTTGCCGAACGGTACGCGCCGGTGGGTGGGCTCGTCAATCAGGGCATTGGTGCCGAGATGATTGCCGACCAGTGGGGCATCACTCGAGAAGACCTCGATGCATTCTCTGTTGAGAGTCACCGTCGCGCCGCGAGAGCTACTGCAGAAGGTCGTTTCGCTAACGAGCTCATACCTATTCACGTCCGTGACGACGACGGTCGCGACACCGACGAGTCGGTCACCAGCGACGAGGGTATCCGTCCCGATTCGTCGATGGAGTCGCTCGCGAAATTGAAGCCTGCGTTCAAAGAAGGCGGAAAAGTCACCGCCGCGAACTCTTCCCAGATCACCGACGGTGCGTCTGCCGTACTGGTGATGAGTGAAGAGAAAGCGCGAGAGCTTGGCTACACACCTCGCGCACGGTTCCACTCCTTCGCCCTCGCGGGGGTCGACCCGGTCACCATGCTCACCGGTCCCATTCCCGCAACGGCCAAGGTCTTGGAACGAGCCGGTCTCACGCTCGACGACATCGATCTCGTCGAGATCAACGAGGCGTTCGCGTCGGTGGTCCTGTCCTGGCAGATTGAGCACAAGGCCGATCTCAGCAAGGTCAATGTGAACGGTGGCGCTATCGCACTAGGCCATCCGCTCGGCGCCTCCGGCGCAAAGCTCTGCGCGACGCTGCTCAACGAACTCGAGCGCACTGGCGGTCGCTACGGACTGCTCACGATGTGCGAAGGCGGCGGGCTCGCCAACGCCATGATCATCGAGCGTTTGGGCTAGCGAGCCGCGTTATTTATAACGGGTCGCGAGATAGAAACCCGAGAACATCGACAACAGGCCGACGGCGAGGTACCAAGCGGACGTGGAGCCGGGTAGCACCGAGAGATAGTTGAGCGTGATCACGACGATGCCAAGCACGAGTAGGCCGAGGATCAGCCAGCCAAACCAGCGCGGACTGTGAGCGTCAGACCTCGGACGGCGCTTCGTGACCTTCCCTCGTACTTCGGGAGACACGTAACGGCCCACGGACTTCTTCGGATTCGTCTTCGCCGCGGGCTTGGCCATGGCTAACGATGCTATCCCGCTCGATTCCTAGCTGGTCGGCGGTCCAGGAAGCGTCGTAGTGGTGGTGGTGCTCGTCGTCGCGGCTGTGGTGGTGCAGACCGTCAAATTGACGGTCGATCCATACGTTGCGCTCGTCCCCGGTGACGGCGTCTGCGTCAGAACGGTCTGGGGTTCCCCGGGATTACACGCGGCGGCACCGACGGAGTACGAAGGTTGAAATCCGTACTGCATCAATGTCGTTGTCGCTTGGGACTCGGTGTCATTGAGGACTCCTGGCACCGGTTCGGGACAATTGCCCGTCGACAGCTCGAGAGTAATAGCCGTGCCGGACGAGACGAGCGAGCCAGAGGTGGGAACGGTCGCGATCACGAGCCCTCGGGCGACGGTGTTCGAGCACGCTTGGGTTTGCTTCGTCGCGATGGTCAGTCCTTGACTCGCTAACGTCGAGGCGGCCTGAGCTTGGGGTTGCCCGTCAACGTTGTCGACGGGATATTTTGCATTCGTAGCGAGCACGGTGATCACGACAACCGCGCCGGACTGCACCTTCGTGCCCGCCAGAGGGCTCTGTGCCAGCACCGTGTTAGGCGCTGGATTCGAACCCGGCGGTACGGTCGTCGTCTGAGAGATCTTGTACCCGAGTTTCTTTGAATGAAGACTGCTGATCGCGCTCGAGACAGACTGGCCGGACACGTCGGGTACCGTCTCGGGAACCGTCGTGATGCCCTTGCTCACGAAGAGCGACACCGCATCGCCTTTCGTAACCTTCACGCCCTTCTTTGGAGTCGTTGAAAGTACGGTTCCCTTGGGCTTCTTCGATGTCTCGGGTGTGACGGTGCCGACGAGAAGCCCCTCATTCTTCAATGTCGTCGCCGCGACCGTCTCTTGGAGCCCAACGAGCCCCGGCATCTTTGCGTCGGCCGTCTTGTTGTGCTGCACAAAGGCATATACGCCCGCACCGATAAGCAAAATGACAAGTACCAGGATGACGCCGCTGTAGCTGCGGCGACGTCTGCGGACGTCAGTGCGCGGTCCCTGCATGATGGGCACCGAACGGGTTCGTTCACCGGTGACCGCCGCGACCGAGCGGGTGGCGTCGGCGCCAAAGAAGGCGGCGTCTCGCATTGCCGCGTGAACGGGCTGGCCCTCGCTGAAGCGAATCAAGTCCGCTCGCATCTCATCGGCCGACTGGTACCGATTAGCGGGCGACTTGTT
Source organism: Acidimicrobiales bacterium (assembly GCA_035552255.1). Taxonomy (GTDB): domain Bacteria; phylum Actinomycetota; class Acidimicrobiia; order Acidimicrobiales; family RAAP-2; genus RAAP-2. The sequence continues at coordinate 16,655 of DASZLS010000069.1, read as the reverse complement.
GAGCGCCTCCATCACGATGGCTTCGAGATCGTGCGGCACGCTCGAAGAAAACTGCGACATGGGTGGCACTGCGTTATGAACGTGCTGGCTCGACACTTCGACTGGCGTGTCGCCGACGAAGGGCGGACGGCCGACCAACATCTCGTACAGCACGACGCCGAGTGAGTAAACATCGCTGCGACCGTCGACCGCGGCACCTTCGGCCTGCTCGGGCGAGAAGTACGTCGCGGTGCCCATGACCGAACCCGCTTCTGCGAGATGGTCTTCGCTCGACACGGCCTGGGCAATGCCGAAGTCAGTCACCTTCACTTGACCATCGCGCGTAATGAGGATGTTGCCCGGCTTCACGTCGCGGTGCACGACACCACTTCGGTGTGCGTAACCAAGTGCTGCCGCAACCTGAGCCACGATCTGCGCCGAGCGGGCCGCGGTCAACGTGACCGAGTTACGAAGCATTTCGGCCAGTGAGACGCCCTCGACGAGCTCCATCACGATGAAGTACGTCTCGCCGTCTTCCCCCCAGTCGAACACCGGGACGATGTTGGGGTGGGAGAGGTTCGCCGCTGCCTGCGCCTCTCGCCGGAAACGCTCGACAAATAAGGGGTCTTCGCTCAGTTCGGGATAGAGAATCTTGAGCGCAACGGCTCGGTTGAGAAGGGTGTCCTCCGCCCGATACACCATCGCCATGCCACCACGGGCTATCAGGTGAGTCACCTGATAGCGATTTGAGTACAATCGTGGGTCGTTGACGGGCTCCATACTCGGCTAAGCCTACGCTTTCGCTCTTAAGTTCACTGGTTCGTCATCTCTCGTCAGGCCCCGTCGGTAGCGACAGCGCACGCTGCGACGGTACCGCGCGCGAAGGCACAAGCAAACGAGTGCCGTGCCTGCTTGCTGATCGAAGTGCGTCGGATAATTGACATGGAAACGTAATGCAACGACCGCGATTCTCCCGCTCGCTGCTTGGGCGGTGCGGGCGCAACCGTGCGAGCTCGCCACGTCCCGGCGGCGAAGTTTCTATCCCAGCCCGGCGCGAGAACGCACTGAAAGTGGAAGCGATTCACCTGATCCCGGCGTTCGACAAATGGTGGCGTCTGCCACCGAAAGATTGCGACATCGGCTATCCGCTGGCGGTAGTGGTCGTGTGAGGTTGTGTTGTGGTGGTGGTCGCACTCGTATCCGAGTGCGCGAGCTTCCACTCGTTGTGGAGATACTTCGCGTAACGCAGCGCTGCGGGGATTGTCGGCTCGCTGATCGAGGAAGCGAGTGCTTGCGCATCACCGGGGCGAAGTTGAGATGCCGAGTAATCCGTGTTGCGCACCACCAGCGGCTGGTACCAGAGCACGCCGCTCGGTTGGCCCTGATAGACCGCGATCGTCCCGCCGTCGTCGCCCAGGTAATAGGTCGAGTACGCGTACCAGTGCACGACCGCAATTCCTCCCGCCACGACGGCGAGGAAGAGAAACGTCGCTACCCACACCCGCCAGGTCACGATGCGACGCCTGCGACCCGCGTTCTTCGGACGCGTCGTCTCCACGGGAGGCGGCGCGGAGCTCATCGTGCGGTGAATGGGCGCCTCGGTCACGTTCACCTCATCGAACTCCAGGAGAATCACCGAGATGTTGTCGTGGCCTCCCGCCGTCTTGGCGGCGCTCACCAAACTTTCGACCGCGAACTCAAGTCCCGTCGGAGCGCTCGCCAGACGGGCCAACGTATCGGGATCGAGTTCGTTGGAGAGTCCGTCACTGCAGAGAAGTATCCGATCACCCGCGATGGCATGAATGGACGTGACGTCGATGGAGATCGTGTCTTCGACACCGACGCCGCGGGTGAGCTGATGGCGGCGCGGGTGCACCGCAGCTTCCTCCGGGGTGAGACGACCCATCCGCACCCACTCCTCAGCGACACTGTGATCTTCGCTCAGCTGTCGGAGCGCTCCATCACGCAACTGGTAGGCCCTCGAGTCGCCCACGTGCACGAGCGTCGGCGAGACAACGCCGTTCACATCGTGCGTCAAGCCGACCGCGATGATGGTCGTGCCCATGCCGAAGTGCTCGGGATTCTCCTTCGCGTCCGTCACGACGGCCACGTTGGCGTTCTGAATCGCCTCAATGAAGCCCTCTACCGTCGGGAACTGCAGAAAATGGTTCCTAATTAGGTCTATTGAGATAGCGGCCGCGACTTCACCGGCGGCGTGACCACCCATGCCGTCGGCGATAATGGCAAGCGAATCGTCCGCAAACAGCGCGTCTTGATTCGTCTGACGCACCAGTCCAGTGTCGGTCGCCGCCGCGTAACGCCAACGCGTCAACGAACGACCTCGAAGAGAACGCCGCCCACTTGGACAACGTCACCGCGCTCCAAGCGCACGCGGCCTTTCACCAGCTCTTGATTCACGTAGGTGCCATTGGTCGACCCGAGGTCCTCAATCGAGAGATCTCCGTCATCGTTCGCAATGCGTGCGTGGCGCGATGACAAGTAGGTGTCTTGCAGCGTAAGGTCACAGTCGCCGCTACGTCCAATCGTAAGGCCACCGTCAACGTCGAGTCGCTGACCGCTTCGATCGGATGGTTCGAGGAATTCGAGGGCCAGCTCACGTCGGCGCCGGCTGCGCCGCTCGAAGTCAACGGGGCGAGACTGCACCACCGCCACGCGCAGCACGCGCGCGAAGAACAAGATGGCGATAATCATCACCAACAGTTGCAGCGGGCGAACGATCGCCGCGTAGTTTGTCGACGCGGCGATGAAACTCAAGCGAGCTCAATCCGAAAGTGGAACGAGCCGATCGTGACGTCGTCACGCGGCGACAGCGAGACGGCCGAGACTCGATGACCGTTCACGAAGGTTCCATTGGTGGACTGCAGATCGCGGATGGCAACCCCCTCGCTGGTGCGCCACACTTCGGCGTGCTGTCGCGAGACGTTCGTGTCGTTCACGACGACCTCAACGTCGGGGCTTCGCCCGATAATGAGAGGCAGATCCGCGACCGCGAACGAACGCCCGTCGCTCACCACCAGGCGAGGCTGGCTCTCCCCGCCGATGAAGTCCGTTTTCACCTCTATCGCGCCGGGCTTGAGGTCGTCATCAATGAAAATTTCGACTTTGACGGGGCCGACAAAGGCATAGCCTTCACCGAGCGCGTGCTGGCGTATCGTTTCTTCCAATTCGCTCACCAGCGCCTTTTGAAAGCCCTCAAAGCGCTGCGCATCGACTGGACCAAGCCACACCCGTACAACGTTGGGCGAGATTGGACCCTGGGTCGAGAGCCGACGCGTCAGATCAACCTCGCGAACAATTCGAGTGCCGATCTCTATCGGCTGCAAGGTCGCCTTGAAAGGCCGTGAGAAGGTTCGCTCAAATATCCGCTCAAGGCGGTTTTCCACATTTTTTAGAACCATGACATCCATAACTGTATCGGTCGGTCCCTCGATTAAGGAGTCGAAGGATGACGCCCGAAATGATTCGACTATTGTTGCAAGGTCTCCGGGCGAGTGGCGAAATTGGCAGACGCGCAGGCTTCAGGTGCCTGTATTCGAAAGGATGTGGGGGTTCAAGTCCCCCCTCGCCCACTACTGTGATCTAACAGAATTTCGGGGACAGTTGAACCCTCAGGAGACTAGTCGTCCTTCCTCGGCTGGTAGTTCTTGGACGGATCCAGAGTGAAATGCCGGATGAGGTTGCCGTTCTCCGAGATGACCCGCAGGTCGAGGTCGGCCTGCAAGATGAGCACCCGGGTTCCCGCGTAGCGGCGACCGAGACTGATGTGGTGCATGTTGCGTCGATAGCGAAGCGACACGCAGCCCGTCTTGTCGACGCGATCACGGCGCACGCGAGTCTTGGCGAGGACGGGATGTCCGCCAATGACGGGTGAGGCTTTGTCGAGGGCGCGCCAGGCGTGCATCGGAGGACAGCCCCTCGCCGTGTGTGGCCGCACTTCGTTGTAGTAGGTGACGAAGCGATCGATCTGGGCCTGGAGCTCGTCGATGCTCGAAGCAGCCGGTTGCTTGCGCAGCCACTTCTTCAAGGTCAAGTGATAACGCTCCACCTTGCCCTGGGTTTGGGGATGGTAGGGCTTGCCGTGTTTATAGGCGATGCCCAGGGTGGCGAGCTCGATCTCCATGCCCGAGTGCGAGCCGCGATAGGCCGTCGTGTAGATCGCACCATTGTCCGTCAAGATCGACTCGGGCAGCCCGAATCGCTCGACGCAGCCGTAGAAGAGGCGCACCACCTCGGCGGCGGTGGCGACCGGGAGCACCACCGAACAGAGCACCGCGCGTGAGTAATCGTCGATGAAGTTGACGATCTCGACGCCCACCTCGTCGCTGTCGTGGTCCTCAATCTGCCAGTGCGTCATGTCGCTCTGCCAGGTCTCGTTGGGCAGGTCCGACTCGAAGCGCGTCCAACTGGATCGCGGGCGCTTCTGGGGCTGGGGAACGACGAAGCCCCGGCGTCGCAGCACGCGGTGGATCGTCATGGCGGCGGGCACGACGTCGCGCTCTTGTGCCAAGTGGTAGCGAATCGTGTCGGCACCCGCGTCGTAACCCTGCTCGGCGAGCTCCTTGCGCAGCGTCACGATGGCGTCTTCGAGCTCGGGCGAGGAGCGTCTCGGTCCGCGTCCCGCCACCGGTCCCGGCTTCTTGGGCACCAGCGCTTCTTCGCCGCCGTCGCGGTAGAGCTGGACGTGGCGCTGCACCCACGATTTCGAGCGTCCCGTCGACGCGGCCACGTCGCGCAGCGAGCGTCCCTCCACGAGCACTGCGGTGACGGCGTACTTTGCCAGATCCATGGACACCTCCAGGACGAGAGTGTCCCAGAAACTGTGTTAGATGCTGTCCCAGAAACTATGGAACCTCAGACCGTCTCCGACACCATTTGGGCTGGTCTCCAAAAACTGGACCAGATGTTTATGGCTTTGAGGCCCGGGTTGGTCGGGATGAGTAAAGACGTTCGAAATCGTCGGGTGTCAAGTAGTCAAGTTCACTGTGGCGCCGTTGAGTGTTCCCCGCGCCACGCGGTGAATGATCCGCACTGAATCTTTGTGTTGTCGTATTGCCGGCCCTAAACATCATTGCGCCAAGGCACAGTGGGTTGACGTTTACTTCGCGCCGCACATTAGTTACAGTTTGCCATGAGTCGATCCTTCGAAATAACGATCCCGGAAGTCACCCTCCCAAAGTTTGAAATCCCTTGGCCCGATAGTGCCGCGATTGCAAACTCACTCAAGTCTCGAATTCCTGATAATAAATTGACGTCGAAGTCACCCACATTCCTGGAAGTCGTGATCGTCATCCTGGTGCTCGTTATCCTCGCCATGGGTGTTAAGAAAATGTGCGGAGGTTCTTCCCGCAAGGTTCACGTCGTGGAGACTGAGCCTGACGGGAGGTCGGTGGTAACGGATAGCGAAGAGATTTAGCCGTTACTTGACGACCTAGAAGAGAATGAGTGAAGGGTCTTGAATCGGTGACGTTCGGCAGATCGGGTGAAGTGACTTCACTCACCGTTATTGGGCACAATTGCTCGTAGACGGCTGACGAGACTATCTACTTCGGAAGACCGCCGTAATTCTTATTCCGTTTGTAAAGATAAAACAGTCCACCAATCACTGGAATTATTAGAACAACGAAAAAGACCGACACCGGGCCGCCGCCAACGTCACGGGGGTTAGCGCCGGCTGCGATTCTCTTCTTGGCGTCCGTCGCCGCCCAAAACGCAAGACCACCGAAAATTACGATGTAGATAAGCGCCGACATGATGGAATCCCCTCGATCTGCCTCTTCGCGAATGTCAAGCGCTAAATGTACGCCATTGAGTGCTTAGCGCGGAACATCATCTCGTACTAGTTCTTAAGCATGGTGCGCGACGCTCAACCGTTTCCAAATCCGGAGTCATCCAGCCGCCAGTGCTTGATAGCAGATCTGTTGCTTCGGGTCTCCGACACGGACTATCGAATTATCTACACCATTGATGACGGGGTCCTCCTCATCGTGGTGGTCACCATCGGACACCGACGCGATGTGTATCAGTAGGAAGCCTCGCCGTTGACCGCTTTCGCCATCAGTTCCCGCCGAGTCGCCAGTGTCTGGTATCAGATCTGTTGCCTCGGTTTTACTACACCAACAATCTGCGACCTCGACGCTTCATTTAACAGATTCGCTTAATGTCATCCGCTTGTTCCAATGCTGTACGGGAGTCCCACGGGGATGAGCTTTTGGCAGATGTCGAAGGCATGCTTGAACAGCGGCGAGCCGACGCCGGCGAGATGGCCGACCCCCTGGAACTCGACGGAGCTAGCGAAAAAGCTGGGTTCCGGAAAGTTGGTGACGCCGTGCGAGTGCATGCAGACAGCAACTTTGAGGTAGTACTGCTCCTGTTTAACGGTGATGGTTTGGTTGTTCGACCCACTCAGAGACCCCCCGGTTGGAAGTAGGTGTGTGCAGGCGCTTTGAGCCGTTTCGAGCTGGGTCTGACTGACGCCAAGTTCTTGTGCGGTTTCCTTCGGGATGCCTCCACTACCGGTGGGGTCTGGAAAGTTCGACACACCGTGCGAGCGCACGCACGAGGAGTAGGCAAGGAGACTTGTTGCATCTGTACCGCCATTGGACCGGGAGCTAGCGGCTGTGCCCGTCGTCGTCGTTAGGTCCGTGGCTGCGCCCGGCATCGACGGACCACCGCAGGCAGCGAGACCCAACCCGGCGACGGCTAGCACCGGTATGAGTGCAACAATTCCTCGCGATCGCGGGGTCTTCATCTCAGCAAAAGTACGACGCAACAGCGATTTCTGGGCGAGAACTGTGACCGCGATGTAACCAATCGCGTCGTCGTCTCGGTTCCAGTGCTTGATTCCGTTTGAACTGCGAAGCGCACGTACCGCCCGGTAGGGGTGCACTCGTGCAATTGCTTTTTGCTTTCGTCGACCAACTAGTTAGGTGGATTTCAATCGCCGCGCGTGGTTGCAGTCGCGTTGGACCTTCGATACCAATATCAAACAGGAACTACATCGCTACTAATAGCCCCGAAAATGGCAAAAGCGTTCATATCGGCTTTCTTGCCTCAATGAGAAAGCGCCGTGCGCGTGACTGAAAGTCTCCGTATTGCTGGATGTGCTCGTGAAGCGCGAACAGACGATTGCGATACTTCTCGACCGTAAAGTCCGGAACGGTCCAAATGACTTTACGCAGGAAGTAGACCACTGCACCTACATCGAAGAAAACTACTGACAGCGACTCCTCCCTTAAGTCGATCACTTCGAGTCCGGCGTGAGCCGCCAAGTTTGCCGCTTGTTGCGGGCTTTGTGACGTCGAAATCGGCTGTGGACCCATTAGGAATTCGGTAAGCTCACGGTTCGTCCCAGGGCCGATCTGTTGTGTGAAGAAGATTCCGCCTGGTCGGAGAACTCTCGCAATCTCCTCCCATCGCGTCGTTGTCGGATGACGGGCGCACACGAGTTCGAATGCGTTGTCCGGGAGCGGGAGCGACGCCTTGTCATCAAGTTTAAGAACAGAGACGTCGTAGGCAGCGAGATTCACTTTCGCGAGTGCAGCATTAGGGCTCCACCCTTCTGTAGCAACGATCGTGCCCGGTCGGCGCTTTACGCCGGAGAGTATTTCGGCAAGTCGCTCACCTCCTCCGGTTTGCAGTTCGAGAAGTGTGTGCGAGTTCTCGATCCGTCGTGTCAGCGATCGAGAATAAGCCCATGAAGGGCGTTCTTCGGTAGCTCGACCATCGAACCACGAAAAGTCCCACCCGGTCGTAGGCACCGAGTTCGCCTCATCGAGCAGTTGCTCGAACTCTGATCGACGTGCCATGGTGAAAGTATCGTATGAACTCTGCGAAGGCGTCGCTTCGTTCGGGCTGCGCCGGGCGGAGTCAAACAGGGCCCCGCGCCAACTCCTTATGGAGAGTCGACGATGGGAAGATACGCACGCCAAGGCCCGACGGCTTCGTGGTACTGCTTCGCCATCGTTTTGACGATCTGTCCGAGGTGATTCAGGTCGTGCACGACCCAGGTAGCGAGCAGTTGGTCGAGCCTGACCTCACCGAACTCAGGATGAACGCCACGGCGATCCAGGTTCTCTGGTTGAACCAAGGAATCCAGCAAGACGAGATTCGAACCCCTCGTGCTCGCGAAGTGCTCGAGGAGGTCGTTGAGTGTCATCCCTGTGTAGCGCTCAAAGCCTGCTTCGCGGTCAATGGGATCAAAGACGCACTCCGTGCCATGTTCAAGAATGATTTGAGTCCGGTGCATCCAGTCGTTCTCCTCGACATACGCCATGTGTCCCACCACCTCGAATGGCGTCCACGACCCAGGCTCCTCTCGCGCGTGGGTCCACTCGTCGGAGAGTTGAGACAGCATCGCGCTAAGTACCAGTGGCGTTTGGCGAAGCAAGGGCGTAGCTACGCCGAGGGAGTAATCCATTGGTCCAGTCCGTCGGCCCCGCTCGCCGCAACATTCTTCAGAGTCGTGGCTGACGACTCATTCACTTCGGCCGCAATGTCCCTCACGAAACAGTTCTAGTGCAGGAATCCCATCTGTCGCGTGTGGCAAGCCGACAGTGCAGAGTTGCTAACTCGGGCCTCCGACACCGAGTTCGCTCACGCAAAGGGAACGGCGAAGTCGCAGTAGGGGGCGCTCGCTTCAGTGACGGGTTCGCTCGCGAGGTACGTGATTCGAATGCCCAGATCTTCGGGCCGGAGGGAGAGACTCTCCGGGTCCATGCCGTACTCGACCGCCCAGGCGCGCAATGCCTCGGACGCGAGCTGCCACTGCACTGCCGGGTTCTCACCCGGACCGGTCGGTAGCGCGTCGTTCGGTAGCTCGACGTACGCTTCGCGATGTGCGGGCTCGGTCCGCAAGCTCAGCTCTGGGTAATGCGATGCAAGTGCCTTCGCGTCGGACTCGGGGATCGGCTTGCACCATTCAACGGGGCCGTCGCTATCGGCGCTCACCTCACCCCAGTAAATCGAGAACATCGCGCCTGCTCGCCCGTCCATCTTCGGTAGCGGTCGGTCACGCAGGATCGCGACGAACTCCTTCCCGAGCGCCCACGCGCCCGGTTCGTCGACGTTCCGTTTCAGGCAGAGCAAGGTCCGCTCCGGAATCTCGCGGGTGGCAACTTCGTACATGGTTGATTCCTTTCCACTCAGTAAGTTGACGAGATAGTCGGCCAGCTCGCGGCGCGCGTCGTGTGCGGACTCGACCTGTCGCCAGTGCGCCGTTATCCACTGTGCGGCATCAACAGGATCGCTGACGAGCAATTCCTTGATCGTGGCGAGCGGTATTTCAAGCTGGCGCAGCATCGCTACGAGACGCGCGGTTTCAAGTTGCGCGTCGTCGTAGTAGCGATAGCCCGATTGACCGTCGACCCGAGTAGGGATCAGCACGCCGAGTTCGTCGTAGAGGCGAAGCGCCTTGATCGAAAGGCGCGATCGTCGCGCGAATTCTCCGATGCTGACTTCTCCCATGCCGCTCACTCTCCCGTCGTCGCGCTGAATAGCGCGACGTAGCTAGTATGAGGCCTCCCCTTAGGTGAGAGTCAAGCCGTCCGTCGACCAGTAGGTTGTGTCACGGCCTCGTGCGCTGACCGCGCTCGGCGATCTCCCTCTCTGGCGATGTGATCTGTGCGTTCAGACGTTGCGGTTCTTCGGCGATACAGGACGAACTTAACTTGCGCTGGAGCGTGGCCCAAAAGTGTGTTCATATGAATTGACCTTGCGAGAGTCTTCATCAAGCGGACGCTTGGCCGGCTGATAACGGAGATCGACGATGACAGCAACCCTGAAGATGACACACAAGGCGATCGGCGTCGAGGTCCGACGCGGTGCGTACGACGTCGTGATAGACGGGCAGCACGCCGGATTGCTCGAGATGAATGACACGATCGAGATACCCATTGAACCTGGTCGTCACACGCTGAAAATTCGTAGCGGCCGAAACTCCAGCCGAACTCACACCTTCGAAGTCGCTGAAGGCCAAACCATTGCGTTCCGATGCACCGGGAAGAGTCTTTTGCCGATCTTCCTGGCGTCGTTCCTTGTTCCCAGCCTGGCGCTCCATCTCCGCCGTGAGATCGACTGAAGCACCTAGTGGGCCCTCTTACTGCCAGCCCGAGGTGTGGCCCGCTTGCTCGATCCATCCGTGTAGTTCCGGTCGCTCTGCTTCCGCCACGGACGTCACTTTCACGTACCGCGTTCGGTCGGTGGTTCCGAGAGGCGGCGGGCGATCAAAGTCCGCACCGCCCAGAAAGACGACATTGACCGACACGTCGTACGCGACCAACTCGATGATCCACCCGAATTCCGGTAGCCCGTAATACCCCCTCTTCCGGTGCACGGCGAAGTAAAGATCAGGGAGCGCAGCTCGGATCGTCTCGTCCACTCGTTCTACGATGCCTTGGAGAGCCGGCATCTGGAGCCGGAGCCACTCGTCAATGTCATCGTGGTTCGGTGACGGCTCTGGTGGCTTTCGCCCTGCGTTCCCTTTGATTTCCTTTGGCATCGTGCATCCTCCTGACGGCGTAGTTCGAGGCTTCATCTTGCTTATTGCTGGAACCTGACGACTCTCCGCTTCATTCAAACACGGCGGGCACGGCAGTCGGCCTCAGGTCTCCACTGCGGATAGTCCTCTCGCCATGAACTCAGATTATGACCTTGAATAGGCTTGTCCTCGTGCTCGAGTTGCAAGCTGTTCAATGTGACCATGAATCGGCGGTGTTTCACTTTGAGCTTGAGAACCGGGAATATTTCGCCGAATCGATTAGCGACCGTGGCGACGACTACTTCGACAAGTTCGAAGCACGGCATCGAGAACTCCTGGCCGAACAGGAAGCCGGGGCCTGCGCCTATTACGTGCTCGTCGACGAGAATGAGACGATCGCCGGGCGATTCAATTTCTACGATCTCATCGACGGAACTGCGAACGTTGGGTATCGCGTCGGTCGGCGGTTTTCCGGACGTGGAGTGGCCACGCTCGGACTACGTGCGCTATGCCAGATCGCCCACGAGAAGCACCAGTTGCGAACACTCAGCGCTACGACGAGCGACGAGAATGTTGCATCCCAGCGGGTGCTCGTCAAGGCAGGATTTGTTGCGATGGGGACGGCGGTAGTTGCAGGCAAGCCAGGCGTGCGTTTTGAGCTCAATGTGGAAAGCCCGTAACACGAGGTTCTCAATTATCGCGCCCAATTACGGTTCCATGGCGAATGAACCCAAGAACAGGGGTTCAACGACGCCGGCGGTTCTTCTCGGTACAAGAAAAGCCTTCTCGTCCGATTGAGTGGTGGGAACGGACTAACTCATGTGCCAGTTGGCAGAGCCGCCACGCAGCTGATTTCAATAATCGCCTCGAGAAAAATAAGTTCCGTCACGCCTACTGCTGTCCACGCCGGATACGGGTCGTCCAGAAACTCATCAGCGACCCTCAGGACCGCACTTACCTGATCCAAAAGACCAACGTGATAGGAGTTGATTTCAACGACGTCGGACCAGTCTGCTCCCGCCTCGAACAGAGTGAATTGAATGTTTCGAAATACTTGACGTATCTGCGTCTCGGGGTCGGACGAGAAGGATCCGTCAGCGGCGTCACCGGTATGTCCCGTCAGTCGCACGGTCTCGCCGACAACGACGCCAGCAGGTATGTGGGTCTCAGCGTAGAAAGGAGCCCATACGTGCGGCACAACGACCTTGCGCGGCGCTCGAGTGCTGTGCATGTCCATGAAGCAACGTCTCCCCTCGCGTGATGGGACGAACCAGTCGGAAATGTAACACGGCTCGTCGCACTTGGCTCGGACTCGAGAGGTAGAAGTGCTGGCTAACGGTGTACCTTGAATCGCGTTGGATCCGCAATTGTGTCGAGGGCGATCCAGGGGGAGAGCAGATGACGAGGGACATAGTTAGAACGAGCGACGCGCCAACCTCACCTCTGTACAGCCAGGCCGTACGGGCGGCTGGCTTAGTGTTCGTGTCCGGTCAAAGCGGGCAGGATCCGAGCACCGGAAAGTTGGCCGGCCCCTCGGTCCGGGAACAGACGCGGCAGTGTCTGAAGAACATCCAAGCAATCGTTGAAGCGGCGGGCAGCTCGATGGAGAAGGTCGTGACCGCGACGTTCATTCTTCGAAACCCGGAGGATTTCGCTGAAATGAATGCCGAATGGGCGCTCTGGTTTCCCGATAATCCGCCCGCGCGCCAAGGCGCGTCTCTGCCAATCAACGTAGAGGGCCTGCTGATTTCGATTGCGGCCATCGCCGAGGAATAGGAACCTGTCACCGACGGGTGGTCGCACTTCAGCTGCTTCGAGTCTCCGACCCCTCACGACGGCGAACTCCCCGTATTGGGCTTCGGGTTCGCGTGAATAACCGAGGCAACTTACATGCGCAAATACGATGCACCGTTGAAATCCAAGACTGCTCCGCTGGCCCATTCGCTATCGGCGGAGGCGAGAAAGTAGACAGCCTTCGCCAATTCCTCTGGTTGTGCGACCCGATTAAACGGACTTTGGGAGCGAATCCCATCGCCTTCGGGGCCCGCCAAATTCTTCGACGCCATTTCCGTGTCAACAAATCCTGGAGCCAATGTGGTGACGCCGATGTGCATCGGTGCTAGCGCCTGGGCGATTGACTGACCGAAGGCCACGATTGCCGCTTTTGAGGCGCCGTACGCCGGGTTCGCTGGCTCTCCGCGGAACGCCCCGCGCGAGCCGATGTTGACGATTCGCGACGTCGCATTTTTTGGCATGTGTTGCAACGCGCACCAGGTGACGTCGGCGGCACCAATGAGGTTCACGCCAATGGTCTGCTCCCAGGCGTGCTGCCACTCCTCGTAGGTTGTCGATTCAATGGGATGCGCAATGAAGATGCCGGCATTGTTGATCAGCACATCAATCGTTCCAAACTCGTGCGCAACGTGGTCAACCATCGTTCGAATGGCCCGGGGATCGCGCAGATCAGCTTGGGCAGTGAGGTGGCCGTCGCCGGAGAGAGATTCCGCTACTTTCTCCGCGTCTGCAGTCGAAGAGACATAGTGGATTGCGATGCGATCCCCAGCCTCGGCGAATTCTCGGGCGATGGCAGCGCCGATGCCTCGTGAGCCCCCAGTTACCAGTACGTTGCGTTTTGTCATTGCCGTACCCTAACGAACCGCGACGGCGAGACTTGTCAATTGGACTGCTGGCGGCGACGCTCATCACGAAGGAAAGAGGCGACGTTCCACTCTGGTCAAGTCGCCGACGGTGATTCGAGTTGACCGTTGGGCCGCCAGTGATCGGTCGATGACCGATGGTCTCCTAAAGCGGACAAGACATTTCTAGATAATTGATGTAGCTGCCGAAGATTCCTCGGGCGGGGTGATTGGTTGACTAAGGAGGCACCAGATAAGTGTCGTTGTAACTATCCACTTTCCTGTTTCGGACGTTGCGAAGGCCATTGAAGGTCTTCAAGACAACTCTGAAGTCCTAGAAGGGATCTCTGCCTCCACGAGGGACGCTGGCTTTCCACCACCGTTTCGTTTCTGGAGAGGGCGAACTCGTGGTCATTGACGAATGGGAGACCGCCGAACAGTTCCAGGGCTTCTTCGACCGGAATCCCGATGTCGCACAGGTCATGACGTCCATCGGAATGACCGGAGCTCCCGAGATCTCCGTGTACGGATCAATCGACGCGCCCGGAAACGTGTATTAGCGGTCGAGGTTTCGCTCCAGACGGTCGTCAAAGAAACGGTGCGAGTCACATTCGGCGGTGACAGAATCGTCCCATGCAATCTCGCTCAGCGGGTATGTGGTGGGGCGCCGCCATTGAAGCGCCGGATCCCAGCGCTCTCGCCAGCTTCTACTCCCTGTTGCTCGGTTGGCCAGTCGCCCATGAGGAACCGGGAACGGCCATTCTCTCGGCGCTGGAGGGTCAGATTTACGTCGTGTTTCAAGAAGCAGCCGACTACGTGCCTCCGGTGTGGCCTCCACTCTCGGGGAACCAGCGTCCGATGATGCATTTCGACTTTCAGGTTGGTGACCTCGACTCGGCCGTCACCGAGGCGGTCGCGCTCGGAGCGACTCTCTCCGCGCATCAGCCACAGGAGAGCGTCCGAGTTCTCCTTGATCCTGCGGGCCATCCGTTCTGCCTCTGTCGCGAAGATTGACACGCCATAGATAACGTTCTGTCTGCACAACGCGAGCTAGGGCAGCGAAGCCAATGCCTACCACAGTGACTGTTACTATTACCACAATGAATGTGCGATTGAGGCGGCAGTCCATAGTGGAGGCGGTCCGATCGGAGCCTGTTCCCGTGAGCGAATTAGCGATCACACTCGGGTGCTCTGAAATGACGGTGCGTCGCGACCTGGATGCACTGGAACACGATGGGGTGATCCGCCGCGTACACGGGGGGGCGGTGGCATTCAGCTTGCGAGGCGACGAAGTGCCCTATTCGGTGCGGACCTTCGAGGCGGCGGAGGCCAAGGGGCGAATCGCCCACGCGGTCGCTGCGCTCATCGCGGACGGGGAGACCGTCATCCTCGACTGCGGGACCACCACTGCCGAAGTGGGTCGAGCCTTGCGCGGTCGGGCGGTGACCATCATGCCGCTCGGTCTACGAACACTCATCGATCTTGCGCACGACGATCAGATACGTCTGATCGCCGCAGGCGGTGATGTGCGGCCTGGCGAATTGGTCGTCACCGGCGATCTGGCCGAGGTGGCCTTCGAGCGTTTGCGATTCGATACCTTCGTGCTCGGCTGTTGCGGACTCAGCGAACGCGACGGCGTGACGACGCACGTCCCCGCCGACGCCAGAATCAAACGCGCGGCGATCGCATCGTCTCGTCGAACCATCTTGGTGGGCGACGCGTCGAAGCTGGGCGAAGTGGCCTTTGGAAGGGTGTGCGGTCTTGATGCCCTCGAGCGCCTGGTGACCGATGCCTCACCGGCGCAAACGAATGGCCTGGAGTTGGCGGGACTAACGATCGATCGTGTCTGAGTTCGGGCCGGGCTTTCTGAATAGCCCTATCGTCTCGACGCCTTCGCTGCGCCAACCTCTGGTGTCGGACCGATCCCCGAGAGTGCGTCGACTGGCCGTGACGGCGGTGTTCTTCCTCGTGGGGAGCGTGGCAGGAACGTGGGCGGCCCGGATCCCCGCGGTCAAGGCCCACCTGCATCTTTCCGCAGGAGTCTTGGGTCTGGCGTTGTTGGGACCTGCCGTGGGGGCGGTCGTCGCGATGGCGGTTGTAAGCGCGGTGTTGGTCAAAGTGAAGCCGCGTCGACTGGTGCGCGCCATGTTCGTCCCTTTCGGAATATTGCTGTACGTCCTCAGCGTGGTGGGTTCACCATGGCAACTGTTCGCGGCACTGGTCGGGTTGGGCGCCGCAACGGGCACGATCGACGTGGCAATGAACATGGAGGCAGCCGCACTTCAGGACCACGTCGGTCGGCGAATCATGTCTCGCTTTCATGCCGCCTACAGTCTTGGAGGCCTCGCCGGTGCGGGCGGCGGAGCGCTCGCCGCCGCGACCGGCATGAGCGTGACGGTCAACTTTTCGATCGTCGGATCTCTAGTCCTGACGATGGGCGTGGCCGCAAGCTCGGCCTTCTCGAGAACGCCCATGAGGCCCTCGCCGTCGTCCGAGTCAGGACTCGTCCGTTCGCCGCGGCGCCCGAAACTGTCCTGGTCGCTCGCGGGGCTATGCGCGATCGCCTTTGGCTGTTTTCTTGCCGATGGGGCAGTGAATAACTGGAGCGCCGTCTATCTGCATTCTTCTCTCAGAGCAGGCACCGGCCTAGCTGCTGTTGCGTACACCGCGTTCTCGTGCGCCATGGCGGGCGGTCGACTTTTCGGCGACCACCTGGCGGAACGAGTGGGACCGGTCCGCCTTGTTCGCCTCTCTGCCGCTATCGCGACAGTTGGACTGGCCGCGGCGTTGGCCATTGGTCAGGTAGGCGCGGCGATGGCGGGCTTCGTTCTGCTCGGCCTCGGCATGTCGTTCGTGGTTCCGCTCGTCTTCACGACCTCGTCGCAACTTGAACGACCAGGTCCGTCGTTGGCCGCGGTCTCTTCTTTCGGCTATCTCGGTTTACTCGTCGGACCGGCGCTCATCGGCGGGATTGCGGACGCCATAGGGCTTCGTGACGCGTTGGGCGTCATTGTGGCCGTGAGCGCCGTTACCACCGTGCTCGCAGGTACTGTCGCCCCGAAGCGGCCACTCGGAGAAAGGACATCATCGTGACGTGGTTGCTCTGTGATTACGGAGAAGTGCTGAGCCTTCCACAACCGCTCGCTGATCAAGAGGCCATCGAATCCATCACCGGACAAGCGGGAGGAGATTTTTGGACGAGCTACTGGGACAGTCGACCGGCCTATGACCGCGGTGACGTGACTGCGCAAAGCTACTGGACCGCAGTCCTTGGAGCGTGCCCGACACCGGCTCATCTGGACGCCATCATCGAGAGCGATGCCGCCAGTTGGATTCACCCGAATTCACCCGCACTTGATGCAGCGTCGAGAGCATCTCAACGTGGACTCCAATTGGCGATCTTCTCGAACGCACCGCTCGAGATCGCCGCAGCGATCGACTCCAGGGAATGGCTCGCGGGGTTCTCTCCGCGGATATTCAGCTGCAATCTCAGGACAATCAAACCTGAACCCGCCGCGTATTTGGCTGTGCTCGCAACGCTCAAC
>DASZLS010000068.1:0-17467 GCA_035552255.1 Acidimicrobiales bacterium | reverse complement strand
CTTCCTGCATCCGGAAAATCTCACCAACCTGTTCATTCAGTCGACGGTTTTTATTCTTCTCGGCATGGCCGAAATCTGGCTCTTACTCCTCGGCGAAATTGATCTCTCGCTTGGTTTCGTCTTGGGGATCGGTGGCGCGATTGCCGCAATAACCACCAGTGTCGGTTGGCACTGGCCCTGGTACCTCGGGTTCGCGCTCTCGTTGGTGGTGACGAGCGGGATCAGCTTTGCGTCGGGACTCCTCGTGGTCTATTTGAGGCTGCCCTCGTTCATTGTGACGCTGGCCGGCCAAATCGGACTGAACGGAGTGCTGCTCTACATCATCGACAAGGAGAACTCCGGCGGCACAGTGCCGGTCCAGAATCACTTTCTCTACAACTTGGTGTACGGCAATTTTACGCCCGTGTGGACGTGGATCTTCTTCATCGCAGTTGTGATCATTGCGGCAGCTTTTATGCTTCGCGCCTACCAGAATCGCCGTGCGAGTGGGTTGGTCTCTCGGTCTGTGTATTTCACGGTGGCAAAGATTGTGGGACTCGCGATTTCTGCGGTGGTCCTGGCGCTCATCTTTAACGCGGACCGGTCAACATTCTCCGTTATTCGTGGCATGCCCTTCGCCATCCCGATCGACATCGCCATGCTTCTCGCGGGCACCTTCATCCTCGCTAGGTCCAAGACCGGCCGCTACATCTACGCCATTGGCGGCAACAAAGAAGCGGCACGTCGAGCGGGCATCAACGTCAACAAGTTCCGTCTGCTCGCATTCGTATTCGCAGGCTTCACCGCGGGCGTTGCGGGATTACTCTACACATCGAATCTCGGTGGTATGTCCAACGCGGAGCCCGGGGGCATCTACGTGCTCTACGCCGTGGCTGCTGCAGTCATCGGCGGCACGAGCCTTTTTGGCGGTCGTGGCAAAATGATCCACGCGGTCATCGGCGGCATGGTCATCGCGGTTATCTATAACGGTATGGCGCTTATTAGCGTGAGTACCGCCGTTGAATACATCGTGATTGGGATCGTCCTCGTCGCGGCGGTCACGGTCGACTCTATTGCGCGTCGTGGGCAGGAAAATCAATCGTAGCGATTAGCTCAGATACGTGAGTTCGGACCGGCGAATCTTGCCGTTGCCGGTACGCGGAATGGCTACGACGTAACGAATTTCCTTAGGTTTCGCCCATGGGCCGAGACGCTCAGACGCGACCGCCTGGATTTCTTCGTCGTGGTTCGCACCATCGGCAACAACCAAGGCAACAACCCGTTGTCCCCACTCGGGGTCATCGACACCCGTGACGGCCACGTCGGAGATGCCGTCGAGTGAGGCGAGGAGCGCCTCGAGGTCTTCGGGCCAGAGCTTCTCACCCCCCGTGTTGATGATGTAGCCGAGTCGACCGCGCACGCGCGCGCGCCCGTCGACGACCTCACCGGCGTCGCCCGTCGGGAACCAGTCGTCGCGCCCGTCAGGTCCGACGATCGAAGGTCGAGGCGCATGGCGATAGGAGCGGAACAACGTGGGCGTGCGCACGCACAACTCGCCGTTGACGCTGACGAGCTCGACCCCTTCGAGTGGGTAGCCGTCATAAACGACGCCCGAGCCCGTCTCGGTCATGCCCCAAGTGGTGACGACGTTGTCGGGCAGCTCGTGCGGGGGTCGCGCGCCGCCGAGCAGTACCCGGTAGAAGCCGCTCACATCGTGGCGAGCGAGCTGCGTGCGAACGAGCGAGACGTGGGTGGCGCCGAGCGACGCCGCGTGCTCGAGATCGCCGTCCTCGGTCCACAGCAGTGAAGCGTCGCCGAGGATCGCTCGCAAGAGCACCGCGAGACCGCCGATGTGATTTGCCGGCAGACAGGGAAACCACACGGGAGGAGAGTCGGCGCGAAGTGACGCCTGCGTGAGCGTGGCGCTCGCGTTGAGCGCGGACCACGTGAGTTCGGCCGCCTTGGGCGTGCCACTCGACCCCGACGTCAACATGACGAGGCCGATCTCATCGTCCACTTCACTTCCCTCGGGGAGCGAACGTCGTCCCGACTCATCGAGTACTGCGGTCGCTCCGAGCAGCGCAATCTCCTCTTGTTTGCGTCGCAGAGAGAGTCGCTGGTCGAGCACGCAGAATGCCTGTTGGCCTTCTGCGCAGCGGCGCAATTCATCTTCAAGTACGCGCCCGAGTGGGAGATCGATTGCGAGCAAACTTTGCACCACGCGAGCCTACGGCGGGTGACGCGCGGTAGTCGTGCTAAAAGAGTTGATGGCCTCCATTCGTCACGAACGGCGTATTAACGCGCCTGCTGACGTGGTGTGGAGCGTGATCGCGCGTCCTGAATCAATTACTGAGTGGTTTCCGGGCATCGCGAATGCGACGATGGAGGGCTCTCTTCGTACCGTCACGCTCGCGTCGGGTCTCGAGATGCCAGAGGAGATCCTCACCGTAGATGCCGTGCAGCGACGATTTGCGTATCGCATCACAGCGCCGCTCTATAGGTTCCACCTCGGTCTGATTGACGTCATCGAACTCGCCGAGAGCGAATCGCTCTGCGTGTATTCGACCACCGCCGAACCCGACACGCTCGCGCTCATCATCGCAGGAGGAACCATTGGCGCACTCGGCGAGATCCAGCGGCTCTCAGAAGCATTGGCGAAGGGAGAGTAGTGGGTCGAAAGATACTCTTCATCACGACGGACCAGCAGCGTTACGACACCCTCGGAGTGAACGGAGGGGAGGTTGCGCGCACACCCGTGCTCGACCGTCTCGCACACGAAGGTATTCGCTACGAGCGCTGCCAGCCAACCTCGGTCGTCTGCATGCCCTCTCGAGCGTCAATGCTGACCGGACAATATCCATCGACGCACGGGGCGTGGATGAATGGCGTGGCACTCGCCATTGATGCACCATCGGTCGCTGAATCGCTGCATGATCTGGGCTACGCGACGGCGCTGATTGGCAAGGCGCACTTCGAGCCGTTCATGGACGCCTTTGGCCTCTTCGCGGAGAACTCGCTCGCGAGCTTGGGCATTCCTACGGTGGAGCAGCCCTGGCACGACGGCAGCCGAGGGGTCCACCGTGGCTTTGATTATCTCGAGTTCGCGACGCACGGTGTGATGGGACCACTGCACTACGCGAAGTGGATGCAGCGTCAACACCCTGAAGCCCTCGCAGGGTTCTACCCGGTCGTCGACGGTGACCTCAACGTCAACGCGGTCGGCGGCGGCGACACGGGGGCGGTGCAGGTCAAGTTCAACGACGTGCCGCGTGAGTGGTACCACACCGATTGGGTTGCCGATCGGACGATCGCGTGGCTGAACGCGCAGCCCGAGGACGCAGACTGGTTCTGCTGGATGAGCTTTCCCGATCCACACCATCCCTGGGATCCCCCTTCGTCCGAACGTCACCGCGTGAACTGGCGTGACGTCGAGCTGCCGGTGAACTACCCAACGACCGCAGCCTTGCGTGAGTCGTTGCTCGATCAGAAGGCTCGTCACTGGCGCGCTTGGTACGACGGACGGGTGGTTTCTAACTACGAAGCACCGGCAAAATGGGTGCCCGCCACGATGACTCCCGATCAAGTGCGCGAGGTGAACGCGCTCAACGCCATTGAAGTGGAGCTCATCGATGAAGCGATCGGGCGCGTGCTTGGTCGGCTCGCCGAGAAGGGCTGGGACGACGACGTCGACGTGATCTTCACGACCGATCATGGCGAGCTCCAGGGTGACTTCGGTCTCTTGTTCAAGGGCCCTTATCACGTCGACGGGCTGCTGCGCCTGCCACTCATTTGGCGACCAGCACCCTCGAGCGGCGTGGAGCCGGCGATCGTGCGCGCGCCCGTGAGTCTCGTGTCACTGGCCGCCACGTTCCTCGACGTGGCCGGTCACCTCGCACCGTCGTGGCTGGAAGGCGCCGCGCTGCCAACCAGCGATAAGGAGGCGAGCTCGCGTTCCTTTGACTCGACGATCACCGAATGGGACTCGGTGCTCTTTGGCGTGAGCGTGCACGTGCGCACCGTCGTCACGGGCGAGTATCTCTACACCGAGTACCTCGAGGGCACCATGCACGACGGCACCGAAGGCGAGCTCTATGACCTGGGCGATGATCCTCTCCAGCGCGTGAACCGCTTCGACGACCCCGCCTTCGCCAGTGTGCGTGCGACGCTCGCCGAGCGTCTGAGAGAACACGAAGCTCGTCCGGGCGAACGTGCGACGCCTGGTCAATTGGTCGCCCCGGTGTAACGGAAAGGTAACGTGGTCGCCATGGCGACGACCGTGATCACTGGCCCTCCGAATGACCCTCTGGACGAGTTTCGCGCTCAGCCGCTTCCCGCCTGGCAGCAAAGTGGCGATTACCGCGACATTATTTATGAGGTCGCCGAGGGCATCGCGCGCATCACGATCAATCGTCCTGAAGTACGGAACGCTTTTCGACCGCAGACGCTCTTCGAGCTCACCCGAGCTTTTGATCAGGCGCGTGACGATTTGACCGTCGGGACGATCGTCCTCACTGGTGCCGGATACGACGCGTTCTGCTCGGGCGGCGATCAGAGCATTCGCGGGGACGATGGTTATATGGGCGACGACGAGGTCGCGCGCCAAGGCGTCGGGCGCCTCAATGTGCTCGACCTGCAGATTCAGATCCGTCGACTCCCGAAGCCCGTCATTGCCCAAGTAGCCGGTTACGCCATCGGGGGAGGACACATACTGCACCTGGTCTGCGATCTTTCCATCGCGGCCGACAACGCGCGCTTCGGACAGACCGGACCGAGGGTCGGATCCTTTGACGGCGGATTTGGTTCCTCGCTCCTTGCGCGCAACATCGGACTGAAGCGCGCAAAAGAGGTCTGGTTTCTCTGTCGTCAATACGACGCGGCGACCGCGCTCGACTGGGGACTTGTTAATACTGTCGTCCCGCTTGACGATCTCGAAAGAGAGACGGTGGCGTGGTGTCGTCAGATCCTCACGCTGTCGCCCATGGCACTGCGCATGTTGAAAGCGGGCTTCAACGCCGCCGAAGACGGCCTCGCGGGCGTGCAGCAGCTCGCCGGGGACGCGACGTTGTTGTTCTACATGTCCGAAGAGGCTCAAGAGGGTCGCAACGCCTACGTGGAGCACCGTAAACCCGATTTCTCGAAGTTTCCAAAGCGCCCATGACCGAACAGCCCGGGCAGTATCGGCGTTGGGTGCTCGCGGCGCGTCCAAGAACGCTCCCGGCGGCAACGGTGCCCGTCGTGATCGGCACGCTGCTCGTGCGACCGGCCAGCATCAACTGGTTGAATGCGGTGCTCTGTCTCCTGATCGCGCTCTCACTTCAGATCGCGACGAACTACGCAAACGACTATTCCGATGGTGTTCGCGGCACCGATGAGGTGCGCGTCGGACCGTTCCGTCTAACGGCTTCGAAGCTGGTTGCGGCCAAGAACGTCCGCAACGCTGCCTACGCCGGCTTCGCCATCTCCTGCGCCTCGGGGCTGTGGCTCGCTGCGCGCACGTCGTGGTGGCTCGTCGCCATTGGAGCGACGGCCGTGCTCGCCGGATGGTTTTACACCGGTGGACCAAAGCCCTACGGGTACTACGGCTTCGGTGAGGTCTTCGTCTTCATCTACTTCGGACTCGTCGCGACGGTCGGTAGCGCGTACGTCCAGCATCTGAGCATTCCTACGCGAGCCTGGTGGCTCGGCGTCGCCGCTGGATTCATGGCGTGTGCGCTTCTTGAGGCAAACAATTTGCGCGACGTTGACGGAGACAAGGCGTCGGGCAAAAAGACGCTGGCCGCGCGTCTTGGTAGAGAGCGAAGCTCGTGGCTCTACGTGCTGTGCGTGCTCGGCGTCGCGATCGGCGCGATCGTGGCGCGACAGGTCATCGTCGCGGTCGTCGCAGTGTTGGTCTACGTGCCGGCGCTTCGCTACGGCTTCTCGAGTCGACGTGGTCGAGAGCTGCTGCCCATGTTGAAGTACTCCTCGCGAGCGCAACTGGGCGTCGGTGCTCTTCTCGCGGTCTTGCTCGCGAGCAACGCCTACTGGGGCTGAGTCCCAAATAACGCCATGGCGCACGCCTCCGGTCGCTCTAGATGCGCGGCGTGCCCGGCGTCCGCTACAAAACGTACGGACGCGTGAGGAACGTACTGACCGAGTCGTTCGGCTTCGGTGACGAACTTCGTATCGTTGGCGCCTGCCACGATGGTCGTCGGCATGCGAAGCTCGCCGAGGCGTGACCCGAGCCACTCCTGGGTACCGGTGCCGGCGCGGCGAAGCGACAACGCAAGACCGCGTGCGTCGGTGCTCCGAGCCGCACGTTCATGAGGGTCGGCGGGAAGCGCCGCGAACATCGGTTGCGCGAGCCACTCGTCGAGGAAGAGATCCGTCCCGACTGTTTCGATCCTCGTCGCGAGCGCTTCGTCGCGCAGCCGGCGCTGGCGTCGCTCCTCCTCGTCGGCGATGCCCGCCGTCGCGCTGAGCAGCACGAGGCGCGCGAGTCGTTCGGGGTGACGCAGGGCTACGTGCAGCGCGACCCGCCCGCCGAGTGAATAGCCCGCGAGCACGAAGGGCTCGAGTGGCAACGCGTCGGCGAGGAGATCTGCCGTCTCGTCGAGGGAAGCGGGGATGCCCGCATTTTCTCCATGCCCCGGTAGGTCGATGGTCCAGACTTCGTACGCACCTGCCAGAATGGAGCGGAACTGATGGCCCGTGACTTTCGTCTGGGTGAAACCGTGCAACCACACGAGGAGTGGGCCTGAGCCGTCACGTTGTACACCGAGGAGCGACATTGTCACGTAGCGTACCGAGCGCCAGCGAGGTGCAGGCCACTTTTGCGGCAACGCTCTTTGACGAGTGGATCGCGCGGGGTTTGCGTGACGTGGTGCTCGCGCCCGGCTCGCGCTCTACGCCGCTCGCGATCGCCGCGGCTGCACGGAGCGATCTTCAGCTGCACGTTCGTCTTGATGAGCGCAGCGCCGGTTTCTTCGCACTCGGGCGAGCGCTCGTGTCCTCGCGTCCCGTCGCGATGGTGACGACAAGCGGCACCGCCGCTGCCGAGTTGCACGCGTGCGTCGCAGAGGCCGATCTGGCGTTCGTGCCGCTGCTCGTGGTGACGGCCGATCGCCCCCCGGAGCTGCACGGCGTTGGCGCGCCCCAGACAATCGAGCAGGCTCACCTCTACGGCGACATGGTTCGTCGATTCGATGACGTCTTCGACCTGTCATTCGATGAGATGTCACGGTGGCGGGGCCAAGCGGGCGGTCTTTGGGACGCGGCCGTCGGTGACGTGACCTCACCCGGCCCCGTACATCTGAACGTTGGTTTCGTGGAGCCGCTCCTCGCTGAACCACGTGCGCTTCCCCCTCGAAGCGAGGCTCCAACACGCGTGCGCCGTGCGGATGACGGTAACGATCTCGCCACGCTCGATCTCGCGGGCGTGTCGACACTCTGTGTGGTTGGTCGGGGAGCCGACTCCGAGATGATCGAAGCCGGAAAGGCCCTCGGTTGGGTCGTCCTCGGCGACGCAACGGCTCAGGATACGCTGGCGCACTTTGACGCGCTCTTGCGCTCGGATGAGTTTGCGCGCCGAGCGCGTCCCGACCTCATCGTGCGACTCGGTGGTCTACCGGCATCAAAGGTGCTGGGCGAGCGTCTGCGCGAGTGGGGCGCACGGACCATTGCGCTGACGGGTGCTGGCTTCGTGGCCGATCCTGACCGACTCATCAGTGACGTCTACGCGGGCGCCCCCAACGTCGAAATAACTTCGCTCCGCGCCAACGACGACTACGCGCAGATATGGCACGAGGCCTCGGACGTCGTGGAGCGGTGGCTCGAAGAGGTCGACGTCCAGGAGGTCGAGCTCACCGAACCACTCGTCGCACGCACGGTCGTAGCGGCGAGCAACGACGCTGACGTTCCACTCGTCGTGGGTTCGTCCATGCCGGTGCGCGACGTCGAGTGGTGGGCACCCCCGCGCCGGGCCCGGGTCATTGCCAACCGCGGCGTGAATGGCATTGACGGTGTCGTGTCGACGGCGTTGGGGGTGGCCGCCGGGTCGCGGGCAATAGCGCTCGTTGGTGATCTGACGATGCTGCACGACGTGTCGGCGCTCGTGGACGGCCTCGGCGCTGCGGGTGGCACCTGCGTGCTCGTCGTCGCCGATAACCAAGGCGGCGGTATCTTTTCTTTCTTGCCGCAGGCAACGTCGCTCGATGTCGATCGATTCGAACTGCTCTTTGGGACCCCACGCCGGCACGAGCTGGACGTTGTTGCCGAAGCGTTTGGGCACGAGGCGACCACCGTGACGAGCGTCGAAGAGCTGCGCCGCGCAATCGATAAAGGACTCGCCGGCGCGGGACTCCAAGTCGTGGTGGCTCGAGTGCCCTCGCGCACGGAGAACGTCGAGATCCACGAACGTTGGAACGCTCACGTACGATCGCTCGTCGAGACGGGTCGATGATCGCCACCATCCCCGCATCACTGTTCGCCGCCATTCCGCTCGCAATCGCGGCGGGGCTGGTGTCGTTCCTCTCGCCCTGCGTGTTGCCCCTGCTGCCCGGTTATGTCGCATTTCTCACCGGGGCGAGTGGCCGCATTGAGGGTCAGTCGGGGAAGGGGCGTGCGCTCATCGGCGCGATCGCGTTCATTCTCGGCTTTGCGGTGGTGTTCGTGAGTGTAGGAGCCCTCTTTGGCGACTTTGGCGCTCATCTGAAGGCTCATCAACGACTGCTGGAGATCATCTTTGGCGTCGTGACGATCGGACTAGGTTTCTTTTTCGCCGGACTGTGGCCCTCATCGTGGCTCAACCGCGAACGTCGCATCCACTACGTCCCGCGCGTGTCGGTGCTCGGCGCGGCGGCACTGGGCTTCACCTTCGGACTCGGATGGACGCCCTGCATTGGGCCGACGCTCGGGACGATCCTCGGGCTCGAGACCTCGACCGTGGGTGCGACCGCGCTGCGCGGTTCGATCCTCGCGTTCTTCTACTGCGCGGGCCTCGGCATTCCCTTCCTTGTCGCAGCCATCGCGACCGAGTGGATGGCGACCGCGTCGAAGTGGCTGCGCCGGCACGCGAAGGTCATCGGACTCGTGGGCGGCCTCCTGCTCGTGGGGATCGGTGTCTGCGAGATCACGGGCTGGTGGCAGGCCTTCGTCCTCTGGCTCCAAATCCACGTCCCAGGGACTGCGTTGTTGTAGCCCCGTAGACTTGAACCATGAAACTGCATGAGGATTGGCTCTTTCGCGGTCTGATTCACCAGACGACCGATGAGGGGGTGTTCGAGCGCCTCGACGCCGGCGGGGTGAGCGCCTACATCGGTTTTGACCCCACCGCCTCCTCGCTGCATCTCGGGCATCTTCTCCCGCTGTGTAATCTGCGCCGGCTTCAGCTCGGCGGCAATACGCCAATTGCCCTCGCGGGAGGCGGTACCGGGCTCATTGGCGACCCCAGCTTCAAAGACGCGGAGCGGCCATTGCTGACGCCAGAGCAGCTCGAGGAAAACCTGACCGGCATCCGCGAGCAGATGGGACGTCTCCTCGATTTCTCCAAATCTGCGGGCACTTCGCGGGCGAAGCTCCTTAATAATGCCGACTGGCTCACGACCATCTCGCTCACTGATTTTCTCCGTGACGTGGGCAAGCACTTCACCGTCAACCAGATGATCGCCAAAGAAGCCGTCAAGAGCCGCCTCGACCGCGACGACGTAGGGATTTCGTTTACCGAGTTCTCCTACATGCTCTTGCAGGCGTATGACTTCTTGCGACTGCACGTCGATCAGGACTGCACCTTGCAGCTCGGGGGATCGGACCAGTGGGGCAACATCACGGCCGGCTGTGAGCTGGTGCGCAAGGTCGCGGGCGGGGCTGCGAGCGGGCTGACCTCACCGCTGTTGGTGCGTTCCAACGGTCAGAAGTTCGGCAAGTCCGAGGGCGGCGAACAGGTGTGGCTCGACGCGACGCGAACGTCGCCCTTCAAGATGCACCAGTTTCTGTTGAACAGCGAAGACGAGCTCACGCCGTCACTCCTTCGCTTCTTCACCTTCCTCGATCATCAGACGATCCTCGACCTGGATGACTCGATCAAGAACGCGCCGCAGGAGCGTCGCGCCCAGCGCGCACTCGCCAACGCGGTGGTGGCGATGGTGCACGGAGAAGAGGCGGCCGTCAAGGCCGATCGGGCGGGGGAGGCACTCTTCGCAGAATCCATCGCGAACCTCGACGAGACAACATTGCTGGAAGTGGTCGGCGACGCCCCGTCGTCAACGTGGTCGCGTGACGCCTTCGCGAGTGGCGTCGATCCCGCCGAGCTGCTCGTTGGCACGAAGCTCGCCTCGTCGAAAGGCGAAGCGCGTCGATTCCTCGAGCAAGGGGGCGTCTACGTCAACAATGTGCGGGTAGAACCTACAGCGACGATCACGCTCGACCGCGCGTTGCACGGTCGCTATTTCGTTCTTCGACGAGGGCGCCGTCAGCTTCACCTCGTGGTGGCGTCGTGATTCGATTGCTGGTGGCGCTCTTCGCCGCCGGGTTGCTACTGAGTGCGTGCGGTTCCCAGTCCATGTCGGCCGCGATGAAGTCGTGGGCGCACCAGAGCTCGTATTCCTACGCCTCGACGAACAAACAACTCATCACCGACGCCACGCACTCGGCAAAGGCGCTGCGAACCAAGGGCGAAACGAATGACCAGCTTCACCTCGTGTGTGGAGTGCTCGACTACGACACCGAGTCGGCCAACTCCTTCTTGCCGACCCCTGATAAGGCTGCGTCGAAGCTCCTGGACTCGGCGTACGGAAACCTGGGCGCGGGTGCCACCATCTGTTACAAGGCGGGCCACAGCGCGACGACGCGCGCGCGAGCGCTCTCGTATCTGTCAAAGGGCGTGGGGCAACTGAATGAGGCGTATGCACGCATTAAGAGCGATACCTCGTCAGTGAACTGACGACTGCGCTACTCGCTCGGGGGTCGCAGGTCGATTTCTAGACGCAAAATACCGTCTTCCAGCGTCGCAGCAGCGTCGCCCAGCATCGCAAAGTCTTGAAAGTCAATCTTTGCTGCCTCAATGAATCGCAAACGCTCGGGCCCTTCAACGGGTGGGAGCCCACGGCGCCGTACGGCGTCAGCTCGTTCGCGGAATCTAAGAATCATTTCGTTGGGGTCAAAGGCTTGGCTCACAGTGGCGATGTTAGGGGCTTTGGCGCGAGGTGCAGTTGGTAGTATGGCTACTCAGCTCAGGTGATAGTGAGCTGTGGCCGCCGCCAGGTCTTGGCCCGCGGCCAGTAAGGAGTTGACGTGAAAAAGGGTCGCCACCGCAGATTTGTAGAAGCTCGGGAATTAAAGCGGTCGACAGGCCCGCGCGCGACGACCTGCGCCGAGTGCAGTGCCGCCCCTGACGACGTGCACGCAGAATGGTGCCTCGCCGAAGAGGACCGCTACGACGAGATCCTCGGATCGCTCCCGCGCACGTCGTTCAACGAGGAAGATCCGCTCGCCGCGGAAGGCTAACTAGCCCTTTTTGCGCAGTACCGGATGGGCGAGACGCGTCCCCGTGGGCTGGGTAGCTCGCTGATCCATGTAGGCGAGCAGACGGCCGTAGACACTCTGGCCGATCATGGCCTCGAGTTCCTCGCGCATCGAATCAACAACTCGAGTCTTTCCGACGAAGGCGGACGCTGACTCGGTGCACCACCAGTGAAACTCAGCCCCGCCGGCGCCCCAGTCGCGCCGGTTCCACTGGCCGATGCGGGTGATCACGTGTCCGTCGTCTTGGACCTCTTCGTCGCGACGTAGCGGGAGCTGCCAGCACACTTCGGGCTTCAATGGGATGTAGCTCTCTTCGTTATCGATCGCCATGACGTGCAACGCGCAGCCCGCGCCGCGATGGAAGTCCGGTCGATTGAGGAAGATGCAGGCGTCCTTCACGAGACGTGTCGTGATCTCGCCATTCTTCTTCACGCGCGTCGTACCCAATTTCCCCTTGGACTTGAACTGCCACTGGTCCGCGGTGAGATGCTTGGCCGCCTTTTCCACCCGGCGTTGATCCTTCTCGTCAGTAAAGTGCGCCCCGTAGCTGCAGCACCCCTGGACGAGTTCGGGTGAGGGCCCCGTGAGCACGCCCTGGCAGCCATTGCCAAAGATGCAGGTCCAGTTGCTCTCGAGGAAGGTCACGTCGAACATCCAGGTTCGCTCGTGTTTTGAATCTTCGAAACTCACCCATTCGTGGGCGTCTTTGGGGATAGAGGTCACGCTCAAAAGATACAGGTGCGGTGCACCCAATTGGAACCACGAAGTCCGGTGCGCGCACGGCGGGTCACCTCTAGACTTTCGACATGACTTCGATCGACACCTTTGACGTCCTCACCCTCACCGACGAGGCGCGCAATGTCGTCTCGGACGCGCTGCAGAATGAAACGCCCAGCGAGACGCTGGCGCTGTGGGTGGAAGTTACGGGTACCCGAGGCACGGGCTACACCTATGACCTCTACTTCTCGGAACTGAACTTGGCGGCAGAGGACGCCGCCATCGGCAAGGACGGCGACATCACGATCGTTGTGCCTCAGGCGAGTGTCGATCGTCTGCGCGGGAGCCGGCTCGAGTTTGCCAGCGAAGGCGGCGGCGGTCTGGTGCTCGTCAACCCGAACAGTCCGTCCGTCGAAGAGATCAACCCCGGTGTGCCCGCAGAGATCTTGGCGCTCGGCGTCGACGGTCCTCTTGGGGCGATCGCCGTCGTGGTTCTCGAAGATCAAGTCAATCCTTCCATCGCTCAGCACGGCGGTCGCGCAGATCTCATCGCGATGGACGAGGAGAGTCACACGGCCTACATCAAGCTGTCGGGCGGATGCCAAGGCTGCTCCATGAGTCGCATGACGCTCTCTCAGGGCATCGAGACGATGTTGCGCGAGGCCATTCCTGAACTGGAAAAGGTCCTCGACGTCACGGACCACGCGTCGGGTGACAATCCGTTTTACACGGCTTAAGAGCGTTCCGCTCTCGCAACATAGAATTGAATGATGTTGCGCTTCCTCACAGCTGGTGAGAGTCACGGTCCTTCGCTGAGTGTCATTGTCGAGGGCTTGCCCGCGGGCCTCGCGATCAGCGATGAGGACATGTCCCAAGAACTCGCACGTCGACGACTGGGCTTCGGTCGCGGGCCTCGCATGCGCTTCGAGCGTGACGTGGTGCGCCTGGTCGGCGGTATACGCCATGGACGCACCCTCGGTTCACCGGTCGCGGTAGAGATCCTGAACTCAGAGTGGCCGAAATGGGAGCAAGAGATGTCGGCGAGCCCGGGCACTCCCTCTAAGAAATTGACAGCCCCTCGTCCCGGTCACGCCGATCTCGCCGGCATGCAGAAATACGGCTTTGATGACGCGCGCGACGTGCTCGAACGTGCGAGCGCGCGAGAGACGGCCGCTCGTGTCGTTGCGGGGCACCTCGCCAAGGCGCTCCTCGCCACCATCGGTGTCCAGGTCGTGAGCCACGTCGTGCGCATCGGCGCAGTCGCCGCACCAGAGGGACTGCGCCCACTGCCCGAGGACCTCAGTCGCATAGACGACAGCGAGGTGCGCTGTTTTGATCCCGTGACGGAAGCGGCCATGATCACTGAGATCAAGGCCGCCGCTAAAGAAGGCGACTCGCTCGGGGGCATCGTTGAAGTAATTGCGTACGGCGTGCCGGTAGGTCTTGGAAGCTACGTGCACTGGGATCGCAAGCTCGACGGACTACTCGCCGGAGCGCTCATGAGCATTCAGGCCGTCAAGGCCGTCGAGATCGGCGATGGCATGATTCAAGCGAGCCAGCGCGGAAGTGTGGCCCATGACGCCATCGCCCGCGACGAAGGGTACGAGCTCGGCGGAGGGTACTTCCGTCGCAGCGACCACGCGGGCGGCCTTGAGGGTGGTGTGACGTCAGGAGCACCGGTCATCGCCAAAGTTGCCATGAAGCCGCTGGCCACCTTGAATCGACCGGTACTTGAAACAGTCGACATTGCGACGGGGGAGTCGACGATCTCATTTAAAGAGCGCACGGACGTGACCGCCGTGCCCGCGATGGGTGTCGTGAGTGAGTCCATGATGGCGATCGTCCTCGCGGGCGAGGCGCTACGTAAGTTTGGCGGCGACTCGGTCGATGAGTTCGTGCGCAACTACGAAGGGTACGTCGCACACCTCGGTAAGACCGTCTCCGGCGCGCGCGCGCTCTGACGTGGCCCGACTGGTGCTTGTCGGACTCCCCGGCACGGGGAAAAGCACGGTGGCGGCGTTGCTCGCACAGCGCTGGGACTGCGGCGTGATTGACACTGACGAGGTGCTGGCGAAGAACGTCGGCGAGCCCGCGGGGACATTTCTGCGCACGAACGGCGAGGAAGCGTTCCGCAGGCATGAACTGGAGGCGCTGCGTGAGGCGCTTGCGACGGACAGCGTCGTCGCAACCGGTGCGGGCATCGTCACC
The DNA here is from genome assembly GCA_035552255.1 of Acidimicrobiales bacterium. Taxonomy (GTDB): domain Bacteria; phylum Actinomycetota; class Acidimicrobiia; order Acidimicrobiales; family RAAP-2; genus RAAP-2. Next base: position 3,064 of record DASZLS010000068.1, on the reverse strand, counting down.
ACGGAGTCGGCGCGAGAGCTGATCGCCATAGAGACCGTCGTGTGGCTCGACTGCGATGACGCGACACTCACTGTTCGGGTAGACGAAGGGGAGCGACCACTCCTGGGTGACGACCACGCAGGCGCGCTCGCACGGCTTCGCACGGAGCGTGAGCCGTGGTACCAGGGCGTGGCGCGCGTTCGGATCGATGCGTCTGGTACACCCGACGAGGTCGCCAGTCGCGTGCTCGACGCACTTGGAAGCGTGGCGCCGTGAAGATCGGCGTCGAGCTTGGCGAACGTCGTTACGACGTGGTGGTCCGTGAGGGCGCTCGCAAAGAACTGAAGACTCTGCTCGACGAACGAGCGCCCGCGGCGAGCAGCGTTGCGATTGTCACCTCCGCTTCGCTCGAGTCCGCCCCGTGGTTCGATTTTGAGAGCGGCCGTGATCAGTTCACGCTGCAAGTACCCGAGGGCGAAGCGGCAAAGACCATATCGGTACTTGACGCGCTGCTCGAACAGCTCGCCGAGCAACGACTCTCGCGAGATGACGTGATCGTGGCGGTCGGCGGGGGAGCTATCACCGACCTCGTGGGATTTGCCGCCGCGACCTATCTGCGCGGCGTTTCGTTGGTGCAGGTCCCGACGTCCCTCGTCGGTCAAGTCGACGCCGCGATTGGTGGCAAGACCGGTGTGAACCTTCGCGCGGGTAAGAACTTGGCAGGCGCCTTCTACCAGCCGATCGGCGTGCTCTGCGACACTGGCGTCCTCTCGACGCTGCCTGAGCGCGAGCGACTGAGTGGTCTCGGGGAAGTCGCAAAGTGCTGGTTGCTCGAAGAGCGAGGCGTCGAGGATCTCGGATCTGCCTCGCTGAGCTCCTTGATCGAGTTGTCCATCGGGCTTAAGGCGAGAATCGTGAGTGGCGATGAACGAGAAGGCTCATCTCGCGTCCTGCTCAACTACGGGCACACCCTTGCGCACGCGCTGGAGAAGCTCGCCCTGCGCCGCAGCGCTGACGAACTTCGTCACGGCGAGGCGGTCGCAGTCGGTCTCGCCTTCGCGGCGAGACTCGCACGCGCGCTTGGACGCGTGAGCGACGAGGTCATCGCCTACCACGATGAAGTGCTCGACGTGCTGGGACTGGATGGGCGCATCCCCGACAACTTCGCGGTCGACGAACTGCTCGAGGCGATGACCTTTGATAAGAAGGCTCGCCACGACCTAAGTTTCGTACTGGCCGGTCCCGGTGGCTATGAACTGGTGTCGGGTGTCGAGGCGTCGCTCGTCGAAACAACGCTGCATGAATTCAAAGGGGAACAATGAGTCGCCAGATTCTCGTGGTCTCCGGACCGAATCTCGATCTGCTCGGTACTCGTAGCCCCGAGATCTATGGCACGTCGACGCTCGACGACCACCTACAACGGTTTCGCGAGGCGGCCGTTGGCGCCGGATACTCGGTGAGCGATATGCAGTCCAACTTTGAAGGCGATCTGATTGAAGCCATCCACGCCGCGCGCAGCGGCACGGACGCGATCGTTATCAATCTCGGAGCGCTCACGCACACGTCCTGGGCGTTGTGCGACGCCCTCGCGATCTTCGAGGGCGTCAAGATCGAAGTGCACCTTTCCAATCCAGCGGCTCGCGAGCCGTTCCGGCACGTGAGCGCCATCGCGGGTGTCGTCAACGGCTCGATTGCGGGATTCGGGGGGCTTAGCTACGACCTCGCACTCGTGGCCGTTCGCCGCCTTCTTGAGGGTTAGATCGAACCCCGCTCTGCATTACATAGAATTGGCTCCGCACCAATCGCGAAAGGCATAAAGGCCCATGGCCGCAATCTCCACCTCAGACCTGAGAAACGGCATCACCCTGAAGATCGACGAGGGTCTCTTCACCGTGATGGAATTCCAACACGTAAAGCCCGGTAAGGGCGGGGCGTTCGTGCGTACGAAGCTGCGCAACGCTCGCACCGGTGCCGTCATCGAACGCACCTATCGCTCCGACGAGCGTCTTGAGCAGGCCATCATCGACAAGCGTGACACGCAGTTCCTCTACCGCGATGGCGACGACTACATCTTTATGGACCAGGTGAACTTTGACCAGGTCCCGGTGTCCGCGAAGAATCTGGGGGACGCAACCAACTTCCTCAAAGAGACGGGCAAAGCCATGCTCATTTCCTACAACGACGAGATCATCGGAGTGGAGCTCCCGGCTTCGGTCGAACTCACGATCGCCGAAACAGAGCCCGGCGTGCAAGGCGACCGCGTATCGGGTGCGCGCAAGCCCGCCACGCTCGAAACCGGCTACGTCGTTCAGGTGCCGCTGTTCGTCGGTCCGGGCGAGGCGATCAAAGTTGACACGCGCACCGGCGACTACATGACCCGAGCGTGAGGTGAGCGAACTAGGACGGAGCCGCCACCAGGCGCGCGAGCGGGCGCTCGAGATTATCTACGAATCGACGATCAAGGAGCGCACGACGACCGTCATCATCGCCGAGCTCAACGTTCGCCCCGACAACTACGTGATCGCGCTCTTGGCGTCAGCCGAACAGCATCAATCAAGGGCCAACGAGCTCATGAGTGAGTTCTCCATCGACTGGCCGCTCGAACGCATCGCGCTCATCGATCGACTGATCATGACACTCGCCATCGGCGAGATGCTGATGGAAAATGCTCCACCCCTCGCTGTTATTCTTGACGAAGCCGTCGAGATGGCGAAGGTCTTTTCCACCGACGGCTCCTCGTCGTTCGTTAACGGCGTGCTGTCCTCGGTCGCCCAACGGGTTCTCGGGTAGCTAGAAGGAGCGCGAATGCCAGGTATGGGCCGGAACAACGTGTCCGTGACGAACGACCTCGTTGTCTCCCTGTTTCGCCACCATCTCTACGTCACGTCCATATATTGGATCATCGGCATCGGTCTGGCGCTGTTGCTCGGTGCGACGTTCCTGCGTCGCCTCAACCTGTTCAACCTTTCACGTGAAGGTTTGAGTGAACCCCGAAGCCGCACCTATCTGCGTATCGCGTTCGGTTGCATATGGGTGTTCGACGGTATCTTGCAGTTCCAGCCTGGTATGCCGCTCGGACTTGCCA
>DASZLS010000067.1:0-22933 GCA_035552255.1 Acidimicrobiales bacterium | reverse complement strand
GATCGGATCGTGTTGATGGCCAGGGGACAGATCGTCGCCGACGGCCCACCGACCGAAATCAAGGCCCGCGTGGGCGGACGCACCATTCGCGCAACCATGCCCGGAGCGGAACTCGCCGTCGTGCAGAGCGTGACGGGCGTCATGAAGGCCGAGCAGCGCGGCGAGGGATTTGTCATCACCTGTAGCGATTCTGCGTCATCCGACGCCGCTTTGCGCGATTTGCTCTCCCGCTTCCCTGCCGCTCGCGACATCGAGGTGCGCGGGGCCGGACTCGAAGAGGCGTTCTTGAACCTGACTGGCGACGAAGAAGAGGCGACGCCGTGAACAACTTGACGTACGTTCGCTACGAAGTGCTGCGCACGGTCAGAAACCGTCGATTCCTCATCTTTTCGCTCGTATTCCCCTTGATCCTGTTCCTCACGATCGCCGGCGCTCATCGGAACATCAAAGTAGATGGCATTGGCTTTCCCCTCTATTACATGACCGGAATGGCCGCGTGGGGCTCGATGACGTCGGTCATCTCGAGCGGCGCGCGCATCGCCCAGGAACGCCAGGTCGGCTGGACCCGCCAGCTGCGCATCACGCCGCTCAAGACCATCACCTATTTCAGTGCCAAGATTCTGACGGGTTACCTGATGGCACTCTTCAGCATCGTCGTCTTGGCCCTCGCCGGAACGCTGATCGGCGTGCGCCTCGACGCGACCGGCTGGCTCACCATGCTCGGGCTGCTCCTCGTCGGGCTCATTCCCTTTGCCGTGATGGGCATCATGCTCGGCCACCTCATTTCCGTCGACTCGCTCGGACCGGCAATTGGTGGCATCACGTCGCTGTTCGCACTCCTCGGCGGGGTGTTCGGACCGCTCGTCACCGGCGGCGCGCTCTTCGCGGTCGTCAAATGCTTGCCCTCATACTGGCTCGTGCAGGCGGGCAAGTCCGCGCTCGAGGGAGGTCACATCTGGACGAGTCAAGCCTGGATCGTGATCGCGGTGTGGTCGATCGTCCTCGCTCGCGTGGGCGCGCGCGTCTATCGACGCGACACGCAGAAGGTCTAGAGTCCCGACAGCTTTCGAATTGGGCGCGCGAGGGCCGAGTTGTCGTCGTCGCCATATCCCTGAGCGATGAGTCCATCTTCAAAGGTCGCCGCGAGGGACGCGACCGGAAGTGAGGCGCCCACGTCATGGGCAAGCTCGAGTCCGATCCCGAGATCCTTTCGGTGCAGGGAGATCTTGAAGCCAAGCGGGTACTCGTCGTCAATCATGCGACCGCTGCGATTTTCGAGGACCCAGGAACCTGCCGCCCCACCCTTGATGGCCGAGATCACCTTTTCGACGTCAAGCCCCGCCTTCAGACCGAGGGTCACGCCCTCGGCGACGCCGAGGTAGACACCAGCGAGAATGACCTGGTTGATGGCCTTCGCCCACTGACCCGCCCCGACCGGCCCCAAGTGCGTGATGGTCTTACCCATGGCGGCGAACACTGGGTCAGCGCGGGCGAATGCCGCCTCGTCGCCACCGACCATGATCGACAGCGCTGCGTTCTTCGCCCCTTCGGACCCGCCGGAGACCGGTGCGTCGAGCATCGCAACCCCGCTCGTCGCGAGGCGTTCGGCGAATTCCTGGGCCTTCAGTGGGCTGAGCGTGGAACAGTCGATGAAGAGGGCACCGTCGGCGAGCCCCTCGGCGAGACCGTTCGCACCAAACAGCACCTCTTCCACTTGAGGCGAGTCGGTCAAACACGCCACGACGATGTCCGATGCTCGCCCGACCTCAGCCGGGGTAGCGGCCACTGTCGCCCCGAGTGCCACCACCTCGTCGGCGCGGCTCGCGGTGCGATTCCAGACCGTCAAAGGAAAACCCGCCGTGGCGAGGTTCTGAGCCATGAAGAGGCCCATCGTGCCAAGACCGACAAAACCAATGCGTTCGAGGGTGTTGGTAGGAGATTCAGTCACGCCAGTCCTTAGAAGAAGGTCGAGCCTGCGGATCGACGACGAAAAAAGTGTAACGAGGGCGTTTTACTACTTCGCCCCGGACGCCGCGCGGGCGGCACCTCGAAGTAGCGACGAATCCGAGCCCACGGCGATGAAGTCGAAACCTCGGGCGCTCAGCGACTCGACCCGGCTCGCATCGAGGGCGAGAATCGCGGCCGAGATCTTGTTCTCTCTCGCCGCGGCGATAACGCTGTCAAAGGCGGCGAGCAGCTCGGGTGCGTCCATCTGTCCGGGAATGCCCATCGACGTCGAAAGATCGTTCGGGCCGACGAACAGGACGTCCACGCCCGGAATCGCCGCGATGTCGCGAACATTTTCGAGTGCAGTCACAGTTTCGATCTGCACCACGCTCAGCAGCGAGTCGTTAACGTCGCTCATCTGGCGGCCGTCGCCCCCGAACTGTCGGGCGCGGTTGTAGCCAGCGACGCCTCGGTCGCCCGCCGGCGGGTACCAGAGGTGGCGAAGCGTTTCTCGAACCTCGTCGGGGGTGTTGAGGCGCGGAAACATGACGCCCGCTACACCGAGGTCGAGGACGTGGCCAATGCGGATGCGCTCGGTTGACTCGACCCGGACGATGACCGGCACGCCGTGCGCAGCACCGGCGAGGATTTGGCCCAATAACGCTTCCTCTCCTCCCGCGCCATGCTCCAAGTCGGCCAGCAACCAATCAAAACCGCTCAGCGCGCACACTTCGGCGGCGAGCGGGGACCCCAGATTGAGCATCGTCCCGCGGGTCGCCCCACCGGCACGAATTCGTTCACGTAGCGTCGTCATTGATCACCTTTCACGTTGGGAATCGCCCGTTCAGACGTGCGCCAGCGCACTCGTCAAAAGGGTCGCTGCATTAGTCTCGCATTGCCCGACGAGAGCCCGCAACCTCACGAGTCGAGAGAGATTCCCCATGAGCGCCACGCGCATCACGAATGTCGTCATCACGCCGGTCGCCTTTCGCGACCCGCCGCTCCTCAACGCGGTGGGCGTGCACGAACCGTTTGCCATCCGATCCATCATTGAGGTCGAAACGAGCAGCGGCATCACTGGACTCGGCGAGTCCTACGGCGATCTCGGACACCTCGAGCGCCTCCGGATCGTCGGCGAGGCCCTTCGCGGCATCAACGTCTTCGCCACCAACCGGATGCTGGCAACGACGGCCGGCGTGCTCTCGGGAGCCGTCGGCGCTGATCGCCACGGCTTAACCGGATCAATCAACGCCACCGGAACCGTGCTGCGGGTGTTCAGCGCCTTTGAGGTGGCGGCGCTCGACATCCAGGGAAAGATCCTCGGCCAGCCGGTCGCCGATCTGCTCGGCGGGGCGATTCGTGACTCGGTGCCCTTTTCGGCCTATCTCTTCTACAAATGGCCCGCACACCCGGGCGAAACACCAGACGAGTTCGGCGAAGCCCTCACGCCGGACGACATCGTGCGCCAGGCCCGCTGGATGCTCGACACCTACGGATTCCGGGCCATCAAGTTGAAGGGCGGCGTCTTTCCTCCCGATGAGGAGATGGCCGCGATCTTTGCCCTACGCGACGCTTTTCCAGAGGTGCCGCTGCGCCTCGATCCCAACACCGCCTGGAGCATTCCAACCTCCATTCGCGTCGGCCAGACGCTTGATGGCGTGCTCGAGTACCTGGAGGACCCAACGCCCGGCATCAGCGGGATGGCTGCGGTCGCCCGCGAGGTGCCCATGCCGCTCGCGACCAATATGTGCGTCGTCGGCTTTGACGACATCCCTCCCGCACTGATCGAGGGCGCAGTCGGAGTCATTCTCTCCGATCACCACTACTGGGGCGGACTCGAAAAGGTGCGCCAACTGGCGACGATCTGTGAGACCTTCGACCTGGGCCTGTCGATGCACTCGAATTCACACCTTGGGATCAGCCTGGCTGCGATGACTCACGTGGCGGCGGCGGTGCCCAATCTCACCTACGCCCTCGACACCCACTGGCCGTGGAAGTGCGAGGACGTCATCGAATCGGGCGTGCTGTCCTTTGTTGACGGTGCCATCGCGGTGCCTACCGCACCAGGCCTCGGGATCGAGCTCGATCGCGACGCGCTCGCGAGACTGCACGAGCAGTATCTGAAATGCGCTATCGCGGAGCGAAACGACACGACGTACATGCAGACATTCGATCCTTCCTACGACGCAACGCTCCCCCGCTGGTGAACGTCACCGGTTACGCCTATCCGTGGGACACCCTCGACGACGACGCGGCGGCCTCAATGGCGGCCGAGCTTGGGCTCGATGCCGTTGCGCTTGCGGCGAACTACCACGCGACCCGGGTTGTCACGCCCCTCCATCCGACCCGTCGCGTGCTCGACGTGCCACATTCAGCTGCGTTCTTCCCCATCCGCCCCGACGCCTGGCGAGACGAGCGGCTGAAGCCTCGCGCCGCCGATTGGATGCCATCGAACGATGCCTTCAACGACGCGGCCCGACGCTTCGAGGCGGTGGGGGTCCCCGTCCTCGCCTGGATCGTTGCCACTCACGAAGACGACTTCGGTGCAGCGAATCCCGAGGTCGTGGTGCGAAACGCCTTTGGCGAGCCTTACCCGTACGCGCTCTGTCCGAGCAACGACGATGTCCGGTCCTACTGCGGCACGCTCGTCGAAGAGGCCCTGTCAACGACCTCGGCGAACGGCGTCGTGCTCGAGGCCTGCGGCGCCGTGGGCCTCGACCACGGGAGTCTCCACGACAAGAGCGATATGGCCGCCCTCACCGATGCCGAGCGCTGGCTCTTGTCACTCTGCTTCTGCCGCGCATGTCACGTTGAACTGAGTAACGCGGGCCTCAATCCGCTGGCGCTCGCCGCCACGGTTCGTGACGCGCTCTCTGGTCCCATCGCGTCCATGGAATCTGCTCTTGGCGAGAATCTCGTCCAACGCCTGGCTAGCTTTCGGACCGGCGTCTCGGGTCGACTGCAGCGCGAGCTCACCGAGCGGGTGCATGCCGTTCGCTCCGACGCGTCGGTGACCATTCACGCGAGCGCATCGCCGTGGGCCACCGGCTCCTTTCCCGCGCTGGGCGAACCGACGGACGTCGCCGCCTTGACCGGTGTGGTCGCCAACTGTTGGAACCAAGCGACGGCCGACCGCGAGCTTGCGCAGATGAAGCTGCGAATCGGGCAAAAGGCCCGGCTCGGTGCCTATATTCGTGCCGATCGGGTCCACGGCGACCCAACGGAGACGATCGAGCGGTATCGCCAGCTCGGAATGGACGAGCTCCACCTCTATCACCTGGGACTTTTCAACCGTGCCAGCCTCGACGTCGCGCGTGAATTGGCTGCAGAATGTCATCGAGCGCAGGACGCCCGCGCTACGTACAATCCCTGACATGAGAGAGACCATTCTTGTTACCGGCGCGAAAGGCACGATCGGCTCGATGCTGCGTCAGTCTCTTCGCAAACCGGATCGGCACCTCAAGCTGCTCGACATCGCCGCCCAGAGCCCGCTCGAGAAAGGCGAGGAGGCGGAGTTGCTCGTGGGCTCGTTCCTTGACCACGAAGTCATTGCCGACGCCCTTCAGGGCGTGGACGCCATTATCCATCTCGGCGGACTCTCAACCTCCGGATACCAGTGGGCCGAGTACTTGGAGATCAACATCAGCGGCACGCACGATCTGCTGGAAGCCATCCGCGTCGCCGGGGTGCCGCGGATGGTCTACGCAAGCAGCAATCACGCCGTTGGTTTCACGCGCGCCAGTGACTACGACGTCGTCCCGGACTACCTCTATCCGAAGCCCGACACCCTTTACGGTGTCTCCAAAGCGGCGAGCGAAAGCCTGTGCAGCCTGTACTGGGACCGTTACGGGATCCATTCGATCTGCCTGCGGATCGGTTCGTACCGCGAGCGGCCGACCGACAAACGAGCGCTCCTCACGTGGCTATCGCCCGGCGACTGCACGAGGCTCATCGAAGCGTCGCTCCACGTGTCCGACCCGGGGTTTCGGGTGGTCTGGGGGATCTCTGCCAACACCCGTCGGGTGGTCTCACTGGAAGAGGGTCGCGCCATTGGCTACGAACCACAAGACGACGCCGAGATGTTCGCCAGTGAGCTGTTGTCGCTCAGGCCCAAGGAGGAGACCGATCTCATCGGCGGGCCGTACACGGGCAACGACCGCACGTAACTCCCTAGGCCAGCACCGCCACGTAGAGATCACAAAGATTCCACCCGGTGTGTTCCCCCTCGATCAATCGCCCGATCGACTTAAGCGCAGGGTACGTGTCGTGCGATGCGGCAACGGCCGCCCAGTCAATGCCGTGATCACGCGCGATCGTGCTCGTCGCCCGGTCGACCCACGCTCCGCCGACGCCCTCGACATGATCGCGCCCATCGGACGATTGCGCGACGAACACGCCGTCACGCTCAGCCCGATCGAGCACGCTCGCCATCAACCAGGCGAATTCTTGGCACCGCCCACCCTCGCCGTCGCCGCGCACTTTGACCGTCACCTCGCCGGCGCCCACGAGTGCAACGGGTCGGGTTGGCGCGGAGTCGATGACGCTCGACCACTGGGCGACCACGTTCTCGACGTCGCCGGAGATATCCGCTCCCATATTGAGCACTTCGTAGCCAAGTCGCTCAGCCTGATTGATAGCGGATTCGAGCATCATGGCTGGATCGGCCAGCACTGCGTTCTCATGTCTCGTGTCTGGAACGTTCGCCATGATCGCCGAACGCGTCTCGAACCCCGCAAGAAGCCGACCTCGAAGATCTCGGTCCGCGATGCCGATGCGATGCCAAAGTTCAGCCACGAACGATTCGGACGGCCGGAATTCGTAGGTCATGGCGGACGCCACCCACTCGGCGCCCGAGACCACGTTGTCGACCAGGATGAAGCTCTGCGATCGTGCCGTACTTACGCGACGCAGCACGGCACCGCCCGCGATGAGCGAACTTGCTGCCCGGATCATGTTGAGCGCAGTGATATCGACCCCCGAGCGAAGTGCCGCTCTCCATACCGCCGCGAGATCGTCGAGCGTGACGGGCGGCGCCGGCGCCACGCAGAGACTCGATGCACCGCCCGATATCAAGAACAACGTCACGTCGGCATCGCTCGGCTGGCTGAGAAAATCGAACACCGCCATGCCAGCCCGAAGGCTTCCCTCACCGGGCACGGGATGGTCGCCCACGACGACGTCGGTGATCGACGCGCTGCGTCGTGGGGCCGTGTCATCGCAGACGGCAAGGCCGCGATGCACGCTCTCTCCGAGAGCATCCACCACCGCCGCAGTCATCTCCAGCGACGCCTTGCCGATCGCGACGACGTCGAGCGTCAGATCCTTCACGCCGGAATCTTCAAGGAGTTTGCCGGTCATGTCCCGGAGGTCCATCTCGTCGCGCCATCGCGTGGCGATCGATCGCGCGTCAGTGACCAGTGAGCGAGCGTCCGTGTTGTCCCGTGCACCCATGGCTCCATCTTGACGCGCCGCCGCTTCGCTGACCTCCGCAAAAGCGTGACCGCCGTTGGCTGCGAGAACTCGGCCCTCGCGACGGGGTTAGGGTCAGACATGAAGGGAGACGTCGTGTCAGATTCTGAATCCGAAGCGGAGCCGGGTCACCTGACTCACCATCATCGCGCCACGCTTGAGAAGATCTTCCAGCATCCTGTCGCCCACAACCTCGAATGGAACGATGTTCGCTCACTGCTGAACGCCATAGCGGAGGTCGACGAAAAGCACGATGGAAAATTCACGGTGACCCTGAATGACCACAGCGCAACGCTCGAGAAGCCGAAACACAAGGACCTCGAAGCCCAAGAGGTCATCGATATACGCAGATTGCTCGAAGGCGCCGGTTACGGCCCCACGTCCAAGTAATCTCGTCGACCGGGATGTTGCCGCCTTCTGCGTGACAGCTTGGATTTCCAGAGTCGCTATCTCGATTCTCTGATATCGCCATTGAGGGCCGCATCGCGAAAGGTTGCGGGGGCCATCCTGAGCGACTTCAGAGCAGCGACGTAGCTACGACGACCACTCGGCGGTGTCAAGGTAGTTGGGCGCAAGCGTGAACTGGATGCTCTGAACGGTCACCGAAATTGGCATCTCGAAGACGACGCAGCCCGACGCTCCTCCACCGGCCGCGAGGTCGAAGTCACCGTAGTTGAAGTTTGAGCACTGCGACACCGTGCCGAAGTCGGCCGAATAGCTCTGGCCATCCGACCCCACGACCGACATCGAATAGTTGGCGTCGCCGTCGATGGTCTGGTTGGTCCCATTGGTCAGGCTCGCCGCAACGGCGACGAAACGATACCCGGCGTTCGGGATCCCCGAGCCCGGAGCCGCGGTCGCTGGATCAATAACTTGAGTTGCCGTCACCGAGATCGGGTCACCATACAAGTCATGAATCGTCTGGACAGAGCCCAGTGAGAGTGCACTCGGAGTTGCGCTGATCGTCGCGCTAATCGGTGAGACAAGGCCAAGATCGGTGTAGAGAGACCCTTCGGCCCGAACCTCTTTGTTGGTCGCGCCCTGGAGCGAGGCGTAGTCCTCAGAGGCGTTTGCCGGCAGGGCTTCGAGCGAGTCGATCGTGCTCGTGGCGAATGCGCGCGTATCAGCGATGAAGCTTGATATATGCGACCGGGCGCGCAATGGCCACTTTTCGAGCCCGAGTGCTGTGATAAAGGCACCGAATGAATCCCGCAGTTTGTTGAGATCTTTCAAAGCTTGAGCGTTCGTGGGCGCAGTGCCAAACGCGGTCACCTCTGAAGACGTCGCCTTGCGAAGAACACTCAGTCGTGCGAGAAAGTACGCGCTCACTTTGGCGACCTTGACTCGGTTCGACGTCGACTTTTGGCTCGCACCACTGCCATTCTTCGCGACCACGCTGAAGGTGTAGGACGATCCCGCCCGGAGGCCCTTCACGTCGCACGTCGTCTTCTTGGTGATGCAGGACTTCGCCGCCGGTCGAGACGTCACTACGTACTCTCGAATGGGCGACGACCCGCTGGAAGCGGGCCTTAACCATTTCACGCTGATCGACGTAGCCGTTCCCCGTGCATGAACTGACCGCGGGGCGCTCGGTGCGCCGGTGGCGGCACCCGCTGGCGATGCCACTACGCCCGCTGTCAATACCAACGCCAGCGTTGCCACTTGGACGACCCCTTGGCGCCAGACGCGTCGCTCCATCAATTAACTCCTTTGCCACTTCCAGGGTAATCATCGCGGTGGCTCCAACCATGTCCGGGGTATGCGCACCTCGAGCATAGAAAGCTTCATTTCAGACGCGGGAACACGTGGCGAGATTGACAGTCGAGACCGGACGATGACGATTTCCCAGCTGCGAGCGCGCATATATCGCTCGCATCCTGGCGTCCTGCGGCCCTGCGTCCAGGTCAGAGAGGCAAGGCGACCCCGCGATCTTCTTGGATCCCTTTCGTGATTGCCGAGATGCGCTGTCGGGGTGCTCCGTCAGCACGAATAGCTACGAAGCCCACTCCGCCGTGTCGAGGTAGCTCGGAGCAAGTGTGAACTGGACACTCTGCACCGTGACCGAAGTTGGAAGCTCAAAGACAACGCAACCCGTTGCGCTGTCGGTGGCTGGGAGCACGAAGTCGCCGTAGGTGAAGTTCGTGCAGTCCGACACGGTTCCATAGTCAGCGGAGTACGCCTGCCCGTCCGAGCCAGTAATCGTCAACGAATAGTTAGCGTTGCCGTTGACGGTTGCGGTACCCGGGTTATTGATGGTGAGCTCCACCGCAACGAAGCGATAACCCGAGTCAGCAAGTCCCGAACCGGAAGCCGCGGTCGCCGGATCAACGAGCTGGGTCGCCGTGACCGAGACCGGATCGCCAAAGAAGTCGTGAATCGTCTGGGCGGTAGCGAGCGGCGCTGACGTTGGGACGGTGGTGGTCGGTGCGATGATCGGTAACGGATAGCCCAGATCAACAAGGACATTGGCTTCGTCCAGCACAGTTTTATTGGTTACGCCCTGGAGCGTGTCGAAGTCCTCTGCGGCGGCGCTCGCCGTTGACGCACCGAGCGAGGTGACGGTGTCGGTCGCGAGCTGTCGAGTGGCACTGATGAAGCTCGCCATATCTGGTGCCGTGTTGGTCGGCCACTTTTCGAGATTGAGCGAGTCGATAAACAAATCAAAGGATACGGTCAGCTCCTGCGATGCCGATTGCTCTTGTGTCGTTGTTTGGGCATTACTGATCGCCGTCTCGGCCACGGACGAGGTGACGTCGAAAACAGCGACTTGGGAGCGGAAGTAGGCGCCGGCCTTAGCGACCACGACCCGATTTGACGTGGCGGGCGTGCTCGCGCCGATACCGTTCTTCGCCACCACGCTGAAGGTATAGGACGAACCAGGGTTCAGTCCTCTCACGACACACGTCGTCGTCTTCGTCGTGCAGGATCTCGCCGAGGGTCGAGACGTCACGACATAGTCTCGGATGGCAGACGTGCCGACAGAGGCTGGCCGCACCCACTTCACGTTGATCGACGTCGCCGTACCACTCGCATGCACTGCGCGCGCGGCCGACGGAGCCCCAACCGCAGCTCCCGCCGATGATGCGACGAGACCCGACGCCAACAGCGACGAAAGTGCTACTGCGTGAATAATTCCGTAGCGCCAAATTCGTCGCTTCATTGAGTGCTCCTTAGTTACCTAAAGGGTAACCATGGGTTGGGCACTCACCACTATGTTCTCAGTGTCTGAATATCAGGTATAGATAGGCTCATCTCAAGAATGGGAGAACGCATGAGCGGTGAGCATTGGCAGTTGGAACCGGACGAGCACGATTTTCCCGCTGCGCGCACCTATCTTTCGCTCATCTGTTCCCCGGGGGTCGCGGGCAGGCTCATGAAGCTTCTCGAACATGCCGCCACCTCGAGCTATCACGCCAAGGATCTTCTTCGCGCGAGCCGCCTCTCGCTTCTTGACGAGAACAACAAACATGTCGCGAGCGACTTGGAGAAAGTACGCAACGGAGTCAAGCTCTCGCCGATCCTTCTCGTGCGCGGACACTTCGAGAAAAACCGCGATCTCGTCATCGCTGACGGCTACCACCGGGTGTGCGCGAGCTACTGGCTGGACGAGAACTCCTTGATTCCGTGCCGGATGGTCGACCTCCCGGAATAGCCGACTGCTGCGCCACCCTGTGCGAAGGCCCCTTCACCGCGGTCATACACTTGTCGCGTGCGTCGACTCATCCCCTTTTCACTTCTCGCGGTGCTCGTTATCGCCGCGGGCATTTTCACCGGTCTCTCCTATCACCAGGCAACGGCTTCGAGCTCAGCGAAGATCCTCCTCAGCTGTTCCGATAAATACGGCGTCAAGCCAACGACCTACGTGCTCTCGTGCGCCGACTTCAACTCGAAGTTCACTGGTCTGCACTGGACGAGTTGGGGATCGACCACCGCGTACGCAACGGGCGAAGCACGCTGGAACGACTGCACGCCCAACTGCGCGAGCGGTCACTGGAAAAGCGAGTCCGTGACGCTCTGGGCCTGGGATCTGAAGAATGATCGCTACACCCGACTCGGCAGCACTGATCCCTCGCTGCTCAACAGCGAAACGCTCACTCCCTACCCCGCATAACTTTCGTCGAAACACCAGATCGCGAACGACGGCGTACAGTCAGCTTTCTTATACTGAAATGCGCTACACGTCGGACGTGGGTTTGCCGTGGTGGGTGTCGACGACGACACGAGAGCTCTCGAAATTGGGGTATTGACGATGAAGTTCCTGCGTAACGTCGTCGTCCTTGTCGCACTCGCTGCGCTCGTCTTCGCCGTGCCCGCATCAGCGGTGACCGTCCCCTGGCAACACGCCAAGGAGGTCGCACTGCCAAAGGGTTCCACGGGAATCCCTGACGGCTTCCTTCCCTCTCTCAGCTGCGTGTCTGCGCGCGAGTGCGTGGCGGGTGGCGACTACACAACCACCGCGGGCGCCACGAACGGGCTCATCGTGAGCGAGACCAACGGCACCTGGCGAGCGCCCATAACGTTGGTCGCGCCGGTGGGCGCCAACGTCAACCCCGACGTCACGATCTTTGACGTGTCCTGTGGTGCCGCAGGAAACTGTGCGGCCGTCGGCAGCTACGAGGACAGCGCTCGAAACATCGTGCCCTTCACCGCGAACGAAGTGAACGGTAAATGGCTTCGTTCGCGCGAGCTGACGCTGCCCAAGAACGCAATCGTCAACGGACAGTCTGGTGAGCTTCGAGCTGTCGAGTGCTCCTCGGCGTACAACTGCAGCGCCGTCGGCGAGTACTTCGACAACTATCGTGCCTATCCGCGCTCTCAGGGCTTCGTAGCCACCGAAGTGCGCGGGCACTGGTCGATCGCGCGCGAAGTCTTGATCGCTCAGAAGACGAACTTCAACCCCTTTGTCACCTTCGCCCAGCTGGCGTGCTCCTCGCTGGGCAACTGCGTGGGTGTCGGATCCTTCATTGACGCGCACGATGTGACCGAGGGCCTCGTCGTGAGCCAGGTGCGAGGCGTCTGGCACAAGGGCGAAGAGGTTTCTGTTCCCGCAAACGCCAGCGCCTTTTCTGGCGCCTCACTGAGCGAAGTGACGTGTCTCGCTCGCTCGACCTGCGACGCGCTGGGAACATTCATCTCCCAGACCGGCGCCCTCGAAGCGATGGCGACGTCGGGGGCGAACGGAGCGTGGGGCCGCGCGGTCGAGCTCACGATGCCCGCGGGGGCCAATGCCAACCCCCACGTCTTTCTCTTCGGATTCGACGGCATTGCCTGTGCGAGTTCCGGGAACTGCAGCGCGGGGGGACAGTACAAGAGCAGCACCGGCGCCTATCAAGGCTTCCTCGCGAACGAAGTAAACGGCGCGTGGAGCCCGGCCGTTGAAATGGCGCTCCCCGCTGGCGGACGGTCGGGCGGCCAAAATGGCGGCGTGGTTGCACTCGCGTGCCCCGCCGTCGGCGAGTGCCAGGCCAGCGGTTCGTATCTCGACACCGCGGGTGCGTACCAAGCCGTGACCCTCAGCGAGATCGACGGCGTGTGGCAGCGCGGTGTCAAGGTGACGCTTCCGAGCAGTGCGTCGACGGTCGGAGTAGACGGCGGTATCTACGACATCGTCTGTCCCACTCCGAGCTCGTGCGTCGGAGTGGGCAGCTATCTCAAGGGCGGTGCTGACTACGAGGGTTTCACACTGCAGACGTAGAGACCTGAGCGGCTTTTGGGATTCGTGGCTGTTCTCGGTGAATGTTTCATCTATTCAGCACCATTGAGACTCGCTCCTTTCACCTTACGGTAACCAAGCCTTTTTATGTTTGTGGCGTGGCACGCATACGAACTCACCGCCCCCTTGATGATGCCGTGCGTGCCGCACCTCGCCAGTGCTCACGAGCGACCTCGTGAGCGCAGCCCTCGACCTTCCAGGACGCAACGTCATCCTGATCGTCGAGGATGAAGAGAGTTACCAAGACGCGCTCAACGTCGGGCTGAGCGTCGAAGGTTTTGTGGTGGTCGGTGCCACCAACATCGCCGAAGCCCGCGTGCTGCTCGCGAGCGCGAAGCCCGATCTCGTGCTGCTCGACGTGATGCTGCCCGACGGCTCGGGCATCGACTACTGCCGCGAGCTCCACGATACGACGCACATACCGGTCATCATGGTGACCGCGCGCACGAGCGAAGTGGACGTCGTCCTTGGTCTCGAGATCGGTGCCGCAGACTACGTCACCAAGCCGTATCGCCTCCGCGAACTCGTCGCGCGAATCCGCGCGGTCTTGCGTCGTCCGGTCACCGCGAGCGACGATGAAGTCATCACGTTTGGCGACTTGCGTATCGACTTCTCTCGACGAACCGTGACGCGCAAGAGTCGTGAGGTCGAGCTCAGTCGCAAAGAGTTTGATCTGCTCGCACTCTTTGCCACGCGACTCGGTCAAGTCGTCACGCGCGAAGTATGTCTTGACACTCTGTGGTGGGGATTAGAGCTCTCCGACACGCGCACGCTCGACACGCACGTGAAGCGACTGCGCCAAAAAATCGAGGAGGATCCCGCTACTCCTCGACATCTCATCACGATCCGCGGTGTGGGCTTCCGACTCGACGCTTAGGCTTAGTTTGTGCAGAAACACGACGTGGCCTACGACTTCACCCTGAAGGATCAGGACGGGAACGACCGCACGCTGTCCACCATGGTGAAGGACGGACCGGTCGTCCTCTTCTTCTATCCCGCCGCCATGAGCCCGGCATGCACCAAGGAGTCCTGCCACTTCCGCGACCTCGAGACAGAATTCGAGGCGCTAGGCGCCCAGCCCGTGGGCATCTCAATGGATGAAGCGGACCTGCAAGCGCAGTTCGCCAAAAAGAACAGTCTCGACTTCCCTCTTCTGGCCGACGTCGACGGTGAGGTCGCCCGACGCTACGGCGTCAAGCGATCGCTTCGACTCCTCAAGGTGAAGCGCGCGACGTTCATCATTGGCACCGACATGCGCGTACGCGACGTCATCTCAAGCGAGGTCAGCATGAACTCTCACGCCGACCGCGCCCTCGACGCGCTGCGGGTCTAACCGGCGATCAGCGCCGCTGCAGGGTCCTCGAGATACCGCGCGACGTGCCCGAGCACGCGTGACGCCAGCGCCCCGTCCACCTGGCGGTGATCAAAGGACATGGCGATCTCGGCGACCTGGCGGACGACGACTTCATCGTTGACCACCCACGGCGCCTTCGCGATCTGACCGATTGCGAGAATCGCACCGGTGCCGGGCGGCAGAATCGGCATCGCCGCATCCACTCCGAAGGGTCCGACGTTGGTGATGGTGATGGTCGTACCGATCATTTCGTTGGGCGTCGTCGTGCCGTTGCGCGCCTTATCCACGAGGACGTTCAGCGCCTGGGCCATACCCACGAGATCGAGCTGGTCCGCGCCCTTGATGTTGGGCACGATCAGTCCACGCGGCGTATCGGCGGCAATGCCAAGGTTGACGGTGCGGCGAACCACGACTTCGGCCGCTTCGGTGTCAAAGCTCGAGTTCACGCCCGGGAAGTGGCGCGCCGCGTCACAGAGGGCCATGGCGACAATCGCCAGAGGCGACAGCCGAACGTTCGAAAGACTCGGGCGCTGCTTCAGGGCCGCAAGCAGCTCCATCGTCTTCGTGGCGTCAAGACGCACCCACACGGCTGCGTGCGGAGCGCTGAAGGCGCTCTGGACCATGGCGTCAGCCATCGAGCGAAGGACCCCGCGCACGGGAATGCGCTCTTCCTTCGGACCAGTTGACCACGGCTCGAGGTCTCGCCCCACGAAACGTGAAGTCGTCATCGGACCGGTCACGGGGGCACTCGGGCGCGGTGCGGCGATCGACTCACCCGCGAGGGCGCGCTCCACATCACTGCGAGTAATCAGGCCTTCTCGACCGGTGCCCGCCAATGTCTCGAGATCAACACCGTGCTGCTTCGCGTAGAGACGAACGGGCGGCGTCGAACGCGGCGCGAACGCCGAGGGGGCGCTCGCAGGCGTCGCCACCGAAGGCGAGGCGGTTGCGACGGGGGCGCTCGGCGGAGGCGTCGCAGCGTTGTTCCCACCACGACGGTGCTTGCGAGTGGCGACGCCATCTTCATTGGCCACGCCGTAACCCACGAGCACCGCTTCACGGCTCGCACCGATGGACTCGGCTTCTCCCGCAACTGGTGCTGCAGCGGGCGCAGAGGTTTCACTCGTCGGCGCAGCCGGTGCCGCATTACCGCCCACTTCAAAGGTGATGAGGGGCTTGTGGACTTCCATGATGTCGCCGACGTTGCCGTGCAGCGCCACGACGGTGCCCTCGTACGGGCTCGGCAGTTCGACGGTGGCCTTGGCCGTCTCGATGTCGACGAGCGGCTGGTTCAACTTGACGGCGTCGCCGACCTGTACTTTCCAGGTGACGATCTCGGCCTCGACCAGGCCTTCGCCGACGTCCGGCAGCAGGAATACTTGTTCGCTCAACTCTCAAACTCCATTACTCGGTCGACGGCGTCGAGGATCCGGTCAACGTTCGGTCGGTACTCCTCTTCGATTCGGGTGGGCGGATACGGCACGTGGTATCCCGAGACGCGAAGCCCCGGCGCGCGCAGTGAGTAGAAGCACTTCTGGCTGAGCTCGGCGACGATCTCCGAGCCGATCGAGGCCATGTGCGGTGCCTCTTGCACGACGACAAAGCGCCCCGTCTTTTCGACGGACTTCACCATCGGTTCGAGGTCAAGCGGCGCGATGCCGCGCGCGTCAATGACTTCGAGCGACACGCCCTCGGTCTCGGCGGTCTCGGCCGCGCGCAACATCGTCTTCAGCGATGCGCCGTAGCCAATCACCGTGACGTCGGCGCCCTCGCGACGCACGATCGCGTCGAACAGGCCTGCGGGCGGATTATCGACGTCGACTTCGCCCCGCTCCCAGTAGCGGCTCTTCGGCTCACAGAAGATGATGGGGTCGTTGTGCTCGATCGACTGCTGGATCATCCAGTACGCATCGTTCGGCGTCGAACACGAGACGACGCGCAATCCGGCGGTGGCGGCGAAGTACGCCTCGGGGCTTTCGGAGTGATGCTCGATGGCACCAATACCGCCCTGGAAGGGGATGCGAATGACGAGACCCATCGTGTACACCCCGTCGGATCGCTTGTGCAGCTTGGCGACTTGGCTCACGATCTGGTCGAAGGCGGGGTAGACAAAGCCGTCGAACTGAATCTCACAGACCGTTCGGTACCCGCGAATCGCGAGACCGACGGCGGTGCCGACGATGGCCGACTCGGCGAGGGGTGAGTCGATGACCCGGTCCTCGCCGAAGTCCTTCTGCAGGCCGTCGGTGATGCGAAAGACTCCGCCCAGCTTGCCGATGTCTTCACCCATGATGAGGACTTTCTTGTCCTTCTCGAGCGCGCGGCGCAGCCCCTCATTGAGAGCCTTCGCCATGGTCATGGTGGTGGTTGCCATCAGTGTGCGCCTCCGCTGACGCCGAGCTCAATCATCTCGCGTCGTCCTTCTTCGATCAGGGGATGGGGCTCCGCGTAGGCGTGGTCAAACATGGTGATCGGGTCGGGCCGGTCCATCGCGAGCACGTCGTCACGAAGCTGCAGTGCAAGCGCATCAGCCTCGGCCGCAACTTCATCGAACTTACCAATCTTCACGTGATACTCGCGTGCCAGGAGCGCTTTCACTCGCTCGATCGGGTCACGGTGCTTCCAGACCTCGACTTCCGCATCGATGCGGTAGCGAGTGGGGTCATCGGACGTGGTGTGTGCGCCCAAGCGATACGTGTAGGCCTCGATCAGCGTGGGGCCACCACCGACGCGTGCCTGTTCGAGCGCGCGCCGCGTGACTTCGTAGACCGCGAGCACGTCGTTGCCGTCGACGCGCACGCCGGGGAAACCGAAACCGTGCGCACGGTGATACAGCGGGATCTTCGACTGAATGGAGGTGGGCGTCGAGATTCCCCACTGGTTGTTCTGGCAGAAGAAGACCACGGGCGTATTGAACGACGAGGCCCACACGAACGCTTCCAGGACGTCGCCCTGACTGGACGCTCCGTCGCCGAAGAAGGTCATCACCGCTTCTTCCGCGCCGTCGCGCTGAATTCCCATGGCGTAGCCAACGGCGTTCAGCACTTGATTGCCGAGCACGATGGTCGGCACCGAGTGACGATATTTCTGGGGATCCCAGCCGCCGTTCGAGACCGCGCGAAAGAGTCGCAGCATCTCGCGCGGAGGCACGCCGCGGCACCAGCCAATGCCGTGCTCGCGGTACGTGGGAAAGGTGAAGTCCATCGGGGCCAAGGCGCGGCCCGCGCCAATCTGCGCGGCCTCTTGGCCGTGCACGGGCGCCCAGAGTGCGAGCTGTCCCTGGCGTTGGAGTGATGTCGATTCGACGTCGAGTCGGCGAATGATGACCATGTCGCGATACATGCCAAAGATCGCTTCGCCGCTCAAGGTGGACTCGTAGTCGGGGCTCGATACGCGCTCGCCCTCGGGCGTCACCAACTGGATCAGTTCATCGCCGATCATCAACACTCCTTTGTGCCACACCCCCGGATTTATACCCTATCCGCCTACGCTAAATAGGTGGCTCGCCTCCTCGTCGACACGACACCACTACGCACGAGTAAGAATTTTCGTCTCCTGTTTCTTGGTCAACTGGTCTCACTACTCGGCAGTAACTTGACGCTGGTTGCCGTGGCCTACCAGGTGTACCAACTCACCGGTTCCAGTCTCTGGGTGGGACTCGTCAGCTTCATTCAGCTGCCGCTGCTCATCCTTGGCTCCCTGTGGGGCGGGGCCCTCGGCGACCGGTTCGACCGGCGGTCGCTCTTGATCGGCGCATCGTTCTTCCTCGGTCTCTTGAGCTGCGTGCTCGGTGCCAACGCGTTGGATCACCACGGAAGTCTCGTGGTCCTCATCATCGTGCCCGCGCTCTCCGCAGGTCTCTCGGGCGTCTCGGGACCACTTCGCACGGCAACCATTCCCATGCTCGTTAAACCCGAGGAGCTCGTCGCTGCCTATTCCCTCAACCAGATCATCGTCAACACCGCGACGGTCGTCGGCCCCGGCGTGGCAGGAGTACTGGTCGCAACCGTCGGCCTCTCGTCGTGCTATTTCATCGACGGAGTCTCCTTCTTTGCCCTCGTGTTCGCGACGCTTCTCATGGCCCCGATGAAGCCCGTCGGCCAACACTCGGGAGCGAAGATACTGCGCTCCATCGCCGAGGGCTTCTCCTACGTGCGCAGTCACGCGGTCGTCCA
The DNA here is from genome assembly GCA_035552255.1 of Acidimicrobiales bacterium. Lineage (GTDB taxonomy): Bacteria > Actinomycetota > Acidimicrobiia > Acidimicrobiales > RAAP-2 > RAAP-2. The sequence goes on along the minus strand of DASZLS010000067.1, from coordinate 4,275 downwards.
AGCCGTCTATCTCGTCGACCTCAACGCGATGGTCTTCGGCTTGCCACGAGCCCTCTTCCCCGCCGTGACCAAGCACCTCTATCACGGTGGCCCGGAGATTCTCGGTCTGCTCTACGCGGCACCCGGTGCAGGCGCGCTGCTTATGGCGATCTTCACCGGCTGGATGGACCGCGTGAGTCGTCGCGGCCGCTTAGTGATACTCGTCGTGCTGGTCTGGGGTCTCGTCATGGCACTCTTCGGACTGGTGCACGTGCTCTGGGTTGGTCTGATCTGCCTCGCGGTCGCTGGTGCGACGGACGTCATCTCGACGGTGCTGCGCAACACGATCTTGCAAACGTCCATCACCGACGAGTACCGAAGTCGCGCGTCGGCGATTCAGATGGCCGTCGTGACCGGTGGACCTCGTCTCGGCGATCTCGAGTCGGGCGCCGTCGCAAGTTTCACCTCGACCGAATTCTCGATCGTCTCGGGCGGCATCATGTGCATCGTGGGGGTGCTCGCGCTGGTTCGTTGGCGACCGACCTTTTGGAAAGAGCGCTCTCTCACGCCGTAGCAAGGCGCTCAATTTCGGCGACACTTGCGCAGCGTCCAAGAGAGAACGACGTCGCTTCGCGCATTTGACCCGGTCAAACGAGGTGGGGCGGTCGATCGCAGTTCGGTCGTAGATATCTTGCGAATGCTCTTGCGACCCCGCACGATGAAGAGGAGGATGGGGCCATTCCAGCGGTGACGTTTGGAAGGAGGCACTCATGATCATTCAAGTTGTCTTCGGTGCGGTATTGATTGTGCTGGGGCTCTGCGCATTGATCGGACTACCCGCCCTCTCTCTGCACCTTCAGGGACGAGACGAGCGCGCACATGTGTTTGAGAAAGCATTCGTCGCGGACGTTCACAAACTCGAACGCACGATCACCCACATATATGAAAATGAGATCACGCTGCACCAACCAGCGCGTGCCGAAAGAGAATCAAACGTCGCGTATCACTAGCGACACTCATTTGACCGCAACACGGCACGAACAACGATGGGCGCTTAGTGAATGCAACTTTCTTTCTTTGTTCCCAAGTTGCTCAATGCGCTGCGCATCCTTAATGTCAGCCGAGCGAAAGTAAATGCACCTTTCATTTCCCCCGGTCTCACAGGGTTTTCTTAGACGTTTCCCCTTGTGTTAGGCACCTCAACGGCATAACGCTAGAGGAGTAGTCCCAAACATGATGCGAAAGGAGCCACTCATGGTTGTCGAAGTTGTCTTTGGAACAATCCTCATTATCCTCGCGGTGTGCGCCGGAGTAGGCCTGCCGTTGCTCGCCGTGCACTTTCAGCAGCGCGAGGTGCACGAGCGCAATCTGGTGGCCGAAGTCGAACATCAGAAGGAAGCCACTGCGGTCATGGAGGAGAAGGTCGAGGTTTACCACGACATCACCAACATCCACCCCGACCAGATCCCCGTAGATCCCGAGGCGGTGGCCGCTCGAACCCAGAGCTAGCTCTGGCGAAGGTGATCGATCGCCGCTTCGCGTTGGTGACGCTTGCGAGTTGTCCACACGCGGCGGCGATTGATCGACCCCGGGTATTGCGAACGGTGGCGTTTACGCCCATCTCGCGTAGTCCCTGGCGGAACTGTGCGACACGCTCGGCGCTCGAACCCAAGACAAGATACCCCGGGGTCGGATTGAGGGGAATCAAGTTGACGTGGGCGTCGAGCGAGTTCGCGTAGGTCGCGAGCTCCTCCATTGCGCGCTCGGTGTCGTTGACGCCCGCGATGAGCGCCCACTCGAAGCTGAGCCGGCGCCCCGTCGTGTCGATCCAATAGACGCACGCTTCGTGCAATCGCTCTAGCGGATAGCGACGATTGAGCGGCACGAGCTCGTTGCGCGTCTCGTTATTGGCGGCGTGCAGGGAGACGGCGAGGGTCAACGCCAAGCCCTCCCTTGCGAGCCGCTCAATCGCGGGCGCTACTCCCACCGTCGACACGGTGAGGTGTCGCGCCGACATCCCCTTGTAGTCATGCAGCCGCTTCACCGTCTCGATGGTCGTGGCGTAGTTCGCTAGGGGCTCGCCCATACCCATGAAGACCACGTTCGAGAGTCGCGTGGGCGCTGCGACGCGTGCGGCGAACATCACCTGCTCGAGCACTTGGCCGACACTCAGCTGGCCACTGAAACCGGCCTGACCGGTTGCACAGAAGGTGCAGCCCATGGCACACCCCGCCTGGGAGGAGACGCACACGGTCACCCGATCCTCGTAGTGCATGAGAACGGTTTCGATCGTGGAGCCGTTCTCGAGTTTGAAGACCCATTTGCGCGTCGCGCCATGGTCACTCGCCACATCATCGGCTACTTCAAGCGCGGGTGGGAACTGTTCGACGAGACGAGCGCGCAACGACGCGGGAATCGTGGTGATCGCCTCGATGCTGAGACCGTCGTTCCACAGTCCGTGCCAGAGTTGATCGACTCGATAGCGGGGCTCGCCCTCAAGCAGCGTCGACAGCTCTTCCCTAGTGCATTCGTAGATCGACGTCACCTTGACACGCTAGAGGACACGAGATCTTCACCCTGTGGCGACGGCGTGGTGGCTGTTGTTCACGTTCGTCACGCGCGAATTACCAGGTGCCGCGTGGTGCGCCATTCTCACAGCCAGTTCTTATTCACTTCTTCGCTCCGTATTGAGCACGTTTGCAGATGGCGCCCCAGACTCGGTATTCGTTGAAAGGACTTAACGCATGCTCACCGTTTGTCTCTCTGCCGTGCTGGTCACACTCGGCATTACCGTAGGCCTCGGCGTTCCGCTCCTGGCGGCGCACCTCGAGCACCGTTCGCGCTCCCAACGCGCGCACAACCTCGAACTGGCCCGCCAGCGCGCGATCATCGCTGACTATGAAGCCACGATCGACGCGTACCGCCAGTTCGTCCAGCAAGACCCGGAGCTCTCGTTGACCGCGCGCTAGGTCCCCCCGCTGCAGCGGGACCGGTTCCCCCCTCCGGTCCCGCTGCAACCCCCCGTAGTTCGCGTGTGATTGACTCGGTAGTCGGAACTAGCAAGGAGTCACGCGTGGACATCAAAAACACTTCAGCCGTCGTTACCGGAGGCGCCTCCGGACTCGGCGAGGCGACCGCGCGGCTGCTGGCGTCGCGCGACGTGAAGGTCGTCATCGCGGACCTCAACGACGCAGGCGGCGAGGCGATCGCCAAAGAGATTGGCGGCGCGTACGTGCACTGTGACGTCACGAACACCGACGACGTCATCGCCGCGATCGAAGCGGCGAAGAACATGGCCCCCTTGTGGAGCGTCGTCAACTGCGCGGGCATCGGTTGGGCGACGCGCACCATTGGCAAGGACGGCGAGTACGCCTCCGCACACGATCTCGACCTCTACCGCAAGGTCATCGAGATCAACCTGATCGGCACGTTTAATGTCTGCCGACTGGCGGCGACCGCGATGAGCCACAACGTGCCCGACGTCGATGGAATGCGCGGCGCGATCGTGAACACCGCGTCCGTTGCCGCCGAAGATGGCCAGATCGGTCAAGTGGCGTACTCCTCCTCGAAGGGAGGCATCGTCGGTCTCACGCTGCCCCTCGCGCGAGACATCGCGCCGATCGGCGTACGCGCCAACTGCATCCTTCCCGGACTCATCGACACCCCGATCTACGGCACCGGCGAAGCGTCCGAAGAGTTCAAGGCGCGTCTCGGCACCGGCGTGCTGTTTCCCAAGCGACTCGGGTACTCCAGTGAGTTCGCGTCGCTGGTGATGGAGCTGCTCACCAACAGCTACTTGAACGCGGAGTCGATTCGCATTGATGCGGGCATCCGCATGCAACCGAAATAGAGTCATACGACGCTCCGTGCCCTCGTCGCGCGCGGTCGACTGCCCAAAAGCGCTGACCGGACGGTTTAGCCTGTCGTTCATGGGTTGGGTCGATCTCATCATCGCTATCGTCGTCGTGCTCGCGGGGATCCGAGGGTTCGCCGAAGGCGCGATTCGACAGGTCGCCGGACTCGCGGGCATTGGCGGCGGATTTCTGCTCGGTGCCGCGATCGCCCCGACGGTCTCGGGCGTCATCACGAAGTCCGGCTGGCGCCCAGCGGTCGCGCTCTTTATCGTCCTCATCGTCTCCGTCCTCGGGGGCATCGTCGGCGGCGTCGTGGGCAGCCTGATCAAGCACGTTGTGCGGGCAATGATGCTGGGCATCGTCGATCGCGTCATTGGCGTGGTCGTCGGTGCGGGCGGGGCGCTCATCATGTGCTGGCTGGTGGCAGGGCTGCTCACTACAA
>DASZLS010000066.1:0-6277 GCA_035552255.1 Acidimicrobiales bacterium | reverse complement strand
GCACAATGCTCCCGAAGGAAGCCGATCGAAGCACTGACAAGTGACTTCCGATTGATCAGCTGACGCGCTCGACCTGTCGAGCTGACGCGCTCGACCTGTCGCCAATGCACGGTTAATGCACGGTTCAAGCCGACTCCATGCCGAATCGGGCCACCAAGGCTCGCTCGTCGTCCTCGGTCGGTGGCTTCTCAGCGTTCCATAGCTCGTGCAAACCAGCGAAGTAAGCGTCCATGGCGGAGGGGTTCGCTCCACCAGTGAAAAATCGCCGTCGTCCTTATCTGCGATTGCCTTAAAGAACATCACGCTGCCACGAGCCGAATATCTCTTCGAGCCCGCTCCTGAGCCCCACACTTGCTCACCCATTGATCTACCTCCCCGGGCATGAGGTCCCGACCCATGAGAGGCGATGACAACTCCGGATCCCTTTCAAATTCTTGACCTCTCCTACTGGCCATAACCCAAAGACGCAAAGACGCAAAGACGCAAAGAGGGTAAACGCTCAAGATGCGTAGCTGCCAAGCGATTTGTCCTCTTGCGTCGCTCTGCGCTGGTGATGAACGGTACGTTCATCACCAGCGCAGGAACTGATTGGACAGCTGTTCATCGCAGCGGGTCGGTTATTCCGCGCCGATGACGTTGAAGCTCGAATTGAGAAACACGTGATGCGGCCAGTTGACACCGATGAAGTGGACGTTGTAATCGCCGTCACTGAGCACGACGACACGGTCGACGACGCCTCCCGGATAGGCAGCAAGTGCAGCCTCGGTTGCTTCGTTTGCAGCCGATCCCGTAACGAGCGTCCCTTGACCAGCTGACCAGTTCGCAGGGATCGTACCGACTTTTGTCTCGGCGGACGGCTTGCCTTGGGTAAAGGGAATTACCGTCGACGCGCTCGCCGGCTCACTGGTGGGCGTGGCCTCCACGGAGACATCTGTTGCAGCAATCGTTGTGCTGTTGACCGTCCCCAGTACCAGGACGTTGGCGCCTGTCTGCACGACGCTCGTAGACGTGGAGCTTGATCCGTTCTGGTACGTCGTCGATGCGGACTCATTCACGGTCACTTTCTGACCGGCGGGCGTTGTCAACGTGAAGCTCGAGGCGGAGACTGAGTCGATGGTGCCGATCGTCCCGCCGGGCGCGGGTGCCGAGCGAGCGGGTGATTTCCCGCCGTTGGATCCAAATCCGGCTTTGAACGCCTGCCCAGCCGCGGTCGAGGAAGCGGTCGACGCGGACGCCGAAGCGGCTGGCGGGGCGGACGAGCTCGACGTGGCGACGCCGACGGACGATCCGATTATCGCAACGATCAACGCGGATGAGGCGATCCACCGATTTCGCTTGCTTCGTAGCCACTGTGGGAGCTTTGACCGACCTGTCGGTTCTTCCGGCGTAGCTCCTTCAATGCTGTTGGATTCATATTCATTCATAAAAGCGCTCCTTTCAAATTGGCGCATCACCAGAGTGCCGGTCGCCAATATGGAGAACCTGGAGGTTGCCTGGAGGACGAGTAAGAACTCTCGTCAATTTTCTGAACGCCCCAAAACGCGACAATTCTGCGAAAATAAGCCCGTAGCCAATGGCTGTGCAGGAGCGGAGTAACACGCTGACCGCTCTGTAGAGGGCCACTCCTCGATCGAGTTGTGATCGTCGAGTCAGATTCTCTCGTCGTGTCGAATTGGCGGCCGCCCATCGCACGGTTCATCGTTAACGTGTACCTCGCATGACAATCTTCATTGATCTCGAGCACGTGGTACTCAACGGCTCGGAACGAGCCATCCTGGAAGACCTCACCTTGACCGTCTCGTCGGGTGACCGAATCGGCGTGGTGGGCATCAACGGAGTCGGCAAGACCACCTTGCTCAGAATCGTCGCCGGCGTTCTGACCCCCGATTCGGGTCAAACCCGACGCAGCCGCGACGTACGGGTGAGCTTCCTGGAGCAGATACCGTCGCTGCCGGACGGCACGGTCCGTGACGCGCTGGGCTCAGGTTGGCGCGTCGAAGCGGCCCTCGATCGATTGGGAATGCTGGCCGAGATCGACACCGATATCGGTTCACTTTCGGGAGGGCAGCTCAAGCGCGTCGCTCTCGCTCGCGCTTTCATCGAGCCGAGCGACGTGCTGGTTCTCGATGAACCAACAAACCACTTGGACCTCGACGCCATCCGCTGGCTCGAGCAAGAGATACGCACCTACCGAGGCGCCGTGGTGATGGTCAGCCACGACCGCTTCCTCCTCGACCAGGTCACCAATCGCATGGTCGAGATTGACCGTGGGAAGACCTACTTACACTCGGGCGGCTACTCGAAGCTTCTCGAAGCACAGGCCGACCGCGAAGCGGCGGCCGCGACGGCCGAACAGGTCCGGCGCAACCTCGCGAGGACCGAACTCGCGTGGCTTCGCCGTGGCGCGAAGGCCCGATCCACCAAACCCCAGGCCCGCGTCAACGCGGCCCACGCCCTCCTCGCAACGCGCCCGCAAGCGGCGGCGCGAAGCGAAGCACTGCAATTCGATTCAGGTGTGCCGCGATTGGGCACCTCAGTGATCAAAGCGCACCACGTGAAATTCTCCTACGACGGCGGTGACGAGATCGTGCGCGACGTCACGCTGGAACTTGGCCCCGGCGAACGCATAGGGATCGTCGGTGCCAATGGTTCGGGGAAGTCCACGCTCGTTGGCCTGCTCGCTCAACGGATCGAACCGTCGTCAGGGACGGTGAAGAGTGGGCCCACCGTTCGACTGTCGTATCTCGACCAAGGGGGTGGCGAATTCGACGACGAAGCGACCGTTCAAGAGCTCGTCGCCGGCCCTGAGGGGATACCGGGATCGCTCGAAGACGTGGCGCTGATGAAACGCTTCTGGTTCACTGGCGCGCTCCCCTTCACCAAGGCGAAGGATCTCTCGGGAGGAGAACGGCGTCGGCTGCAGCTGCTCCTCGCGCTCTCGATACGGCCGAACGTCCTCTTCTTGGACGAACCGACGAACGACCTCGACCTGGAGACCATTCGTTTGGTAGAAGAGTTCCTCGGTCAGTGGCCCGGCACGCTCGTCGTCGTGTCACACGACCGAACGTTTCTGAGTCGAACCACCGATCGCTTGTTTGAAGTGCGAGAAGGCACGATCGCCGAGGTACCCGGAGGTATCGACGCATGGATTGCGCGAACCTCCGAGCCACTCCTCCAAACCGCGAAGGGCACGGCAACCGAGAGCGCGCCGGTGGTTGACGCACCGCGTGGACGCCAACTTCGCGAAGCCGAAAAAGAGATGACAAGGCTCGAGCGACGTAAGTCCACACTGACCGACAAGCTTCTCGCAACGTCAGACCACACGGTGCAGGCTGCACTAGGCGCCGAGCTGTCTGACGTGCAAACAGCGCTCGCGGCAGCAGAAAACCACTGGTTGCGCTTGATCGAATAGTCGTCGGGCACCGTACTATTCGAAAACGGTTCCCATGTCCATCACCCGATCACGATGGGCCACCCACAGATAGCCCAAGTAGATGAGGCCAATCACGAACCAAATGATCACCACAATCCCCGCTCGGTTGATCGGGTAGGGCAACGGCGACACGAACTTGAAGAGTGATGTCGTGATGCCGAGCGCGGAGAAGAGCACCGGGATCAGAATGAGCGAACTCACGATCGGGATCACGAAGTGCACAAACCAGTTGAACTCGGCGCGTTGGCGGCGCAGGTAGTAGCCAAAGCTCGAGATGTTGATGACGATGTAGACGCAGATCATCACCGCCGAAAGAATCGTGGCGAGTAGCTCAAACGCGTCGACGGGTCCGTAACCCAACGCGAGCGGCAACGCGATCACCACTGTTGCGAGACCTTGGACGAGGATACCCACGACCGGGGACGCATAACGCTGATGCGTCCTCTCAAACGCCGAAGGCAAGAGCCTGATGCGGCCCATCGCGTACCAGGTCCTCGTCGAGGCCACGAGTGCCGAGTTGCCGTTCGCAAAAAACGAGTTCACGACGGCGACGAAGACGACGACCCAGCCGAGTCCCCACATCTTTCGTGCAAACTCGATCCAGGGACTTCCGCCACCAAGTCCTCCATAGGACGCGAAATGCCCCGGGCCGACGAACGCCGCGGCCGCGTAGGTCGTGAAGAGGTAGAACACGCCGACGATGACGCACGACAGAATGATTGCGCGAGGAACGTTGCGACGGGGTTCTCGTGCCTCTTCGGCGAGCGGCGCCGACGCTTCGAATCCCACGAAAGCGAGCATCACGAAGACGGCACCCGCCACGACCCCCGACATGCCGTGATACCCCTTGATCGTCGCGTACTTCAACGTGAAGACGTTCCACGTATTACCGCCGGGAGCAGCGTGCACGATGAGCCAAATGGAGAGCGCGACAAAGACCAATATCTCAAAGGCACCCAAGATGACGCCGAACCACGTGCTCAACCTCACGCCGCGATATCCGATCAATGCCGTCAGCAGCATCGCGAGGATCATGAAGCCAATCCACGTCGCTTTGAAGTCCCAACCGAACTCCTCGTTGAGGATGCTGCCAACGAAGTAGCCGATGAGCAGGTTGACGATCGGTCCAACGAGCCCGGTGATCATCGCGTAGCCCCATCCCACGAGAAACCCGATCGTCGGATGAAGCCCCTGAGAGGGATAGGTATAGATGCTGCCCGCCGATGGCAGATGGCGTGCAAGTTGCGCCATCGAAATAGCGACGAGCACCGCGGCGACGAGCGTCAGCAGCACCGACAAAGGGAGGGCCCCTCCGGCGTATGCCGCCCCGACGGCAAGCGAGGTCGCCACGGCGCCGCCGGGTGCCATGAAGGTGACCGACTGGAACAAGACACCCGGAAGACCAACGACGTGTTTGGCGAGGCTATGACGCTCCGTGTCCTTTTCGGACACCGCGTCAATGGAACTCTCACTGCGAGCCATAGATCCTCCTCTAGCGGGGCGCTACTCGTGCCCTAGATGTTCTTCACCCCAATTTCCAACTCCGCCTCGCCCCCGTCGCTCGGCAACTGATCGACGATGACGTACTCAACGGGACTGCTGTGTTGGACGGTGCGTGACACCGTGCACAAGACATCCGCGGTGAGTCGGCGCGCCACTTCGATGTCTTCGTCGTCAATCTCCGCGTCTTCGGGCAGTTGGTAGAACACTTCGATAGCTTCGAGTCGCTCATCGCTCGCACGACGGCCGCGCACTTCGATCTCAAGTCCGCTCAATGGATGCCCTCGGCGGGCGAGCACCGTCGTGAAGTCAATCGCCGCGCAGCCGCCGATCGCTGCGAGGAGCATCTCAATGGGATTGAAAAGTTCTCCATCCCAGCCGGTGCCGATCGGCAATTCGCCGTCTCGAGTGTTGCGCGCCGCCATGGTTCCGTCCGCCGCGACGTTCACCCGCACGGGCAAGATCGCGTGGCGCACGTGGGGCGCGTGGGCGGGCTCTCGCGACCCCGCGTGGGTCACATCGTTGTCGGGCTCGCTTGCATCAACCATTTGAGGTCCTCGCCATGGTCACCTCCACAATTGCCTGATCCGTCACCCGTTCTATTGGCTTCCCCTCCATGCTCGTGCACTTTGAAATGATCCGTTTTACGGGGCAATTTAGGGCGAGCGCCGCTGATGAATCTTCCCCCTCCTTCGGGTCGATAACGGCGGAATCCGAGGATGCCTTCGACGCAGTCGGCGCGACTCGACGTGACGCGCATGTGAGGTGGCCAATGACCTCGAATCGATAGTTTCGCCGAGAAAGCAATGACCTGTCTCGAGCGGTTGGCCGAGGACGGACCGGCGCATTATGCGAGATCAAGTAGGGGGGTCACTTGATCCGGCGCCCGGTCCGCCGCTCGGAGGATGGGATCGGCGCGCGTCGCACGTGCTCGATCCGGCGCAAAGGTGTCGTCTAGACGCTGATGCTGGTGGCGTGAATAAGCGTCTTGCCCTTCACGAGATTGCCTTTGATCGTGATCGAGGCGCCGACTTTGATGTCAGATGCCTTTCCTTTCGTGAACTTCACCGCGCCGCGGTAAAACACGGCGTAGCTCTTGGATCCGACCTTCAGGGTGAAGATGTCCTTCGACGCCTCTACGGTCTTCACCGTCCCCTTGTACGTCGCTGTGGTTGATAGTGCCGACGCGGGTGGCTTGTGAGCGGGCGGCGTCGACGCACCGGCGGGAACCGCGACAACAGCCGTCCCGACACCGAGCGATCCAATAACGAAGAGCGCGGGAATCGCGGCTTTCGTGATGAACTTTCTCATGATGTTTTCTCCTACTTGGGATGAAACTTGCAC
>DASZLS010000065.1:0-29452 GCA_035552255.1 Acidimicrobiales bacterium | reverse complement strand
CAATGGCGCTGCTGGCAACGATTGTCACCCTCGGTGGCATCGTCATTGCGGCGATCTTGCTGAAGGACATTCCTCAGATTTTCGTCAGTGTGAACGACTCGAACACCATGTCATACACGACCTACGACTCGGCGATGATGGCGATCCTCGGTTCGACCATTGGTCACCTTGCGATCCTCGCCTTCCTCGGCCTCGGTCTCACGATCCGTTCGGCGCGTGGCGTGGTGAGTGGCGACAGGTGGCATCAGGTGCGCCTCGTGCGTTTCTTCTGGGTCTGGGTCGCGATCTCGGCGGTGGTCTCTACGCTGATTACGACTACCATTACATCGGTTCACTAACAACTACAGCCTTTCGGACGCCTTCGGGTCCCGAAAGGTAGTCGTGAAACGGGTCCTGAGAGGCTCGTACGACAGGAGCGATATGCAGGAATACAACGAACGCCAGGCGCGACGCGGCCTGGCGTTCCTGCCGAAGAATCAACTTCTTTCAAGCGACGAGGTCACTCGCGCGCTGACGCGAATGGCTCACGAGATCGTCGAACGCAACCATGAGCTGGCCTCGGTCTCTCTCATTGGTCTCCAGACCGGTGGTGAGCCCTTTGTCCGGCGGATTGCGTCACTGCTCGGTGAGATCAGCGGTGATACGCCGCCCTTGGGATTGCTCGACGTGTCGTTCTATCGAGATGATCTGTCCCTTCACCCGGCGCCGCGATCTTCGCTCACACTCATTGATCACGACCTCACCGACCGATCGGTTGTTCTCGTCGATGACGTCCTCTTCACGGGTCGCACGATTCGCGCAGCGCTCAATGCTCTCACCGACTGGGGCCGTCCCCGCGCTGTGCAGCTGGCCGTCATGGTCGACCGCGGTCATCGTGAGCTCCCCATCCGACCGGACTTTGTCGGTAAAAACCTGCCCACGTCAATCGACGAAGACATCAAGGCGACAATCGAGGGCGTGTGGATCGGCTCGAGGGAGTCGTCATGACCGACACACTTCGTGGGCAGAGCTTGCTCTCGCTCGAGGACTTCACGCGCGATGCGATCGTGGAGATCCTCGACACGGCAGAAACGTTCGTCGAGGTCAATCGTCGAACCATCAAGAAGGTACCGGCCCTCAAAGGCCGCGTGGTCGCGTCACTCTTCTTTGAAGAGTCAACCCGCACTCGGCTGAGCTTCGAAACGGCGGCGAAACGTCTGAGTGCAGACGTGCTCTCGCTGGCGATTGCTTCGAGCAGCGTGAAGAAGGGGGAGTCCCTGCGCGACACGATCGCGACCATCGACGCGCTGGGAATTGACGCGGTCATCATGCGCCATTCCTCGAGCGGGGCCGCGCTGCAAGTCAGCCGCTACGTTCCTCACGTGCGCGTGATCAATGGGGGTGACGGTCAGCACCAGCACCCCACCCAGGGACTTCTCGACGCATTCACGATCCGCCAAATTCTCGCCGAGCGGCGCGGAACTCCGGGTCAAGAGACGGGGGCCGAACTGTTCAACGGACTCAAGATCCTGATCGTGGGGGATCTTCGTCACAGTCGCGTCGCGCGCAGTGACGTGAGTGCGTACGTAGCCCTCGGCGCCGAGGTACGCGTGGCGGCGCCGGGCACGTTGCTACCCGACGACGTGGCGTCGTGGCCGGTCACCGTCGCTGAGGACTTCGATGAGGCACTCGAGTGGGCGGACGTGGTGGGACTTCTGCGACTGCAGGTCGAGCGCGGCAGCGGTTCCTTCGTGCCGAGCTTGCGCGAGTTCACGTCTACCTACGGACTCACCATCGAACGAGCGCGACGGTTGAGGCCGGAGACGATCGTCATGCATCCCGGACCTATGAATCGGGGCGTCGAGATTGACTCGCGCGTGGCTGACCTTCCGGCGGCTGTTATCGACCGCCAAGTCGCCAACGGCGTACCAATTCGAATGGCCGTGCTCTACCTGAGCGTGGCCGGATCCATGGGGGAGCCATGAGTTCATTTGTCCTACGCGGCGGTCTCGTCATCGGCATCACGTCAAGCGAAGTAGCGGACCTCTTCATCGAAGACGGTCGCATCAAAGAGGTGGGCAAGAATCTCGTCGCCAATGGCGCGAAGGAGATCGACGCGGAGGGCTGCTGGGTCGGTCCCGGCTTCGTTGATGTGCACACGCACCTGCGTGAGCCCGGTCGCGAAGAGGCAGAGACCATCGAATCGGGCGCTCGCGCCGGCGCGCTCGGCGGCTACAGCGCACTCGTCGCAATGCCGAACACCGAGCCGACGCTCGATACGCCGGCCATGGTGTCCTACGTGCTGGCGCGGGGTGCCGCGACGCCGCTCGACATCGCCGTTGCGGGCGCGATTACCCAGGGTCGCCGGGGCGAGCTCCTCGCGCCGCTCGCCGAGATGGCGGCACTCGGAGTACGGCTCTTCACCGACGACGGCATCGGCGTGCAGAACCCCGCCCTCATGCGAAAGGCGCTCACCTACGCGAGACCCCTCGGCGTGCGTCTCGCTCAGCACTGCGAGGACGAGCTGCTCGCGGCCGGTGGCGTGATGAACGAAGGCGCGCTGAGTAGCCGACTGGGACTCGCGGGTCGCCCCGCGTTGGCCGAAGAGCTGATGGTCCTTCGCGACATTGAGCTTGTTCGCCTCACCGGTTGCCCACTGCACTTCATGCATCTGTCGACCGCACGCTCGCTCGCTCTGGTGGTCGCCGCTCGTCGTGAGGGGCTCCCCGTGACGTGCGAAGTCACCCCGCATCACTTCACTCTCGATGAGAGCGCACTGTCAACCTTCGATCCCACGTTCAAGGTTCATCCACCGCTTCGTGGTCGCGACGATGTGACCGCGCTGGCCCACGCACTGCGCAGCGGCGAGATTGACGCGGTCGCGACAGATCACGCACCGCATGCGCCTGAGCTGAAGGATCTGCCTTTCGATGAGGCGCCCGCGGGAATGCTCAATCTCGAACACGCGGCGTCACTCACGTATTCGGCGCTCGGTGAGGATCCCAGTCCTCAAGCGTTCTTCTGTCTCTTGAGCCGGGGTCCCGCTCGAATCGCGCAGTTGCGTCGAGAGGACAAGAACCCTGGTCACAGCGCCCACGGTGGGGCAATGATGGCGGATGACGACGCGAACGTCGTCGTCTTTGATCCCCGTGCTCAATGGACCGCATCGCGCGATCACTTAGCGAGCCGCGCCACCAACACGCCCTACGACGGACGGGCGATGACGGGCAAGGTTCGCGCACTCGTTGTCAGGGGCGCACTGGTCGTACATGAAGGAGCATTGGTATGAACCGTCCTCGCGCGATACTCGCCCTGGCGGACGGGACCATCTTTGAAGGTGGCGCCGCGGGTTTCCTGCCCGAGTCCGGTGTCACGACGGGAGAGTTCGTCTTCAACACCTCGCACAGCGGCTATCAAGAAGTGATTACTGACCCGAGCTACGCGGGCCAGATCATCTCCTTCACCTACCCTCACATCGGCAACTATGGTGTCACGCCCCTCGACGACGAGGCCGCGCGGCCGTGGTGTGAGGGCATCGTGGTGCGCGAGCTGAGTGAGCTGCCTTCGAACTGGCGATCGGTTGAGCCCTTAGAGCCCTTTTTGATCCGTCATCGTGTGCCCGTCCTCGTGGGGGCCGACACTCGGCGGCTCACCCGGCATCTCCGTTCAGCGGGTGCACTTGCCGGTGCGTTCGGTCACGGTGACCGCGACATGATTCTCGACGCTGCTCGCAACGCGACCGGCACCGACGGGCGCGACTACGTGACGACGGTCTCGACTCGCGAGGCCTACGAGCGCGGCCAGGGTGACCTGCACGTGGTCGCCTTCGATTACGGGATCAAGTCGACCATGGTGGAAGAGCTCGCGTCGCGCTTTCGCGTCACGGTCGTACCCGCGGCGACGAACGCGGAGGAGGTTGCGGCACTGAATCCGAGTGGCGTCTTTCTCTCCAACGGCCCCGGCGATCCTGCGGCGCTCGAGACGCAGGTGAGCGTACTTCGCGAGCTCATCGGAACGACGCCCATCTTTGGCATCTGCCTCGGTCACCAGCTCCTCGCCGAAGCACTCGGCGGAGCGACGTTCAAGCTGCCGTTCGGACATCACGGGAGTAACCACCCGGTCCAGGATCTGGCGACTGGGCGCATCGAGATCACGGCGCAAAATCATAACTATGCCGTCGTTCCCGACTCGCTCGAGCGCGCAGTCGTCTCGCACGTCAATCTCAACGACGGGGTCATCGAAGGGATGAGCCTCGCGAGCGAGCGGTGCTTCTCGGTGCAGTATCACCCCGAAGCGGGTCCGGGTCCGCACGACGCGCGATATCTCTTCGATCGATTTGAGACCCTGCTGCGCACCAACACGTTGGAGTCGATCTAATGCCGCGCCGCAACGACCTCTCCAGCATCATGGTGATTGGCTCGGGTCCCATCGTGATCGGCCAAGCCTGTGAGTTCGACTACTCCGGGACTCAGGCCTGTCAGGTGCTGCGGGCAGAGGGCTACCGCGTTGTGCTCGTCAACTCCAATCCCGCGACGATCATGACTGATCCCGCGACCGCGGACGCGACCTACGTCGAGCCCCTGGACGCAGACGTACTCATCGACATCATCGAGAAAGAACGCCCCGACGCGCTGTTACCGACGCTGGGTGGCCAGACGGCGCTCAATCTCACCATGGAGCTCGTGCGCCGCGGTGAGCTCGATCGACTCGGCGTCGAAGTGATCGGTGCGCGCCCCGAAGCCATTGACACTGCCGAAGACCGCGAGCAGTTCAAAAACGCCATGTCCGAGATCGGGCTCGCCGTGCCCGAATCGGGGTTCGCGCACTCGGTCGACGAGGCGCTCGTCATCGCCCAGAGCATTGGCTTTCCGATCATCATTCGACCGAGCTTCATCTTGGGCGGCGCCGGTACCGGCATCGCGCACAGCGACGGCGAGCTGTTGCGTCTCGCCGGTGAAGGGCTTGACGCGTCGCCGATCAGCGAGATTCTCGTCGAGAAGTCGATCGCCGGTTGGAAAGAGTACGAGCTTGAGGTGATGCGCGACACGGCCGACAACTGCGTGGTCATCTGCAGCATTGAGAACTTTGATCCCATGGGCGTGCACACCGGTGACTCGATCACCGTGGCGCCTCAGCAGACGCTGTCGGACGTCGAGTACCAAGCCATGCGCGATGATGCCTTTCGCGTCCTGCGCCGTGTCGGCGTCGAAACCGGGGGATCGAACGTGCAGTTCGCGGTCAATCCCGAGACCGGGGAGCGTCTCGTGATCGAGATGAACCCTCGCGTCTCGCGCTCGAGCGCACTCGCCTCGAAGGCGACGGGTTTTCCGATCGCCAAGATCGCGGCGCGTCTCGCCGTTGGCTACACGCTGAACGAGATCGAGAACGACATCACGAAGGTCACGCCGGCGAGCTTTGAGCCGGTGATCGACTACGTCGTGACGAAGATCCCACGCTGGGCCTTTGAGAAGCTGCCCGGTTCCTCGCCGCGACTCGGCACGCGCATGCAGTCGGTGGGCGAAGTGATGGCCATCGGTCGCAACTTCGCCGAGTCCTTGCAAAAGGCGATCCGGTCGCTCGAACAAGGTCGCGAAGGGTTTGCGCCGGGTGCGCCCTCGGAGTTCCAGGCGCTTGACGACGAGGCGCTTTGGGAGCTGTGCATTGTGGCGACGCCCGAGCGGCTCTTCGCTCTGCACGAAGTGCTGCGTCGCGGGGCCAGTGTCGAAGCCGTCAGCACGGCCACGAAGATCGATCCCTGGTTCGTTCACCAATTGGCGGGCATCGTCGAACGAGAGGGCGAACTCACGGGCGCCGCTCCAGCGAGCTTTGACACGTACGACTGGCGCCGCTACAAGCAGTGGGGCTTCTCTGACGGTCAGATCGCCCTCATCACCGGCGAGCAGCGCGACGACATCGCCGCCTGGCGCCGCGCCGCAGGTGTGGCCACAACCTTCATGACCGTCGACACGTGTGCGGCGGAGTTCGAAGCCGCGACGCCGTATCACTACAGCACCTACGAAGACGCGAGCGAAGTGATGAACTCCTCGCGAGATCGAGTCATCATCCTGGGCTCCGGGCCCAACCGCATTGGTCAAGGCATCGAGTTCGACTACTGCTGTGTGCATGCGTCGATGGCGCTGCGCGACATGGGGTATGAGACCGTCATGGTGAACTGCAATCCCGAGACGGTCTCGACGGACTACTCGACATCAGACCGTCTGTACTTCGAGCCGCTCACGCCCGAAGATGTCGCCGAGGTCATCGCCGCGGAAGAAGCGGCGTGCGTTGACGGCGCGCGCCTCGTCGGCGTCATTGTGTCGCTCGGGGGACAGACCCCGCTCAAGCTCTCGCACTCGATCGATCCTGCGCTGGTCCTCGGGACGCCGGTGCGCTCGATCGACGCCGCCGAAGACCGCGAGCGCTGGTCGGCCATCTGTCAGTCGCTTGGACTGCGTCAGCCACCGGGCGACGTGGCGACCAACTTGGAAGAGGCGCGCGCCGTCGCTCGACGGGTTGGCTATCCGGTTCTCATACGACCGAGCTACGTGCTCGGCGGTCGCGCCATGGAGATCGTGTACGACGATGCGGCACTCACCCGAGTGATGGCCGATCTCACCAGTGCGCATGGTTCACTCGCCAGAGAGGGCGGGGTATCCAAGACCCGTCCGATCCTCATCGACAGCTTCCTCGAAGACGCGACCGAAGTTGACGTCGACGCCGTGCGAGACACCACGGGGGACATCTTCGTGGCGGGCATCATGGAGCACGTCGAAGAGGCCGGCGTGCATTCGGGCGATTCCGCGTGCGCGCTGCCGCCTCAGACCTTGAGCAAAGACGTGCTCGCCGAGATTGATGAGTACACGCGCAAGATCGCGACCGCGCTCGAGGTGGTCGGACTGATCAACGTGCAGTACGCAGTGAAAGATGGCGAGGTCTTCGTGCTCGAGGCCAATCCCCGGGCTAGTCGAACGGTACCTTTCGTGGCGAAAGCGACCGGCATCGCGCTGGCGCAAGTAGCGGTTCGTGTGATGATGGGCGAGAGCCTGGCGGATCTGCGCGAGCGTCGGGTGGTGCCGGCAACGACACCGTGGCCCGAGCTCGTCAGCGTGAAAGAAGCCGTCTTGCCGTTCAGCCGGTTTCCCGGGGTCGACACCTTGCTGGGACCAGAGATGCGTTCAACCGGAGAGGTCATGGGCATTGGCGAAAGCTTCGGCATCGCGTTTGCGAAGTCCCAGCTCGCGGCGGGCACCCGCCTCCCCAATAGTGGCCAAGTGTTCTTTTCGCTCGCCGACCGCGACAAAGTCGCCGGGCTCGATCTCGCGCGCCAGCTCACGGAGCTCGGTTTTCACCTCGCCGCCACGATCGGCACGGCGGGCTACCTACGATCCAATGGCGTAGTCGTCGAAACACTGGTGGGCAAGATCGGGCTTGGTGATCTCGGGGTTGACGCGGTGAAGCTCATCGCCTCGGGCGAGGTGCAGATGGTCGTCAACACGCCGTCGGGCTCGAGCGCGCGATCGGACGGTGCAGAGATACGTCGCGCCTGCGTCACGCACGGCGTGGCGTGCCTGACCACCATGAGCGCCGGTTTTGCCGCTGCCAAAGGCATCGCCGACACTCGCGAACACGGCTGGCGTGTCCAGTCGCTGCAATCGATCCACTCGTGAGCGACCTCTCGACGAACGTGGCGGGAGTCACGCTTCGCTCCGCGGTCCTCACCGCGTCGGGCACCGCGGGTCACGGCGACGAGCTCGCCGGGTACGGCGAGCTGCGTGAACTCGGAGCCGTCGTGACGAAATCGCTCGCCGTCTTTCCCTTCGAGGGCAACCCGGCGCCGCGACTCGCCACGTCGGGAGAGCACATGGTCAACGCCGTCGGTCTCTCCGGCCCCGGGGTCGGCGCGTGGCGCGAGCAATATCTCCCTGCGCTCGTGCGCCGCAATGCCACGGTCGTGGGGTCAATCTGGGGGCGCACCGTCGAAGAGTTCGCGAACGCCGCCGAGGCGATGAGCGGCGCTGCGATCGTTGCGCTCGAAGTCAACGCGAGCTGTCCCAACCTCGAAAGCCGGCGCGAGATGTTCGCGCACTCTCCCCAGGCAACGGCCGACGTCGTGGCGGCCGCGCGTGCGGCGGGCGTACCGCTGTGGGTGAAGCTGAGTCCCAACACGCCCGCGCTCATTGACGTCGCCAGCGCGGCACTGGAGGCTGGCGCGAGCGCGCTCGTGCTCGTGAATACGTTGCTGGGCCTGGTTATCGACACCGAGTCTCGCCGCCCCACGCTCGCGAACGTTGGCGGCGGCGTGAGTGGACCGGGCATCTTGCCCGTGTCACTGCGCGCCGTGTACGAATGTCGCGACGCCTTTCCCGACGTGAGCATTGTCGGTGTCGGCGGGATCTCGAGCGGCGGGGATGCCGTGGCGATGTTGATGGCCGGTGCGAACGCGGTGGAAGTGGGCACGGCCACCTTCGCAGACCCGAGAGCGCCCTGGATCGTCCAGCGCCAGCTCGGCGAGTGGATGACGAGGCACGACGTGCAGTCGATTGACCAACTGATAGGAGCAGCTCATGGCTGACGTGACCCAGACCTTCGGAGAGCGCCTCCAAGAGCACATCAGGGAACTGGGACCGCTCTGTGTCGGCGTTGACCCGAGTTCGCAGTTGCTCTTGACGTGGGAGCGCACGGACACGGTCGAGGGCCTCGAGTTCTTCGCGCTGGCCGTACTCGAAGCAGTCATCGGCGTGGCGGTCGCGATCAAACCGCAAGTCGCCTTCTTCGAACGCTTCGGCTCGAGCGGGTTTCGCGTCCTTGAGCGGCTGATCAGCGAGGCCCACGACGCGCAGCTCCTCGTCATTGCTGACGCCAAGCGAGGCGACTTTGCGAACACCAACGAGGGTTACGCGGAGGCGTGGTTGGCTGATCGTTCGCCGCTCTGCGTGGACGCCGTCACGGTACACCCATATCTCGGTGTCGACGCGCTGTCGCCCCTGTTCACTCGCGCGACCTCGAGCGGTCGCGGCGTATTCGTGTTGGCGGCGACCTCCAACAGCGAAGGTCGCGCGATACAAGAAGCGATGACCAACGACCACGAGCGTGTCGAAGACATGGTGCTCAACCAGGTAGCGGATCTCAATCATCGTGATGGTCGTCTCGGATCGATCGGCGTGGTCATCGGAGCGACGCGTGACGCTCCGCGATTCGATCTTTCGTCGCTGGCCGGTCCCTACTTGGTGCCGGGCGTTGGCGCGCAGGGGGCGGGACCCAACGACGTCGCACGTTTATTTAGTGGAGTAGAGGAAGGCACCGTGCTCGTGAGCATTTCGCGAGACATTTTGTCAACCGGGCCGGAACGCCGTCGATTGAACGATTCCGCGCGTCGCTGGCGCGATGATCTACGCACCGTGCTGTAAGTGAAACAGGGTGCAAAGAAGCACGCACCCTCTCTAGCCAGGCACGGCGTCTCGGAGTAGTCTGACGGACGTGACACCGACTCCTCCAACCCTGTCGCAAGAGCAGCGTGTAGAAGCGTCACGCTTGGCGGTCGCGAACCGCCGCCGCCGTGCTGAGGTGAAGCGAATGGTGAAGTCGGGCGATCTGTCGCTCGAAGAACTGTTTGCGCTCGCCGCCAAAGAAGAGTGCGTGGCGCAGATGCGCGCGTACGACTTGATCAGCGCGCTGCCGGCGATTGGCGAAGTAAAGGCCGAACGCATCATGAAGAGTGCGTCGATCGCGAAGACACGTCGTATTCGCGGTCTCGGTCCCAAGCAACGCGCCGAACTGTTTCGAGCTCTTGTCCGCTGAGCCACTGCTGGTCGTACTAATCGGTC
Source organism: Acidimicrobiales bacterium (assembly GCA_035552255.1). Taxonomy (GTDB): domain Bacteria; phylum Actinomycetota; class Acidimicrobiia; order Acidimicrobiales; family RAAP-2; genus RAAP-2. The sequence continues at coordinate 19,649 of DASZLS010000065.1, read as the reverse complement.
CGGGTGGCGTTGGCAAAGGTACCCTCGCTCGTCGACTCGTCGACGCTGATCCGACGCTCTGGCTGAGCCGCAGCTGGACCACACGTGAGCGCCGCCCGAGTGAGCGCGGCGATGAGTATTTCTACGTGGACCGCTCGACGTTCGAAAAGGCCATCGAGGCCGGACAGTTTCTCGAGTGGGCCGAATTTCACGATCACCTCTACGGCACGCCGCTGCCCGAGGCGCCGAACGGCTCCGACGTGCTCTTAGAGATTGAGGTCCAAGGGGCCGAGCAGATTCGAAAGATGGACCCCAATGCAGTGGTCCTGCTCATCCTGCCGCCCTCCATGGAACTGCTCGAAGAGCGCTTGCGCGCACGTGGTGACGACAGTGCACACGTCGCTGCCCGCCTGGCGAGTGCCCCGGCGGAGCTGGAAAAAGGTCGAGAATTGGCCTCTCACGTTGTGGTCAATGACGATCTTGAGCGAGCCAGCAACGAAATCGTCTCTATACTGGAGGGACTCCGTCGGCAACGACGCGAATTCTCGTCAAAGGACTGACTTTCATGGCCGAACGCCCCACTCTCGTCGATCCACCCATCGAGAACCTTCTTGGGAAGGTCGGCGATTCCAAGTTCACCCTCGTCGCGGTGACGGCCATTCGCGCGCGAGAGATCAACGAGTACTACAACGGCCTCGGATCGGGCCACGGCGCCCTGATCCCGCCGCAGGTGACCTCGCTGTCGAACAAGTCACTGTCGCTCGCAATGGAAGAGCTCTACGAAGGCAAGCTGCAGTTTCACCGCCCGACCGACGAGGAGCTCGAAGATGAGCGCCTGCAGGCCGAGGCCTTGGAGCAGGCTCGCCAGGACGCCAACAGTGACCTGGACGCCTTCACCGATGCCCTCCGCGACGCCTGATTCGTCCACTCCTCGCATTGTCTTAGGCGTGGCGGGCGGCATCGCCGCCTACAAGTCCGTCGAACTCCTGCGACTCCTTCGCGAGAAGGGCTACCACGTCGCTCCAATTCTCACTCCTGACGCCACACGCTTTGTTGGCGCTGTGACGTTCTCCGCGCTGGCGAGCGAACCGGTGCGGACCTCGCTCTACGGTGATCCAACGACGCCGATTCCTCATACCTATCTCGGTTCCAACGCCTCGGTGATAGTGGTCGCACCGGCGACCGCCCATCTGATCGCGCGCTACGCCATGGGCCTCGCGGACGATCTGCTGAGCGCGACGTTGCTCGCGACGCGTGCGCCGGTGCTGCTCTGTCCTGCGATGCACACCGAGATGTGGGAGCAAGCCTCGGTGCAAGAGAACCTCGCCACCCTGCGCCGTCGCGGCGTGCTGGTGCTCGATCCCGAGTCGGGCGCACTGGCGGGCGGAGACGAGGGCACCGGGCGACTTCCCGAGCCTGCGCGCATCGCCGAGCTCGTCGAGCGGATCGTGGGCGGCTACCGCGGAGCGCTCAGTGGCGTGCGAGTGCTCATCAGCGCGGGCGGCACTCGTGAAGCCATCGATCCGGTACGGGTGATCACCAATCGCTCCTCGGGTCGTCAGGGCTTCGCCCTCGCCGAAATCGCCTGTCGTATGGGCGCGCGCGTCACGTTGGTGACGACGGTCGATCGCGATCTCAGCCTTGATACGCGCCTCGCCGTCGAGGTCGTCCGTGTGGACAGCGCGGACGAGATGCACGACGCGATGATGGAACGTACGAACGAAAGCGACTGTGTGATCATGTCGGCCGCCGTTGCCGATTTCACGCTGAAGGCGTCACCGGAGAAGCTGAAGCGGCGCGATGGGTTGCCTGAACTGCACTTCGAACCATCCGTCGACGTGCTGGCTGATCTGGTCGCTCGGCGCCACGAAGGGCAAATCATCGTCGGCTTTGCCGCGGAAACCTCGAACGTTGAGGAGAACGCTCGCGAGAAGCTGCGCCAGAAACGAGTCGATCTGCTCGTCGTCAATGACGTGGCGGCACCGGGCGTGGGCTTCGAACACGAGACCAACGAGGTGCTGCTGGTGGATCGAGACGAAGCGCTCTCGCGGGTGTCCTTGCGGTCAAAAGAAGCCGTTTCCTGGGAGATCTTGGCTAAGGTCGTTGCATTGTTAGCCCAAGGAGATTCATGAGCGATCGCACTCTCTTCACGTCGGAGTCGGTAACTGAAGGACACCCCGACAAGATCGCGGACCAGGTCTCTGACGGCGTGCTGGACGCCATCCTCACCCAAGATCCCTACGCCCGTGTCGCCTGCGAGACGCTGCTCACGACAGGGCTTTGCGTCGTGGCCGGTGAGATCACGACCAGCGCGGTCGTGGACATCACGTCGGTCGCTCGACGGACGATCCTCGACATTGGATACGACGATGGTGCCAAGGGGTTTGACGGGCACAACTGCGCCGTACTCGTCTCGCTCGACAAGCAGAGCCCGGACATTGCGGGTGGCGTGGACGTGGCGCTCGAGCACCGAGATGGCTCGGGTGGCGAGGACGAGATGAACGCGCTGGGCGCGGGCGACCAGGGCATGATGTTCGGGTACGCGTGCAACGACAACGACGACTTCATGCCGCTACCCATCTGGTTGGCGCACCGGCTTTCGATGCGCCTCAGCCAGGTCCGCCGCTCCGGCCAGGTGCCCTACCTGCGACCCGACGGCAAGACGCAGGTGACCATCACCTACGAAGGTGGCCGACCGGTCGGCGTCGACACCGTGCTCGTCTCGACCCAGCACGAAGACGGCTACGACCACGAGACCATTCGCCGCGACGTCACTGAGCACGTCATCAAGCCAATGCTCCCGAGTGATCTCGACACGAGCTCGATGCGCATCTTCGTGAACCCTTCGGGCAAGTTCGTGCTCGGTGGGCCGCACGCCGACGCCGGGCTCACGGGGCGAAAGATCATTGTTGACACCTACGGCGGCATGGCCCGCCACGGTGGCGGCGCGTTCTCCGGCAAAGATCCCTCCAAGGTCGACCGTTCGGCTGCCTACGCGGCTCGCTGGGTTGCCAAGCACGTGGTCGCCGCCGGCGCCGCCGAGCGCTGCGAAGTGCAGGTGGCTTACGCCATCGGCGTGGCTCGTCCGGTGTCGGTGTTGGTGGAGACGTTCGGCACTGAGCGCGTTGATCGCCAGAAGATCGCCAAAGCGGTCGATGCACTCTTCGACTTGCGCCCGGCTGCGATCATTCACGACCTCGACCTGCGCCGTCCGCTCTATCAGCGAACGGCGGCCTATGGACACTTCGGGCGCAGCGACCAGGGCTTCACCTGGGAGCAGACCCCTCGTCTGGAAGATCTGCGCCGGGAACTGTCGCTCACTTAGTGGCGCGCGCCGTTCGCATCATCACTGAGGTGGCGGCGGTCGATCGACCGTTTGACTATCTTCTCGAAGACGCCACCAGCAATGCGGGACTCGGCGATCGAGTGCGCGTCGATTTCAACCATCGCTCGGTGCGGGGCTGGATCGTCGACGACGTGGCGGCGAGCGATGACTTGAAGACGATCAAGAAATGGCTGGGCTTCGGCCCACCGGCTACGCAGCTCGAGCTCCTCAAGTGGGCGAGCGAGCGTTGGTATGGGACGTGGTCGAGGTTTCTGCTCGCCGCCTCAAGCAAGCGAATCGTCACCCAGCTGCCCGTCGCACCCGCGTCGACGGCGCTCTCCGTTGCGGTGCCCCTATCGAGCTTTACGCCCGGTGTCATCCAGCTTGCGCCGACGACGGACCCGATCGCGATGGTGCTCTCGGCCTACGAAGCGACCCGCGACCGCGACGGCTCGCTGCTGGTCCTCGTGCCGACCGACGGTTGGGCTGGCCGCCTGCGGGGTCGGCTCGAGCAGCGCGGATGTCCAGTAGCGGCAAGTGACGAGTGGGAGCGGGGGAGGGCCGGTTGGCCCGTCGTGATCGGCGCGCGCGGCGCGGCGCTCGCTCCTGTTCCGCGCGTCGCGGGAGCCATCATCATCGACGCCGACGATGAGTCGTATCGCTCCAGCGCCGCGCCCACGTGGGAAGCGACGGCGCTGTTGCGCGAGCGCTGTCGCCGTGATGGTGCGCCGCTCTGGGCAACGTCGATGGTGCCCTCTCCGTCGTTGCTCAACCGGTCCGATTATCAGCGCGATCCCGACCTCGTCGGTGGATGGCCGCGTGTCGAGGTCATCGACCGACGTCAGAGCGACCCGCGCGAAGGCGTCTTGTCAGAGTCCGCCCTGCGCGCCGCGCATCACGCACTGGACGGCGAGGACGCCGTGGCGGTCGTCGTCATACTGCAGCGTCTCGGCACGGGCCGGCTGCTCGCCTGCGTGCGATGTGGCGAGCTCGCCCGGTGCGCCCAGTGCCAGCAAGCGGAAGAAGAAGTCGGCGACGAGTTGGCCTGCGCCGATCGCCACGAGCTGCGGGCACGTTTTTGTCGCCACTGCGGCGCCACAAAGTTCCGCCGCGTCAAAGTGGGCGTGACAACACTCGCGCGCGACGTCGCGGCGCAACTCGGTCGACCGGTGAGCGAAGTCACCGCATCGCTCGACGCAAAATCGACACTCGAGCGCGTCGTGGTCGGGACCGAAGCGACGTGGCAGCGAGTTCGCCGGTGCGGCGTTGTCATCTTCGTGGACTTCGATCAGTACTTGCTCGCGCCGCGAGAGTCGGCACGTCGAAGTGCCATCACGGCGGTTGGTAAGGCGGGTCGACTCGTTGGTTCTCGACGCGAGGGCCGAGGGCACGTCGTGATTCAGACGCGCCGCGGCGACGACGGGGTGCTCGAGGCGCTGCGCGAAGCGAGCTTTGACGCGGTCGTTACGGGCGACGTCGCGACGGCGGAGCTGCTCGGTCTCGCGCCGTATGGAGCGAGCGCGGAGGTGTCGGGAGAGGGAGCCGACGCGTTCGTGCGCGAACTGGGGAGCGAACTCGTGCGGGTACGGCCAACTCCCGACGGTTTCGTCGTTCGAGCGAAAGACGTCGATACGCTGACTGCCGTCTTGCGCGGGGCGACGCGACCCCCCGGCAAACTGCGCGTCGCCGTCGAGTAAGGCCCTCTCGTCCACGGGGACGTCCAGGTAACGTGGAGGGGTGAGTACGTTACCTATCCGCACCTACGGCGACCCGGTGCTCAAAACCGCGACCACGTTGGTGGAGAACATCGACGGGAAGATCGCGGCGCTCGCCGAATCGATGATCGAGACGATGTACGAGGCGCCCGGCGTGGGCCTCGCCGCCAATCAGATTGGGGTGCAGAAGCGCCTCTTCGTCTACGACCAGGGTGATGGACCCCACGTCGTCGTGAATCCGGTCATTGTCGAGACCTCGGGCGAGTGGGTCTATGAAGAAGGCTGTCTCTCGGTCCCGGGACTCAGCTGGGAGATCGTGCGAGCGAACGAGGTGCATCTTCGCGGGTACGACCTCGAGGGAAACGAGCTCGACCTACAGACCAACGAGTACGAAGGTCGCATCCTCCAACACGAATGCGACCACCTCGACGGGGTGCTCCTGGTGGAGCGTCTGACCGACGAACAGAGGAAGGATGCGAAGAAGCTGCTGCGCAAGCGCCGTTTGACCTTGACGCGCGACCCTGACGGACTGCGTCAGCTGCTCGGCGAATAGATGCGGCTCGCGTTCCTCGGCACGCCCGAGGCGGCGGTGCCACCGCTGCACGCACTGCTGGAGGCGGGACACGACATTGAAGTCGTCGTCACGCGCCCTGATCGTCGTCGTGGTCGAGGCAGCACGCTGAGCCCGAGTCCCGTCAAAGCGGCCGCGCTCGAGCACGGACTCACCGTCGTGCACCGACTCGCCGAGCTCGCTGCGTTTGACCTCGAACGAGGAATCGTGGTCGCCTACGGCGCGATCATTCCGGCGCCGCTTCTAGAGCGCATCCCCATGCTCAACGTGCACTTTTCGTTGCTGCCGCGATGGCGTGGGGCCGCGCCGGTCGAGCGCGCCCTACTCGCCGGCGATGAGGTGACCGGCGTCTCGATCATGACGCTCGAGCCGTCGCTCGACACCGGTCCCGTGCACCTCGAGCGCCGCATCGAGATCGATGAGAAGACTGCCGCGCAACTGCGCGGCGAACTTGCCACACTGGGCGCCCAGGCGCTCGTGGAAGTGCTTGCGAGCCCCGAGCTGCTGGCCCACCCGACGCCGCAAGCCGGTGAGGCGACGTACGCAGAGAAGCTGACGAAAGAGACCTTTCACCTGGAGCCCACAATGTCCGTCGCGCTCGCCTCTCGAACGGTGCGCCTCGGAGGCGCGTTCTTCTTTGCGGGCGGCAAGCGGATCGCGGTCGTTCGTGCGGCGACCTATGAAGGAAGTCAGGAGCCAGGTGTCATCGTTGCCAACGAGCTCGGCGTCGTCCTTTCCGTCAGTGATGGAGGACTTCTGCTCGAAGAGGTCCGACCCGAGGGCGCGTCGACGATGGATGCGCAATCGTGGTGGCGCGGACTTCGCCGGGAAGATCTCTCATGGAACTAGCTCGGAAGTGAGCGGCCTAGGCTTGAACTCGTGACGGACAGAGACGCGGGGAAACCCGGCGACCTTCGAATTGCGCCGTCGATTCTTTCTGCTGACTTCGGAGATCTCGGCCGCGCCGTCGAAGCGGTCGAGCCCGAGACCGATTGGTTACACGTCGACATCATGGACGGCCATTTTGTGCCGAACATCACCATCGGTCCACCCGTCGTGACGTCGCTGCGCAGCTACAGCGCCCGCTTCTTCGACTGCCACCTCATGATCAGCGAGCCGAGCAAGTATCTCGAAGCGTTCCAGAAAGCAGGCGCCGATGGCTGCACTATTCACGTCGAGGTCGGCGAGACGGCCCGGCATCTCGAAAAAGCACGCTCGCTCGGGCTTCGCGTGGGACTCGCCGCTAACCCGGACACACCCTTCGAAGCGGTCGCGCCGTTTCTCTCGGACATCGACATGTTGTTGCTGATGACGGTCTTTCCGGGCTTCGGTGGTCAAGCCTTCATTGCGGACGTGATGGACAAAGTAGAGCAAGCACGATACGAGATCGATCGTCGAGCGCTGGCGCTCGATCTCGAAGTCGACGGTGGCATCGACGTGACGACCGCGCCGAGAGCGACCGCAGCCGGGGCGAACGTGCTCGTTGCCGGTTCGGCCATCTTCGCGAGCGACGATCCGCTCGGTGCCGCCCGAACCCTGCGCGACGTCGCCTTCAGTACGCGCCGATGAAGTTCTCCACGACCGAGCTGATGTCAATGGCGATGGACGAAGGGGAGCGGGCGCGCTTACACGCGCCGCCCAACCCGTGGGTCGGGGCCCTCATCGTGAATGACCAGGGCGTCATTGTGGGCGAAGGACACACCCAAGCGCCCGGCGAGTCGCACGCCGAGATCGAGGCGCTCCGCCGAGCAGGGGGCGCAGCCCGTGGTGCGACGATGGTGGTGACGCTTGAGCCGTGCTCGCACGTGGGGCGCACCGGGCCGTGCACCGACGCGATCATCGAAGCGGGCGTCGCGCGCGTCGTGGTCGGCATGATCGACCCCGACCCACGCGTCGCAGGGAGCGGCATTGAACTGCTCAAGGCTTCGGGCGTCGACGTCGAAGTGGGCGTCGAGAAGGATGCGATCGCGGTCCAGCTCGCCCCGTACCTGTGGCAGCGAGTGACCTCGCGCCCGTACGTGGTGGCGAAGATCGCGAGCACGCTCGACGGCGTAGTCGCCATGGTTGACGGCTCGAGCCAGTGGATCACGGGACCTGACGCGCGACGCGACGCGCATCTCCTCAGAGCGCAAAGTCAAGCGATTCTCGTGGGCGCGGGCACCGTGCGGGCCGACGATCCCAAGCTCACCGCTCGGCTCGACGACATTGTGCTTGAACCGCTCCGCGTCGTGCTCGGAAAGGCGCCCGAAGGCGCGAAGGTACGCCCGTGCCTGGAGCTCTCGGGCGACCTTGGGCTCATTCTCGACGAACTCGGGCACCACGACGTGCTCCAGGTCCTCATCGAAGGAGGTCCCACCACGACCAGCGCCTTTTTCGAAGCGGGTCTCGTCAATCATGTGGTCTGGTATCAGGCTGCGGCGTTTGCGGGGTCAGAAGGCACACTTTCAGCCCTAAATGGCCTCTCCACCCCTACGATGGATGCCCTACGGCGTGGTCGACTGATCGACGTCCGTAGAATTGGTGACGATATCCGCATTGACGTGGAGGTTTGATGGGTTTGGCGACGATCGAAGAGGCGGTTGCGCAGCTGCGTAACGGCGGGATGGTCGTCGTCGTCGACGACGAGGACCGCGAGAATGAGGGCGACCTCGTCATGGCCGCAGAGGACGTCACCGCCGACAGTATGGCGTTCTTTCTCGAGTACACCTCGGGCATCTTCTGTGTGCCCTTAGAGAGCCAGCGCGCCGATGAGCTCGATCTGCCCCTCATGGTGGTCGCCAATACCGAGGCCCAGCGCACGGCCTTTACGGTGTCCGTCGACTATCGCCACGGCACGACGACCGGCATTTCCGCGCACGATCGTGCGGCGACCGTCCGCGCGCTGATCGATCCCGCCACGCGAGCCAACGACTTGAACCGTCCGGGACACATCTTTCCCCTGCGCTACCGACCGGGCGGCGTCCTGAAGCGCGCGGGCCACACCGAGGCGACGATCGATCTCTGTCGGCTTGCCGGCAAGATGCCCGCAGGCGTGCTCTGCGAGATTGTCACTGCGGACAAGTCCGACATGGCCCGCTTGCCCGAGCTCGAGGCGTTCGCTGAGAAGCATCACCTGCCGATCATCACGATTGCCGATCTCGTGCGCTACCGCCGACGCAACGAGAAGCTCGTCAAGCGTGTCGCCGAAGCGTCGCTGCCCACCGAATTCGGTCAATTCCAGTCCTACGTCTTTGAAAGCGTGCTCGACGGCGAGCAGCACATGGCGCTCGTCTATGGCGACATTGAGTCCGTACCGGATCTGCTGGTGCGCGTGCACTCGGAATGTTTGACGGGTGACGCGCTCGGATCACTTCGTTGCGATTGCGGACCGCAGCTGCACACCGCACTCGCCAAGATCGCGGCGGAAGGCGCCGGCATCGTCATCTACCTCCGCGGACACGAAGGTCGGGGCATCGGTCTCGGCCACAAGATTCGTGCCTACGCACTGCAAGAGGAGGGTCGCGATACGGTCGACGCCAACCTCGAGCAGGGTCTACCCGTCGATTCACGCGAGTACGGCATCGGCGCGCAGATCTTGGTGGATCTGGGTGTCACGTCCATGCGACTCATGACCAACAATCCAATCAAGTACGGCGGCCTCGAGGGCTTCGGTCTCAATATCGTCGAGCGAGTGCCGCTCGAGAGTCGTCCCACGTCGTTCAATATTGACTACCTGCGCACGAAGCGCGAGCGAATGGGTCACCTGCTCGAGGGGCTCGATGACGTCGAGTAAGGACACGACGCTCGATCCCGAAGTCGCAGTTCGTTTGGGTCAGCGCGCGGGAGAGGTGCTCCTACCTGAGGCATCGGGGCGTGGGCTTCGGGTCGGGCTCGTCTGTGGTCAGTTCAACGGCGGGATTACGACTCGTTTGCTGGAAGGCGCCCTCGATGTGCTGGAAGAAGCGGGGGTCGACCGCAGCGACATCTCCGTGAGCTGGGTACCCGGCGCCTTCGAGATACCGCTCGTGGCGCTCGCCTACGCGGACGCCACTCGCCCCTACGACGCCGTGATCACGCTGGGCGCGGTGATTCGCGGCGACACGGGACATTATGAGCTCGTAGCCGGTGAGTGCGCTCGCGGCGTGCAAGAGGTGCAGCTGAGCACTCGCGTGCCGGTGGTCTTTGGTGTGCTCACCGTCAACACGATCGAGCAAGCGCTCGAGCGCTCAGAGAACAATGAGACCAACAAGGGTAGAGAGTCGGCGTTGACGGCCCTCGCCATGGTGAGCGTGTTGCGACAGGGCTCGCTCGCTCAATCGTGATCGTCCCGGGAGTTGTCGAGACGTTCGACGACCAGCGCGGCGACGGCATCATCCGGAGTGAGCGCGGTGAGGCGCTCTACTTTCACTGCGTCTCGATCGCCGACGGCACGAGGCACATCGATTCGGGAACGAGTGTGCGTGCGCGGCGACGGGTCGGACATGTGGGCCGCGACGAGGTCGTCGACGTGACGGTGGCTACGGTCTAGCTTGCGGGCGGAGTCGGCGCGTTGCCGAGGGCGATCAGCTCAGAACTCCTCGTGGACGCCGCATTGATAATGGCGGTCACTTTGTTCTGCTCCGCCGCGCTCCGCTGCGCGGATGTCGTTGCGGAGAGCAGTGCCTTCTGGTAGTTCGAACGAGCCAAGTTGATGCTCGCACGGAACGTCGCCTCAATGGCGGTACGGCTCGCGCGGTATGCGGTCAGCTCCTGGTGGTAGATCTTGAGGGCCGTCGAGGTGGCACCGGTCGTCGTCGTCGTGCCACCGAGGGGGGGGAGGCCACCCGCTGAGGCCACTGCAGACACACCGAATCCAAGGGACGCGACTAGTCCGAGAGTCACCATTCCCCTTGCTACCAACTGCTTCATGGCCGATAGATTACCTGGCGCCGGCCAAAAAATGCTGTGAAGTAACTGTCGATTTCTTTAGAAATTATGGGATTAGCGGGTCATTTGTGGGTGATCGAAGACGATACGCTCCTCCTATGGCGGTGGCACAATGACGACAATCCTGGTGGTAGACGACGAGCCGGGCGTGCGCGACATGCTCCAAGATGCTTTGACGGGTGCGGGGTACCGCGTCCAGACCGCGGCCAACGGCGCCGAAGGGCTGGATCAGGTACGACGCCACGGCGCCGACCTGTGCATCGTGGACATCAACATGCCCACGATGAACGGCTTTGAGTTCTTAGAGAAGCTGCGTGCCCATGACGCGAAGACGCCGGTCTTGATGCTGACGGCGCGCGACTCCTCCGACGACGTCGAATACGGACTGCGGGTGGGGGCGGACGACTATGTGAAGAAGCCCTTCAGCGTGGAGGAGCTGCTGCTGCGCGTGGCGGCCATACTTCGGCGCACCGGGCTCGACGACAACGACGACCAGGTGTACACGTGCGGCCCACTGGTCATGAACATCGATCGCCACACCGTCACCCTCGGCGAGGCGGAGGTCGAGCTATCCGCGACGGAGTTCCGTCTCCTTGAAGTGCTGCTCGAGCATCAAGATCGCGTGGTTACGCGCGACCAGCTGCTGCGAGAGGTGTGGAACATCGACTTCGACTCCGAGACGTCGGTGCTCGATACCTACATCTCTTACGTGCGGCGCAAGATCCACCACGAAGACTTTTCGCCGATCACGACCATCCGGGGCGTGGGCTTTAAGTTGGTGGATCAGGCCGCTCGCCAGTGAGGATTGCAACACGCCTTACCCTCCTCTTCGTCGTCCTCACACTTATCGTTTCGTTAACCGTCGGATGGTTCGCCGTCGCCATGAGCTCGCGGGCCCAATACGCCACCCTGGACGGCGCGATCAACGAGGTCGTGGACAGCGGACTGCGCAATCCCAACACCGCCCTCAGCAATGCGCTCTACGTCGTCCAGCGCGATAACTACGATCTCACGCTCGACGTGGTGTTCCCCAACAGTGAGATCACCCAGGTGAACACTCCGCCGGATCCGCTGCGCGTGAGTCCGACGCTCTCCAATGTGAAGGGGTCGCTCAACAATGTTGTCCAACCGGGCAACCTTCCGGGTTATCGGATCCGCTCACTCGACATCGGCGGTGGAGATTACGTCGTGGTCGCGGGCTCCACCGCCGGCATCACCAAACAGAACCAGCATCTCGCGCTGCTGGTGGCGGCAGCGGCCTTCGTCATCACGTTGCTCGGCCTCGCGCTCGCGCGCGAGGTGATGCGTCGCGATCTTCGCACGATGGCTCGTCTCATTGACTACGCGGGTGACGTCGCCACCGGCGACGAGACGGGACCCGTGCCCGTGAGCGAGGGGAGCCGTGACCTCCAAGAGCTTCGAGAGGCGCTCGTCGTCATGGTCGACGCGCTGAAAGAACGCATCGAGTTCGAGACCAAGAACGCCGACGCCATGCAGCAGTTCATCGACGACGCCTCCCATGAGCTGCGCACACCGCTCACCGTCGTCAAGGGCTACAACGAGTTGCTGGCGAGCGGCACGGTGAGCGCGGAGGTGCAGGTACGAGCCGTGTCGCGAATGCAACGTGAAGTGCTCCGCATGGAAGAGCTCGTGCGCGACCTCTTGCTGCTCGCCGAGCTCCGCGAGGCGCCCCAGCACGTGACCCAGCGCATCAAGCTGAGTGAGCTGGTTGAGAGCCGCTTCGAGGAGTTCGCCCTCGAGCATCCCGAGCGCACGGTGACCATTGACGTCGCAAAAGGACTCTCGGTGGAAGCGCGTCTCGACCTCGTCGAGCGGTTGCTCAACAACGCTCTCACCAACGTGCTGCGCTACACGCCCTCCGGCGCACCGGTCCGAGTGACCTTGCGAGGAAGCTCGCCGCAGATGACCTTGCTCATCGAAGATGGGGGACCTGGTCTTCCGGTCTACGGAGAACGTCCACAGCGCTTTCAGCGATACGACGAGTCGCGTTCGAGAGAGACCGGAGGCTCGGGTCTTGGGATGAGCATCATGGCCGACGTGGCGGAGACCCTCGGCGGCTCGATGAACACCGAAAAGAGCAGCCTCGGGGGATTGGCGCTGCGTTTCGTGATACCGGTCGCGGTACCGGTCAGGTCTTAAGGAGTGCCGCTCGCCGCACGGACGTAGACCTGCTGAATCTCGGCGAGAGCGTTGCGATAGAGATCGACGTGCTCGCCGAGGCGCGCACCACCGGCGCTCACCATGGCGGCGACCGTGTCGATCACGAGTTGGGCAGCCGCTAGGTTGGGCGGGCTCTCGGCGAGGCGCAGCGCGGCCACTTGCAGCAAGACAAAGAGGTGGTTTGCGAGAATCACCTCAACCGGCGTCTCATGCAAATAGGCAGCTTCTTCATTCATGTCGAGGTCGGGGGTCTCATCGCTCACGCGAACAAAGGTAGCGGCTCAACGGGAGTTGGGGGCCTCGATTGGGTCCGAGAGTGGAGGATTGTCGGGTCGAGGGGGCGCTCAGCGGGTCGTCTGGTAACGTAGTAAAGCAGTTCAGCAAGCGAGGTTGGCTTTTACAACCTCCACCCGGCCACCACCGTGCGTCCGGGTTCCAGGAGTTTTGCGCCTCGCTTGCCGTGGCGACGCCATGGTGGCGTCGCGAGAAAGCAAGGAGTGAGTTATCGCAACAGTGCCTGGAGACCACCGCGTCAATGACCGTATTCGCGTGGAGACCGTTCGCCTGATTGACCAAGACGGCAATCAGCGTGGCGTCATGCCCACCCGAGACGCGTTGGCGTTGGCCCGAAGTCTCGATCTTGACCTCGTAGAGATTGCGCCCACCGCGCAGCCACCCGTATGTCGCATCATGGACTACGGCAAGTTCAAGTTCGATGAAGCACAGAAGGCCAAGGAATCCCGACGAAAGACCCTCAACGTAGGCGTCAAGGAAATGAAGTACCGCCCCAAGATTGGTGCGGGCGACTTCGACACCAAGACACGCCTCGTCGAGAAGTTCTTGAGTGAAGGTCACAAGGTCAAAGTCACGATCATGTTCCGCGGACGAGAGTCGGCCCACCCTGAGCTGGGCAAGAAGATTCTTGATCGCATCGTCGAGCGCCTCGAAGACGTGGCGAGAGTCGAATCTGCGCCCAAGATTGACGGACGCAACATGATCATGGTGCTTGGACCCGAGAAGAAGGCCAAAGCGAAGCCCATCGAAAGTTCGAAAGATGTTGAAGTTGAGAATCCCGTGGCGCCGTCAGGCGCTGAAGTATCGCTAGAGGAGAGCTGAAATGCCGAAGATGAAGACGGACAGTGGCGCGAAGAAGCGCATCAAGATCACGGGCAGCGGCAAGCTGCGCCGGGGTAAGGCCTTCCGTGGTCACCTGATGGAGGGCAAGTCCTCTGTGCGCGCGCGCCGACTCGGCCGCATGACTGAGATTGCTCCGGGCCAGGAAAAGCGCGTCAAGCGCATGTTGGGTCTGTAGAGAGAACGAGAAGAGAGAGGTAGTGCCATGGCACGAGTAAAGAGGGCCGTTAACGCCAAGAAGCACCACAAGGCAATTCTCGAAGAGGCAAAGGGTTACTACGGCGATCGCAGCCGGACGTTTCGCTCGGCGAACCAAGCCGTCCAGCACTCTGGCGTCTACGCGTTCCGTGACCGTCGCGCGCGCAAAGGTGAGATGCGCAAGCTCTGGATCCAGCGCATCAACGCGGGAACACGCATGCATGGCATGAGCTACAGCCGCTTCATCGCCGGACTCAACGCTGCGGGCATCGAAGTTGATCGCCGCATGTTGGCCGACCTCGCCGTCAACGACGAGGCGACGTTCAAGTCCATCGTGACGCAGGCCAGCGACGCGCTGACGAAGTAGGTCGCTGATCGAGACACTGGGCTCGACACACCAGCGAGTTCGCCGACTTCGGCGCCTCGTACAAAAGCGCTCGCTCCGATGGAGCGAGCGGGTCTGCGTCCTCGAAGGACCCGATCTCGTGCTGAGCGCCCTGGCGGCGTCAGCGGAGATTGAGGCGATCTACGTCGACCAGGACTACGTCGGGAGCGACGAGGCGCAGCGCGTCATCGGGGTGGCGAACGCCGCCTCGGCGCGTGTGTTTCAGCTTGCTCCGGGTGTCCTTGAGCGAGTCGCTGACGCGACCACGCCCCAGCCGATCATCGCTTCGGTACGCCTACCCGTCGTTGAAGTTGATGCGATTGAGGCGGGGGGTCTCGTGCTCATCTTGCACGATGTGCGCGATCCGGGCAACGCAGGAACGCTTATTCGATCGGCGGACGCGGCCGGAGCGAGTGGCGTGGTCTTTACCGGACACTCGGTCGACCCGTGCAATCCGAAGACCCTTCGCGCCACGGCGGGATCCATCTTTCACGTGCCCGTCGCCGTTGGCGAGCTCGAGGCGACGCTCCGCTCGTTCGAAGAGCGGGGCGCGGTGAGTTTGGCGACCGTGGTGCGCGGCGGTCTCGATCATCGCAGCATCGACTTCACGAAGCCGACCGTCGTCGTCATCGGCAACGAGGCCGACGGCCTCGAGGACGTCGCAATCGCTCGTTGCGGTAGCTCGCTCACCATTGCGATGGCGGGACGCAGCGAGTCGCTCAACGCCGGCGTCGCGGGCTCTCTCATTGCGTTTGAGGCGATGTGGCAGCGTCGAAGCACGAACGCCCCGCCTCCACCACCTAGCCTTTAAGACGTCATGTCCAGCTCACCCCTCTCCTCACTGCCCGACCAGACGACCGAGTGGCTGGCGGCGATTGAAGCCCTCGCGACGCTTGATGAGCTGCGCGAGGCCGAAGCCGCGATCACCGGCAAACGCTCAGCCTTCGCCGCGTTGCAGCGCTCGCTCGGTTCTCTCGACCCAGACGAGCGCAAGAGTGCGGGGGCTCAGCTTCAAGAAGCTCGTCGCGTTGTGGTGGACGCGTTTGACGCTCGGCGCCAGGAATTAGAGCGCGACGCTCGTCGCAGCGTGCTTGAAGCCGATCGCCTGGACTTAGGTGACGTCGTCGCAACTGACGTCGACTGGACGCTGTCGGTCGGACACCCCGGGCTCGTCGCGATCACTCAGCAAGAGCTCGAGGACGTCTTCGTGGCGATGGGCTTTCGCGTCGCCGAAGGTCCCGAAGTTGAGACTGACTGGTACAACTTTGAGGCGCTCAACATCCCGCCCGCCCACCCGGCCCGAGGGATGTGGGACACCTTCTACGTTGATCTGGGCGAGCCCGAGACCGTCGTGCTGCGCACGCACACGTCGCCGTCGCAGATCCACCTCATGGAGCAGGCGGTCGCGACCGACACACTGCCCATTCATGCGGTGATGCCTGGGCGGTGCTATCGCCGCGACACGCCCGACGCCAGCCACCTCTACAGCTTTCACCAGATCGAAGGCCTCATTGTCGACCGCGGCATCACCTTCGGGGATCTCGCCGGCGTCATCGAGACGTTTACTCGCGCGTACTTCGGCAACGACATCAGCTCGCGCCTGCGCCCGGGCTACTTCCCCTTCACCGAGCCTTCGGCGGAGTTCGAGATCACCTGCACCATCTGTCGAGGCGAGGGGTGTCGTACCTGCTCCTTTACCGGTTGGATCGAGCTCGGAGGGTGCGGGATGCTGGACCCGGCCGTGCTCGCCGCCGTCGGCATCGACGCTGACGTGTGGAGCGGCTTCGCCTTTGGCTTTGGCATCGATCGTTGCGCCCAGATGCGCCATCAGCTGAACGACATGCGCGCACTCACCGAAAACGACACCCGATTCTTGGAGCAGCTCTCGTGAAGATCTCTCTCAGCTGGCTGCGCGAATTTGTCGATCTGCCCGAGACGCCCGACGAGCTTCGTCCCATCCTCGACGATCTCGGCCTCGTCGTCGAGGGCGTGGAGACGGTGGGCGAGGGACTCGAGAAAGTCATCGTCGCACGCGTCGACGAGATCCGTGCCATCAAGGGCGCCGATCGCATTCGGCTCGTCGTCGTTGACGCGGGCGACGGGCCGCTCGAGATTGTGTGCGGCGCCATGAACTTTGAAGTGGGCAACTACGTGCCCCTGGCGCCCGTCGGCGCCGTACTACCCAACGGCATGGAGATCGCCGAGCGCAGAATGCGGGGCGTGACCTCTCACGGCATGCTGTGCTCACCCCGTGAGCTCCACCTGAGTGAGGATCACGAAGGCCTCATGATCCTCGACGAGCTGAGTGAACCCACGCCGGGCGAGCGACTCGTCGACGCACTTGACATCACGTCGGACGTGATCTTTGACATCTCGGTCGAGGGAAACCGGCCCGACGCGTGGTCGATCGAAGGTGTCGCACGCGATCTGTCGACGAGATTGCGGCGCCCGCTCAAAGAGCCCGCGCTCGCGACGCCGAACGATTCCACGCCGAGTGACTCGGTCGCCTCGGCCGGCATTGACGACCCCGACGTGTGCGGTCGCTTGACCGTCTCGGTCCTTCGAAATCTTGCGGTCGTGCCGTCGCCCGCCTGGGTGCAGGAGCGGCTGCGCAATGCGGGGATGCGTCCCATTTCGAACGTCGTGGACGCGTCGAACTTCGTCATGCTCGAGCTCGGTCAGCCGACTCACCCCTATGACGCCTCTCACGTCGCCAAGCGCACCCTGCGTGCGCGACGAGCGCGCCCGGGAGAGATATTGACAACCCTTGATGGCGTCGAGCGTCGCTTGGCGACACCCGGTCGGGGCCTTGGCGACACCGGTGAGGACTGCGTCATCGTTGACGGTGACGACCACGTGCTCGGACTCGCGGGCATTATGGGCGGCGCATCGAGCGAGATCGACGCGACAACGACCGAAGTGCTCCTTGAAGCTGCCTACTTCGATCCCATGACTATTGCTCGATCCTCCAAGCGTTACGGACTGCGCAGCGAGGCCTCGCACCGCAACGAGCGAGGGATCGATCCCGAGCTCGCGTCGCGTGCCGCCGCTCGTTTCGTCGAGATCCTTTCACTGAGCGCACCAGAGCTGAAATGGTTGAAGGATCCGCTCGACGTGCGAGGCATCGTGCCGACTCCGCCCACGATGGTGATTCATGACGACGACGTGGCGCGCTTGCTGGGCATCAAGATTGCGCGCGAGGAGATCGTGTCGATCTTGACCGGCATGGAGTTTGGCGTCGCCGAGAGCGAGGCGGGTCTTGAAGTGACGGCTCCAGGCCGCCGGCCCGACATTCGAGAGGGCAGCCTCGGTCGCGCCGACGTGATCGAAGAGATTGCCCGGCTCTACGGGTACCAGAAGATCCCGCGTCACCACCCCGCGTGGCCCGAAGTGGGCGGTCTCACGTCACGCCAGCAGCTTCGTCGTCACCTGCGCCAGATCGTCGTTGACGCGGGGGCGCTGGAAGCGTGGACTCCTTCGCTCGGCAGCGACGCCGATTTTGATCTCTTACGAGCGGAAGAGGAGCGGGTGCGCATCACGAACCCGCTTGCGGCAGACGAGTCGGTCTTGCGCGCAACGCTCGTGACCGGACTCATCCGCGCCTGGGCGAAGAACTTTGAGCGCGGCACGGGCGACGTGATCCTCGCTGAATTCGGCGTGGTCTTTGAGCACCCCGCGGCGAGCGTCTCGCCTCGCCTCGTGAAGGGCGGCGTCGGAGGTCAGCTGGAGTTGGCGTTGCCGCGTGAGAACGAACGTCTGACCATCGTCCTCGGCCGTCCAGAGGACGACGCGAAGAGCGCGGTTGCACTCTGGTATCTCATCAGCCAACGGCTCGGACTCGCAGAGGTCGTCGTGCGCTCGCTCGACGACGCGCCCCGAGGGCTGCACCCGACGCGAGCGGGCGCGCTGGTAGATCGCGAATCAGGAGCCGTGCTCGGGTTTGTGGGCGAAGTTGACGCCGAGCTGGTCGACGCCATCACCAGCACGTCACCGCTGCGCCGATTGGGCATTGTCGATCTCGATGTCGACGCGCTCGCCAACCCCGACCTTGCCACCCGTCGCTCGCTGTTCGTGACGGTACCCAGTCGCTATCCGAGCGCCGTGATCGATCTCGCCTTCGTGACGCCGCGCCGAGTGAATGCGGCGGACCTCGCCGACACCCTGCGCCACGCGAGCGAGCTCGTCGAGTCAGTGGCGCTCTTTGACGTCTATGAAGGGTCCGGCTTGCCCGAGGGCACCCGAAGCCTCGCTTTCAGCGTGCGGCTCTCGTCCGGTGAGCACACCTTGAGCGACGCAGAAATCACCGAAGCACGCGCCTCGTTGATAGGCGCCGCCGCGATGCTCGATGCGGAGCTTCGTTAGCGGTACCATCAACGGAGCGTGCTCGACTTCGTTCCCCTCACCGATCAGGGTCGTCGCTTCTCCGAGCAGTACATCATCCGCCTCGGGGACGTCGACAGTCAGGGACTGCTACGCCTTGACGGCGCCGCGCGTTTTCTCCAAGACGTCGCCACCGACGATTGGAACGACACCGGGATCACGACCGACGACACCTGGGTGGTGCGGCGAACGACGCTCCGACTCGTCGAGGGGGCTACCTGGCCTCGCTACCTCGACCGCGTGACGTTGACGACGTGGTGCGGGGGGGTGGGCGCGGCGTGGGCTGAGCGGCGCACCAACATCGATCTCGACGGCCAGGGTTCGCTCGAAGCAGCGGGGCTCTGGGTGCCGGTGAACGCCAACGGCCACCCCGTGCGCGTGCGCGAGAGCTTCTTTGACATCTACGGTCAATCCTCTAAGGCGAGGAAGGTCTCGGGGCGAGTCACCATGCCGCCGGTGCCGAACGACGCGACCCGTCAACCGTGGTCACTGCGCTACGCCGATTTCGACATCCTGGGGCACGTCAACAACGCGGCTGTCTGGCAGGCCGTCACGGAACTCGCCACGCTGCCGTTGTCGTGGGTGAGCGTGACCCACCACCAGTCCCTCGAGCGAAGTGACGAGGTGACGCTCGCGAGTGCCCCGGGAGCGATGTGGCTCATCGCGAACGGCGACGTCAAAGTCTCGGCTGAGTATTCGTCCTAGGTGACTGCGAGCGGCGTGCGCGAGGCGCTCGTGGCGATGACACAGCCCGCGATCACCAGCGGAAAGCCGAACATGATGCCCACGGTGAAGGGCTCGTGGAGGCCAATGATGCCAAGGGCGACCGCAATGGCGGTGTTGAAGTACGTGACGACCGTCGCGCGAGATGCCCCG
>DASZLS010000064.1:0-13589 GCA_035552255.1 Acidimicrobiales bacterium | reverse complement strand
CCCGACGCTGATCGCATGTGGGTCTCCACCTTTCACTCGGCGTGCTTGCGGATGCTGCGCGCCCACGCCGACGTGCTCGGCTACGAGCGAGGCTTCACGATCTACGACGCGGGAGACGCCGAGACTGCCGTTGAGCGAATCATGAAAGAGCTCAACCTCGACCTGAAGCGGCTCCCGCCGCGCAGCGTCTCGTCCGCGATCTCCGCGGCGAAGAACGAGATGATCACTCCTGATCGCTACTTCGACCTCTACGGCGATGACCCGCAGCGCCGCCGAATTGCCGAGATCTTCCAGCTCTACGAGAAGCGCCTGCGCACCGCAAATGCCATGGACTTCGACGACTTGCTAGTGAACGCAGTGTCGATGATGCGAGCCGACGAACGGGTACTGCGCTCGTATCAAGAGCGATTCCACTACCTACTCGTCGATGAGTTTCAAGACACCAACGGCGTGCAGAACGAGCTCGTGATGATGCTCGCCGCCGAACACCGCAACCTGTGCGTCGTGGGCGACTCGGATCAGTCGATCTACCGCTTTCGCGCGGCGGACGTGCGCAACATCTTGCAGTTCGAGCAGCGCTTTCCGGACGCCGATGTGATCTTGCTTGAGCAGAACTTCCGTTCCACCCAAACGATCCTTGACGCCGCGAACGCGGTCATCGCGAAAAACGCGAGTCGGCACGCGAAGAACCTCTTCACCGACGGCGCCCAGGGCGAGAAGCTGCGTCTCTATCGAGCGGGCGACGAGTATGACGAGGGGCGGTGGGTCGCGAGCGAGCTGCGACGCCTGCGCAGCGAACACGGCATCGGCTGGAGCGAGATGGCTGTCTTCTATCGCACCAACGCACAGAGCCGAGTCCTCGAAGAAGAGATGCTGCGCGCCAACATCCCCTATCGGGTCATCTCGGGTATGCGGTTCTACGACCGTAAGGAGATCAAGAACGCGCTCGCGTTCGCGCGTCTCATTGTGAACCCGCGCGACGAAGCGTCGGCGCGTCGAGTGATCAATGAACCTAAGCGCGGGGTCGGTGAGTCGGCGCAGGCCAAGCTCGGCGCCTACGCGGCTGAGCACGGACTGTCCTTCGCCGAAGCGGCGCATCACGGCGCTGCCGCCGGGCTGAGCGGTCGCGCGCTGGCGGGCGTGGACAAGTTCTCCTTCATGCTCGACGAGCTGCGCGCGCTCGCGAACGATCTGAGTCCACGCGAGATGATCGATGCGATTGTGCGCGAGTCAGGGATGGGCCACGCACTTCGCGCCGAAGACAGTGACGAGGCGTATTCGAGACTCGAGAACTTGGGCGAGCTTGCCTCGGCCGCCGCCCAGTACGACACACTGCTCGACTTCGTCGAGCGGATGGCTCTCGTTGCCGACTCCGATCAACTCGGGAGCGGGGATGGTGCGATCTCGTTGATGACGCTGCACGTCGCGAAAGGTTTGGAGTTCCCCGCCGTGGTCGTGACCGGACTCGAAGAGACCGTGTTTCCTCATCGCCGCGCTCTCTCCGACGACGCGGAGCTGGAGGAAGAACGACGCCTGTTCTACGTGGGGGTCACTCGTGCGATGCGTCATCTCGTCCTCACGCACGCCTGGACCCGCACGATGTGGGGTCAGCGACTCGAAGCGATTCCCAGTCGATTCCTCCAAGAGGTGCCGAGCGAGCTCATCACCGATCTCACATCAACGCTGCCCACCCGTCGCTCAAGCTTCTCGCTGGACGACGACGGTTTCGTAGGGCGTTCGACGTCCTTCACCGAGGGACGAGCCTTCGGCACCGGCGCCGCGCCACCGGTACGCTCGACGGGGGCTGAAAAGCTTGGTCTTGGCGTAGGTGACCGTGTCATCCACGATCGATTCGGTCCAGGCACCGTGACTCGCGTCGAAGGTGAGGGTGCGCACTCGAGAGCGACGGTCAACTTCGAGGATCATGGGACCAAGCATCTGGTCCTCGCGATGACACCGCTCAAGCGCGGATAGCTCAGCGGTTTGCGAGTCGCCGCCAGAGAGCCGGCGGCATGAGACGAACCAATATGAAGATGTAGCGCAGGATGGGCGGGCTCCAGATGACGTGCTCTTCGCTCTCGAGACCGCGCATGACATTGTCGGCGACTTCGTTCGGACCGGTCGTAAAGGGCGTGGGCGTCAAGCCGAGGCTCATCCTCGTACGCACGGCCGCCGGACGGATCACCTGGAGTCGAACGCCCGTGCCGACCAATGACTCGGCCATCCCGACGCACAGCCGGTCGAGCCCCGCCTTTGCGCCGGAGTAGAGATAGCTGACCCGGCGAACGCGAACGGAAGCAGCTGAGGTCAGCACGAGAATGCGGCCGTTGCCTTGGTCGACCAGTCGTCGACGGACCTCGGCGAGCGCCGTCACCGGCCACGTGACGTTCACCGTCATCATTCGGGCCGATTCCAGCGCGTCGTTTTCGTCGTCGAGCTGGCGACCGACCATCCCAACCGCCACCACCACGAGGTCAACGGGGTCTCCCGCCTTGTGGAAGGCCTCCCTCACGGTGCTCGCCGCATTTGAAGGATCCTCGGCGTCAAAGAGTACGGTGTCGGTCTTCGCGGCGCCGTACTCCTGGGCCTCCAGCGCGGCCGCGTCCAGGAGCGTCTGGTTGCGGCCCGCCAAAATCACGGTGCGCGTGTTGGCGAGACACAGCTTTTTCGTCAGCGCGCGCGCAATGTCCGAGCTACCGCCCAGTACGACGACGTTTTGCAGCTCGCGAGCGCCATTTCCCATGATCCTTTCCTACTCGACGGGCGACGACGTCTCGACGGCGGTTACCCGCGCGCCGCTGTGCCCATCGGAAAATGAACAGAGATTAAGGAATGGCCTCGAGAATTAGGACCGCTTGTTGGTACATCTATGCTGAGTAACTGATGAAGCGCACGTATCGAGTCGTCGTCGCGAAACCTGGCCTTGATGGCCACGACAGAGGCGCCAAAGTCATCGCTCGCACCCTCCGCGACGCGGGATTTGAAGTCGTGTATACGGGGCTTCACCAGACGCCGGAGCATATCGTCCAAGCCGTGATCCAAGAAGACGCGGACGCCCTCGGACTGTCACTGCTCTCCGGCGCGCACCTCGTTCTCGTGCCTCGGATCGTCGACCTGCTGCAGAGCGAGGGGCGCGAGGACGTGCTGCTGATGGTGGGCGGCATTATTCCAGACGATGACGTGCCCGAGCTCGAGCGCGGTGGGGTCGCACGTGTGTTCACACCCGGCGCCTCGCTGGACGAGATCGGCTCGTGGCTTGAGGCAACGCTCGACGAGCGCGAAACGATCAGCTGACCGACTACCCCCTAAGCACTATCGAACGAAAGCAGAAGTAAATGGACCTCTTTGAGTATCAGGGCAAGCAGTACTTCGCGCGCTACGGCATTCCCGCGTCGCCCGGCGATGTCGCCGACACCGTGGATGACGCGCTCGCCGTCGCCGAGCGCGTCGGCTATCCGGTTGTCGTCAAGGCTCAAGTAAAAGTCGGTGGCCGCGGCAAGGCTGGTGGCGTCAAGCTCGCCACGAACGCTGACGAGGTCCGAGAGCATGCGGGCAACATCTTGGGACTCGATATCAAAGGACATGTGGTCAAGCGACTATGGATCGAGCGCTCGAGCGACATCCAAAAGGAGTACTACGCGTCCTTTACCCTCGATCGTCAGAACAAGACGCATCTCGGGATGCTGAGCGCCCAGGGCGGCGTCGAGATCGAAATAGTCGCCGAAGAGAATCCCGACGCCATCGCGATGCTCCAAGTTGATCCCGTCCGCGGACTCGACGTAGAAACCGCTCGTCGCTGGGTGGCTGAAGCCGAACTCGACGAGGTGGCGCGCGAGCAGGCCGCCGAGCTGCTCGTCAAGTTGTACGACTGCTACACCCGCGGTGACTGCGATCTCGCGGAGATCAATCCCTTGATCTTGACCGTCGACAACAAAGTGCACGCGCTCGACGCGAAGGTGACCTTGGACGAGAACGCCTCGTACCGTCACCCCGAGTGGGAAGAGTATCGCGCCGACGAGTTCGAAGATCCTCGCGAGAAGATGGCCAAAGAGAAGGGCCTTAACTACATCGGGCTTGACGGCACGGTGGGCATCATTGCCAACGGTGCGGGACTCGCAATGTCAACACTGGACGTCGTCAATCAGGTCGGCGGCACGGCGGCCAACTTCCTCGACATCGGTGGCGGCGCCAACGCTGACGTGATGGCGGCGGCGCTCGAGGTCATCAACGCTGACCCCAAGGTGAAGTCGATCTTCGTCAACATCTTCGGCGGAATTACCCGCGTTGACGAAGTCGCCAACGGCGTCCTCGAAGCGCTCGGGCGCGTCGACATTAAATCGCCGATCGTGCTGCGTCTCGACGGCACCAACGCGGTTGAGGGGCGAGCGATCCTCGCGCCGCACCTCAACGAACAGCTAGTTACCGAAGCAACGATGCTGGACGCCGCGCGCCGCGCGGTTGCTCTGGCGAAGTAAGGAAGAACGATGAGCATCTTTGTAGACGAAAACACCAAGGTCATCGTGCAAGGCCTCACCGGAGGTCAAGGACGATTCCACGGTCTGCGCAATCGCGACTATGGCACGAAGGTCGTGGCAGGGGTGACGCCCGGCAAGGGTGGCACCGATGTCGACGGCGTTCCCGTATTTGATTCGGTGAAGGAAGCGGTCGCTGCGACCGGTGCCACCGCATCATTCGTGGTGGTGCCGCCCAAGTTCGCCGCCGACGCGATCATCGAAGCGGCGGAAGGCGGGATCACCTTCATTGTCTGTATCACCGAGGGCATTCCGGCACACGACGAAGCCGTTACCTACAACCGTCTCGTGGAAGAGTTCCCGGGCGTGCGTCTGCTTGGACCGAACTGCCCGGGCATCATCAGCCCCGGCAAGTGCAACATCGGGATCACCTCGGGCGACATCGCCCTCGCGGGAGGTCCCGTCGGCATCGTTTCGCGTTCTGGCACGCTCACGTATCAGGCGCTGCACGAGCTGAGCCAGCAGGGAATTGGCCAGACCACCTGTGTCGGGATCGGCGGTGACCCGGTACCGGGAACAAACTTCATCGATTGCCTCTCCGCATTCCAGGCTGACCCCGAGACCAAGGCCGTCATGATGATCGGCGAGATCGGTGGGTCAGAGGAAGAACGCGCCGCCGAGTGGATCAAGCTCAACATGACCAAGCCCGTTGTTGCCTACATCGCGGGCGTCACCGCGCCCGCCGGCCGCAAGATGGGCCACGCGGGGGCCATCATCTCTGGATCGAAGGGCACCGCGCAAGCAAAGATGGAAGCCCTCGCCGCCGCAGGCGTGCACGTGTGCGCGAACCCCACTGAGGCTGGCGAGAAGATGGTCGACATCGTCAGGGCGATGTAGCGCTTGAGCGAAGTTCGTCTCTGTGTCCTGGTGTCGGGTTCTGGCACCATCCTTGAATCGATGTTGCAGTCAGACCTGAGCATCAGCCTCGTGGCGTCCGATCGTCCCTGTCGAGCGCTCAATGTGGCGCGCGAAGCGGGGCTGCCCGCACGGCTCGTCGACCGCGAACTGTTTGGTGGTTTCGGTCCCTCGTTCAATCGTGACGCCTACAGCGCTGAGCTCGCCCGGGTCCTGATCGAGGACCGCATCGACCTCGTGGCGATGGCGGGCTTCGGCACGATCGTCACCGACGCGCTCCATCGGGAGTTCCCCGGTCGCGTGCTCAACACGCATCCGAGCCTGCTGCCGGACTTCAAGGGATGGCACGCGGTCGCTGCCACGCTCGCTGCGGGCGTGCGAGAGTCGGGATGCACCGTGCACGTCGCCACCGAGGCGCTCGATGACGGTCCGATCCTCGCCCAGCGTCGCGTGCCGGTCTATCCCGACGACGATGAGGACTCACTGCACGAGCGAATCAAGACGGTCGAGCGCGCCCTCTATCCCGAGGTGATCGCTAGGGTGATGGCGTCACTCGCGCGTGGGCTTGAACCCGAGAGCGTGGCCGGCGCCCTGGAGGAGAGTTAGATGCGAGCGTTGTTGAGCGTGTGGGACAAGACCGGACTGGTCGATTTCGCAAAGGGCCTTCGCGCACACGGCATCGAGCTCGTGGCTTCGGGTGGCACCGCACGAGCCCTCGAAGATGCAGGGATCGAGCATCTCGACGTGGACGAAGTGACCGAGTTTCCCGAAATGCTCGACGGACGCGTGAAGACGCTCCATCCGAAGATCCACGGGGGCATCCTCGCTGATCTGGACAAGCCCGAACATGTAGCGGCGTTGAATGAGCACGACATCGCGCCGTTTGCTCTCGTCGTCTGCAACCTTTATCCATTCACGTCGAATCCCTCGATCGAGCTCATCGATGTTGGAGGGCCGACGATGGTGCGCGCCGCCGCGAAGAACCACCGTCACGTCGGCGTCGTGACGAATCCCGCGCAGTATGACGCGGTCTTGGAAGAGATCACCTCGTCGGGCACGCTGTCCGATTCGACTCGTCACGAGCTCGCTCGAGCGGCCTTCGCGCACACCGCGCAGTACGACGCGGACGTCGCCAAGTGGTTCGACGCCGGCGCCGTCTTCGGAGAAGCGCCGAGCGCGACCGAGACGACGGTGCCCGCGACGTTGCGCCTCACCCTCGAGCGTGCCGAGGTCACCCGCTACGGCGAGAATCCCCACCAAGTTGCCGCCCGATACCGAGTGGCGGGCACCACGCCGTGGTGGGACGGAGTGGTCCAGCACGCGGGCAGCGCGTTGTCCTACCTCAACTTCTTTGACGCTGACGCGGCGTGGCGACTGGTGCACGAGATGAATAGCGACCTTCCCGGGCACGACGTGGTGGCGATCATCAAACACGCGAACGCCTCGGGCGCGGCACTCGGGTCCTCGCTCGGCGACGCCTTTTCGAAAGCATTGGCCGCCGATCCACAGAGCGCCTTCGGCGGCATCGTGGCACTTGGCGGATACGTTGACGCGGATGTCGCGGCGCTCATTGCGGCGGGTCCTCAAGCAGACGTCGTCATCGCGGGCGGGTACTCCGAGGAAGCGATCGCTACTCTCGTGACCCGGCGAAAAGCGACGCGGCTCCTGAGCGCCCCCGCTCCCGAGCCTCTCGGGCTCTCCGTTCGCACCTTCGGCGATACCGCGCTGGTGCAGAACGCCGACGAGATCGTGGTGCCCGCGAACGAGTGGCGCTGCGTGACCAAGGCCACGCCGAGTGAGCAGCAGCTCGAAGATTTGATCGTCGCGTGGCGCGTATGCGCGCGCACGACGTCGAACGCAATCGTCATCGCGCGCGACGGCGTGGCGGTCGGGATCGGCGCCGGACAGCAGTCTCGCGTCGTCGCAGCGGGTATCGCGGTGTCCAAAGCCGGCGAGTGTGCGCACCACGCGGCCGCTGCCTCGGATGCCTTTTTCCCTTTCGCGGACGGTTTGACGTCGCTCACCGACGCTGGGGTGAGTGCGGTCGTCCAACCGGGCGGATCCGTGCGTGATCGCGACGTCATCGAAGCCGCCGACGAAGCCGGAGTGGTCATGATGCTCACCGGCGAGCGTCACTTTCGTCACTAGGAGGGTCATGAGCGCAGAACTACTCGACGGCGAACGACTCGCCGCGAGCATCAAGATGGAACTGGCTGATCGGGTACATCGGCTCATTGCTATGGGCCGTACACCTGGGCTGGGCACCATTCTCGTGGGCGACGATCCCTCGAGCGCTCGCTACGTGCAGATGAAGATCGAAGAGTGCGCGGAGATCGGCGTGCGCGCTTTCGATGTGCACCTGCCCGCGACGGCATCCCAGCGCGAGATCGAAGAGATCATTGACCGCTTCAATGACGACGACAACGTGCATTCGATACTCGTGCAGCTGCCACTCCCTGAAGGAGTGAGCGAAGAACAGGTGCTGTTGCGCGTTCGGGCCGAGAAAGACGTCGACGGACTGCACCCCACGAACTTGGGCCGCCTCGTCATGGGTGCACCGGGGCCGCTGCCCTGCACACCGAACGGGATCGTTGAACTCTTGGCCGCCCACCACGTACCCGTCGAAGGTCGACACGTCGTCATCATTGGGCGTGGACTCACCATTGGTCGACCGCTCGCGCTGTTGATGGCCATGCGACGACCACATTGCAACGCGGCGGTCACCGTCGTGCACACGGGCGTCGAAGATCTGGTCGAGCTCGTGCGAAGCGCCGACGTGGTGGTCGCGGCGGCGGGTCGCGCGGGACTCGTGACGCGCGACATGGTGAAGCCTGGCGCCGCGGTCGTAGGGGCGGGTACGAGCTTTCTGGGTAAGAAACTTCTCAGCGATGTCGCCGAGGATGTCAGTGAAGTAGCGGGTTGGATCACACCTCGTCTCGGTGGCGTTGGTCCAATGACACGTGCCATGCTGTTACGAAACGCTGTCCAGGCTGCAGAGAGGGTCAGATGACAAATCGGGATGCACGGGGACGAGAAGTCGATGAGCGGCCGTGGGGTTCGTTCACGGTACTTGACGATGAGCTGTTCGATCACAAGGTAAAGCGCCTGGTCGTCAACCCAGGCAAGCGTCTGAGCTATCAGCGTCACGCTCGCCGTGCAGAGCACTGGTTTGTCGTGAACGGTGTGGCGACCGTGGTCCTCGACGGTGTGGAGCACGAAGTGCCCGCTGGTGAGAGCATTGACATCGAGATAGGCCAGCTGCACCGCTGCGAAAATCGCGGCACCACTCCCGTAGTGTTCATCGAAGTGCAGCATGGAACATACTTTGGTGAAGACGACATCGAACGAATTGAAGACGATTTCGGTCGTGCCAACTAGTTCCTTGCGCGTTGACGAGCTGCTTGGACGCGGTCAGACGCGATCCTTCGAGTTCTTTCCTCCCAAATCCGACGATGAATCGACGGTGCTCGAACAGACGCTGATTGATCTGCGTGAGCTAGAACCCTCGTTCGTCTCGGTGACCTACCGAGGCGGCCGCGAGTCTCGTCAGCGAACCTTCGATCTCGTGACGAGAATTCAGCGCACGGGAGAGCTCACTGCCATGGCCCACCTCATCTGCGTCGGTCATCGTCGCGCCGAGATGCGCGATCTTCTGAAGAACTACCTCGACGCGGGGGTGGTCAACGTCATGGCTCTCGGCGGCGACTTGCCTGCGGACGACGACGAAGCGTCCTCGGATTTTCGTTACGCCATGGAGCTCGTAGAACTCGTCCGCGAGGTGGGGGAGTTCTGCGTCGGGGTGGGTGCTCATCCCCAGGGTCATCCGCGTTCAGTGAATCGCGCCGAGGACCGTCGACATCTCGCTCGAAAGCTTCAGGCGGCCGATTTTGCGGTGACCCAGTTCTTCTTTGAATTCGACGAATGGGTCCACCTGGTGGCCGACTTGGCGGAGCTCGGGGTGGAAAAGCCGGTTCTTCCCGGCATCATGCCTGTCACGACGCTCAAGGGCGTGGGTCGCATGGCGGTTATGGGCGCCACGGTGCCCGACGCGCTCGTCGGGCGTCTCGAAGCGGCGGACGCCGCCGGTGGCGCTGCGGCCGTGCGCGCGGAAGGAATTCGTGCCGCGACCGAGCTCTGTCAACAGCTCCTCGACGCCGGTGCACCGGGCTTGCACTTCTATACCCTCAACCGTTCAACAGCCACGCGCGAGATCTGTCAAGCCCTGTACCAATAGGAGCTTTCGCGGGTTGGCGGCCCAAAAGAGGCATTCATAAAAATACCTAGAATGGGCTCCATGGCTGAAAAAATCACGATGAGCACTGAGGGTGTTCTGCACGTCCCCGACGACCCCATCATCCCCTTCATCGAAGGCGATGGCACCGGCGTTGACATCTGGCCCGCCGCGAAGTTGGTACTCGACACCGCCGCGAAAAAGTACGGCAAGACGATCGAGTGGAAAGAAGTGCTCGCGGGCCAGAAGGCGTTCGACGAGACCGGCGATTGGCTGCCCGACCAGACGGTGCTCGACTTTCGCGAATACCTCATCGGGATCAAGGGACCGCTCACCACGCCCATCGGCGGCGGCTTCCGCTCGCTCAACGTGGCGCTACGACAGATCCTCGATCTCTATGTGTGTCTGCGCCCCGTGCGTTGGTTCCAAGGCGTACCGAGCCCTGTCGTCCATCCTGAGCTCGTCGACATGGTGATCTTTCGCGAGAACACCGAAGACGTCTATTCCGGACTTGAAGTGGAGGCCGGCACCGCGGAAGCCGAGAAGCTCCGCAGCTTTCTGAAGGACGCTTTTGGTTGGGATATTCGCGATGGAAGCGGCATTGGCATCAAGCCCATCTCAAAGTTTGGTTCCGACCGCCTCATCCGCGCGGCGATCAACTACGCGCTCGCTCATGAGCGAGAGTCCGTGACCCTCGTACACAAGGGCAATATCCAAAAGTTCACGGAAGGTGCCTTCATGAAGTGGGGCTACCAGCTCGTGCGCGACGAGTTCAGCGACGTCGCCGTCGGCTGGGACGACTGCGACGGTAAGCCGGGATCCAAGCTCTTGGTGAAGGACGTCATCGCGGACATCTGCTTCCAGCAGGCGCTGACCAGGCCCAGTGAGTTCGACGTCATCGCCACGATGAATCTGAACGGTGACTATCTCTCTGACGCCCTTGCGGCGCAGGTGGGTGGCATCGGCATCGCGCCGGGAGCCAACATAAACTACGTCACCGGTCACGGCATCTTCGAAGCGACCCACGGCACGGCACCGAAGTACGCCGGTCAGGACAAGGTCAACCCCGGATCGGTATTGCTCTCTGGCGTGTTGATGTTCGAGCACCTCGGCTGGACCGACGCGGCGAACGACATCGTGACCGCACTCGAAGCGACCATCGCGGAGAAGATCGTCACCTACGACTTCGCGAGACTGATGCAAAACGCTACTGAAGTGAAGTGCTCGGAGTTCGCTGCGGCGATCGCCGAGCGTCTCTAACCAAAGGAGAGTCAATGACCCCCGTCAATGTGACCGTGACCGGCGGCGCCGGTCAGATCGGCTACAGCCTGCTGTTTCGAATTGCCTCAGGGGCGATCTTCGGGCCTGATGTGCCTGTGGCACTGCGCCTGCTCGAAGTCGAACCCGCGATGAAAGCGCTGCATGGCGTCTTGATGGAGATCGACGACTGCGCCTTCCCCCTGCTCACGAGTGTCGAAGCAACGAGCAACCTCAATCACGCCTTCGATGGCACGAACTGGGCATTGCTGGTGGGTTCCGTTCCGCGCAAGGCGGGTATGGAGCGGAGCGATCTGTTGAACATCAACGGCGGCATCTTCAAACCGCAGGGACGCGCCATCGCCGACCACGCGGCGAGCGACGTTCGCGTGCTCGTCGTCGGAAACCCATGCAACACCAACTGTCTCATTGCTCGTTCGAATGCGCCGGAAGTTCCCGAAGACCGGTGGTTCGCCATGACGCGTCTCGACCAGAACCGGGCCGTCGCCCAGCTCGCCAAAGAAGCGGGCACTCCCGTGACGGACGTGAAGAACGTCGCCATCTGGGGGAACCACTCGTCGACGCAGTTCCCCGACTTCGCGAACTCCACGATCAAAGGGAAAAAGACGACCGAAGTCATCACGGACGGGGAGTGGCTGCGTGGCGACTTCATCGCAACGGTGCAAAAGCGCGGTGCTGCGATCATCGAAGCACGTGGACTCAGTTCCGCTGCATCAGCCGCCAATGCGGCGATTGACACCGTACGCAGCCTCGTCACCGAGACGCCACAGGACACGTGCGCGTCAGTTGGAGTCACGAGCCACGGAGAATACGGTGTGCCCGAGGGGCTGACGTTTGGCTTTCCGATTCTCTCTGACGGGGCGGGATCCTGGAAGGTGAAGGAAGGCTTCGAGATTGACGGCTTCGCTAAGGAACGCATCCAGGCGACAACTGATGAGCTGCTCAGCGAGCGCGATGAGGTGCGTGCACTCGGCCTGATCTAGGCGAATCGCGGTTCACTTCGTCGGCGAGGCGTTTCCCCACTAGATTGCGAACCATGGTGCAGCCAGTCACGCCACAGCAGTTCCACGAAGCAGTGGGTGTGGAGGATTGGCGCGTTGTCGGCACGGGTGCGAGTGCCTGTTTCCTCACGGATTCATTTGAGCGCGGCGTCACGTTTGTCAACGAGATCGCCAAGCACGCGCAATCGCAGAACCACCATCCAGACGTGGACCTGCGCTATTCGAGCGTGACGGTGCGACTCTTTACTCATGAAGTGAACGCGGTCAGCGAGCGAGACGTGGAGCTCGCCCGAACGATTTCACTGACGGCGCGTTCCCTCGGCTTTATCGCCGATCCATCTCGTGTCGAGGAAGTGCAGGTAACGATCGACGCTATGGACATTGCGACGGTGCGAGCCTTCTGGCGCGCCGTACTCAACTATCGCGACGAGGGCAGTGACGAGTTACGCGACCCAGAAGGCCGTGGTCCCTCGTTCTGGTTCCAACAGATGGATGTACCGCGCACTCAGCGCAACCGTGTTCACGTCGACGTCAACGTTGCTCACGACGAGGCAACTGCGCGAGTGACGTCAGCGATCGCCGCGGGCGGAAGATTGGTGACTGACGATTTCGCGCCGTCGTGGTGGGTGTTGGCGGATCCCGAGGGCAACGAGGCGTGCGTAGCGACCTGGATGAGACGCGAGTAGACCCTGGTGTGTTCGGGTCTCGAACTTGTTCGGAAAGCAGAATGCATCACCGGGTTGCGTGCAGACGTTGACGCGGAAGCGTCTCGGACGCCGATCGAGCTACGACGTTCGTACGATGTCCGCAATCCAGGCTTCGGCGGTGAGGGTGTCAAGCACCGGGTTGATGTCGAAACGATCGGGTGCGATTAATTCGATACGCCAGTCGGAGCTAAACGCGATGCGTAACTCGTCTTCAGTGAATCGGTGAGGACCCCACTCACCGGGTTGTCGGTCGCTGAAGCACATGAGATGAAGGTGGCCACCGGGGCGCAGCACCGCGCGGACGGACGTGACGTATTGGACGCGTGCGGCGTCGTCGAAGACGTGGAAGAGACCGCTGTCGATGATCGTGTCAAAGGTCGTGCCGAGCGAGTCGAGGTGGAGCGCGTCAAGTACCCGGAAACTCGCGTCGATGTTTCGCTCAGCGGCCTTGCGGCGGGCTGTCTCAACGGCGCGTGGCGAGATGTCGACGCCGAGGGCGCGGGCGCCGTGGAGCGCAGCGAGGATGGTGTGCTCGCCGGTACCGCAGCCGGCATCGAGCAGTGTGCCGCTGAGCGCGCCAGCCTCCGCGAGGCGGACGAACGCTGTCTGCGGACGGTCGATGTCCCAGGGCGGTGGCGGGCCTACGTAGGAGTCATCCCAGTCATCGTGTGGGGATTCAGCTTCGGTCATGCCCCGTCCTCTCACGTCCGCCCTTGCTGCAATTCGGTCCAGCGATGCCTACGTACCCGGCTGGGTGGATTCGGTCAATTGGTGGCTATCTGCTGCGGTCAATGTCAAACCGTAGACCTTCTTCAGATCATCAATGACATTGATCGTTGTCTGCTCAAGATATTCCGCTAAACCCCTCATGATCTTCAAGAGATGCCGTTCAAATAACTGAACCTTCCAAGAAGAAACGCTCGACTCTTCCCGGGGAAATAGAAAGTTCGGGATATCGCAATGGCTCTCCTCTCGCAGACCCAAA
>DASZLS010000063.1:0-6446 GCA_035552255.1 Acidimicrobiales bacterium | reverse complement strand
GAGAGTTCTGCGTCGAGTCCGGTTAGATGATGGCACCGAAGCAATGGTCGCCGCGGGCGTTGGAGCCTTCGCCGACGAGATCGTTGTTCACGAAGACACCATCGTCGCCGTGGCGCCCGCGCTGCCGGCCGACCAGTTAAGTCTGATCGGATGCAGTGTCGCCACCGGTGTAGGTTCGGTGACGCGCGCGGCCCACGTTCAACCGGGTGCCTCGGTAGCCGTGTTTGGCTGCGGGGGCGTCGGCCATTTCGTCGTACAGGGTTGTCGAATGGTCGGTGCCGAGCGTATCGTGGCTGTCGATCCGAGTGCCATCAAGCGAGAGGCGGCCCTTCGAGCGGGCGCGACCGAGGCCATCGATCCGACGAGCACCGATCCCGTTGAAGCTATCCACCAGCTCACGGACGGGCGCGGTGTTGACGCCAGCTTCGAAGTCGCCGGTCGAATCGACACCTTGGAACAAGCGTATGTGAGCGCTCGCCGGGGCGGGACCGTCACCGTGGTCGGCTTCCCCCGCGAGGGCCAAGTTTTTGAGCTTGACGCCGCGAGCATCTTTCGTGACGCCAAGCGACTGATCGGTTCGTACTACGGCAACGTTCGCTTCCGAGAAGACTTCCCGAAACTTGTTGCGCTCGCGGCCGCGGGACGCCTCGACATCGGGGCTGCCATCTCCGCTCGATTTCCTCTTGATCGCGTCAATGACGCCATCGAAACCCTCCGCAACGGCGATGTTGTCCGTGCGGTTCTGTCATAACCACCGAAAGGACGCTACAAATGGACGCTAGCGAGATCAACCTCCTCGACAAGGACAGGTTTGCCCAAGGCACTCCACACGAATGGTTTACCTGGCTCCGTGCCAACGCACCCATCTGGCGGCACCCCGAGCCCGACGGCCCAGGGTTCTGGGTTCTGAGCAAACACTCGTATATCACTGAACTCGGTCGCAATCCTCAGGTATTCAGTTCGGACGATCTCTATGGCGGTCCGACGGGACTCACGGTCGCCGATCGCAGCCGAATGAACGACGCTGCCAAAGGTGCACGATCATTGCCGCACATGGATCCACCTGACCATACGCAATACCGACTCATCGTGGAGCGGCGATTTCGCAATCGACCGATTTCGGAACTTGAAGATCGAATCCGAGAGTTGACGTCGGAGCTGCTCGATGCCACGCTGAAACGGGGCGTGTGCGACGTCGTCCACGATGTCGCGTCCGTCGTCCCCATCACCATTATCTGTGAGATGCTCGGCTTGCCGACCGAGGACCGGGACAAGGTCATTGCCATCGCCAAGGCCGACTTCGGCGTAGATGACCCCGAGATCCTCACGGATAAGGACGCCTACGTTGCGGCTCGAGAGGGAACGCAGTCCTACGCGCACAAGCTGATGGCGCTACGTCGCGAGAAGCCGGGTTCCGACCTCATGACCGTCCTGGTCCAGAGCACTGTGGATGGACGACCCCTCACCGATCAAGAGATTGCGCTGTACTTCGAGCTGTTCATCGACGCGGGCCACGAGACCGTCCTCACGGCACTCAGTCAGACGGTGCAGGCCTTCGTCGAGAATCCGGACGAACTCC
Organism: Acidimicrobiales bacterium; assembly: GCA_035552255.1. Classification (GTDB taxonomy): domain Bacteria; phylum Actinomycetota; class Acidimicrobiia; order Acidimicrobiales; family RAAP-2; genus RAAP-2. The sequence goes on along the minus strand of DASZLS010000063.1, from coordinate 4,867 downwards.
GACGACTGGCCGCACACCCCGAACTGGCGACCTCAGCCACAGAAGAAGCGTTGCGGTGGGCGACTCCTGTCATGTACTTCCGTCGCGCCGTCACCGAGGACATCGACTTCCACGGCTATCGCTTCAAGGAAGGCGAGAGCGTCACTATGTGGTACATCTCGGGTAACCGCGATGACGACGTCTTCATCGATCCGTTCCGCTTCGACATTGGACGCAACCCGAACCACCATCTCACCTTCGGAGGTGGCGGACCGCACTTCTGCCTCGGCGCTCGCCTCGCCCGGCTCGAGATTCGCGTTTTCCTCGAGGAGCTCGCGAAGCGCGTGGGCGTTATTGAAGCTGCAGGTGACCCCGCTCCGTTGCGATCTAACCTCTTCAACGCCTACAAGCGCTTGCCGGTTCGCTTTGTGCCGAGCCTGGTCAACTCATGAGAGTTGAAGTTAATCGGGACCTGTGTGAAGCAAATGGACTCTGCGCGGGACAAGCGCCCAGCGTGTTCGAAGTCAGCGACAGTGACGAACTTGAGATTCTGCGCGAGCACATTGATCCTTCTGAAGCCGACGTCGTCGACCGCGCCGTCAGGGTCTGCCCAAAACAAGCGCTTCGGGTCACCTACGACTGATCTCAGAACCAGTTGTCGTTGAGCTCAAGCAGCAGTGGCCCCACCGAGGCGATCGTGTCGAGCGCCGCGAGACCGATCGGCAGCTCATAGGAATAGAAGTATTGCGCGGCGGCTCTCTTTCCCTCGTAGAAGTCGCCAGGTTGATCGCCGATTGCTGCCAACTGCTCGAGCCACATCCATGCGATGACGACATGACCGAAGCTATCTAAATACGTGGTCGCCTCTGCGAGCGTCGTTGCCGTGTCGCCACTGTCCAGCGCTCGCTCGACAACATCTCGCACCTGACCGAGCGCGTGCTTGAGCTGGACGGCGTATTCGGGAGCGCGGCTACCCACACTGGCAATGGACCGCTCGACCGCATCCGCGAACACCGTCATCCCGGCTCCGCCGCCGCCGAGAAGCTTGCGACCGAGCAGGTCGATTCCCTGGATGCCGTTCGTTCCCTCGTGGATCATGTTCAGCCGATTGTCTCGGTAGAACTGCTCCACGGGATAGTCGCGGGTGTAGCCATAGCCGCCATGAATCTGAATCGCGAGATCGTTTGCCGCCAAGCAGTACTTGGAAGGCCAGCTCTTGACCACCGGGGTCAGGACATCGAGCAGAGCGGACGCGAAGTGGCGCTCCTCTTCTGTCGATGCCGAGAGTTCGTCGTCGACGAGTCGCGAACAGTACAGCACAAGCGCGAGCGCGCCCTCAACGTACGACTTCGACGCAATCAACATCCGTCGAACGTCCGGGTGCTCAATGATCGCCGCCGGTGGCGACGCCGGATCCTTGTGACCAACGGGGCGACCCTGCTTTCGCTCGCGCGCATAGGCAAGTGCGTGGAGATAGCCGGTGTAGCCGAGTGCTGCGGCGCCGGCACCCACGCCAATACGCGCCTCGTTCATCATGTGAAACATGTATTCGAGACCGCGGTATTCCTCTCCCACCAGGTAGCCCACTGCCCCCGGCTCACCTCTGGGCGAATGGCTGCCGTCACCAAAACTGAGGACAGTGTTCACCGTCCCCCGATAGCCCATTTTGTGATTGAGTCCCACGAGCGTCACGTCGTTGTGGTCGCCGATGGCGCCATCTTGTTTCAGGAGAAACTTTGGAACAATGTAGAGCGAGATTCCGCGCACGCCGGGCGCCCCATCCGGACTTCTTGCGAGCACCAAGTGGACGATATTGTCGCCCATGTCGTGGTCGCCGCCCGAGATCCACATCTTGCTGCCGAACAGGCGATAGGTTTCGTCGTCACTCTTGACAGCGCGTGTGGTGATGTCAGCGAGCGACGAGCCGGCTTGGGTTTCCGACAGACACATCGTCCCAAAGAACCGCCCCTCGACCATCGGCTTCACGTAGGTCTGTATCTGCGCCTCAGTGCCGTAAGCCAGCAAGAGGTTGGCGTTCGCCATGGTCAGCATTGAATACGAAGCGGTCGCGATGTTCGCCGCTTGCAACCACGCAAAGGCGGCGCTTTGAATCACTCGCGGCAGTTGCACACCACCGACCGACTCATCCATCGAACCCGCCAGCATGCCTGAGTGAGCGAAGCTCTGCAACGCCACTTCGATCTCGGGGTTCAGACGAACGCGTGCGTCGACAAAGATGGGCTCGTGTTGATCGTTCTTCGCGTTATGTGGCGCGAAGTCCCTTGCCGCGAGCTCCGCTGCCAAATTGAGAACTGCGTCGAAGGTCTCTCGAGAGTGTTGCTGAAAGCGAGTTCGCTCGGTCAGCGCTTCGACGTCGAGCCATTCGTAAAGCATGAAGGCGATGTCACGCTGCGAAAGAATGGACTTTGTCATCGTAGAATTGAACGCCATCTAGATTGTTCGAGGAGCGATCTGCGTCTTCGTCGAGTCATTCGCCATCGATGCCACGGCCACTAGAAAGAATGGTGCTTACTCATCGAGTATCGGCGCGGCTGAAAGATACGAATTGATCACGTCTTCTTTGTGATCGGTGATGTATGTTGAATCGCCCTCCATGACCACGCGACCGCGCTGCAGCACGTAGGCGCGATCAGCCACCTTGAGCGCACGTTCAAGGTTTTGCTCAACGAGTAGCACCGCGGTGCCCGCTTCCGCGGCGGCACGCACCGCAGCGAGCAACCTCTCGGAGGCGAGAGGAGCCAAGCCGAGCGACAACTCGTCCGCGAGAAGACATGAGCAACCACCGACAAGTGCTCGCGCGAGCGTGAGCATTTGTTGCTCACCGCCTGAGAGCAGTCCCGCCTTACGACCGAGCAGTGGTTTCAGTTCGGGAAAGAGATCCAAGCACGCGCTGAAGTCCTTGTGACTGAGACGAAGGTTCTCCCAAACCGTCAACGTCATGAAGACCGAGCGCTCTTCTGTAATGAGTCGAAAACCTGCCTTGGCCCTCTTGAAGAGGGGCGACGTGGTGACGTGCCCATTTAATTCGACCGTGCCAATTTGGGGTTTGAGCTCACCAGCGATGGCGAGTATGGTCGTCGTCTTACCGGCGCCATTGGGACCGAGCAGCGCTACGACCTCACCCTGGTTGACGTGCAGATTGAGATTTCGAACAATTGGCACTCCGCCGTAGCCGACGGATAGGTCAGTTAAAGATATCGCCGGCGTTGACCTTGCCAGTGGAACCACGGACTCTTGCAGACCATTAGGCATGTGACCCGACGCTCCCTTCAGCGGTACCGAGGTAGGAGCGAATGACCTCTTCGTGGTTGCGGATCTCAATCGGCGTGCCGCTCGCGATCAGGCGTCCGAGTTCAAGTGCGTAGATGCGGTCACACACGCCCATCACCATCGCGACGTCGTGCTCCACCAAAAGAATCCCCATACCCCACTGTTGGGCGAGACGCGTCACGAGTTCGGCCAGCTCTGAAGTCTCCTGATCATCGAGACCAGCGGCCGGTTCGTCCAACAGCAGCACCGACGGATTGGTAGCGACTGCTCGCGCGATGGCGACCAATCGACGGGTGCTGTAGGGCAGCTGCGAAGGCGTGAGATGCAAGACACCATCAAGCCCAAACTCCGGCACTGCGGCCTCCGCCGCGCTACTGAGCTTGGCGCTGCGCGGAGCCACGATGTCAGTGACGTAGGGCCAGAAGCCACGAGGGTCGCTCGCCGTCGCCAGATTGTCGAAGACCGTCAGGTCATCGAAGAGTTCCAGCGATTGAAAGGAACGGGTGAGTCCGGAACGCGAGCGCGACGTCGCCTTCATGCCGTCAAGCGACTTCCCACCAAGTGCGACGTCGCCCACTTGATATGTCACATAGCCGGTGATGGCGTCAATGACGGTCGTTTTGCCAGCTCCGTTCGGACCAATCAGTCCCACCACTTCGCCAGGCGCCACGTGGAGCGACACGCCGTCAACAGCGACCACGCCGCCAAAGGCCACGCCAAGATCGTTCACCTCCAAGGCTCGAGGTGCGACGCGAGTGGGCGTAGGACGAGCAAGGCTCATGTCGGCATTGGCAGTTTCGGCAACCGTGTGCGGAGGCTGTGGTGCGGCCTTCGCAAGACCCAATTTCTTAGCCACCCAAGCCACCTGGCCCGCGATAATGGCCGCCGCTCCATCAGGCTGACCAATAAGCACCACAATGAGGAGTACCGCCCCCGCGAGCGGAACGTATCCGGCGAGCGTCGTGCCCACCCACTGATCAAGTCCCTGCGTGAGCAATCCTCCGACTTGACCAATTCCCGCGATGATCGAACCGGCAACCCATCCGACACCCCCCACCACCGACTGTGAAATCGCCTGAATCGAAGGCAGTGTCGAAAAGTTCGAGAACTCGATGTAGCTGTTCGCAAACCCAATGACGATACCGCCAAGAGCGGCGATTGCGCTACCAAACGCAAACGCGTAGACCTTCGCCTGGGTGGTCTGCATACCGAGCGAAGATGCTGCTCGCTCGTTGGCTCGTGCTGCAAGCAGCCGTCGACCGCTGACGCCACGACGGACATTCGCGGTAACGATACAGGCCAAGGTCAGCATCACGACAGCCACAATGGCGTATCGATTGGGATGCGACACCGGACTGATGTTCCAACCAAAGATATGGGGCGATCCGACATCAATACCGTTGGCACCAGTGAGGGTGGGCGAATCGAACACCATGTTTTCCACCGCAACGGCGAATCCCAGCGTCGCAATCGCTAAGTTCACCCCTCGAGTGCGAAGACAGATGACGCCAACCAAAACACCCAGCGGTATAACGAGCACGATTGCGCTGACCACTGCCGCAATCAATGAAAAATGCGCGCTCACCAAGAGTCGGCC
>DASZLS010000062.1:0-25635 GCA_035552255.1 Acidimicrobiales bacterium | reverse complement strand
GGTGTTGTTCGGCGCCTTTCCGAATCCTCGTAGCGCGATCAGGTAGGCGCCGACCACCACCACCGTGAGGCCCAGCACGGTGAGCACGTGCACGAGCATCCGGTCAGCACGTGAGGCGACGGGCAGCGCACCCGCTATCAGACCCAGGGGCACTAGTGCGCTCGCCGCGAGCATGGTGGGGGCGAGTGACGTCGGCCACGCGACTAGCCAATGAAGACAGAGGGTGACGAGCGCGACGATGATCGCGAGCGAGAGTCCAATGGCGAAGCACTGCATGCGCTGGCGACCCGCGGCGGGTGCGCTGACGTAGCGTGCATAGACGCTTGGCAGAGAGCTCGCGATCACGACCGCCCAGGCGAGATCAATTGGCCACGAAGCGAACACGCGCGTCGAGGAGGCGAGGAGACCGGCCGCGATGAGTGCTCCCGCGTACCAGGTCACCATCATCGATTGACGAGCGCGGGTCGTGAGCACACCCCGCGGGAGCGACAGCAGTACGTGCACCGCTACCGCCATTGCCAGCAGCGCTGCCACGATCGCCACGACTTGCGCGGCACCGTGCGCACCGTGATCGTGGGCCTGGGCGAGTTGCGCCGCACCCGCCGCGAGCGCGGCAACGACTGCGCCGCACGAGATGAGCCACCCGAGTGGCGGCGCGAGCGTGCTCGTCACGAGACCACAGATCGCCCACGCCGCCACCACGAGGTCACTGATGACCCAAAGAGTGAGATGACCAGCGTGGGGAGCGGCAATATACGACCCAACCAGCAGTGCGAATGAGACCATGGCCAGTATCGCCGACCACTTCGAGCTGGTGGCGCGAGGCGGATTCCGCGCTCCTGCTTCGTCGCTCGCGATCAGGGTGGGCATGTTCTCGATCAGAGCGCACCCCTCGTGATCGCGTCGACGTCAGCGCTGGACTCATCGAGAATGCGTCCGTCGCGCATGGTGAGCACGGTGTCGGCGGCGGCGGCCACGTTGGCGTCGTGAGTGACGAGGATGATGGTCTGACCGGCGGCGTGCAGGCGACTCATGAGCTCAATGACCTCCTGACCGCCCGCGGAGTCGAGCGCCCCGGTGGGCTCGTCGGCGAGGAGCAGCGTAGGTTCGTTCGCCAGTGCCCTCGCGATCGCGAGGCGCTGACGCTGTCCGCCAGAGAGCACACCAGGCATCACCGATGCCTTGTCGCCAATGCCGAGGAGGTCCAAGAGATCGCGTGCGCGCGTCTCGGCAGCTTTGCGGTTTCGCCCGGCAATGATCGCGGGCAGCGCCACGTTCTCGAGCACGGTCATGCCCTCGAGCAGGTTGAAGAACTGGAAGACAATGCCGATGTGGCGGCGTCGAATGAGCGCGTGATCGTCTTCCGAGCCGTCGGTGAGCGGCTCTCCGGCGACCACGATGGTGCCTTCGTCGGCATCTTCGAGTCCTGCGATGAGGTTCAGCAGGGTCGACTTGCCGCACCCCGACGGCCCCATCAGCGCCAAGAACGTGCCGCGTTCCACCGTCAGATCGACGCCCCGCAGGGCTCGAACGGGCGCGATCTCGGCCTCGAAGGTCTTTCGTACGCCGCGGACTTCGAGCGCGGGCCCGTGCTCGAGGAGATTCTGAGTTTTGCTGGCGGTCGTTGCGGTCATGGGTGTGCCCCTTCACTCGGTGTGGTCGTAGCGGTCTCGAGTGGTGGCCGACGATCAGCGCCCGAGGCGCGTTCGGTGGCGAGGATCTTGAATGCGAGGACGGGAGTATCGCGACCTTTCACGAGTTGCGCATCGAGGGCGATCGTGTCGACGTCTATGGACAGCGCACGCAAGGTCGGCTCGGACAGCACCGTTTCGCCGGCTGACGCGAGCTGCTGAAGTCGTTGGGAGAGATTGACCGTGTCGCCCACCAGCGTGTACTCGAGGCGCTCGTCAGATCCGAGTAGCGCCGCTGCCACTTCACCGCTCGAGAGCCCGAGACCTAAGCCGAACTCAGGAAGTCCTTCGGCGATCCAGCGTTCGTTGATCTCGGCCTGGAGCGCGTGCATCCCAAACGCGGCACTGACCGCGCGATCGGCGTGATCTGGCTGTGAGGTCGGCGCGCCAAAGACTGCCATGACGGCGTCGCCGACGAACTGCATCACGGTACCCCCTTCGCCGAGGATCGCGCGATTCATCGCGGCGCGATGCGTGTTGAGCTGTCCGGCCAGCTGGCTGGGGTCAGCGTGCTCGGCGATGGCCGAGTACGAACGAATGTCGCTCATGACGACCGTGACGTCCATTCGCTCAGTTTCTCCGATATGACGTCCTTCGAGGCGTAATTTTTCCGCGATGCCGCCGGGCAGGAGGCGCGAGAGCGTTTCGCCTTGCTCTTCACGGTCCACGATGGCTTGGTGCAACAGGCGAAGTTGGTGGAGGGCGCCCTGGTTTCCCGCACTCACTCCCTGAGCCAGCTTCAAGAACACTGCTTCCACCTCGGCGTCAACCGCCTCGGCGGGCACGCCCCTGGAGGCTGCGATGGCCTTGATGGGCTTGCCCTCGGCGACGAGAGCAAGCAGCGCTTCTTCGGTGGGCGAGAGCTCGCCACTCGACGTGACCGGTCGCACGAGTGCTTCGACGATGGCGGGGTCGAGCGCGGTGCCGCCGCTCGCCACCGTTCGAATCGCTTCGATGAGCTGGTCGCCTTCGGCGATGTGGTCCTTCAGGAGATAGCCGTACCCGGCCGAGCCTTCGGCGAGCAGCGACACTGCGTACTCGGGGTCGTCATACTGCGAGAGGATCACGACGCCGGTCCCCGGGTGGCGCTTGCGCACTTCCTTCGCGGCATCGATGCCTTCTCGATGGAACGACGGCGGCATGCGGATGTCGGTCACCAAGACGTGAGGCTGCGTCTCGGTGGCACCGGCGATCGTTCCTTCGAAGTCTTCGGCCACGCCGACGACCTTCAAGTCGTCGCGGCGGTTGATGAGCGCGCGTACGCCTTCGCGAACGATGAGGTTGTCATCCGCGAGAAAGATGGTGATCACTCCGAGGTTCGTCGCGCTCGCGTCATTCACGTCGATAGTTTGCGCTCACCTGCTCCTTGGTGAAAGGGGGCAGCCCACCAAGGCGGCGGTGGTGCCAGGACCACCCCCTTCATAGGGCAACACCCTTTTTCCGACGCCGAAACATCAGGAAAATGAGCCCATGCGATACGAAAGCTCCGTCACCTCACTCTCGTGGATTCCCTCCGAAGCCGTCGAGGGCACCACTCGCGTTCCATTCGAAGTGGGTGTTGCCCACTACGACCCGCCACCGCCCGACGAGCTCGGGAACCTTGACTCGTTGCGCGAAGCGGACCGTTTTCGCTTCGCCAACGAGCTGTCGGCTTGGATCGAGGTGGACAACGGCAGCATCGTCGACGCCGGATACTGCGGCGGAGGACAGATCGGCAGCACGACGGTTCGTGTCGGCAGTCTTAGTCACGTCTTCCAAGCTGTCGCGCTGCCCGACATTCAACGCGCGCCCGAGTTTGGCGACACCTGGGTGCGGTTCAGTCAGACCGCGGGGGGAAGAACCGGCATGCCTGCGCCGCGCACGGTGCGACGCGCGCCGTTCATCCAGTGGCAGGCACCGCTCGCCTGGACGACACTCTCGCTCACCTTGCACGCAAAGGGCGCGGCGGACTTCGAGATGAGCGGTGCGAGCCGGTTTCCGCGTCACTGGGTCTACAACCACGCGGGTCAGCTCGTGAGCAAGTCGGGTCTCATCGATTTCCAGGATTGGTATCGCAAGTCCTTCGGCAAGCACACGCCGTGGGGTGAACAAGAGTCCGAGGCTTTCGTCACGGTTGTCGAGACCGCGCTCGAGCGCTCGCTATCGCGACAGCTCATGACGGGCGCTGCTAAACCTAAAATCATGAAGATCGATGCGGGTACGAGCATCGTGCGTCAAGGTGAGCGCGGATCCCACGTCTATCTCATCCTGGACGGCGTGGCGCGCATCGAAGTCGACGGCGAGCGTCTTGCGGAGTACGGGCCGGGAGCGTTGCTCGGCGAGCGGGCGCTCCTCGAGGGCGGCGAGCGCACCTCGTCGATTGTGGCCGTGACCGCCTGTCGCGTGGCGTCGGTGCCGGGTGAGGCGCTCGACCGCAGTGCGCTAGAACAGCTCTCGACCGGCCAACGACGCGAAGACGCGAGCGCGGGCTGACCGCGTGCGCGTTCACTTCTTGGGCGTTCGAGGTTCAACGCCGGCTCCGGGGAGGGAGTTTGATCGATACGGCGGTCACACGTCGTGCGTCGCGCTGAGCCTCGACGGCGAGTCGGCGCCCACGTTGGTGCTTGACGCCGGCACGGGGGTGCGCAGCTGCACGGCTCTGTGCAAGGGCGCCTTCTCGGGCACGATCATCCTCCGTCACCTCCATTGGGATCACCTGCACGGCTTGCCGTTCTTTAGTGCGGCCGACCGCGAGGATGCACGCGCGAACGTGCTGGTACCTGATCCGCTGGACGGCGATGATGCGATCGCGGTTCTCGCGCGCGGCATGTCGCCGCCGCACTTCCCGGTGCGCCCAGAGGAGCTCCGTGGCGACTGGCGATTCGAATTGCACGAGCCCGGCGAACGTCTTGTTGAGGGCTTCACCGTCGTGACGAGAGAGGTACCCCACAAGGGCGGTCGAACCTACGGCTTTCGAGTGAGCGATGGACACTCGGTGCTGACCTACATGCCCGACCACTGTCCGAGCGCACTTGGCCCCGGGCCTGACGGATGGGGCGAGTATCACCCTGACGCCATGGCGCTCGCGAGCGGCGCCGACGTGCTGGTGCACGACGCACAGCTTGTGGCAGCGGAGTTGCCTCGCGAAGCAGACTTTGGGCACTCGGCGGGGGAGTACGCCGTCGAACTTGCTCGCAGGGCCGGATCTCGACGCGTCGTGCTGTTTCACCACAAGCCTGACCGCAGTGACGATGCGCTCGATGAGATCGCGCTGCGCTTCACTGGCCAGCCCGTGACCACGGCGTCACAATCGCTGGTGCTCGACCTTTGAGTAGCCGTGGTCTCGACGTGGCGATCGTCGGATCGGGACCAAATGGTCTCGCTGCGGCGCTCGTGCTCGCGCGCGCAGGTCTTCGGGTCGAGGTCTTTGAGGGCGCGTCACGCGCGGGTGGCGGGTGCCGGACAGAGGAGTTGACCTTGCCGGGATATCGCCACGACGTCTGTTCAACCATTCAGTCCCTCGTCTCGTTGTCGCCGTTCTTCGCCGACCTCGATCTCGAGGGCCGTGGGGTGCGGCTGCGCACGCCCGAGGTCGCGTTCGCTCACCCGCTTGACGATGGCCGGGCCGCAGCACTCGTCGGAACGGTCGCGGCGACGGCGATCGGGTTGGGCGCCGACGGTGCGCCGTATTCGCGTCTCATGGGTCCGCTTGCAGCGCACGCGGAGGGCGTGGTCGCTTCCGTGCTGGCGCCCCTGCGATCGATGCCGCGCAGTCCCGTCACCATGGTTCGATTCGCACTGGCGGGTGTGCCGTCGGCCGCCCATCTCGTACGGCGTTTTTCGACCGACGAGGCCAAAGCATTGCTCGCGGGCGTGTCGGCACACGCCATGCTGCCGCTCGAGGCGCCCTTGAGCGCAGCATTCGGGATCTTTTTGGCACTGAGCGCGCACGCGGGCGGCTGGCCAGTCATCGAAGGTGGCAGCGGAGTGCTGGTGGACGCGCTGGTGAAGGCGTTCAACGAAGCGGGTGGTGTTGTACACACGGAGCGCTGGATCCGTGAGGCGATTGATCTACCGGTGGCCCGAGCGACGCTTTTCGATACGTCCCCCACCACGATGGTGGACGTGCTCGCGGAGCGACTGCCCGAGCGGTATCGACGTGCCGTCTCGAAATTTCGATACGGCCCGGGAGTGTGCAAAGTCGACTGGGCGCTCTCTGGTCCAGTGCCCTGGCTGGCCGACGCGTGTCGACGAACGGCGACCGTGCACGTCGGGGGCACCTTCGAGGAGGTCGCGCACGCGGAGGCCGAAGTGGCGGCGGGCCGCCACGCCGAGCGCCCGTACTGCATCGTGGTCCAGTCGAGCGTGGTCGATACCTCGCGAGCGCCGGAGGGTCACGCGACGCTCTGGGCGTACTGTCACGTGCCGAATGGCTCCAACGTTGATATGACCGCGCGCATCGAAGCACAGATCGAGCGCTTCGCCCCGGGTTTTCGAGATCTCGTGCTGGCGCGTTCGACGATGACGGCGGCGGACGAACAGGACCACAACCCCAACTACGTCGGAGGCGATATCAACGGGGGTGCGGGCTCGCTGCGCCAGACGTTGTTTCGCCCGACGATGCGCTGGAACACCTATCGCACCGGCGCGTCGGGGCTCTACCTCTGCTCGGCATCAACGCCTCCCGGTGGCGGTGTGCATGGAATGTGCGGGGTCGGCGCCGCGCGCGCTGTCTTGGAGGATCTTCGAGGACGCCGTTGAAATGTCTGCGTCGACGCTCTTAGAAGCCGGGAAAAACGAGACGCAGCTCGTCCAGTACATCGCCGGTTACCTGTGCGGGCGTGTGCTCGGCGTCAAGGCGACCGTAGATGAGTCGGACGAATGATTCGGCAGGAAGTTCGAGGTCTGCGGGGCCCTCAACGGGTGACTCGACGAGCTCGGCGGTATCGGCGCCCAGAATCAGTGTGAAGTCACGAGGCGGATCAAGCGTCCGGATGGTCACGTTCTGGGGCTCGCCGGTCGGCTTTGCGGTACGCGCCACAATGAATTGGACACTGTCCAAAATTACATTGGCGGCGTCAGTGGGCAGCGTCGCTCCCGGATCGCCGACGACCTCAATGTCCCACGTATGGAGGGCGTGCTCACTCAGGCGAAGTCCGACCATGCCGTCAAAGTCGAACGAGAAGGGGCCCATCGCCATCTGGAAGGCGCTTCGTTGCTCGTCGGTCGTGGCTTGCAGCAGCGAAAGCAGAGCCGCATCGTTCGTCAGGCACTCCGCAACCTGATCCGACGGATCTTTGGCATTCCACTCATCCCACACCGAGGAGTTGAACGACGGATCGGTCTCGCGCTGCGCTGCCCAGTCCTCAAATCGGCGCCGACTGATGACCGCGCCCGAACCCAGGTGCGAGCACGTGTCGGCAATAGACCATTCGCTCGGATATGCGCGAGAGATGTAGTCCGATGGTTCCAGCGCAGCGACGACATCGTTCAGGCGCGCCACCGACGCCCCCAATGGTTCCAATCGGTCGGACATAGTCGCTCACTTCCTTAGTCGTTGGGCTGAGTGTAACGGAACTCCAATTTCTATCGAATTCGCGCGTCGCGTGAAGCAGTGGACTCGAGTTTGTCATCGACCTACGAATCATTTCGCCCGCGTGGGAGTATTCGAGTGACATGCTGCGGTGATGCGCAAAGTTCCGCTCAACGTCGCTCAGAAAATAGTCCTTGTCGTGGGGCTCGGCATCATCTTGCTGCTGGTAGGCGGCTGGTTGACGTCGCTTGGGTCGCGTTCTTCGTTCGGCTGGGTCGCGTTCGCGCCACTAGGCGCAAGCGCGAATATTCCCGCCATCGGCGGACTTCATGAGTGGGTTCGCCTCGTGATCTGGCTGCTGTTGGTCGTGGTGTGGATCGGAGTGTCGATGGGCATACTGGGGGATTCACGACGTGGTGCCGGCGATCCCGAGACGAGTCAATAGGCGCTGCGGGAAGCCGCGCTCCGCGGAGAAGAAATTCTCACGCCTGACGAGATGGCTGCCCCTTTTAAGGCAACAATGTCGCTGGTGCCGTTCGCCGGCCGGGGCACTGGCATGCAAGGGCGCTGCGCGTTTTCGTACTTATCACTACAAATTGTGGGGAATGATCTCGGCGAACGCGGCGGAAACCCGCGGCGAAATAAGGGAAATCGCTGATTAACGGTTAAAACGAGCGATATACCTTTTGTCAACTTGCCCTCAACTTTTTCCGTTTTGTGATTTTCGTGCGTTAAGCCTGTGACGTGATACGGAAGATCGCTCTCCTGTTGGGCCTGGTCACCACCTTCATTGGCGGGTGGATACTCATGCACGGGCACGCCCAAGAGGCAGCCTGTAACTCGTATAACAGCGAATTCGGTCACGGGGCCGTGAGCTCGGTCTGTACTCGCGCGGTCGCGTCGTACCTCATGGGTGCGGCGCTCACTGCTGGTGGCGCGGTCGTGGTGATCCTCCTCTTGTTCTCGATCGCGAAGCAGACGCGTCAGGCGACATGGAGGGAGCGGCTCCCCACCCTCGCTCGGCGACACGAAAGTTCTGTGAGCTCTGTCGTCAGATAGTTCGACCGCGGAGACGGCGGCGATGTTGCGACTGAAGTGATCATCCCCGCAAGGACACTGCTTAGGCGGAACCGAACCGTTCGATAGCGGCACGTCGCTCGCTGGTTACGCGAGCAAGCTCATCCATCCCTGGTCCCCCACTGGAGGCGCGTTCGGTGGGTGGCGATCCTCCCAATGCCGCGTCCAACGTAGCGCTGACCGAGGCGCGCAGCGCAGTGAGGTCGTAGCCGCCCTCGAGAAAAATGGCGAGCCGACCGGGTGATGGTGCAAAATCAGCGACCGCGCGTCCAAGCGCCGCAAAATCGCCACTCGTCAGTTGGAGACTGGCCAGCGGATCGGCGGCGTGAGCGTCATAGCCGGCGGAAACGAGCACCCAGGTGGGGGAGAACGCTTCAATGACGGGTGTGGCGATCTCGCCCAGTGCGCGGAGCACCACGTCGCCCGTTGCTCCTGCAGGTAGCGGCACGTTGACGGTGAGACCGAGGGCGTCGGAGCCGCCAACTTCCTGGGCCCATCCGGTACCCGGATAGAGCGGCGATTGGTGAGTCGATATGTAGAGCACGCGCGAGTCGTCCCAGAAGATCTCCTGGGTACCGTTGCCGTGATGGACGTCCCAATCCACGATGAGCACTCGCTCACCGCGTTGAACGAGCGCCATTGCAGCGATCGCGACATTGTTAAAAAGGCAAAAGCCCATCGCACGGTTTGTCAGCGCGTGGTGACCCGGCGGACGCGCAATAACAAATCCGACGCCGTTTTGGCGTCGTTGGAGTTCTCGTATCACGGCCAGTCCGGCGCCTGCTGCCTCGCGGGCAATGGCCCAGGAGGCTGCGGTCGCGTACGTGTCGGCGTCAATGTTTCCGCCACCTGCACTGCAGAAAGCCTCGAGTTCATCGAGATAGTCAATCGCGTGGACCGTCTCCAGTTCGCCGCGCGATGCGAGGTGCGTGGGCACTTCGACGAGATCGCTGCCGAGTTCGAGATCCCCAACTGCCGCTCGCGCCTCCAGACTCCGCGCGGGACGTTCGGGGTGCCCCGGTTCCTCGTGACCGGAGTCGTCATACCCACTGTTGACAATCAGCATGGCACTTCACTTTCGCTCGAACGAGATGGCCGCATGCAATCGCATAAGCCATCTTCGATGTCGTCCACGATCAGATCTTGTCTCATGGGCGAGAAGTGCCGAGATCTTCCTCAAATCTGCGAGGCCGAGTGGGCAATTCAAATGGGCGGAAGACCAGTTCCTCTTGCGACCCTCGGAGTTTGGAGTGCCATTACAGCCTCAAATCATTGACCGTCATGGTGACTCGGGTTAACCTGCCCCCCGTAGTGCGACCGGGCGACGAAACGCTTCACCGCGCGGGAGCAGAGGAGCACAGTGAGCGTTGTCATCCTGGTTGTGTATTTGGTGGTACTCGGAGTGAACTACTGGGCAACCAAGCGGATCATCACTCAGGCCGGTTACTCCCCAGCGTGGATCCTGGCGCCACTCACTCCCTTGGTGCTTACGGTCGTCGCATTCATCATGCTGTACTTCGACCTCCGTTCGTTCGCCTATGGAATCACGTTCGGAGGTACGGCCTCAGTTTCCGAGCTTGGGAGAGTCGGAATCGTCTGGGGGATCGACATGTTCGCGATATTCGCGAACTGGATCCTGTTTTTAGTTTTCGCGTTCTCGCGGTGGCCGGTGACACTCATCGATTCTCCGCGGCGCGGTCCCTCGGTCCCACCGCCGCCAGGGAGCGCTCCGCAGTACGAGCAGAATCCCCCCGGTCCTTCACGGCCCTCAAGTAGTTCGTTTCGTTCCGCTGCCACGTCGGAGGTCAGCAGTCCGCCTTCGTCAACGAGCGGCGCCACGGACGACCGTACCCGGGACGCGCCAACTGCGGTCGCAGCGCCCGCAACCAGTGCTGGGCAAGTTCGGATCAAACACTGCGTCTGGTGCGGCGAAGCACTGCCGGGCAGTCGCGCCCTCTTTCACGAGTGCGGATCGAAGGATCGTCCCGCGACGAACTGTGCGGCGTGCGGTGCGCTGCTGCCTAATGAGGGCGCGGCCTGTACGGCATGCTCATCGGTTCAGTAGTTCGCCGAGGTTCAAAAGTCAACGCGGGCGTGCAAACTCAGCCGTCAGTCGCGTCCGGTGATTCCGAATTTTCCTTTGACGAGGCGCAGTATCGGTGACGGCAGAACACGCTTGATCGCTTCGCGCTGCTCGCGCAGTCTCGTGAGATCGCGAAGGTGCTCGTCACGTTGGGCCGTGAGCTCCGTGACGTGAGCGGTGAGTGCGTCATTGTCCGCCTTCAGCGAGATGGCTCGCTTCGTTTCGTCGAGCAGCAGGTCAGTCAACTCGACCAATTTGTAGGAGAGATCTTCGATTGAGTGCTCCGCGTTGTCGCGCGTCACTTTGACGACGAACTGATAGGTCTCGGACTCACGATCGCGAAGAATCGACTCGAGTGTTGCTGCGTCGACGTCACCGCGACTGACTCCAAGTTCGGTCTCAAAGACGGGTACCGTCACGCGGCTGATCTCGACCACCGCCATGCCCGCGTCGCGCACCAGCTCGAGCAGGCTCTCTTTCGTGAAGAAGTGGATGTGCGTTCGATCAAGCAGCCCGTCCTCGCGGTACGCAAAGTCACCGTTGATCAAAGAAATCTTCACGTCCGCGTGCGCGATGTTGGGTGCCGAGATCACGACCGTTCCCGATGGCGCCAAGTGCTTCGCCGACTCGCGCAAGGTCTTCAGCGGATCCTTCAAGTGCTCGAGCACGTCGCCGAAGAGGATCGCGTCAAAGGTTTCACCCTCAAGCTCCTCCCAGAGGGAGTCTTCCTCGATGTTGCCAATGACCACACGCTCCAGCCACTGCATCGCCGGTTCAACGATGCCCGATTCGATCTCAATGCCCACCACGCTGCAACCCTGTGCGCTCAAGCGCTCGCTCACGTGCCCCGAGGCGCATCCCGCTTCGAGCACTCGCTTGTTGAAGCCGACCATGCGCAGCATGGCGACGTGCGAGTTGTTCTCTTCTTCTGGATTTATCGACGCGTGGTAACGAGAGAGCACAGCAGCAATCTACCGCCGCTCGCTCGCGATGAACGTGCCACTTCGCGTTTCCGCTGACGTTTTCAGTCAAAACTACGTTGATCGAGTCGATGGTGACGAACGCGTGTCGGTCTCTCGGCGGGCAGGGGTGACTCACCGTGTCCGAACTTCCACGGGAGTGCTGGTTAGTTTCTGCCTGCGACCACCGACGCACGTGTCCTTAGGATTTAGTCTTCGTTCACGGACGATCCTGAAATTTGGGAATCGACCGGTAGTAAGCGCGAAGGGGCAGAGTATGGGTGACCCCACAGGGGATGAAGGAACGGGTGAGAACGACGCGCACGCTGCGCTCCATGCTCTGCGCGCCGACGAGCGCTCCGTCGAGTCAAGTGCCCGCACTCATGTAGAGGAGTTGAAAGAGCAGATTCGTAGCCCCGGCTGGCGTGAGGTGCTCGCGTCGGCGATGCGACACATGAAGGTCGACCGAGTCACCGTGGCGGCGGGAGCCTTCGCGTTTCGATGGTTTCTGTCCATCTTCCCGACGATTATTGCTCTCTTGGGCGTCGCGTCCCTTGTCGCGTTGCGTCGCTCTACGGTGATCGATCTCATCCACGGCGTGGAGAGAGCGCTGCCGTCGGGCGCTTCGCAGGTCTTTACGACGGCGATCAGCCAGGCGACGCAGCGCACGAATAGCCACCTGACCGCGACCATTCTTGCCACGCTCGTCGCACTCTGGAGCGCGGTCTCGGGCATGGTGATTGTCGAGCAGGGACTCGGTATGGCGTACGGTGTCGCTCGCGATCGCAGCTTCTTGGGTAAGCGGCGCATGGGTCTTGTGTTGCTCATTGGCGGCATCGTGCTCGGCGGAGCGGCCTCAGCACTCACGGTGTTTGGGTCGTCCATCGGCGACTCCATTCGAAACAGCGCGCCCGTGAGCGGTGTGTTGTTCGAGGCCTTGTGGAACATCATTCGGTGGATCGTTGCACTGATCATTATCAATCTGCTCTTCACGTTGCTCTACTACCTCGCACCTAATCGCAAGAGTCCGCGGTGGCGCTGGACGAGCCCGGGAGCCATTGCCGCCACGATCCTCTGGGCGATCATTTCGTTCGGGTTCTCGCTGTACACGTCGGACTTTTCGTCCTACGACAAGACCTACGGTGCCTTCGCGGGGGTGGCCATCCTCATTTTTTGGCTCTACCTCACCGGACTGGCGATTCTTGTCGGCGGTGAGATCAACGCCGCGCGCGAACGGCTTGGATTGGTCGACGACGTTGACTCGGACTAATGGCACTAGCCGAATCAACTCTCATTGCGCCGGGTCCGAAAGGATCGGGCTCTAGACCAGCGCGTGATGTTTGCGGCGGTGTCGCTGGAGCATCGCGCCAACTTTGTCGTTCGCAACAGCGGGCGACCAGTAGAAGCCCTGTCCAAATTCGCACCCCAAGTTGTGGAGACGCTCGAGCTGGTTCTCGGTTTCGATACCCTCGGCGAGCATCGTCATGCCGAGCTTGTGGCCGAGAGAGATGATGGCTTCGAGCAGCGCATCGTTACGAGCGCTCTCCTTCGTCGGACTCACGAAGGACCGATCGATCTTGATGATGGTCGGATGCAGCAACGCGAGGTAGGAAAGCGACGAATACCCCGTGCCGAAGTCGTCGAGCGCAAAACCGATGCCGAGCGCGGAGATGCGCTCCATCACGCTGATGGTCTCGGCGACGTTGAGAAGCATGGCGCTCTCGGTGATCTCGACCACGAGACGCTCGGCGGCGAGGCCGCTTGAGGCGAGCGCGGATTCGATCGTGCCGAGCAAGGCGGGGTCGAGGAACTGGTGCGCCGAGAGGTTGACGGTTACGTACGGAAGCTCGCTGCCGACCTCCCCGATCGGCCAGTGGCTCGCCGCTTCGACGGCTTGACGAATTGCAAAGTGACCGAGTTCGACGATCAGATCGCTCTGCTCGGCGAGCGGGATGAAAGAGTTCGGTGGCACCCAGCCCCGCTCGGGGTGTTGCCATCGCATCAGCGCCTCGAAGCCGACCACGCGGGTCGTCTCCAGATCGATGATGGGTTGGTAGTGCATCGAGAGCTCACCGTTCTGCAGCGCTCGGCGGAGCTCTTGGACGAGTTCGAAGTGGCTGACCGCTTGCTGGTGCATGCTCGCGGTGAACATGGCGAAGCGTCCACGATTTTGTCGCTTGGCTTCGTAGAGAGCGACGTCAGCGCGCTGGATCAGCTCCGAGCTGTCTTCGCCCTTGCCGTCAAAGACCACGACGCCAATGCTCGCGTGCTGCTCGAGGTTAAGTCCGTTGATCGTAAAGGGCTCAGCCAACACGTCGATGAGTCGGCTGGCGACGTCTTCGGCTTCGCGCGGCGAGCCGAGGCCTTCGGCGAGGTAGAGGAATTCGTCGCCGCCGAATCGCGAGAGGGTGTCGCTGGACCGCGTGACGAACTCGAATCGCCTGGCGAGGCCCGTGAGCAGCTGATCGCCAACGAGGTGCCCGTGGGCGTCATTGACGCCTTTGAAATCGTCGAGGTCGAGCAGGAGGACGGCACCGTAGCCACCCTGGCGCGCCAGACGCGCGTGCGCTTGCGTGAGGCGGTCCTCGAAGAGCGCCCGGTTCGCGAGCCCGGTGAGCGAGTCGTGGAGCGCTTGGTGTGAGAGCTGTTCAGCCAACGTTCGCTCTTCGGTGATGTCGCGTTCTGAAGAGACGAAGTAGAGGATCTTGCCCATTTCGTCGCGCGCGGGCGAACGCGAGACTTCCGAAATGATGATCCGCCCGTCCTTTCGCAGATAGCGCTTCACGTAGCGCACCTGGTCGATCTGTTCCGAGCTGAGGCGGTTAAGTGTCTCTTCGGTGATGCCCACGTCGTCGGGGTACGTGAACTGCTTGGAGTCGTGACCCATGAGCTCTTCGCGTGCAAAGCCGACCATTCGACAAAAGGAGTCGTTCACCGCAATGACCCGATCCTCGAGGTCGCTGAACAGCATCGGAGCCATGTTGTGCTCGAAGGCCAGACGAAAACGCTGTTCCGCCTCTCGCGTCAACGCTTCATTGATCGCGAGCTGATCGCGATCGCGAAGTCCTTCGATGCCGTAGGCCAGCTCGGCCGCAAGTTCGCCCAGCGTGTCCACCTCGTTCGGACCAAAATAGTTCGGCTGCTCGGAGTAGATCGCGATCATGCCGATCGTCTCGCCGTGGAGCTGGAGCGGAAAGGCGCATACCGAGCGCAGGTCGAATTCGTGGACTCGAGCGTGTCGTTCAGGTGCGGTATTCATCGTGAGCATGTCGTTGATCTGCACGCCACCCGTGCGAATCGCTTCGCCGATCGGCCCTAGTCCGAGGTCGTTGTCGCCCCAGCCAAAGCGCAGTCCGTCGAGTATTCCGGTTTGTCCAGCCTTCGCCACGACATTCACCGTCTTGTCCTCATCGTGCTGGAGGTAGCCCACCCAAGTCAAGGGATAGTCACCGACGGTCACGATCGCGTGGCAGATGTCGGCAATGAGCTCGTCCTCGTTTTTCGCGTGGACGAGGACCTGGTTGCCCTCGCTCAAGGTCTGCAGGGCACGCGTGAGATACGTGCGCTCGGTGACGTCGCGCCCGTTGCCGACGATGCCGTTCACCGCCTGGTCACCGAGACAGTTCGTGAGGAGACATTCGACGAATCGCCACTCTCCTTCGGCCGTGCGGAATCGAATGACGACCGGGTGCTCCATGCCCTTGGGTTCTAGCGCGTCGAAGTATGCCCGCTCGGCGAGCTTCTGATCTTGAGGGTGAATGAGGTCGAAGATGTTGCGCCCGACGAGCGAGTATTTCTCGTAACCAAAGAGCTTGTCGACGATGGGGTTGGTGTAGGTAAAGATTCCGGTCTCGTCGACCACGACAATGAGGTCGCTTGATCGTGCCACGAGCGTGCGGAACCACTGTTCGGACTCGCTCAGTGACAGTTCCGCCCGCTTGAGGGCGTTCGCTGCGGCGGTCGACTCTTCGACGGCGACCTGGCGCTGTCGCAGCGAGATCGCTGCGTCGACTCCTGACTCGATCTCTCGCGCGATCGCTTCGAGTCCCTTGATGGAGACCTCGTCAAAGGCTTCGGCGTGTTCGTCGTAAATCGAAAGTGTGGCTCGGCGCGACCCAAGTTGCAGTGGTAGCGAGATCATCGACGAGAGGCCAAATTCTTGGGCGCGCTCACGCCAAGGACCAAAGCGAGGCTCGGTGAGCAGATCGTTCGCGACCTGGGTCGTGCTGGTGCGCAGCGCGGTGCCCGCAGGTCCGAGACCCGCCTCCGAGGATCCCCACCACGACACCATGCCGCTGAAGACGTAGTCGTTCGCACCAGAGGTGCACAGTATCTCGACGCCGCCGTCGCTCGACGTAGCGCCAATCCAGGCGAGCGAGTAGTGGCCCTCTTCCACCACGGCGTCACAGACCTGCTGGAGCAGCTCGTCGTCGCTCCCGCCAAGATTGGCCGCGTCTTTGACTCGATTGAGGAGCTTCAAAAAGCGTTCCCCATTGACTTTCCGGGTGACGTCCTCGAAGGACGTCATGAGACCGACGACTTTGCCGTTGACGACAGCCGGCCAGAACCGAATTGAGAGCCAACGACAGATACGATTAGGCACTTCGAAACCCGCGACGATCGAACCAGGGCGGTTTGACGCGAGGGCCCTGGTCACCCAGGTCTGATCGAATTGGAGGCGGGTGCCGTCAAGATGGATGGCGTGGCCCTCGAACTGCGGGATGCTCGTGCCGAGCAGCACATCACGAGACCGGCCGAGAATATCTTCGGCGGCGCGATTGCACTCGATGACGACCCCTCGCGTGTCGCGAAAAATCATGCCGGTGCGAATGTTGTTGAGAAATTCGGACGTGACAGTGAGTTTTTGCTCAGGAGTCAAGCTGTCACTGTCTATGAGAAATTCCGACACCGTTGACTCCGTTCGCGCTTGCGCGGTGCTCTGATCAGTCGCAACTTATTCAGTTCCTGGTAAATCGTAATTCTGAAAGCCCTTAATTCATTGAATTTGACTGGAGTTGGTCATTCGTAGTGGAGTCTGAGTGATAGCGCCATTGATCCTCGACGCGCTCGTCCGAAATCAGTCGCGGCGAGCAGGCACCGTGGCTACTTTTGCCTCAGGATGGACAAAAGATCTAATTAGAAACGAGAGGACTGATCCGTGTCACGACCAAAAACGCTGCTGATCGGCTCGGGACGCCCAAAGACGAATCCCTGGACGTGATCAACGCCGAGCTCCTCCAAGAGGCGCACGGTTCGCTCATCTTCGGCGCCTTCAGCGATTGTGTGCATGCCAAAGGCCTTGGCAAGACTGACGACCGCAGAGACGACGTGTTGGCTCGAGACCTCTTCGACGAGGTCGCTGACGAACTCTCGATCGATCTTGAGATACGAGACGGGCAAGCGCTTGAGATACGCGAAGCCGCCGTAGCCGGCACCAAAATCGTCGAGCGCCACCTTGATGCCAAGGTCGTTGAGTCCGCGCACGAACTCTTCGGCCGCCCCGAGCTCGCGCACCAACGCGGTCTCGGTGATCTCACAGACGATGTTGGAGGCCGGCGCGCCAAACTCCTCGATCGCACTCGCGATGCGCGACAGCATGCCGGGATCGGCCACGGACTTGGCGGAGAGATTGAATTCGACGGCGTGTCCAAGTCCCGCGAGGCGGGCTGTTTCACCGACGACCCACCGATCGATCTCGGTGATGAGTCCGTACTCTTCGGCAGCAGGCAGAAAGCTTTCGGGCGCAATGATCTCGCCGTCCCCGCTTACCATCCGAATTAAGAGCTCGTGCTGCAGAACGGCTCGAGTTGCGAGGTCCACGATGGGCTGGGCGTAGAGCACGAAGGACCCGTTATCAAGCGCGTCGCGAATCCGGCCGACCCAGGTCAGTTTCTCGAGCTCCTGCTCGACTCGGAGTTGGGCGGCCGCTCGATCGGTGATGTCTTCGAAGACAATGACGCAGCCGCGCAGTCCCTCGTCACGTAGCGGCGTCGCGTTGTAGGAGATAGGAAACGTCGATCCATCGCGACGCACCAGCACGTCGTACTCGACGCTCATTGAATCACCCCGCGTCCATACCGCGCTCAATTGTCGCGCGGCGTCTTCCGCCTGGCCGTTCTCGCGACGGACTCGGAAATATTCGAGAACGAGTCCGTCAATGAGCTCAGTGGCGTCGCTGCCAAGCAGTCGCCCCGCGGCCGCGTTGGCGAACGTGATGGTGCCGCTCTCGTCCGTTGCGATCATGCCTTCGGTCATGTTGTCGGTGATCGCGAGAAGGAACTGGCGGGAGTGGGCGAGCTCTTGCTTGGCCGCGATATAGGAGGTGATATCGAGCGTGATGCCGACGACTCGCTCGGGGAGTCCACGTGCGTCGAGCACCGATTCCGCGTGCATTCGCGCCCACCGAGGCTCGCCGTCGGGGCGACTGATCTTGTAGAGCACCTCAGTCTTTCCACTGCGCAACGCCTCGTTGAAGGCGGCTTCGACGAAAGGGAGGTCGACGGGGTCGATCGTCGCGAGAAAGTCCTGATAGGTGCCCTTCCACTGGTGGGGGTCGATGCCCACAATGCCGTACATCTCGTCGGCGAGGAACGTGAACTGGTCGCTCTGCAACTCCCACTCCCAGTGACCCATTTGGGCCAGGCGCTCGGCTTCTCGAAGGTGCGCTTCTTTGCCCTTGAGCAACTCCGCGTCACGGATGCGCGCGATGCCGTAGGCGAGATTGTCGGCGAGCTTGCTCAACAGCTCAACTTCTGCATCATCGAAGCTGCCGTATTCGCGGCTGTAGATCGAGAGTGCCCCGATGGTTGTGCCGTTCACGATGAGCGGAAACGAGCAGACGGCGCGCGCGCCCTGCTCCTCGATTCGTTCACGCCAGGCCAGACAGCGCTTCGCACGTCGGATGTCCTTGATGACGTGTGTGGTACCGGAGCGGATGGCTTCGCCCGTTGCACCGTGCCCGAATTCATTGTCGCCCCAGCTCACGCGCAGTCCGTCGAGGAACTCCGTCGCCCCGTGGGCGGCGACGAAACGCACGCTCTGGTCAGCGTCGTGTTCGACGTAGCCCACCCAGGCGAGCATGTACTCGCTGGCGTGCACGATCGAACGACAGATGTTCGCGATCAGCGATGCTTCGTCACTGGCGTGCACCAGCACGTCGTTGCACTCACTCAACGTTTGAAGCGCCCTGGCGAGGCGCTCGCGACTGCTGACGTCACTCGCCGAGATCAGAATCCCGCCTATGTCCGGCTCGTCGGACAGGTTGTGGGCATAGCAGTCGATGGTGTGCCACGACAGGGACGAATCCCCTCGTAGGCGGAACTGCGTGAACCCCGCCTCGGGCTCGTCACCAACGATCTCGGACAGTTGTCGAGCCACGCGATCGCGATCGTGTGGGTGGACCAAGTCGATCATCTTGAGACCGACAAGCTGGTGGGGCTCCACGTCAAAGAAGGCCGCCGCGGCCGCGTTGGCGTAGCGCAGGGAGCTGTCGGAATCAATGATGGCGAGGGGTTCCAGCAGTCGGTCGGTCACTCGCGCCATTCGAGAGTACGGATCTCCAGGACGCGAGTCGAGGGGAAAACTCACGGCTACCAGCCTGCAGGGAGGTGCCCGACGCTGAACCGGGTAGTGCGTCCGAAGGGATGGACGGACCGTCCGATTAATCGGAGAGATCGACGTTATCGACGTCCTTGATCGAGGTCTCCGCTAGCGGTAGTTCGGCCCGTGCCCTGAACCACGCTCCGCGATTCGATCGCTCGCGCGCTTGGCGCTCGCGTGACGATCTGCGCGGTCTCGCCGCTTCATGGACATGAAGGCGAGCATCAGGACGAGCATGGCAGCGATCACGAGGATGAAGCCTATGAAGTACAGCGAGACCGAACTCATGCAGGAGGGCTTCACACCGGCTCCCGTGAGTGGGCTGGCGTTGGAGGCGCAGTCAGCGTTGAGCGAATGGACTCTCGTAATGAGAAAGATCCCCGCGGCCGCCACCACGAGGCTCAGTCCCATGGTGATTCTTCTGATCACGACCTCAACCTAGCCCTCGCTCATGTTGCGGTCACGACTTTTAACCGAAACGACGGCGCGCGTCGACGCCCACACTTCAGCTGACGGGTGACGCGAGCGCTTTCACTTCGGTCGACTTGAACGACAGTCGACTTGCCGGCGTTGGTCGACTGATGTAGTAGCCCTGGGCGAGGTCGCACCCGAGGTCACTCAGCAGGTCGAGCGTCTCGACGTCTTCGATCCCTTCGGCGACGACGCGCAGCCCCATGTCGTGTCCGAGGTTGATCGTGGCGCGCACGAGCTCCATCTCACGGCCATTGCCCTCGGCGCTGAGTGCGGTGATGAAGGCCCGATCGAGCTTCAACTCGCCAACGGCCAGACTGCTGAGATAGGCGAGCGACGTGAAGCCCGCACCGAAGTCGTCGATCGAGACGACCACGCCGAGGTCGCGCAGCTGCAAGATGACCGCTTGGGAGCGGAGGAAATCGGTGATGATCGTGGTCTCGGTGATCTCGATCACAACCGCCTCGCCTGGCAGACCGTAGTGCTCGAGCAGCGTGGTGACGTGGTCGATGAATCCCGTTTCGAGGAGGTCGGTGGTGGCGACGTTCACCGACACCGCGAGGCATCGCTGCGAGTTGCGCCACGTGGCGCACTGGGAGAACGCTTCGTTGAGCACCCACTTCGTGAGCGGCCACATAAGTCCCGCTTCCTCGGCCAGGGGGAGGAATTTGAGCGGGGGGACCAGACCGAGGTTCGGGTGCGGCCAGCGCACCAGTGCCTCGACGGCAAGTATCTGGCCGGTTCGCAGGTCGAGCTGAGGCTGGTAGTGCAGCACGAAGTCACCGTTGGTGACCGCGTCGCGCAGCTCGTCGAGCAAGTTGGGCTGGTCCTCACCACCGTCGAGGTCGTGGTCGTAGAAGACATAAGGGATTTGGCCCAACTTGGCGCGATACATGGCCACGTCGGCGCACCACATCAATGCGGGTCCGTCCGTTGCGTTGGACGGCACCAGCGCAATGCCGATACTGGCGCCGACCGTTGCCGTGATCTTGTGCAGGGTGAAAGGTTGTGCGATCTCATCGAGGATCTTCTCCGCGACCTCACTGGCGTCGCTCGCGTCCGCGTCCATCAACACGACCGCGAGCTCGTCCCCACCGAGGCGCACGACCGAACCTGAGTTGCCCACCGCTCGCGTGAGGCGTGGGCCCATCTGGCGCAGCAGCTCATCCCCCGCAGGATGACCGAAGGAGTCGTTGATCTCCTTGAAGTGATTGAGATCGACGAAGAGGAACGCCAGTTCGCGCTGGACTCCGTCTTCATCGGCACCGTCGGAGAAGAAGCGGTCGAGCACCATGGAGAGTTGGCGCCGGTTGCCGAGCCCCGTGAGCTCGTCGGTGTGAGCCTGACGGTTGCGTTCTTCGGTGAGTATCCGCAGACTGCGCGCGGAGAGGGCGAGGCGCACCCCTACGGCGATGAGCGTCGCGACCGCCAGCCACAGCGCGACGCGGCTGAGACTGCGCAGCGTCCCGTAGACGAGGATGAAGAGCCCGCACGCGGAGGCGACCCCCGGCAGGAAAAAGCCTGAGACCCGTTGGGGCCGAAGCGGGTCCTGGTGGCGGGGCGGCAGCCACACCGAAAACGACATGACCAAGATCGCGACGGGCCACGCGATGGCGTTGAAGTCGCTACCAAAGTGTGAGGCGGCGAGTGCCGAATTTGAAAAGAGGTTGAAGGTGTCACCGATCACGATCACCGAGAGCCCGATGCCGAGGAGATACCACTGGGCGGAGGCGCGCGCGGAGAGCAGCACGGTCCCGCCGATGACGAGGATGAGCAACAAGAGGTCGCCAACGGGATAGATCAGATTGACCGCCGTGCCGAGGCCGCTCAGCCCCACCGAGTGCTGAATGCTGTGAAACGCGAAAGCGCCGCACAGCGCGGCGGCACCGAGTCCCGCGACCACGCCATCAAGCCAGTTGGGACGAGCGAGGCGACCAAGTGCCTTCTGCATGAGCAACACCGTCGCGACATAGGCGAGTGGGTAGAAGAGGATATAGAAGACGTCGGCGAAGGACGGCGTGGGTGGGTTGGCCCCGCCGAGCGACTCGGCCGTGAGCACGAGGTCGCCAAGGGTCCATGACAAGAGGGCGAAGCCCAAAACCAGTGGCACCGCCCGATTGTTTCGCTGCACGAGACCCTTATAGATGCAGAGCCCCGAGGCGACGAACTCAAAACCGGTGACGCACCAACCGTCTAACCAGAGCCACTGATTGCCACCGCGAACAAGAAGGGAGATGAGGTAGGCCGCGAGCACGACCCCGAGGACGACAAATGACTTCCACATCATCCGACGCAATCGGGCGGATGATTCGGTCTCTACGGCGCCGAGGGGTGCCGAGTTGCTGAGTGTGGGCCCCCTACCATTTGGGTGATACCGAGAAGTACTGCCGATCTCAAGGCGAACCCTGCTACCGCGGCGTCGTTCTTCAGTCTCGGGCATTATCCGTCTACCTGTTAGGTACGGCTGCTCGATGGATTAATCATTCCCGACATAGGCGCAAGTCTTTCCAGTCATCGTCAAAATGCCGTCAACTAACTGCCAATAGCCACCCATTTTAAAACATTCAGTACTGGAAATCGTGGATGATGCTCACTTTTAATGCATGAGAGAGCAGATTTTTGCGCTGCCATAAGGTCTCATGCGGTAATCGTCACGCCACAATGGACCCGTGCAACGAGTGCGTCGAGGGAGAAACCGTGCGTAAGAGGATGTCATCGGCGTTTGCTTGCACCTTCGCGGCAGTGGGTATCGCTGCCGGCCTCTTGGGGGGCGGGCTCTCGAGTGGAGCGAGCACCGCTGCCAATTCGTCGACCAACTGGACCGTCTACCACGGAGACGCTGGTGGCACGGGTGCGTCTAGCGCGCTGCGCGCAGTCGACACGGCGCGTCGGGCGTGGACCTCGCCGGTGCTCAACGGAGAGCTCTACGGCGAACCGCTCGTCTACGACGGACGCGTGTACGTGGCGACAGAGAACGACTACGCCTACGCACTGTCGGCAACGAACGGTCGGGTTATCTGGTCGCGCCACCTCGCAAGCCCGGTGCCCTCGTCGGACTTGCCGTGTGGGGACATCTCTCCGACAGTCGGCGTGAGTGGCACGCCGGTCATCGATCCGTCGCGTAACGAGATCTACTTTGTCGCCGACGAGCTCGTCGGTGGGGGTCCTGAGCACAAGCTGATCGGGCTGAGCACGTCGTCGGGCGCGCTCGAGTTAATCGAGCGCGTTGATACGGCGGGCTCGACTCCCTCGGCGCTCCTGCAACGAACCGGTCTCAATCTCACGGACGGTCGCGTCGTCTTTGGCATGGGTGGCAACTACGGCGACTGTGCGAGCTATCGCGGACGCGTCGGATCCGTGGCCGAGGCGGGTTCGGCGCCGCTCTTTTACACCGTCGACGCTCGTGGCGGCGACTCGCAGGGCGCGGTCTGGATGGGGGGCGCGGCACCCGTTATCGATGCGCACGGAGATGTGTGGGTGGGCACCGGCAATGGATCGGTGCACACGAACGCGCAACCCTACGACGACGGTGACGCGGCGCTCGATCTCACTCCGACCATGCACTTGAAGCAGTTCTTCGCTCCCGCAACGTGGGCGCAGGACAATGCCAGCGACTTTGACATGTCGACCGCTCCCACCTTGCTCTCGAGTGGGCAGGTTGTTCTCGCCGGCAAGTCGCCTCGCGTCTACCTCTTAAATGGTGCGCACTTGGGCGGGATAGGTCATCCTGAGCGTATTGTGACCGGCCTTTGTAGCAACGATATCGACGGAGGCAGTGCCATCGTCGGATCAACGGTGTTCTTGCCGTGCGTTGACGGACCGGTGGCGGTGCGAGCGTCGGTGACCCCGGCCTCGCTTCGCGTGCTGTGGAAGGCGAGTGTGGGCGGCGGGCCGCCCATTTACGCGGCGGGTCTCGTGTGGACCATCGGGCAGAACGGCGTCCTGTACGGACTGAACCCGTCGAACGGACAGGTTCGCCAGCAGGCGACGATTGGCGCCGTCGCCAATCACTTCCCGACGCCGAGCATCGGGGACTCCTTGTTGCTCGTCTCTTCAGTTGATCAGGTGGTCGCGTTTCGAGGACGCCCGAACTAGTTTTATTCGCCGCTGAACGACCGCGGGATCGACTGGGCGAAGGAAAAGTGGTCGTCGGGGTCGTACGTGCGCTTGACCGTGGTGAGGCGCGCAAGGTTGCTTCCGTAATAGGCCTCCTGCCAGTTGTCGAGCGTCGGATCGATGTAGTTCTGGTAGGCGCCGGTGGCCGGAGTGAACACGTTGGTCCCGAGCCACGTGAGCCACGTTGCACCCGCAGCGATGACTGACGCGGGCGTGTACGTCGACCACGAATACGTCGCTTGGATGCCCGCCAGCTTGTCGCGGTGCACGAACGCCGTCTCGGTGGCGGGGACGCGATTGATCGCGCCCCCGTAGGAGTCGAAGGCGAGCGCCCCGCCGAGCGTGGGAGCGTGCACGGCGAGATTCTCGATCGCGGCGATCATGGCGGTCGCACCCGCGTGATCCATCGGCGCATTCACGTAGCTGGATTTCGCCGAGTACGCCTCGCGGCTCAGTGTGCCGCCCGGGACGTCGGTCGAAAGATGGCACGCGGCGATCGTCAGTCCCGAACATCCCGCTTCGATCTCCATGGCGCTCAGGTAGTCGCGCGAGCCCACGAAGCTATAGGTGGGCGTGGTGGCGACTGATGACTGCAATTGGGCGATCAGCACCGAGAGGTCATTCGACGAACCGCAGTAAACCCCACCGACCTGGATGAGGAACCCGGACGTGCCTTGGGAGAGGAGCTGGCAGTTGGACCAGAGCTCGTCGGGGGCGGCGCTCATCCACGCCTGCCACGCTTCGAGCAGGGTCGCCGCCGCGGCCCACGGAAACTGCAGTGTGAAGAGTGTGACTTCGGGCATGGGATGGACGTCAAAGGTGAACGAGGTGGCCACGCCGAAGTTGCCGCCCCCACCGCCCCGCGACGCCCACCAGAGATCTGAGTGATTGGCCGCGTCTGCTTGCACCAGCTGCGAGTCGGCCGTGACGAGTGAGACCGCGCGCAGGTTGTCCGACGTCAAGCCGTACTTGCGTCCAAAGACGCCGATGCCGCCGCCCAACGCCAGGCCAGCAATCCCGACGGTCGGGCATGACCCTCCCGGTAGCAATCGGCCTTGACCTCCGAGCACGTTGTAGATGTCAATAAGTTGGGCGCCGGCTCCGACGGTTGCCACGTTCGCGCGGGTGTCGACGTCGATGCTCGAAAGACGGCTCACGTCGATCACGAGTCCGTCGCAGTTCGAGTACCCGCCATAGCTGTGTCCGCCTGAGCGAGCGGCGACACGGATCTCGTGGGAGGTGGCGAAGTCGACGCACCGTGCCACGTCGTCGGCGCTCGCACAGTAGGCCAGTGCGAGGGGATGCGGATTCTCAAACTTGGCGTTATAGAGCAGGCGATCGACGTTGTAGGAGCCGCTGGTCGGCAGCACGAGCGTGCCGGTGAGCGAGGCCGCGAGCGTCGCCCAATCCTTCGCGGTGGGCGGACCGATCGCGACCGGCTTCGTGGTCGTGGTGGTCGAGGTGGTGGTGGAGGGAGTGGGGGAGGTGCCACAACCCTCCAGCGCGACACCCGAGAGCAACGCCACCGAGCCCACGGCGCCGAGACCGAGCGCGTGACGCAAGAACGATCGTCGATCGAAGGAAGATGTCGACGGCATTGACGTGACCCTATTACTGTTCGCCGAGGTGCTGTTGCGCGAACGTCTCGTGATGAGGCGGTGACGAAGCGATTTCGTCGCACGTTGCTCTGCACGCGAGATGACGATTCGGTTCACGGTTTCGCGTGGTTGCGAGCCGCACGTTACAAAGCGGTTACGAAGTGCGTGCCCGACATCTTCTGAAAAATCGCCGGCAGTAAACTTGCCCCGAAAATACGGAACCGGCGTGCTCTGTGCGCCGATCAACGTACGGGCGATTTTTAGCGAAGTGGAGTGGTGCACGTGAGCGTGTTGAAGTCCTCGCGTACCTGGCTCACGACGGGCGTCGCCCTAACTGCCGTGTTCATGACCTTCGTCGCCATGGGACTGGGCGCTTCGGGTTCGGCCGGCGCGGACCCCACTCCCTCATACTTCTATCTCGACATTGGGGCGTCCGAGTCGCTCGGCTTCCAACCAACGCCCGATACTCCTCACGGCGTGCCGACAGACGAGGGATACGCCAACGACCTGGTCTCGTACGAAGCGTCGC
>DASZLS010000061.1:0-9326 GCA_035552255.1 Acidimicrobiales bacterium | reverse complement strand
AGGCTCTTGCTGGTTCCGTTCCCGCTCGATCAAGAGCTCGCGGGTCGTGTCGTCCTCGGGGTCCGCCGACGAGAGCATCTCCTCCTCGATGATGTCGCTCTCGCCGGGATCGGCATTCAAGATTGGCGCCGCTGAAGAGACTTGCGGTCCAAGCACGCCGTCGTGTCCCCGCTCCTTCGCCTCGACTGCCGCCTCAAGCGGATCGGCGTCCTTGTGATGATCTTTCGAGCGACGAAACAGTCCCATGCGCGTACCGTATCGCAGCGTGGATTTCCTGTCTAGGGCTTCGGATCGAAGTGGGTCAATGGGGCATGGTTTATCGCTCCCAAACAACGCGCCCGATTCTGCCGCCTGGCGAACACGATTTCTGCCACTACTGTCGCTAAATGACCAGCCAACGACTGCCCGGTGGGGTCGTGCACAGACTTCCGGGCGATCTGCGCGATGCGTTGATTGCCAACGAGGCGGCACTTGATGCTTGGAAGGACATCACTCCTCTTGCCCGCAACGAGTTCATTTGCTGGGTTGAGGATGCCAAGCAGGAGACGACCCGGGAGCGTCGCATTCGCCGAACCAAAGAGGAGTTAGAAGAAGGTCAGCGTCGGCCTTGCTGCTGGCCGGGGTGCAAGCACCGCGAGCGAACAGGCAAATAGACGGAGGCGACGACGTGCGCCTTACCTCAGACGGCTGCGTAGAAAGCCGTCGACTGACTCCACGTCAGGCCGCCGTCCGACGTGCTGAGGAGCCTGGTTGAGGTACTCGTGCTGTGCTCGTCGCACGCCGCGAAGCCGTGACGGGCGTCAATGAACACGAGACCATTGACCTCGGTGCAGGGAAGATTGCCAGTGGCGGTCATGGTGCGGCCCTCGTTCGTGATCTTGTACAGGTTCTTGTTCCCGAGGGAGTCGGCGAGACCGACCGAGAGGAAGGCAAAAGTGCTGGTGACGGGATCGAAGTAGCCGCCACCAGTGTTCGTAAACTGCCTGACCGGAATGGTGTTCCAACTCACGCCGCCGTCACTCGAATAGTGGAACGAGCTCGACATTCCAGTTGGGCATTGGGCCCACAGTGACGCGTCCGATGTCGCGGTCACAAAGCAGGCATAGACGCTGCCGAGATCGGGCGCCGACGTCCGAGAGAAGGTGACCCCGAGGTCATGCGACGTCAACAGCCGGACTGTCTGGTGCGTCTGCTGTGTGAGCCAGACGTTAGACGCGAAGGCCCCGAGACCTGCACCCATCCCCACGGGCCACTTCGCGAGCGGCGTGAATGTCCAGCGATGGCTCACAAGCGGCGAAGTGGCGAGCCGGAGGTCGGTGCACGGCGAACTACCTTCACACTTAGCGACGATGGCAACGACATGACTGCGCGTCGTTGTGAGACGGAGAATCTCGGTGCCGTCAGCGATGGTGTCTAGATGCCACGATCGCCCACCGCTGTGTGTCACGTAGAGGGAACGCGGGGCGGCGTTTCCCATCACCGCATATCCGTCCGAGGCGTTGGCGAACTGCAGCTGATCGAGTGTCCCAGTGAGTGAGTCACCGACGTAGCGCGTGCGCGGCAGATCGAGCACCGTGAAATGGGCTCCTCCGTCGGTCGTGCGTTCGAGCAGAAAGCAGCTAAAGCCACAAGCGGATGGGCGGCTGCTCTCAAAGAGGTTGCTCGTGCTCACCACGTAGACCGTGCGAGTTCCAGGAACGCCCGCCAACATCAGCGGAGCCACGGGGGCGTTCATTGATGCGCCTGTAGATAGCTGGGGGCGCAAGAATGAGTCCTAACGCCAACGTCAGCCCCGCTGAGACGAGATGCTTCAGCGGAGTGAGGAAGAAGGCCATCTCGACATCCTGCCCACTGGAGCGCAACGCCGTCGGCCTTTTCGCGCATGGAAGAAAGTCTGGATGCTCGTTACCGGTACGCGCGCTCGCCCGTGGCGTCTCAACACGCACCACGTATTCCTTCAAATCGCCTGCCCACGCTTGGTTGGTTCGTTGAACCCGACAGGACACTTGCGCAACGGCCTGGTTCGGAGGTAAATGAGAGTCATTGTTGAGGCTCCCGGGGTGAAGGGTCCTCGCGGTGGGCAGAGATCTAAGGTGGATGCACGATCACTTCTGGTTATTCGCATATCCGAATCCGGGTTGGGCGAGGCGTGGTTGCCCTCCTTGTAGCCTCTGCCTTCGTCGCTATCTCCATACCGGCTTACGGCTCGACTCCGTCGGGAAAGACCCTGGCCACACGCGAACTTCGCTACTTGCACGCTGCGGCGCCGAGGCCGCCCGGCTCGCGCGAGATAACGCTCACCACCGCCTTGAAAATAAAGCCGTTCTCGTCCGCGAGGAGCTCTCCCGGCTATCCGCCAGACCAGACGGGCTCTACTGATTACTTCATTGCGCCGTCGGCGAGTATCGCGCTTGCTTGGCTGAAGAAAACAACATTCGCCGGCCACTCGGCGTCGGGAACAGTTACCGGCGCAACTCCAGGGAGCGTAAAAACGCTGATCTACAGTCTCAACGGCACGAAAGAGCTCCTCCACCCAAACGTGATCTACGTCATGCTCGTCACTGCCAAAGGGGCCTTGGAATATGGCGTCACGGCAGCGGTGGGGTGGAAACGCTAAATAGTTTCCTGCTTCACGGTGAGCGACTGATTCTCGCCCCAGCTAATGATGGATCCAGATAAGGGGCGGGGAACTTGCCCAATTCTCCGCATGTTGGTGGGGCTAGTAAGAATCGAACTTACGACCTCGTCATTATCAGTGACGCGCTCTAACCGACTGAGCTATAGCCCCGCAGGGGTACCAATCTACAACAACGGCTCGCAGTGTCCTACGGAGCTGGATCCCAGTACTTAGAGGACATCGACTGACTGGCCGTGCCGAGGAGCACCCCGTCTTCGCTCCAAAGATACCCGGTTCCTTGCGAAAATCCCCCGGTGAGAGCATGCATGTGGATTTCTATAAGGACCCACTCGGTCGGTACGAGTGACGCGACCCGAATGGTGTTGTCGAGACTGCGCCCCATTGTTCCTCGTCCGAGGGGTTGCGTGGCGCCACCCGAA
Organism: Acidimicrobiales bacterium; assembly: GCA_035552255.1. Taxonomy (GTDB): domain Bacteria; phylum Actinomycetota; class Acidimicrobiia; order Acidimicrobiales; family RAAP-2; genus RAAP-2. Next base: position 6,269 of record DASZLS010000061.1, on the reverse strand, counting down.
ACGAAGTCGCCGAAGATGGCGAGCGTCGCCGCTGAGGGATCAAGGTGGCTCGGTACTCGCGCCCACAAGGCTGACACCGGTGACCCAGGCGTGCCGTCGAGATCATCGAAGCTGCGCCCGCTCGCAATTCGGGTCTCGATGTGATCGAAGATGGAGCTATCGAAGCGACGCGACATCAGGCGTTCGCGGCTATCGCCAGGTTTGGGCACCTCGGGCATCGTGAGCCACGCCGACGGTGCGCTGAGCTCTCCCGTGCCGAGTGCCGCGTTCACCGTCAGCACCTCACGGCCGTTCTCGGTTGCGACCGCGCGCGCTTGGGTGACGTGGCGTCCGACCACTGCGAGGTTCACAGTCACGATGACTTCGGCGCCCAGCGAGGCAAAGGACAGATAGTGCGCCGCGGCGTAGATCGTTGGTCGCTCGCTCGCCTCTTCCAGCGCGACGATGCCCGACGCGAGTCCACATCCTCCGAAGAGAAACTTGCCCGGCGTGATGAGGCGCTCGGTGACGCGGAAACGCCAGCGTGACTCGTCGACCCGTTCCATTCCGAGAAATTCGCGCATGTCCACGGGGCCCGAGGCTACCCGACCAGGTCAGCAGGCAGACTTGAAAGGTGATCGCACCCCAGTTCGTCCTCCTCGCGATCGCGCTGTCGGCCTTTGGCGCATACGGCTACGTTCGCGACACGTTGCGCGGAGAGACCTCTCCGAATCGTGTCACGTGGTCCCTGTGGGGAATCGAGGGAGTCCTCGGCTTCGGCGTCGAAGTGCAACAGCACGTTGGTCTCGCTGCGTGGATGACGCTCATGCTGGGCTTAGTGCCGTGCGTCATCGTGGCTGCTTCGTTTAAGAATCCGAACGCGGTGTGGAAGATTGGCGTCTTCGATCTCGCGTGCGGCGCCATCGCGGTGGCGGGACTCCTGTTCTGGGCGTTGGTCCGAGAACCAACCGTCGCACTCGTGTCCTTTGTGTGCGCGGACCAGGTCGCGGCTCTGCCGACCCTTCGTAAATCGTGGCTGGCGCCTTCGACGGAGTCATCACGAGTCTTTGTCATGGGATGTGTCAACTGCATCATCACGGTGCTCACGCTCAAGGTCATCACGACGGCCGGATTCCTCTATCCCGGTTGCATCGCCGTTACTGATTTCGTGATGGCGGCGCTCATCATCTCGCGCGTGGGCCCTCGGGTTCGCGGAGAGCGGCTCGCGGCTACCTGAGCCGAGCCGAGAACGGCAAGTAATTCGGCCCGACTCTTTACGCGCGAGCCGGCGAGCGTTACCGTTACGAAATGGCGTCCCTGCTGCCCTTTGACTGGCATCCGCTGGTACTCACGGTCATCGTCGCGGTCGGACTCGTCCATCACCTGCTCGTCTCCTCGCCGCGCCAACGCCGCCTCGCCCAATACGGCTTGATTGCTCTGTTCGTGGTCACGATGTGGCCGATAGGTGATCTCGCGGCCTCGGTCTCGCTCAGCGTCGCGACCGCTCAACGTCTCGTGATCATGCTGCTCGTGGCGCCGCTGTTGCTTTTGAGCATCCCCACCTCTGTGCTTGGGCGAATGACCCGGCCGGCGCCCGTCGATTTTGTCGTGCGCAAGCTCGCCCATCCCGGTGTGTCGTTGATCGTTGTGACGGTGGTCGGCACGGCAACGCTGGCAACGCCCGTCGTCGACTGGGGAGCACACTCGACCTACGCGCGCGATCTCATCTTGCTGACCGTCTTGATAGTTGGTTTCTTGCTCTGGACTCCGGCGCTCGCGATCATGCCGGGCACTCGCCGCCTCTCTCCCGCGGCGCGGGCGGGCTACGTCTTTGCGTCGTCGCTCGTGGTCACGAGCCTCTCGTTTGTGTGGATCTTTTCCCAACACCCCTTGTACCCAGCGCTCCATCATCAGCAAGCATTGCTGCACCTCTCGCCGCTCTTTGATCAACAGCTCGCGGGCTTCGTTGCCAAGCTGGGAAGTTACTTGCCCATGTGGTGGGTCGCCTTCACGATCTTTTTCAGCGCGGAGAGTAAGGGCACACCGGTTGAGGAGACGCCGCTGCACTGGGCCGACGTCGAACGCGAATTACTGCGCATTGATCGCCAGCGGGCACGGACGTTGAAGCACCACCGGCCGACCTAGTGGGCCTTTTGGTAGAATGAAAGTCCCGCGGGGATGTAGCTCAGTTGGTAGAGCGCGGGCTTTGCAAGCCTGAGGTCGTGGGTTCGATCCCCATCGTCTCCACCGAATGTGAGTGCCGGGTAGCCCTGTCGTGGCTCGCCCGCGACGTAAGTAGTGCCCGCGAGGGGCTAGGGATGCAGTCCACCCTCGTGTGACTCGTGAGTCGCTGGCTCGAGCTGAAACGTCGCGTGCTTCACCGCAAAATGTTCGCTCAAGCAGATCTGCAGCGCGTCGAGGATCTGGGGGGCGTGCCCGTCATCAAAGCAACCCTGTTCGACGACGACGTGCGCCGACAGCGTCGTAAAGTCGCTCGCAACGCTCCAGGCATGAAGATCGTGGACCTCGAGCACGTGATTGACCGTCGCGAGATGGCGGCGGACATCCGAGAGGTCGAGGTCATCGGGCGTCGCTTCGAGCAAGACCTTCCCCGCATCACGCAGCAAACCCCAGGCCGAACGCCCCATCAGCACCACCACGACGAGCGACGCTACGGCATCGGCGCGTTGCCATCCTGTGACGATGATGACGACGCCCGCTATCGCGGTGCCGGTGAATGCGTAGAGGTCCGTCACCACGTGCGCGTATGCGCCGCGAATGTTGAGGCTCGTGTGATTCGCGCGAGCGAGGGCGTAGGCGCTCGCCACGTTCACGAGGGCCCCCCCGACGGCGATACCGAGAATCAGTGGTCCGTCGACGGGGCGGGGCGAGACGAGTCGCTGAATGGCTTCAACCGTGATGAGAAGTCCGACGGCGACCAGGGTGACGCCGTTCACGGCGGCGCTCAGCACCTCGGCGCGATGGAAACCGAAGGTCCAGCGACCAGCGGCGGGTCGGCGCACCAGACGAAGGGCCCACGCGCTCATGGCGAGCGCGGCGACGTCCGTCACCATATGACCGGCGTCGGCGAAGAGGACGAGTGAGGAGCCGAGGATCGCCGCGACGATCTCGACACAGAGAAACGCCCCGACGAGCGTCAATGCGATCAGCACGTAGCGAAGGTCGCCGTCCGGCACGACGACTCGTTCGCTCGTCTCGTCAGTCACGGTGAGGCCTCACGCCCTCATTGTGGCACTCGGTCACTTGCGGGCGTCCCGCGGACAGCTAGTGCACCAGTTCTGGCACACGCTTGGCCTCAGTCCCGGGCTCGCGGTCGCGGGCGTACTGGCGCACGTTGAACTGCACCATGCCGATTGTGAGGGCGACCGCGCCGAGCTCGTGGAACTCCACCAGCCACGCGGGCACGTGCGTGAGGTACTGCGTCGCGCCAATTGCAGCCTGGGCGAGCGACACCCAGAGCAGTCGCTTTACGCCGATCTTGAGTGCAGCGGGCGCGGCGCTCTGCCAGATCCCGATCACCAGACCAAGGACGATGCCGATGAAGAAGATGGCCGCCAGTGAGTGCACCCACGCGACGGACGAAAACGCCCACGGTAGGCGACGGGCGACGAGCTGTCCTTGGGAGGAGCCGGCGTGCGGGCCCGATCCCGTCGTCGCGGTGCCCGTGATGATGAGGACGAGAAAGGGCAGCCAGAGCCAGCGTCCGAGATTGCGGAAATAGGGATCGCGCACGTCTTCGCGGGTCCCCGGTCCGTAGAGGTACTTCGAGTGGTGGTAGAGCAGGGTGCCGATGGCGACCATGGCGAGACTGATGACCAGGTGCAGCGAGACGAGGTAGGGGTTGAGCTTCGAATAGACGACGAAGGCGCCGAGGATGGCGTCCGCGACGACTCCCGCGACGAGGGCTCCTGAGAGAATGAGGAGATCCTTGCGGCGCCCTTCGCGGTACCAAGCGGCGACCAAAGTAACGCCGACGATGACCACGAGTGCTCCGGTCACCAGTCGATTGGAATACTCAATGAACGGATGAATGCTCATGGACCCGGTGACCTTGCCCTTGAAACAGGTTGGCCAGTCGGGGCATCCGAGGCCTGATCCGGTCAGGCGAACGGCCGCCCCGGTCAGAATGATGAGAATCATCGACAAAAATGACGCCAGGGCGAACCAGCGAAACACGGGGCCCGTGACGCGGCGGCGAGTCGACAGTTGCACTGGCCCAGCCTAGGTAATCCGGCGCGTCGTAGAATGTCCCGGTGACCGTTTCCGCCGCTCCGTCCTATTCGACGAGTGACGTCCTACGGGGATATCTTGCTCTCACCAAGCCCCGAATTATCGAGTTGCTGCTGGTGACGACGGTGCCCACCATGATCGTGGCAGCGAACGGCTTTCCCGGACTCTGGCTCATCGTGGCGACCCTGGTGGGTGGCACGCTCGCGGCCGGCGGCGCGAACGCCTTCAACATGGTGATCGATCGCGACATCGACGCCCTGATGGAACGCACGAAGCGTCGCCCGCTCGTCACAGGCGTCATGAGCGCTCGCCGGGCCACGCTCTTCGCCTTCGGGCTCGAAGTGGTCGCCTTCGCGACGCTCGCCGTGTGGGTGAATCAGCTCTCCGCCTGGCTCGCGATCTCGGCGACGGCGTTCTACGTGGTGGTCTACACGATGGTCTTGAAGCGCCGCTCCAAGCAGAACATCGTCATCGGGGGAGCGGCGGGTGCCGTGCCCGTGCTGGTGGGCTGGGCGGCGGTGACCAACTCGCTCGGATGGACGCCGGTGCTGTTGTTCCTCGTCATCTTCATCTGGACTCCGCCGCACTTCTGGGCGCTTGCAGTGCGCTATCGCGACGACTACCAAGCCGCCAACGTTCCGATGATGCCGGTCGTCGCGTCGCTTCGTCGCACCACCCTCGAGATCCTGATCTATTCGGTCCTGCTCTGGGCGCTCACGCTGCTGATCGGTCCGAGCGCGCACTTGGGGTGGGTATACGCGATTTCGTCCACGGTGCTCGGCGGCATGTTCACGTGGTCGGCGCTGCGCTTGTATCAACACGCTCGCACTGACAAGGCCGACGTTGCCGAAGCGATGCGGCTCTTCCACTTTTCCATCACGTACCTCTCGGCACTCTTCGTCTTGATGGCGGTTGACGTCCTTGTCCGTCACCACTGAAGCTCCCCGACGTCACTCGACGAACAGAATCGTCGTGATCATCGCGGCGGTGGTGCTCGCCGTTGCGCTCATTGCCGTTGTCTCCGTGCTGACCGGCGCGAAAGTCACTCCGAGCGGTCACGGCAAGGCGCTGCCGACCACGAAGCTTGTGGGAGAGCACGTGGGCAACTTCAGTCTGGGCGGCCTGAATGGTGGAGAGATCCACGCTCCCTGGACCCAAGGGCACGCGAGCGTCCTGATCTTCTTTGCCAGCTGGTGCGGACCATGCCAGGGAGAGATGCCCAAGGTGGCTGCATACATTCGCGCGCACAACCCCAGCCCGATCGACGTGGTCGGCATTGATGCCAACGACGAACGCTCGGCCGGCCAGGCGTTTGTGAAGAAGGACGGGGTGACGTTCCCGGTCGCCTTCGACGCGGATGGAACGGTCACCGGTGGCGACTTTGGCTTCCAAGAGCTGCCAGAAAGTGTCTTCATCAACGCCAAGGGCGTCGTCAAGAAGGTCTATTTCGGGGCCGTGCCTGAGCGCGTGCTCGCGAGCGGCATCAAGATGCTGAAGAACTAATCGAAATTGAACGTGCGCGCCGCCAGCAGTGGCGCCGCAATCGCCCAGATCAGCAGCGAGATCCAGTCTGCGATGGTGGGGGCGCCCCCCTGGCCGAGCACTCGGTGCAGCGCCTCGGCCATTGCGCCCGACGGGAGAGCAACCACGATGTGACGGAGTACCGACGGTAGCGAGGTGAGCGGCACCACGATGCCCGACAGCAGCAGCAGCACAATGTAGAGGCCGTTGCTGGCGGCGAGGTTTACCTCGGCGCGCAGTCGTCCCGCCAGCGCGAGGCCGATGCCGGCCGACCCGACCGACCCGAGCAGCAGCGCCGCCGCAACCTCGAGCGCACCGCGCCAGCTGCCGTCGGGGTGCCAGGCGAGCAGCAGCGCGACGACGCTGATCACCACAACTTGAATGATCTCGGTGACCAAGACGCCTGCGATCTTCGCCCCGACCAAACGTCGCTGGCCGAGCGGCGTTACGTGCAAGCGCCGCAACACTCCCGACGAGCGTTCGAAGCCCGTCGCGTTGGAGAGCGCGACGAGCGAGGT
>DASZLS010000060.1:0-28951 GCA_035552255.1 Acidimicrobiales bacterium | reverse complement strand
CGCTCGTGAATGCGACATCGTCCACGTGTGCCAGAGAAGCCGGCGTCGTCCCTGACCCTTCGTTCCACGTGTCCTCGTAACCCTGCAGGAATACGATCAAGGCACCGCGCGCCGTTACCTTTTGAAGGAGATTCGTCTCTTGAATGGTGTTGGCCGCTGTGTCATCAGCACCGTGAAACACAAGGACCAATGCCCGGTTGGCGATCGGCTTTTTGGACGGTACCTCGACGATGAATGTTCGTTGCAAACCGCCTACATTCAATTCGAGCGTGTGACTCCCTGGTGAGAGATGATTGAAGGTCGACACTCGTGGCGCGGCCGAATGGTCGCGACGCGCCCTCTTCGGGACAGGCGTCGCACCCGTGATCAGACCTACGCTGATCGGCCCCGCGAGAATCGTAAGTACCAACGTCGCGAGGATGAAGCGTCTGCGCACATTTCCCACTTTCAGTGCGAACCAAACTCGCCACGAAGCGCTGTCGCGACTTGGTGGAGGGTGTGGGCGACTTTTTGTTTGAATAACCTGATCGTCACTGTTACGTGCCGATCAAATTAGGGTAGTGCGGCACTGGCCCGTCTAGAGGTCGGGAGCATGTGGTTCCCTGTCGGATGTGGAAGTTCTATGACAATTCAACGAAAGTTCCGACCGAACTAATGGCCGGCGGCGATCATCTTCGTCCGGGATATCGACATTGTTTATGGTGCGGCCGAAGCTCGTGTGCACCAATGCCGATGGCTGAATACCTACCTTGATGAACGGCCGGGGTCCCTCTTCGGCATCAAGCCTCCGACTCAACCACGAACCAATCCCTTACAAATTCGTCGAGCGAAGCGGCTGCCAGCACGCGGCCCTTCGCGGCGTGCATGCTGTGGTCGAGTCCTGGGATGAATTCCACCTGATAGTTCTTGGGCGTGACAACTCGACGTCGGTCGATCGAGCGCAATATCGGCACGTGTGGATACGGCGAGAGGTCGTCGGCACTTGACAACACGAACAAGGTCGTTCCCCCTTTGGCTGCCGATGCGATGAGATCCTGAGAGTAATGACGAGGTATGAATGTACGCAAAACTTGCCACACTCCCGCGCCGAGCCAGCGATTCTGGAGATGAAGAACCCGTAAGAGCTTGGCCATGAGATTCAGTCCCGAAATGCGTGACTGTCGAAAAGTCGCCGCAGCGTGGAGGAGATCGGTTCCGACTGGCGGGTTGAGAAGACACGCTGCGCGTGCGCCGAATGCGAGCGCTCCTTCGACCGCAAGATACGCCCCTGAGCACAATCCAATAAGGATCACGTTGGCTGGGTCCTCGGGTTGCATTTGGCGCACCACATCCTGCACGTCCTCGAGCCACTCCTGTTCAAACCACAGACGCTTCGGTGGTTTCGGAAAGTCGGGACTGTCGCCCACACCGGTCAGATCGAATCGCACGCAACGCATTCCCTCAGCCGACCATCCCCGCGACAGTTCCACCCAGAGTCGTGAAGGGCCAATGTGTTCTTCATTCGCCGAGTTGAATAGCACGACAACGGGACCCCGGGACTCGCCCACGGGTTCACTGACGATTCCAAAGAGGCCTCGTCGACCTAAACGGACGAAGGTCTCTTGGACCTTCTGGTCGTCGTGCCGCTCGTAAACAATGGTGGTGACATCCGTCTCGTCGACCTTGAAGGGTTCGGCCTGAGCGTCACTCTCGCCGAGCCAGCTCGCAATTCGACTAATCGCGGCGGTGGCCAACACCGCATGAAGGGGCTCAACGTCCAACATTGCGCCCTGCTCGGACGTTTCCTCCCATTCGGCCGAACGCCATTCAAGGCGGCGACGGAGTCTTTCCGGGAAGGACCGATCGTCACGAGTGATGATGAGAAGTCGATCGGCGTGAATGTTTGCTGCGGCTTGAAGAAGGTCCAGACCACGTATCTGCTCGACTGATGCCGGGGCGAAGACCCATTCGGACGTCACCACCGACCCGTCATCAGGCGCCTCGAAGTCCGCTCGGCGTAATGACTCGAGGGCGCCGACCTCTCGGAGAAAGTTGCGTCCCGTTTCGCACGGATCCCAGAGGACCAGTGACGACAGCTCGACACCGTTTACATTCGCCGATGCCAAAATAGCGGCGCCCAGTCGCATTCCAACTGCCGAGACGTCGGTCAATCCGAATGACCGCAGGTACGCGGCCGCCTCTCCAATTGCTTCCACCCACGCTTGTTCGACGTCCAGCTCGTCGAGAGAACCGCTCGAGTCGCCGGTACCGGGGTAGTCGAAGCGCACGGCGACGAACCCTTTCTTCGCCAGCTCCATTCCAAGGCTGTGCATTGCACGACGTGTGGCGCGCGCCTCACGTCCGAGTGGTTGCGCCAAAATCACGCCCCCGCGAGCCGTTTCGGCGTCTGGCCACATGAGCCATCCAAAAAGTCGAGCTTCTGGTGGTCCGAACCAGCGCGCCTCCTCGAACACCGTGGGTGTCGCCTCCTCGCTTGTCACTGAAGAAACCTATGGCACTTAGTCAACGAGGTTAAGACTCGATCGTACCTGCGAGGGCCAGGCCGCTATGTCCAAACCATGACAATGGAGAAGTGCGAGGGTGATTCTTTCCAAACCGAAGGCAAAACAAGCCGAGTGCGCCGCATCTCCGTTGGGCAGCGATATGGCAAAGGCCTTGCCAAAATGATCGCCGTGATAGTTACCGGAACTAATTGCGCCAGGCTTCGGTGACGTGATGGCAGCAACCAATTCAAACTTGGCCTCTTTCTCACGTTGTGTGGCGCCCATCAATTTGCCGGCGCGACCGAAGAAGGGGTCGTTCGCCGTCACCATCTCGATCGAAAGTCCGAGTTTCTCGAGCAAACCGGTACTGCGCTGCAGCCACAGTTCTCGGTGCGCTATTGCTCCTCCTTCGCTGCCGACGAAAACGAACTCACGCATGGAGAACGACTGCATGCGTGCGGGATCGTCGCTGGGCTCATGGCGATGGCACGTGGCCTGAACTTCGAAGAGGAGACCCTCGTCGGGCACCTCGGTGCCAGCAAGTGAGGGGTAAACATGGTGGCAAGCCGCCCCACACAGCGCAAGGCCGTCGGGCGACATCAATTCCGCCCATTCGCCATCCGACTCAACCTGATCAATCAGTTTGGGCAAGTCCTTTTCGGGGCGGGTGAAGGTCGTAAGGATACCAACCAAGTTGGGAAAAGAGATGACGTAATCGCTCTTCGCCAACACTGACTGATCTAAAAGCGGCGAGAAATAGAGCTGACGACGCTGAGCGTCTCGACCGGCCGCCGAGACAAAAGATTCAATCCCGCGAACTACGTTCTCAAAAGCGAAGGAGCGGTGGAACAAGCCTGTGGCGCTACCGGGGACGAGAAGACCAGCTTCAAACAAGGCGATTCGGAAATCGTCGGTGCTTGCTTCCATGCCGTCCCCTCCCGAGCCCGTTTATACCGGCTTGACTATACTTCAGCCCCGAGGGAGGCAAGGGCCGCTCGAATTGACGCCACTGACTTGAAAGTGTCGCGCCGCAGCAGTACATCGGGAAATTCGATGTCGAATGCACTTTCTAGTCCAAGCATGACGTTAACGCTGGCGTGCGAGGACAGCCCGTGCTGATAGAGATCATCGTCGTCGCGCAAGGTCATCGCCGAGACGGGCAACCGACCATTCGCTTGAAGGACTTCACGAATCGTGGTGTCGGCGCCACTCATCGATTGCTGCTCCCTGTCGTGCTCTCAGCGACAACCACCGCCGCCGCAATTCCGCCATTATGACTCAGGCTCAAGGATATCGTTGAGATTCCTTGTCGTGCAGCCAGCTCGGCCGCCGCACCTCGTAGGGCTATTACGGAATGTCCGGACTGGAGGCGTCGCACTTCTATCTCTTGCCATGTCGCTGCCACGTCACCTTCTTTCAGGATCTTGAAAACCGCCTCTTTTGCCGCGAATCGACTTGCCAGCGCCGGTGCGGCTCGATTCGCGATCCTGCAACAATCGTCTATCTCGTGAGCGGTGTACACCCGACGGAGGTAACGCTCACCGAATGTCTCGACGGACTCCCGGACTTCGTCGATCTCTTGAAAGTCCACACCAATCAGAGTTGTCACGAAGTAAACGAGCCTTTCTTCACCGCATCCAACAAGTAGCGCTTCCCCCTAAATCGGAAAATCCTAACGGCAACGCCGGTCATTTTCGACCGCAACTTCGTCCCGAGGATCAGGTATTTGAGTTAATCCTAGTGTCGGAGCGTCAACGGCTCGAAATGCCCATCACGTGTACGCGCCACACAAATTTCCGACAAATGGCCGAGATACCGGGCGAGAACACGACGAGGTGACTGCGCGAGCGCGAGTATTTTACCTCGTCAGGGCAATCATTAGGTCAGCAACGGGTGCGGAGGCACTTCCCAATTGGTGGGTCCTTCGGCTAGTCTCGCCCTTAGGGTGGATCCTTCCGAGATAGGTGTGCCATGAGCCTTGAAAGCTTTGAAGAATGGGAATCAGAGGTACGGAGCTATATTCGCTCGTTCCCCACCGTATTTGACAGGGCTCGCGGTTCGCTTCTCATTGGCGAAGACGACACCGAGTACATCGATTTCTTCGCGGGGGCAGGCACGCTCAACTACGGGCATAACAACCCGCTCCTCAAACAGTCACTCCTTGATTACATCGAGCGCGACGGCATTGTGCACGCGCTTGACATGGCCACGAAAGCGAAGCGAGAGTTCATTGAGGCGTTCGCCGACCTGATCCTCACTCCGCGCGGACTTCGATACAAACTCCATTTCACGGGTCCCACCGGGGCGAACGCGACGGAAGCCGCAATCAAGGTCGCGCGACTGGCGACCGGGCGAACGAACGTGATCGCTTTCTCTCACGGCTATCACGGGCTGAGCCTCGGCGCCCTCGCCGCGACGGCCGCACGGAAGTTTCGTTCGGCCGCTGCAGTGCCGCTGGGCAGTACGACGTTCGCACCTTTTGAGGGATATTTCGGTTCCGACATTGACACCATTTCGATGCTCGCGAAGATGCTCGACGATCCCTCAAGCGGCGTTGACGAGCCGGCCGCCGTGATTATGGAAACGATTCAGGGTGAGGGCGGCGTCAACACCGCGAGCGTCGAATGGCTGCGTCGCCTCGCCGATCTGACCGCCGAGCGTGGTATTCCTCTCATTGTCGACGACATCCAAGCGGGCTGCGGGCGATCGGGTGACTTCTTCAGCTTCGAGGAAGCGGGAATAGTGCCAGATGTGGTGGTGCTCTCCAAGTCGCTCTCGGGCTATGGATTGCCGATGTCGCTCGTTCTCATCAGACCCGAACTTGATGTGTGGGAGCCAGGAGGGCATACCGGTACGTTTCGAGGAAATAGCCTTGCTTTCGTTGGAGCGACCGCTGCATTGCGCAACTACTGGGCCGACGAGACATTCAGCCGGGATGTCAAGCGTAAGGGAAATCTGCTGCAGCGCCGTCTCGAAGAGATCGTCGCGCGTCATCCTGGCGAGCTCGAATGGCGGGGACGAGGCATGATGCAAGGCGTCGCCTCGCTCAATGACCCGGATTTTGCGTCACGAGTATCTCAAGAAGCGTTCAAACACGGTGTCGTAATTGAGACGGCTGGCGCGTACTCCGAGGTCGTGAAGTTTCTGCCTCCTCTGACCACAGATGATGAGACCTTGCTAGCCGGTGTCGACGTCGTCGAAGCCGCGATCGAGGCTCAATTCGCCACCGTGTCATAGGCGTGCTCGTCCAACTACTGGAGACGTAGTTCCTTCTCGTGGGGATGACCTGGCCGTTCTAGCGAGGATGCGCTCAGCGCGTCGTCGTGTCCCCGAATGTTTACCAACTGCACTGTCGAGTCGATAAGACGATGAAGTTCTTCGAGATCTTTCGTCGTGCCCGTGAGGTGAAAGACGTGTGCCTCTGACCCCTCGCGCCAGTCGATCCGTTGACCGGGACCTCTGACGAGCACAATCTCATCGACTCCATCGACCTCGCTGAGCGCGGGCAAGCCATCGACGACGTCAATCCACTCAACGTCGGTTTCTGGGAAGACGTAAAGAAGGTAGCCGATGCGCGAGCAGGCGATCGGTCCGTCAAGCCCAACTGGGTCCCCGACGGCAAGGCGCAACGCAGTGCGAAGAATGCTGAAGCCAGAGGCGCGCTCAAGCATTTCTGATATGCCTCCGCCTGGACGACCATTAACTTCGATGATGACCGGTCCGTCGTCGGTAAGTTTGATTTCTGTGTGCAAGCAGCCGACCTCCACGCCGAGAGCCTGCGCAGCCGCCGTGGCCACGCGGTGCACGTCCGCCTCGAGTTCGGGTGAGAGTGCACTCGGTGTGAAGTAGCCGGTCTCGCGAAACGGCCAACGGAACGGAGTTCGAGCGCTAATTGCGGCGTGTTCAATCCGGCCACCCTCGACCACGCTTTCTACCGACACAAAATTGGCGAAGCCGGAACCTCCAAGTTCGTTGCTGGCGTCGGGAACGAACCCTTCGAGCACGTAATCCTCGGTTTCCAAACCGGTTAAATCCTTGAGCGTCGCCTGGAGTTGCGGAAATGATGAAATCGGGAGTGTGTCACGACTCGATTGACCCCAGCGGGGCTTGAGCACTGCCGGATAACTAAAGGTGCGACCGATCGCTGCCGCCTCCGCCGGGTTCGCATTCTTAGGAAGGATTCGAAACATCGGGACGACGAGACCGGCCGCGGCAAGCGCCTCGCGTTGGGCGTGCTTGTCGGTCAGTTTGTGTGCTGAGTCGAGGCTATGAAATGGCAGCCGCAGATCTTCTGCGAGACGGGCCGTCCAGACGAGGTCTGCGTCGTGCATGGACAGAATCCCGTCCGGCGCGTGGGCTTGCACCGCAGCGACCACCCCTTCGAAAGCTTGCTCCGAGGGATCGATCACTGGCCCGAACTTGCGCAGGAGACGTACGGTAAGCGCTGCGTCAGGCTTCGAACCGTCGACGATCCACAGGAGACTACAGACGCCTTCAGCCGCTTCGACGATCGACAACGGGCCGAACGAGAGCGGATCATAGACGTAGGCGAGCGTTGGCAGCAATGTCACCGCGGAGGTCAGATGGCCTTACGAACGGGCATCATTTGCGCGTTCTCCTGAAGGTAACGGTCGTTGCTGACCATAATTAGGGCCCCGCACGCGTCTCGAACGATGCGCTCCAATCGGTGATCTTTGCCGCGTCGAAATCCATTGATGCCACAAATCTGGAGTGCTGCGGTCGCGGCATTGATAGCGGCGGTGGACGAAACTACCTTCACATTTCGAAGGCTCATCACGAGTCCGATGTCATCGATGGTTCCCGCCTCAATGGCGTCCTCGATCTGTCGCAGTGCCTCTGCCAGCATGCTGCGCGCCGACTGTACTTCGACCATGATTTCAGCCAACCGAACCGCCGACTGGGGTGTCGTGCCTATGGTTTTGCGAGCGGCCACGCGAACCGCTTCGTGCGCTTCTTCCATCGCCGCTTCGGCCAAGCCGGTCCACACCGACGTCATTAGTACGTGACGTAGTTGACCGCCACCGCCATTTGCAATTTCGGCGAACGGCACGGGGAAGATATCGTCCGCAGTCACATGACCGGTGATGTGCATCCCAGAGCTGCAGGTGCCGCGCAACCCGAGTGTGTCCCATCCAGTGGTCGGTTCAAGAGTGAGGTTGCTCGTGCGAAGAAGCGTCAGAACCTGATCGGTCTCGGTGGCGTCGGGCGCGCGTCGCGCTGTGGAGAGTATGAGATCAGCGTCGGCTCCGTAGGAGGCAGCGAGCGCTTGCTTGTCAAAGAGCCAGCCATCGCCGTCGGGCTCGAGGGCACTGATGCTTCGCATGACGTCACCGCCGATACCCACTTCACTGTTGGCATTGGCGATGAGCAATTGGTCGTCGACGACATCTTTCAAGACTCGGCGCAACGGCTCCGTTGTACCGTACTTCTGCAGTACGAACAACTGCTCCATGTGCATACCCACGACCGATCCTGTCGCCGCGCAGGAACGGCTGAGCACGCGAATCACGTGACTGATATCCGTCAACGTCGCTCCCATCCCACCTTGCTCAACGGGAACCAGCGCGGACAGTACTCGCGCCTCTTTGAGGGCCGCAATCGATTCGATGGGAAAACGTGCCCGGAGATCGACGTCGTAGGCGGCCGGTCCAGTGACCTCCTCTGCGATGCGCTGAGCGATCTCAGCCAACCGATCGCCGGCGGACATGTTCTCGGAAAGTGAAGAACTTCGAGCGTCGGTCATTGAGTTCCCTTGTTTGAAGTTGGGTGAACTGGCGAAGATAGCGGCGAAGCCGCACACAGTCTATGGCAAGCCTCAGGTGAACTTGAGGCTTGCCGCCAATGCTGTGCTGCGGCTGTCCCTCGAGAGTAACGGAGCAGCAGGGGTGCGGAAAGTGGTGAAACTCCCTCGCACTATTCGGACGACTTGGTTCGGTGACGAACTCACCGGAGACGCCAAAAGCGACTACCGGCGGCCGAGTCCCACGTAGGAAAAATTGAGATCGCGCATTGTTGCTGGGTCCAAGATATTTCGCCCATCAACGACTGCCCGCTTTGCGAGCCCTAACCCGACCTTCTCGAAATTGGCAGAGCGAAAATCATCCCACTCCGTCAGAATTACCAGTGCTTCGGCATTCTCGCATGCTGCGTAAGGGTCGTCAAAAAGCTTGATACCTTCGGGCAATCCGACCTGACCAACTTGAACGGCGGGGTCGTACGCCTGAATCTTCGCACCGCGATCGGCGAGTCGACGCGTGATTTCGAGTGCGGGAGAGTTTCGAAGGTCATTCGTTTCGGCCTTAAAGGTGAGCCCCCAAACGGCCACGACGGATCCGGCGAGCTGATGTGCGAGAGACTCTCCGACCTTGTCAACGACGAGATTCATCTGCGACTCATTTGCCTCGATGGCGGCGCGCACCATCGTGAAGTCGAAGCCCCTCTCCATTCCGAGTACGAGTAGAGCAAGTGAATCCTTTTGCAGACACGGTCCTCCCCATCCGGGACTCGGACGCATATGACCCGCGCCGATGCGATGATCGAGAGCCATTCCCTTTAGAACGTCCTCGCTGTCTGCGCCCACCGCTTCGCAGAAATTCGTCACCTCATTGACGAAACTCAATTTGGCCGCGAGGAATGCGTTCGAAACATACTTGATTGTTTCTGCCGTTACGTTGTCAGTCGCCACGACGGGCGCGCTCGTCGACTCAAACAGTTGAGCCACCCGTTGAGCAGCCCGCGCATCTCGAGCACCCACCACGATTCTTTCAGGATTGAACGAATCGTAGATGGCAAAACCTTCGCGAAGAAACTCTGGATTCGAGACGACCACGACATCGCTTCGATCAATCATCTTGCCTACGACGTCGGCCTCACCCATTGGCACCGTGGATTTGATAACGACAATTGCGCCACGCTCAAGGTGCGGAACGATCTCCCGTACCGCATTCTCGAGGTAACTGATATTGGCGGATCCGTCTGCGCCTTGCGGAGTTGGGAGACAAAGAAAGATGATGCTTGCTCCCGCGACGACGTCGACGTTCGACGTTGTGAAGTGGAGCTTCCCGCTCGCGATCCCTTGATCTAAAAGATCTTGGAGACCGGTTTCGCGAATAGGTGCTTCGCCGCGCGAGAGTTTTGAAATCTTGGAGGCGTCTCGATCGCTGCAGTGAACGCTGTGTCCGAAACTCGCTAGACACACTGCCGTCGGCAAGCCGACGTAACCAACGCCTAAAACCGCAACGCGTGCATGTTCGTACGCCATTTCTGACATGTAAAAAATTACCTTAGCGATGAGCGAAACACAATGGCGAAACACGTTAAGAGAATGTGAATTCGTCGCCACCCAACGAATTAGAAATTGACATTATTCAATATTGGGCACCGAGGTTTGAGTTCTATGACGATTCCTAACCGGCTGCGTCACGGCAGAGAACATCCAGCGCTAGGTTGTCTCGAACAGCGCAGTTGAGCTGAGTTGAGTTGACTCAGAAATTGCCGCGAACGGCTCTTTAGCCCCGCGGAAAATTTTCTAACGGAAGCCCTATCCGGAGGACACAAACAATGATTCCCCCCTTTTGTTTTTTGGTTCCTGGCCACTAATGCTCGGTAGGACCACCGACGAACTGACTCCTTTCGGGCTGACGATTATCGTTCCCGCGTATAACGAGGAGACGACCATTCAGCGTGTGCTGGACGACCTCCTTTCGCTGGATTTGCCTGGGAAGAAACTTGAGGTCGTCGTGGTCAACGACGGATCAACTGACGCCACCAGGGAGCAACTCGAATCGTGCGACGATACTCGTCTCGTCCCGATCCACCACTCGACGAATCTCGGTAAGGGCGCTGCGGTTCGTGACGGCATCGCCGCGGCCACGGGCTCGCATGTGCTGATCTTTGACGCTGATTTCGAATATGACGTCAGTGACGTCCCTCGTCTCGTTACACCATTACTCACTGGTCGTGCCGAAATTGTCTATGGAAGTCGCATGTCGGGTTTCGGCACGGTACATCCCAGTCTTTGGCACTCCATTGGTAACAGAGCCATGACGGCAATGGCTAACGTGCTTTTTGGATCGGCGATATCGGATCTCCATACCTGTTTGAAGCTTCTGCCAACACCGCTGTTGCGCAGCTTCGATCTTGCAGAGAATGGATTTGGACTGGACACCGAAATCAGCGCCGAAGCGCTTCGTGCGGGATTTCGCCCTTTCGAAGTACCGGTGAGTTACGTAGGTCGAAGCACCGAAGAAGGCAAGAAGATTAAGTTTCGAGACGCACTTCGATGCGTGTACATACTTATCAAAGTTCGCCTCCGTCACCACACCAAGTACGGCCAGCGAGATCGGAGCTTGAGCCCCGAGGTTCAAACCAATTCCAGTTACAACTAATGCCCGGAAAGGGCGGCAGTTGGGCGAGCAGGATTCTCCTGGTTGCGGTCGTGGGCACCCTCCTGATCGCTTTCAGCCCGATTTCTAGGTTTTTGCTAGCGCGCGTAGATGGAAGTTTCGCGCCGACACCGTATAGCTCGCTTGGTCTGGTCATCCCTTCTCGCGCCGTCTCCGGCGTCCACAAAGGTTCACCTGTACAGGTTCAGCTGACGAACCACACGGGCCGATCAAAGACGTATCACTGGGCGGCTAGAGAGAATGGTGCACTTTTAGGTCACGGAAACCAAAGCGTCGCCAACGGAAAGTCCGTGCGGCTTTCTATTCCAACGCGAGGCGCCGCCTCTGGCGAATTGCGGATAGCCCTCGTCGGCACCAAGGTGTTTGTCACAGTGCCCTTAGTCACCTCTAAGCCATGAAACGACTAAAGGTCGCGGTGGTGAGTGACGCCCTTTATCCATGGCACAAGGGTGGCAAGGAGGTTCGATACCGCCATCTGCTGAGCCAGCTACCCGATCACCAAATGGATGTCGTGGTCTATTCAATGAAGTGGTGGGAGAAGACGCCGCCAATCGTTTACACAAAGAATGGATCGCTGATGTATCGAGCACTCTGTCCCCGCGTATCGATGTACCGAGGAGCGCGCCGTTCAATTTTCCAAGCGGTGCTCTTCGCCGTGGCCACGCTTCAGTTACTTGCTCGAGATTTTGACGTCATCGAAGCGGACCATATGCCCTACCTGCAATTGCTGCCACTACGAATCATCGCCTGGTTGAAGCGCGCTCCTCTGGTTATTACCTGGCACGAAGTCTGGGGCAAAGAAGGTTGGCGCGAATACGTCGGGAGAGCGGGTTCACTGGCCGCTCTCATCGAGCACGGCTTTATTCAGCTCCCAAACGCGATCATCGCGGCATCGCCCGGCACTGCAGAAAAGCTCTTCTCCATGGGCGCAAACCGCCGCCGCGTCTTCGTCGCGCCGAACGCACTTGAACTCGAGCGACTTTCCGGCGCCGTCGCTCCACCCGCGGCGCCGGAGTTGCTCTTCGTTGGCCGCCTCATTGAGCACAAGCACGCGGACGTAGCCATCGAAGCCACGCGCATCCTTGCGGAGCGCGGATTGAATGTGCACTTGGGCATTGTTGGTGTCGGTCCCGAGGAGACGCGCCTGCAACATCAAGTCGTTGAATCAAGCCTCTCCGACCGAGTCACGTTTTACTTGTCCTTGAGTTCCCAGGATGACGTGTGGTCCTTGATTCGAGGCAGCAGAGTGCTGATGGCGCCCTCCGTGCGAGAGGGCTTCGGCATGGTGGTAGCAGAGGCGTTGGCTCTCGGTACGCCAGTGATTTGCGCTGATCATCCAGACAACGAGTCGTCCAAGCTGATCGGCCCGAATACGGGCTCGTTGGTCGAGCCCTTCGACGCGCTGGCACTTGCCGAAGCCGCTGAATACTGGCTACGTGACACGTCAACTCGAGAAGACCGAACGTCGGCCTTTCTGGAGCAGAACAGTGAGCTCACGGTCGAAGCGATGGTCGATTCTTACGTCCGGGTTCTTCGGATGGTCACATGACGGTGGTTCCGACGCTGAGCGTGGTGGTCTGTTCCTACAACGGTGTCGCCAAACTGCGAGCGTGCCTTGACGCACTTGTTCGCCAGCGAGTGCCGGTTGATGTGGTGGTCGTGGATGACGGCTCGAGCGACGGTACCGACGCCTTTGCGCGCAGCTACGGATTTTCTGTCATCCGCCACGAGAGCAACCGGGGGATAGCTGCGGCGCGAAACACGGGACTGGTGCATGCGACGTCTGCGGTCGTTGCATTTTGTGACGATGACTGCACGCCACCTGATGATTGGGCGGAACAGATTGTGGCGGCGTGGACGGCCAATCCGAATGTGACCGTGCTCGGAGGTCTCGTCGAAGTTGACCATCCCGCTTCCTTTACCGAGCGCTACCTCACCTTTCGAAATCCGCTGGTGCCGCTCGAGATCGCACTCGCTCACCAACCGAGCGTGTGGTACCGCTTCGTTCGACAACTGCGCCCGCCGTGGCAATCGACGACGGATGCCTACTCGGTCTATTCCGTCGTGGGAGCCAACATGTCCATGAACCGTCGCCGAGCGCTCGAGGTAGGTGGATTCAACGAGGATTTGATCTTCGGGGAAGGTGAGGAAATCGCCCTCTGTGAGTTGGTTCGGGAACGTTTCGGTGAGGACTCCGTCGTTGTGGATCCGCGAGTGCAGCTGGCTCATCGTTTCGATTCTTCGATGCTCAAAACGTGGCGACGCAGTTTTGCCTACGGCCGCGGGGCGGGAGAGCGCTGGCGTAAGCAACGCGGTTGGCCGTCATTGCCCGCCGTGGGTCCGGCCGCCGTCGTCGTCACCGCGGTGCTCGCACCTTTGTCGTGGCCTCTCGGAGCAGTTATTGGTCTCGCGACGCTTGCTACTCCCTGGGCATTTTGGATCTCTCGTCCTAACACGAAACGCGATGCCGAAGTCATGTCCTATCCACTCGTCGCCCTCATTGATGACCTGGCCAGTGTCCTCGGATTCACTCGAGGAATTCGAGGAGAGGTGGGTGAGGGTTGGAAACTCCGACATCGCTAGCCTCGCGCTGGCCGATACGCACCGCATCGTGGCTGGCAGTCACCATCGTGGCGTCGGCCGTGCTGGTGCGCATGCACTCGCCCCTCGTGCCCTTACCGGGCCTTGTTGCACTCGTGCTCATTCCCGGAGCGGCGATTATGTCCGCGCTTCACACGCGTCCCGTGAACACTGCCGGACGGTTGGTCTTGGCGGTCACGCTGAGCCTCATGGTGATCATGGTTGTCGGCGCGGTGGCCAGCGTGCTCGGCCCGCACGTCGGTGTCGCCCAGCCCTTAGATCAAGCATCTCAGTTCATCATTTGGACGGGTATTGCGGTCATCGTGCTGGCATTGACTCTGGTGACTCGAAGGGATCCCGTCGAGTGGGTATTTGAGGACGTTCGCTCCATTCACGTCACCATCGGACTCGCCAGTGGTCTTTTGGTTGTGCTCTCGATACTGGGCGTTGCTCGGCTGAACCACGGGGGCGACAACCACCTCGCTGTTGCGTCCACGATTCTCGATGTGATGGTTCTTCTCGCGGGCATCGTTGGCGGTTGGCGCCGTTCGAGCCGCTGGCCTTTAAGCACGTTGCTCTACGCCGCCACTCTGGCGATTCTCTATTCCACGAGCCTTCGGGGCGGACATCTGTACGGCTGGGATATTCAACAGGAGTTCGGTGTCGCGTCGCGCACGATACACGAGGGAATCTGGCGCATTCCAGCAAACCATGACCCATACGCGTCGATGCTTTCGCTCACGGCACTTCCCACCATTCTTCATTCGCTCGTAAAGCTTCACCTCACGGCTTTCTTTGAGCTCGTCGTGCCCGCAGTGTTGGCTCTGCTGCCCTTGGCTGTTTTCTCCACCGTGCGCAATGTTCCGCGGTGGGTCACCGGCGCTCGGCGAACTCCTCGGCCCGGGATTGCTCTGGGAGTGGTCGCCGGCATCATTGTCTCAAGCGCCGTTTTCCCCGCCGAACTACCGGCCATCGCGCGTCAGTCGATGGCCTTGACAATGCTCGCCGTCCTCGTCATGGTGCTCTTTGATCGAACGATGTCGGTGCGTCGGGCCCAGATCGTCATCGGGCTGCTCATAGTTGCCATTTCCTTCACGCACTACAGCACGTCGTACTTATTGGCGTTTACCATTCTCGTCGCGTGGTACGCGGGCTATCTCTGGTCACGTGGATGGCTCGGGACGCCTCGAGCGAGGATTCACGACCATCGAGAGGAGACGCGTTCTCGAACCACTATTAACGGCCTGCTCGTCGTAGTAGCGGTTGTGGCCGCGTTCGGGTGGAATGTGGGAATTACTCGTAACAACGCGCTGAGCGCTCCGTCCGGGGCCGTCGCTACCAAAGGGGTGGGACTCGCGACATCAACGGGATCGCCGGTCATTCCCGCCCCTCAACTCGAGAAGATATTAGTCAGCGAGATGCATCAAACGTCGAGTTGGATAGTCCCCATCCGGGGTTCACGTGCGATCCGTCTCCAGACAACGTCTGCTCCCGCATCCCCAGGAGTGGCGCCAAAGCTGGACCCGTGGTGGAACCGGATAAGCCTTCTTGCCAACGAGAGCATTTGGGTCGTGCTGAGCGTCGCATTGTTGTTCGGGATCTTTCGCCTCGCGCGACGCCGATCAGATCAGTACAGTTCCGAACTCGTCGGCCTGGCGGTGGCGGGACTCTTAATCGGTGCCGCCTTGCGCTTTTCGGGTACGTTGGCTGCGTTTTACAATCCGGAACGTGGCGCGATCATCACGGCTATTTTTCTCGCTGTTCCCGTCACCATCTTTCTTGACGATGTCGCAGACCGGATAACTGGAGCGTC
This sequence comes from Acidimicrobiales bacterium, assembly GCA_035552255.1. Classification (GTDB taxonomy): domain Bacteria; phylum Actinomycetota; class Acidimicrobiia; order Acidimicrobiales; family RAAP-2; genus RAAP-2. Next base: position 13,649 of record DASZLS010000060.1, on the reverse strand, counting down.
TGTCGTCGTGGGCGTTCTCTTCGTTGGACTGCTCGCCACGTGGACAACGGGACTAGGAACTTTATTCTTCGGGGGACAAGGTCCGGGTTCGCTCACAGCCCGAGGCGAAAATGTCGAGCGCTTTACGGTGTCTACCCCTGAGGTATCCACCGCCGCATGGTTGCAAACTCACGCGAGCGGCGTCGTCCAGACCGATCGCTATGGTCAGCTGGTTCTCCTCTCCGCGACAGGACATTATGATCTCGTGTCGGAGATTGTCCCGCCAGAGGTTGATCACCACGCCTACGTGTATCTCTCGTCGGTCAATCTGGTTAACGATCGGTCGCGGGCCGCGACCGATGATGGGCGCTACAACAGTGTGTACCGGTCGAACATTGCGTTCTTTGACCGCAGCTTCTATGTCGTCTATTCAACTGGAGTAACCCGTGTCTACCACTAAACCAAACGACAATCGAAAGAGCACCGCCGACGCTCCGTCTACTCGTGGTATCAACTCGAACGCAGGGTTTCCAGTTCGAGGGAACAGAATTTCTGTCGTCATTCTCTCGAAAGATGAGCCGGAACTGGCCGTCACTCTCGAGATTTTGCGACCGCAGTGTGAGGCCAGCGGCGCAGAGTGCATCGTCGTCGACGCGTCGGAAGGGCGACTCGAACATATTCATCAAGCCAATGACTGGACGAGGTGGATCGATTTCAAGGGTCCGTTTTGGCGCTCGTCGACGATTCCTCATCAACGCAATGCGGGGTGTCGCGCCGCGAGGGGCGACGTGATCGCCTTTTGTGACTCGGGACTAGAACCGAACGAGACATGGCTCGCGACCCTCACTGCGCCCCTCCTACGTGGCGATCACACCATGGTGTGCGGACCTGTCTACGCCAAACGCGAAGTCGTGTACTCCGCATTTAACGATGCAGCCGACGGCGCTGTCGTCTTAAAGGCGGCGACTGCCAATATGGCATTCCTCAAGTCGGTGTTTGATGAAGTCGGCGGATTTGACCAACGACTTTTCTACGCCAGTGACTACGACTTTGTCTGGCGCTGCGCTCTCAATGAGCACCCGTGCTATCAAGTCGGCGCAGCGGGCATGCTGATGGACTTTGGAGTACCGTCGCTCACTCTTCGTCGGTCCTGGCGATATGGCCGCGGATGGGCTCGTCTTTTCAGCCTTCATCCAGAGCGACGCGTATGGATGATGAAGGATGCGCCCGAGCGCGTGATCTATCCGATGTGGATCGTGCTGGGCCCACTTTCTCTCGTCGCTGCTGCGTACCGAAAGCTTCGCTGGGTTCCTTTTGCGTGGCTCTTGGTACCGGTGCTGCTTATGGCACGCAATCGTAAGTCCGCTCGCCCCGACGCCGTTGTGGTCGATCACATCGTGGGAGGGGCGAGTGTGTTGGACGAATCTCTTCGCCGCGCCATTGGTGAGATGGGGCCTGTCGTATTTCTGCCAAACGATGAGTCCCCCTATGTTCGTCATTTGGCGGAAGCCCTCACGGAACTCGGCACGCCGGTGAGTTTTTGGAGAGTTCCTACGGGGTCCGCCACGCTCAACATTTTGCTTGGCCCCGTATGGGCCATTTTGTTGGCCTGGCGCGGTGTTCGAATCATCCATGTTCACTGGACGTACGGGTTTTCTCGAACGTCCGACGCGTTAGGCGGACGGCTCGCGCGTTGGTGGTTTGCGATGTTTCTTCGGGTTGCTCATGAAGCGGGCTTGAAGATAATTTGGACGGCCCACAACGTACTGCCTCATGAAGCGGTGTTTGATGACGATGTGGTGGCCCGTCGTCTTCTTGCGAAAAGCGCCGACGGGATCATCGCCCTTTCGACCCACGGTGCCGAGGAGTTGTCAGACCTCTTTGGAGTAACGAACGTCACCGTCATTCCGCACGGTCCACTCGAGACCGCCTCGAGTGCCCGCGCACGCGACGACATTCGTTCATCCCTCAATGTCGATTCGCGTATTTGCTTTAGCTTCTTTGGAAACCTGCGCCCCTACAAGGGAGTGGAAACCCTTATCGCCGCGTCTGCGCTGCTGGGCTCGAGCGCGGCTATACGGATCACTGGTCGTGGCGACGAGAGGTACGTTCGCGAGCTCGCTCAAATGACCGAGAGAGCAAACTCGTCCGGGGCCGACATTCAGATCGAGCCGGGTTGGCGCACCGACGCGGAGATCGTCGATCTTCTGGCGGCGAGTGACGTCTGTGTGTTTCCTTTTCAACGCGTCGACAATTCAGGCTCGGTCCTTCTCGCGCTCGCCGCGGGTCGGCCGGTTATCATTCCGGACCTCGCGTCGCTTCGCCACCTAGATACTCCTGGCGTGTTCCGCTACGACCCGTCCGATCCCGTGCGCGAATTGAGCGCGGCCATGGCGGTGCTGGCGAACCTGGACGACGCGGAGCGCGAGGCGTTGGGCGTTGCCGCTCGCGAGTGGGCGCTGAGTTTTGACTGGCACGACATTGCTGAACAGACCGCCGCGCTCTACGCCGACGTGGTTCGCAAAAAGTAGTCATGTCGCGAATACTGCTGCTCTCGCCATGGTGTCCACCACCCGATGGTGTGGGCTTTCATAGTCGCTCCCTGGTCGAGTCGTGGCGAGCCGCCGGGCATGAGGTGCTCGTTATCACCTCAGGATCACCGGAACCTGAGGATTCTTCCCCTCGGGCTGACAACAACGGCATTCACGTCTTGAAGATCCTTGGCATGTTGCCTCGTGGGACAGCAGCTCGAGCGCTCCATTCCTACCGACCCGACGTCGTCATCGTCCAGTTCACGATTGCCAGTCAGAGTACGACGCTTCTATCTACTCTTCGAGTGATGAACGTCGCCAAGCGCTCCGGAGTGCCGGTCGTGGTCGCGTTCCACGAACCTTCGCGTGAGCTCAATCGCCTGGGACCACTAACGCGATGGATCTACCGTCTTGCGGCTCGGAATACGAGCACTCCGGTTGCGTACTCACCGGCTGGTGCCGCGGCGCTCATGAAAGCGGGAATCTTCGCGAGTGTCGCCGACGTACCGCACGGAAGCACACCATTTCGTGAAGTGTCACTGAGCGATGTCGCCGAGGTTCGGGATCGTTTTGCTATCACCGCGCCATTGGTGTTGTCGCTCGGCTTCGCCCATCCGGACAAAGGCACTGAATTGTTGGTCTCGTCAATCCGCGAGGTCGACCGGAGGCTCAAGGGTGACGTGCAGTTCCTCATTGCTGGTTCGGCGCGTCAGCGGCGAGGGATCTTTCGTTTGATGGGTCGCACAGATCAGCGGTTCCATCAGATGCTCATGGAGAGAATCAGCGAATTGAGCGACGTTTCAATTGATGTTCGTGGATTCGTGCCGGAAGAAGACGTGGCCGCGCTGCTTTATGTGGCTTCTGCTGTCGTCCTGCCGTATCGACGAGCGACGCAGAGCGGAATGGCCAATCTTGCGCTCGGCGCCGGCGCCGTGATCGTTGCGAGTGACATCCGCGAGCTTCGCGGTGACTTAGGACCTGCGGCTCGCTACTTTCGCTCCGGGAGCGTTGCCGATCTCAGCGAAACGTTGGAGTCGGTACTGAAGAGCCCTCAGGATCAGCTTCGCAGTGCCGCTGTGGCGCGGGCCAGTGAACGCAGCTTTGACGTCACCGCTGAGCGATTGCTCGATGTTGGTCTCGTCGGCAGGGAGGTTTCGTGAGCCGTAGCGAGATTCCCCATGACGTCGGTCACGACACGGTCTTCGTCGTACCGGTGGGACCGAATTGTCAAACGGACTTTGTAGTCGACACTCTCGAGAGCATCCGTTACTTCGCACCGGACGCCCGCATTGTTGTGGTCGACGACTCTCGACGGGTACTTGGTGACGAGCTTCGAGAGCGCTACGGGCTCACGGTCGTGGGGGCTCGCGCGCACGGTTTGTTCGGCAGTCTGTATCTCAACCTCTCCGATGGGTTTAAAGAAGCCCTTACCGAACCATTTCGGATTCTCGTTCGACTCGATACCGACGCACTCATCGCAGGATCCGACTTTGAGAGCAAGGCGATCAACTGCTTTGAGAGCGACAGCCACTTGGGATCGCTCGGTTCATTTCGCGTCGGATTCAATGGCAACGGCTTCCGTAATCCTCAGTGGGCGAAACGGCGAATTCTCAGATATCTGGCATCTGACGCGTGGAGAAAGCCGCGAGCGGGAATCGAGTTCGCACGTCTCTTGACGCGAGCCCGCCGTCAGGGTTACCAACTCGGTGAAGCGATCATGGGCGGTGCCGCGATCTATCGATATGAGGCGCTGGTAACACTGAATGAAGCGGGACTCCTAGGGAGAGTCGATCTCGCGCAGACCGGGCTGCAAGAGGACCATATCTTTGGTCTTTGCCTTTATTCGGTTGGCTACCACCTCGGAGAATTCGGTAACCAGTTTGATGATCTGCCTATGGGCGTTGCTTGGCGCGGTCTGCCGGCGGCTCCGGGTGAGTTGTTGGGTCTCGGCAAGTCAATTATTCATTCGACTAAGCGTTTCGAGGAGATGGATGAGCAAGCCATTCGCGAAGAATTTCGAGCAGCGCGACGCTGACACCTCACAACGGATGACGGTGCACGTAGGTGAGGAGTTGGCCTGAATCGGCGCTAACGCCATTGGTGAAGGCTGTAGACCCCTAGCGTTTCTTCATTCGTACACATCACGATTTCGCCACAGCTCGTTGTAGTTATTACCTCCGGGTATGCCCGAAATTCCACCTTGGTACTTCCCGCCCACCTTGCCGCGCCCGACAACCCCGTGGTGGGGAAGCACGTACTTATTTCTGCGACGCTGAAGCCAGATGTACTGGCCAATCATCACGTTGAGTTCTGGTCCCAACTTTGCAACGGAACGACCCAGCACACTTGGACCCGTCGGAAAGTGTGGGTCCTTTCCGTAGTAGCGACGTTCGCAGTGTTCCACTACCTCGTGAATGGAATCTTGCAAAATGGGCGAGCCCGCTCGAGCGAAGAAGTAATTATTGGCGACTTTCCAACTTGAAAACTCCGCATTGGGGTCGCAAAATCCAATGAAGTCAAAGCTCTCGGTGTTCGGCAGTTTTACGTCACTCACGGACTGATCTAAATAGAAACCACCTAATTGCTGGACGACGCAGTATCGAGTTAGATCGGCCTTATACGCGAGAGGTTTTAAGCGGTCGAAGGCGGACACCACCGCATCTTCGAAATGATCGACCAGAAATTCTCTCGCCAAGCCGAGCGTCCAGAGTCGGTAACGTTCTTCTCCGACAAGCTTCACAATTTGTTGAGAGCCGGCGGCCAGTCCGTTTGGATCTGACGACGAAGAAAACCAGATTTGATGCACCAGCGGAGCATGACTTTCGTTTTGATCCAAGATCTCAATTCCCCTTTCGTCGTAACACTGACGGTAACTGTCTACGAGATCAATCCTGCTCTTCTGGGCGCCCCGAACGATCACCCTTGTTACGCGGCAGGTATTCGCGGACCATCGACACCAACTCCTTGGGGATTCCGCGGAGGAGAAGTAGTACGAGCATGAACAGGCAAGCGGTCGGGATCATGAGAGTGAATCCGGATAGGACGGTCTCCTTGCTGTGTCCGTACCAGTGCCACAGAATGACGCAGGGCGCCGCCGCCGCCACGATTGCTTTCCATGAAGCTCGGATCACGTGCGCCGTGACTTTCAGATCCCTTCGAACTATCCGAGCCATGATGAGCGACAGTATGACTTCGCACACCGTTGTTGCGGCGGCCGAACCTCGGATGCCGAAATGAGGAATTACCGCCAGGTTGAGAGCGACGTTCAGGACAAATCCGATCAGACCGCACTGAAAAAGCTTTCGGTGGTACCCACGGGCGATCGATATATTGGAAAGCCCCGACGACATGAAAAGAAAGATCTGTCCACAACTCAATATCTGAAGCGGGAAGATGGCGCTGTTGAAATGACTGCCCGCATAGAGTCGGACCACACTCGAGCCACTCACCACGGCCAAAGACGCTACGAATGCCCCGGCGATGGCGTAATACACAATGACCACATTGACGATGACCGATAGTTTCTCTTCCGCCGTGTGAACGATCTTGGTAAGGATCGCCCTGGAAAGAAGCGCGGGTACGACTTGAAACACCGAGATCACCGCGTAGGCAACGCCGTAGTAACCCAATTGTCGTGACGAGGTGAGTACGGACAATAGAAGAATGTCCGCGTTCAGATAGAAGATACCGATTATTGAAGACAGTCCGACCGACGTTGTTTCGGCCAGCATCTTCCTCCAAACGCGCAAGTCAACGACGAACCGAAGACGAATCTCTCGCCGAACCCACAGAATCGATACGGCTGTTGAAACTATCGATCCCGCCAACGTTGCCGCGACGCAATACACCACCGAAAAATGGTCGACGATGACCACCGCGACGAGAACGACAAACACGACCTGCTTGATGACGCCGATTATCGCGTTCATTTCGATTCGAACGGTTGCCGAATAGTAGGCGAGGATCACTTGCTGAACCGCGGCGAGGGGGAGCGCCAAAAGAATGAAAACAATCGCGAGCCTCAGTGAAAATGGGTGGTGCCTATAGATTGCGAAACCAATGGCCGCGGCAATCGGCACCACGATCGCGCTGAGCGTCATCCTCAAGCCAACGACCAAGCCCATTAGATGCGACGCGCGAGAAACGTCCCGGGCGATATCGCGTTGAAGCACTTGAAACAGTCCGAGATCCGTGAAGTTTTCGATGACGCTGCCGAACGCCAATGCCGCAACAAAGATGCTGTAGCCGCTTGCTCCATAACGCAGAGCCATCTCATGTGTTGCGAGGGCCCCGAGGACGCTGACGACGATCCATCCACCGGCTCCCGAGAGGACACCAGAAATCAGGTGCCGAGGTGAGGGGTTGGACCCCTCGGGAGTAGCCGCCATTATCGGTTACGGATTGATTCGGTTCTCATTGAATATCCTCGTCGAAAGATTAGAACGACTGATTCATAGAACGGTCTGAGCATCTACTTCACATCCAGAAATCAGATGGTCAACGCAATCTCATGTAGGGCATTGCTGCGATCGTTCGAAATGGCAATAGCCTCGAATCGAGCCGGATCGCAAATCCAGCCACTCAAAACCTGACACTGGCCGTTACTTCATTGCCGCGGTGACATATTCAGGTGTGACTCTCCCGTCGAGGTTATCGGCGATCGAGAATGACGTCAGTGCAACCTGTTTTGCGGGAAGGTGACTTCGGTGGCCCTAGTCTTGATCGAAAGTTTGAACTGCGCAGACAGCCCCGCTCTCGGGTCCGGATCAAGCCCGCATATTAACTCTTCAGATCGAATCCTTGATTCGAAGATGAGTAGTTCTTGCTAGTCCGTTGTGTCTCATCTTCGAGTATTGAATATATGCAAAAGGGCAGGCAAGGGCTACTCAAAATGATGCATACTGCTCTCAAGTATGCCGCGACGATGTCGCTCGTCTCAACGGCGATCGCGACGCCGTTGGTACTTGTCCGGGGCTCCGATATTGCTGGCGCCTCCGTGGTGCAGGTACCAGTGTCGAAGACGATTGGGCCAGGGCCATTGGGTACCACTCCCGACGAACTCATCGCCGCCGGTCCGACGCGAAAGAAATGCGTTGAGTTGCCTAAATTGGCATTGACCAACGGTGCGTTTCCCGTGGCTGCCGGCGTCGACACTTTCGAAGCACAAACGGGGACCTCTGTCTCGTGCTTGACCGAGTATCTGAATGGTGCACCGACCTGGTCCCAGTGGGCAAATCCCTACATCACTGCACCCTATGAAGGAGTGACCACTTGGGTGGCAGCTGCACCGCAGAGCCGTCAACTCGTACTAGAAGTTGATTTGATCCCGGACAGCCTTGAAGATCAAAGCGACCCCTTGGCTTGGGAGCAGTCGTGCGCTGATGGACAGTTCAACGCGTACGCGCAGCAGCTCGGGACGAACCTTGTCGCCGCGGGGCTACAAAATTCTGTCCTTCGACTCGGCGCAGAGATGAACGGCTCATGGGAAGCGGACTTCATCGGCACGACCACGGTCGAGCAGAATCTCTGGGCTACCTGCTTCGCCAACGAAGTGACGGGTCTACGCGAAGCCACTGGGGAACACTTTCTCATTGACTGGAACCCTGCTGCATGTGTAGGGAGCACTCCGTACGCGAATTACTATCCCGGCGACGCGTACGTCGATATTTTGGGGCTGGACTTTTACGATCAGTCATGCGAAACCCCGAACTCAGCAGTCTCCTGGACGCAATTGGCGAACTTGCCGGCTGGACTCATCAGTTTTGAGGCATTCGCCACGACACACGCGAAGCCGATGAGTTTGCCTGAGTGGGGACTGGCCAAAGACCCCGCGGGCGACGACCCCGCCTACATCAATGGCGTTGGATCAACGTTCGCCGCCAAAGACTTCGCCTTCGAAGGATATTTCGATTCGGGCGCCGGAGATTCGATGCCTCTTAGCGCTGCAACGCCGTTATCCTTGGCCGCATTTCGTAGGTGGTTCTGACGCGTTCTCAGAAATCGGCGTGATGATGCGCCGAGATCATTCGTCGCATTGGCATCTCGTTGTGCGAGTTATTCCTCAACGAAGAAAATGCTCCCAGACCGGCGCCTCACAATGATGACGTGCTTAGCGCGAAAGCAGTTTCTTTGAGAAGAAGCGTAAACCTTGGAATTTGATCCGCTCTTGTAATGACGGGGTCATTACATGATCCTCACGAAGACCCATGAATGCTTTGGCGAGATCTGGACCCCCCTGCGTTTCTAAAAACGCAACGAGGTCGCGCTCAACTTCCCAGTATCTCGGGAAAAGCTCCCACGCCTTTCCGCCACCCGATACCTGGTCATGTGGCCGATCGAAATTTGCAGCCTCAGTTGCAATGAAAAACGCCTTCCCTCTCTCGCTTAACCGCCAAGGTTTCGGGAATCCAGCGAAGTGCAAAATTGACTCCGTGCCGTTCGCCACTTCAGACACGATGTGATTAAAGCCGGCCGGCAACAATCCAACCCTTCCAGCCAGAAGGTAATTGAGGATGTCTTGGTCCTGGTAGATGAATCCCCGCTCCGACTGCGTTGCTGCCATTTCGGCCCAGAGTCGATCCGATCCGACCTCGCGCCATCGAATCGGATCCACACACAAGACGCCCGCATTGACGTAGATACCTTGCGTTGCGTGAAATGCACTGTTTGTGCCTGATGCGCGCAGGAGTTCGAGAGTTGATGGGCGATCCAAAACACCGCACGCAATGACATTCGGATCTTCCATCAATACTTCGGCTTGCGAAAATATCCGCGTCCAGCCATTGGAGAGAATCGTGTCACTGTCCAGCCACATGAATCGCTCGTCCAATTGATCCATGAGGCCGAGGCGCGCGTACACGGTGGCGTTCCAATGGTATTTTTGGACCCCCACTCCCTCGATTGAGACATCAACAACTTCGCCGCTCGCTTTCAGCAACGCCAAGAAGTCATAAACCATCTGCTCGCCAGCCGCACTTAAGAGTCCGTTCACGTTGGCGACGATGAAACGCACTGGTGTATCCGAGTTGCGCACTGCAGAGAAGAGCGAGCATGCCCAGGGCCACAAGTATCGATCGTCGCACGACGTCGCCACCAACCAGGAGGGTTCTCGATTCACGTACGGCGCCATCCTGGTTCGCTGCGAAGCGTGCGAATCGGGCGGGAGGGCGTGCCACCAACCAGAGTATTTGGCTCGACGTTGCTAGTGACAATGGATCCCGCGGCGATGACGGCATTGTCACCGACTTCCACGCCCGGGAACACGATCGAGCCGCGTCCGATCCATACATTGCGTCCTATCGAAACCCGTGAGGTTTTCACCGCAGCTTCCGGCTCTAGGGCATGGTGGGAGGTATCGAAGATCGCGACCAGCTCCCCGATTCTGCAGTCGTCACCAATCGCAATCGCGAGGTGCGCGACGACCGTTGAGCCCCAATTGATAAACACTCGATCTCCGATTGTCAGTTCACCACCTTCAACGGAACCAATCTCGACTCGCCCCTGAGTGCCTCGTATGGAGAGGCGATCGCCAATTGAGACGGATCCTCCCCTCACGATGAGGGGGTAGGCGCCACTCAACGACGCGAGACCGCGCGTCCAGCGCATCGCGCGCAGTTGCGCACTTAAGACAATGGATTTTGGAATATTTATGAGGCACCCCTTTTCACATTCACGCCCGTCAGCTCCTTTCATGGATCTGTCGAACTCAAGAATGTGGTTTCCGGAAGTCATTGGCAATCTTTGCCGCTCACCATAGAAATTTAAACGGATCCAGTTGATTTCTGACTGGGAATTACCCCACCTACCAAGCTCGCCAACTCTTCGTGACCGACTCAATCATTGACACTTCTCCTAAAATTTCAGATGGGTGTACATGCGACATTGATTCTCGCCAATCCGTATCGGGAAGATGATGAATATATGCAAGGGTCTCGGAAGAAGTTGTCTGCTCCTGCGAAGCACGTCACAATGGTGGTGGTACTTCTCGCCGTTATCGCGGCACCGCTAGTGATTCTTCATGAGCGCGGTCTCGCCGCCGTCTCGAACGCCGGGCGCACGCAGTCAAAAGCTAACCCGGCTCGTTCGGTGAGCGTGTCGACGGAAGGGCTCATCACGGCCGGCCCATCGCGGAAAAAATGTGTTGAGACACCAAGGGCGCCTCAGGTCAACGGTGTGTTTCAGGTCGCTGCGGAAGTCAACGCATTTGAAGCCCAAACTGGAACCTCCGTATCGTGCCTTACTGAATATGCAAATGGCGCACTGACGTGGAAGCAGTGGACGAAGCCCGTGATCACCGCAACATACGAAGGCGTCACTGCTTGGGTAGCGAAGGCGCCGAAACGTCGCCAGCTCGTGTTGCAGGTCGACTTGATTCCGATGAGTCTTGAGGATCAAGGCAGTCCCATGGGGTGGGAAAGGTCGTGCGCCGCTGGCAACTTCGATGCGCATGCGAAAAAACTCGGAACGAACCTCGTGGCCGCCGGACTAGGGAACTCGGTCCTTCGTCTTGGTGCAGAGATGAACGGCCCTTGGGAAGCCGACTTCGTCGGGACAACACGCGTCGAGCAGAAACTTTGGGCAACGTGCTTCGCCAACGAAGTTACTGCCCTTCGCCAAGCAGCCGGCGAGCACTTCCTAATTGATTGGAACCCGAGTGCGTGCGTGGAGAATATTCCCTACGCAAATTTTTATCCCGGCGATGCGTACGTTGACATCCTGGGCCTCGACCTCTACGACAAAGTCTGTTCGGCTCCCGCAGGAAGCACTACGAAAACGACCTGGAATCAACTTGCCAGAGAGCCCAATGGACTGGAGGGTTTTGAATCGTTCGCGGAACAACACGCAAAGCCCATGAGTTTCCCTGAATGGGGTCTTGTGTCAAATGGCAACCGTGACGATCCCGCTTACATCAACGGCATGGCCGCAACTATTGCCAGGGGTGATTTCGCATTCGAGGGATATTTCGATTCCGGCACGGGCGACTCTCTACCCCTCGGAGCGTCAACCCCGTTGTCTCTGGCCGCATTCCGCCAATGGTTTCACTCCACCTAAGTAACGCACTTCCGAAAGTAAATGCTGGTGGACACGGCCAGAAGGCAACGATGGCATTGCAACGAATTGACTGTTCGTTGCACTAATCAAGCTTGGAGCGGGCGACGAGAATCGAACTCGCGTTCTCAGCTTGGGAAGCTGATGTTCTGCCGCTGAACTACGCCCGCGTGGGCACCATCGTACTTCGAGTTTGGAAGGAACCATTCTGGTGCATCAACTCGGCACTCCATTTCGCCACCCAATCCAGTGACACCGAATCAGGGTCGCGGCGACTGGTCGCAGGACAGTTACGGAGTCTCGCTGGGCGGCGCTGGGTCAACGGGTGAGGTCGAGGGCGATGCGGTCGGAACTCCGGTCGGCGGCGTGACCTGCGCTGGAGCCGACGGTTCGGCGTCGGGCGGGGGCATAGGTTTCTGTGAGGGAATCAAAGTGGCGCCGGGTCGCAGTTGTCCGATGCCCGCGGCGAGAAGAAGTGAGTTCGGTACGCGAAGCAGTCCGTCGTCGGTCTCCACCGTGACGTAGGTCAGTCCGATGCCGAGCACTCGCACATCGAGCACGCCGGTCACACCGGAGCGAATGCGAATCATGTCGCCAACGACGAACGGTCGAGCGACAAGCATGACGACCGCTGCGAAGACGTTGCCGAGACTTTGCTGGGCGGCGACGCCGAGGATGATGCCCGCGACGCCCGCGCCGATCAGGAGATGATCGAGCGAGACGCCAAGTACGGTGAGGAGCGCAAAAATGAGAATGAGATAGCCGACACCATTCGTGATCAGGCGAACGCTGGCACCCGTACCGATCGATGTCTTTCGGGCGACGGACCGCCCGGCGGCTCGTGACAGGTGCACGATGGCGAAGGCGCCAGCAACAACGAGGACTACGGCGGCGGCCCAGACGATGAGCTTCTCATTGATCGAGGAGCGCGATATCTTCCCAAAGGCGCGGCCCAGGCCGAGGGCGGCCAACGTCACGGCGCCGCCGATGACGCCAAGGATCCACTCCGTCTTCAGCGTGTGCTTCATCTCAAAGGGGTTGCCCTTCGCCATAGATCAACACTGTATAGAAGGCTGTCCGAGCTCTCCACTTGATGAGGATTGCGTTGAACGAAACGTCGCCCCACGCACTCTCGAATGCACTCTCGAGGGGAAAGAGAGAACGGACAGTCTGGACCTAAGGTTGTTGAAGGCGACTTCTACGGAAAAGATCGATGTTCACAGACGACAACGAAGTAATTCGCACGGAGAATCTCTCCAAGCACTATTCGGGCATGGACGTGCCGGCCGTTGACAATCTGAACCTCAAAGTTCATCAGGGTGAGATCTTCGGATTGCTCGGTCCCAACGGCGCAGGTAAGACCACAACAGCGGGCATTCTCACGACGCGGGTCGTTCCGACATCAGGTACTGCCTACGTCGCGGGGATTGACGTGCGCAAGCACCCGGCGTTGGTAAAGCAGGTGTCGGGGATCGTCTCTCAGCAGAACACGCTCGATCGCCAGCTCACCGTCTGGGAGAACCTGTACTTTCACGGGCGTCTCTTTGGCATCAACGCCAAGGAATCTCGCCGACGCGCTGATGAGCTGCTCGAACGATTCACCTTGTCGAAGTGGGCGAAGGCGTCGGTCTACGCCCTGTCGGGAGGAATGGCCCAACGGCTCATGGTGGCTCGCGCCATCTTTCACTCCCCGGCGGTCCTCTTCCTGGACGAGCCAACGGCGGGCCTTGACCCCCAGAGTCGTCTCGCGCTCTGGGACATGCTGCAAGAACTCAACGCCACCGGACAGACCGTGGTCCTGACGACCCATTACATGGAAGAAGCCGACCAGCTTTGCGCGCGCGTCGCGATCATGGACCACGGAAAAATCCTCGCGCTCGACACGCCCGCGAACCTGAAGAGGAGTGTCGGCGCCGACACCATCGTGACGGTGAAGGTCGCGAGCAACGGCGACAAGCTTGCCGAAGCCCTGAAGAACGAGCTCCCAGGCGTCGTCAGCACGCGCGTGGTCGAAAACGTCGTCACCGCCCAAGTCGAAGGTTCCGATCGCTTGGTGCCACGCGTCGTCAACATCGCCGAAGCGACGCAGAT
>DASZLS010000059.1:0-6442 GCA_035552255.1 Acidimicrobiales bacterium | reverse complement strand
GCACTCGGCTTCATTTCATTGGTCGAGTTGCGATGCATGACGGCGATGAATCATCACTGTCGTGAGGCGCCATTCCGCCGTTCATCGAAGAAGGCGACTCAACCAATCTCGTCTCGCCGCGCGAGCACTTTGAGAGATTGCTGCGTGTGGCGCAACTTCGTCGAAGCCGTGAAAGCCTCCCTCCCAGACGTGCAGCTCCGCGTCGCCGCCGTCTTGCCATATGCGGGTTGCAAACTCCAGTACCTCATCGCGAAACGTCTCAACCGAACCGACGTCGATATAGGTGGGTGGCAGTCCACCGAGAGTGGCCGCGCGCGACGGTGCCGAGAAGGAAGAGACAGTGGCGGTGCCGCGTCGCTCGCCTAACAAGGCAGTCCAGCCAGTCATATTAGAAATTGAATCCCAGGTTCCTTCACCGACGAGCTCCTGACTTGACACTGTCTCGCAGCGATCATCGAGCATTGGCCCAATGAGCAATTGGCCAGCGACCGTCGGACCGCCGGTGTCGCGCGCGCGCAGCGACACACCTGCGGCGAGACATCCCCCCGCGCTCACGCCCAGCAACACGATCCGTGCAGAATCAATACCAAGTTCTGCACCGTGTTCGACGAGCCACAAGAGACCGGCGTACGAGTCGTCAATGGGGGCCGGGTCGGGGTGCTCCGGTGCGAGTCGATACTCAATAGAAGCAATCACGACGCCGAGATCGCTCACCCAATCGAAGTAGCTCGCGATATCGGTGCGGTTGTCCCCGCAGACCATTCCGCCCGGATGAAAGTAGATCACGCACGGAGCGAGACCAACACGCTGTTCTGGTCGGCACAACAGAATGGAAACGCTGGGTCCGTTCGGAGGCCCGGGTGTCTCGATCTCTTCGAGCACCACTGGCCCCAGCAATCGAAGGTCTTCAAACGAGCGTCGTTCCGCATCGACGGATAGGCGCATTCTCGGGATGAGGTCTGCGGTCAGCGACGCCGTCGCCATGTCTCCTGCCAGCGCGGCAAGGGCGGACTGAAGCTCCGCGGCGACGGCCGGGTGAGCAGATTGTCGATCTGTCATGTCGCGCTGATGTTTCGTTCGCTCAGCACGGTCGGAATGACGAGACGCCGTCGAGTCGTGTCGTCCGGGCGATTGATCTGGTCCATCAAAAGTTCGGCCGAGCGACGACCGAGCAGATCGGCGTCGAAGGTGACCATGATGAGCGGTACGCCGATGAGGTCCGCAACCTCGATGCGGTCGAAGCAAGCCACGAGTACGTCGGCGCCCTTTGCGACCACGGCGCGCAGTACGCCAAGTGCAATCCGGTTGTTCGCAGCGAAGATCGCGGTTGGCGGCTGTGGGTCATTGAGCATGTCGGCGGCGGCCTGCTGATATCCCTCGACGTCAGAGGTGAAACGTCGAACGTGACGGTCGGTGGGCTCGAACCCCGCCTCTTCGAGTGCCGCGCTGTAACCGCGGAATCGTTCGGCGTCCGTATACAGCGACGGGGGATTGCCGAGGAAACCAATGCGACGCGATCCAAGCTCGATGAGGCGGCGGGTTGAGTCCAGCGCCCCCACGAAGTCGTCGACGAGAACGCAGTCCGCGTCGACCCCCACCGGCGGGGAACCGGCGAGCACAAGGGGGAGTTTCTCTCGGACAAGACGATGAAGAAATGACTGTTCGCGCCCCGAGGGAGTCACAATCAGGCCCTCCACGCGACGCGAGGTGAAATCAGACACCAGATCTTCTTCTCGCTCGACGCTGCCGGCAGAGTTGGCGATGATGAGCCGACGATCGTGGGCCGACATAACCGCTTCGACGCCAAGTGTGAGCTCGGAGTAATAGGGATTGGCGATGTTCGCCACGACGAGTCCGATGAGTCCGGCTTCTCGCCCGAGACGAAGGTTCCGGGCCGCTTCATTACGTCGAAAGTTGAGCTTTTCGACCGCAGCGAGGACGCGGTCGCGGGTCGCGTCGGCGACGAGCGACTCGTTGTGCAGCACGCGAGAGACCGTCATAACGCTGACCTTCGCCTCGGCGGCTACGTCTCGCATCGAGGGACGTGAGGTGGGCGTGCTCGACGGCTGCTCCTCCACGAACTTCACCCTTCGATTGCCGGAATCCTGCCATTGGGGCCGAAACGTTGCGCCGACGTCGCGTACAGAGCAGCTCCTACGAGTGCCGACTCGTCGAGGTGCATTGCCGGTTTCACGTCGAGCGTAACATTCGCGTTGGCGCTCATCAGGCCCTTGCACAGTGGCGGCGCCACGAGGTCCCACGAGCGAGAGATGCCGCCACCAACGACGAGCACGGTCGCGGCGAACTCGTGCACGCACGAGCTGATCGCTTCTCCGAGCGTGGTGAAGATGGTCTCGAAGACGAGACGAGCGCTTGCTTCACCGCTTCGAGCGACGACGGCAATGTCGAGTACGTCCAAAGACTCGGTACCCGGGCACAACGCGAGGTAGGCGTCGCGAATGCAGCGACGCGAGACGACGTCTTCGAGAGGCGACCCCTGAACGCTCACGTTGTGAACGGCCCCGTCGAGCGGAACGCCGCGGCCGGAGCGAACAATACGACCGTCCACCAGGAACGCGGAACCGATGCCCGTGCCGATCGTCAGGGCGATGGCACGCTCGTGACCGGACACCGCGCCCGCCGCCCACTCGCCGAGCAAGAAAGCTTCGGCGTCGTTGAGGAACACCAGCTCTCGCTCGGGGTACTTAAGTCGAGCCCTCAATTCGGCGCCTACGTCAACACCTTCCAAGCTTTCGAACTTGCCAATTCCCTGATAACGCCCGATACCTCGTTCGTAGTCAAAGGGTCCCGGCATGGCGATGGACAGCACCTCATCGACGGGAGCGTCGAGCGCCAGAATCGACGAGGCGATCTGATCGAGCAGCACGCGGGAACCGGCGCTCGCATCGAGTGGGCTCTCGCGCCGGCTCGTCTCGACCACTCGTCGATCATCCACGTCAACGAGCCCGACTGACAAATGGGTGCCGCCGACTTCGAGAGCAGGAATGAGCCGTGTCACGCGACGAGCGCCTTCACCACGCGCGTCGTCACGTCACCGAGTGCGACGATCTCGTAGGTTCCGCAAGCGGCAGGGACCAGCAGAGTTTCTCCGCGGTGCAGCGGATGAACGTGTCCACCTTGAGTGAGGACATTCACGCCGTGTCCGTCGACGACGTTCAGCACGTGAAAGCGTCCCGCCGTGTCGTCGCTCAAGACGGATCTCGGATCGAGAGAGAGGCGTCGGACTTCAAAGAAGCACTCGGGCAGCGCACCGAGCACCTCTTCGCCGCTGCTCGCGTTGCCGCGCAGGGCGCGAGGCGTCTGCACGAGCTCTCGGTGCACCGCGGCGCCCGTTCTCGCAACGTTGAGATTGCGAAACGCGTGATCGACGTGTACCGGCCGTTGACGACCTTGCGCGTCACGGCGGAGCCAGTCGTAGAAGCGAAGGGAGTACAGGTAGGGCGTCGCGCTCACTTCGAGCACAACATTGCCCTTCGAGCTCCCGTGCGGTGTGCCAGCAGGAATCATGAAGAGTTGTCCGCGGGTCGACGGGAAGAACTGCACAAACCGCTCGACGTCGAAGGCCGCGCCGTCGTCCTCGGCCGCGTGAGCGACGGCGGCAAACTCATTGACGTCGACGCCATCTTGAAGTCCGAGGAATATGTGGCCACCTTCGCCGCCTTCAACGACGTAATACGACTCGTGCTGGGTGTAGGGCCAACCGAACTTCGTGCGCATGTAGTCGGCCTGAGGGTGGCAGTGAATCGAGAGATTGTCACCGCGCACGGTGTCGAGATAGTTGAAGCGGATCGGGAACGAATCTCCGAAGGTGAGTGTCACTTCCTGGCCGAGAACCTCGTCGGGATGGAGCGCGACCATCAGGCTCAATGGAAGCTCGAGCGTGTTCGCACTGTCGCTGAGCACGACGCCGCTTTCCGGCGCGAGCAGTTGAAAGCCGACGGCAGTGTTCTCCGCCTGGCGCTCGTGTCCGAGGGCGTCTTGTCCCCAGTGGCCGCCCCACGGCGCAGTGTTGAATGTCGGTCGAGCTCGAAAAGGCTGCGAGGCGAGGGTCGCAACAGCGACGCGCAGTGTGTCGCCCTCGACCGAGACCGGACGCTGTGGGTCACTGAAGTCGATCCAACGGTCAATCGTTGGCGCGATTTCGTCGCGGTGGCGATCGAGGATCGGCCAGTCGATGAAGATCTGGCGCTTGATGGTGCCGGCCCCTTCGTCAATCGGTTGCCCGAGATTTCGTACATCACCGCTGGCGAGTGCTGCCTCGCAAAGGCGCTTGGGCAGGTCGACGTACCACAGCACGTCGTGAGAGAAGAGGGACGAGCCGGGTCCAAAGACGATGAGCGGACGACCTTCGTCTTCGGTATCCGTGATGTCCAAGAGGTCTGAGAGGCGGCTGGACGAAACGGTGGCGAAATCGGGATCATTGGGAAGCTCCGGTGAGTCCGTCAGCCGCGTGATCTCGCTCCAGTCCTTGAAAAATCGTGAGGTCGGGAGCGAGGAAGACTCAATGCCGAGAGCGTGGAGCTCGGTGAGTATGGCGGCTTTTACTCTGGACCAGTCGAGTGACGCGGTGCCATCGACGGCGAGGACGAAGGTCTTTGAGGTCAGCGTGGCGACCGACTCGCGCCACGACGTCCCAAAATTCCCGAATGTGATGGGGTACGTGGGGTTGGCGTTATAGAGAGAAAAATCGTTGGCCGCTGGGTCGACATCCGTCATCGCCACAACCTGCCGGTCACAAGGGGGCCGCATGGAGGTACGTTGAGCGTCTCACTGCTCAAGTTCGGGTCACGCGTCCAGATTTTTCGTCGCATCCCGGAATTCAAAAGACGTCCTCACTTGCCAAAATGTTATCGATATCATACATATTTAATCAGAACGTCAGTATTATTGACATTGCGAACCTCTATGGCTATGGTAACGTTATCAGTTAGACGGGCCGGGAGAAAAGTTTCTTTTCGGCGAAAAGGGGGAAGTATGCACATGACCAATGGAGGCGGATTGCGACGCATGCAGTCCGTCAAATCATCAACGTCGATGAGAACGCGTTTCGCTGTCACGATGCTCGCCGCAACCTCGTTCGTGACCGGCGCCGTTCTTACTGCCGTCAATGTTGGCCCGAGTGCTGCAGCAGCAGCGCCGGCTCTCACGGTGGCGGTCCAAAACGTGCCGGCAACCTTGGACCCGGCGCTCACGAACAATGGCGGCAACAACGTGACGTTTGCATCGTTGACCTACGACTCACTCATTTACTTTGCGCCGAACGGCACCTTTCAACCCGACCTCGCCACCTCGTGGAAGTACGTGGGCGCCAATAACGAACAGTTCGTGATTCAGCTGCGCTCGGGCGTCAAATTTTCTGACGGCACCACCATGACCGCACAAGACGTGGTGAACTCCATTGAGTATGCGCAAAAGGGGGGGAGCACGGCAGCGACGTATCTGACGTCGCTCACGAGTGTGACCGCGACCGGCCCGCTCACGGTGACACTGAACTTCTCATCACCGCGACCCGACCTCACGACGGTCTTTGACCAGAACGAGATGTCTGGCGACATCATTGGGCCGTCACTGCTGGCGACCCCGACAGCGCTCGGCACGCAGACTGACGGAGCGGGACCCTACGAACTCGAGGCCTCCCAGACCGTCACGGGCAGCACCTACGTCTTCGTTCAGAACCCGAACTACTGGAACAGCTCGCTGAGTCGGTACTCGTCGATCACCTTGAACGTTATTGCCGACTCGACCGCGGAGCTCAACGCCGTGAAGACCGGACAAGACGAGTTCATGTTCGGCGGAGCCTCCACGCAGGCTTCGTCGGCGAAAGCGGCGGGGCTCAAGCTCTACGCGGCGCCCTACGGCTGGACGGCGATGTTCATTGAGGACTACACGGGCAAGCTCGTGAAGGCACTGGGCAACGAGAAGGTGCGCCAAGCCATCAACTACGCAACTGACCGTCCCGTGTTGGCAAAGGCCCTCTTCGGGTCCTATGCATTTGCGGAGGACGAAACGTCATCACCGGGCATCTCGGGTTACGATCCCTCAACGGCGAACTACTTCAAGTACAACTTGAAAAAGGCGAAGCAGCTGATGAAGGAGGCCGGTTACGCAAAGGGCTTTACGTTGCCCATCGTCTCAACGCCGGTCCAAGACATTGAGACCGAGACCGAAGCGCTGCAGAGCGAGCTGAGTCAGATCGGCATCAAGTTCAAGATCAAAGAAGATGCAACGTTCTCCGAGGCGATCACTGACTGGCTCGGTCGCAAATACCCGGCCTTCATCGGCACCTATGGCACCTTGCCGATGTCGATCCAAGCGCCCGAGCTCTACGCAAGCAACGCCACGTTCAACCCCTTCCACAACGCTCAGCCGCAGATTCTGTCGCTGGTGAACAAGGCGGACAAGTTGGATGGCGCGGCGGCGG
>DASZLS010000058.1:0-5497 GCA_035552255.1 Acidimicrobiales bacterium | reverse complement strand
CGTCATCTGCTCGAAGAGGCGTACGAGACGATCGACGCCCTCGAAGCATTCGATCGATCGACGACCAATGGTGGGCCCGACGACGCCCTGATCGACCACGTCGAAGAGGAGCTCGGCGATCTGCTCTTCCAGATCGTCTTTCATGCCGAACTGGGCGACGAGGAGGGCAACTTCACCTTCGCCACGATTGCTGACGGCGTTCGCGACAAACTCACCGGGCGCCATCCTCACGTCTTCGCCGACGTGATCGTCAGTGGCGCCGACGACGTTGCCTCTCGGTGGGAGGACCTAAAACGCGTCGAAAAGGGCCGCGAGAGCGTGACGGACGGCATCGCGTGGCAGCTTCCATCGCTCACCCTCTACACGAAGTTGTTGCGCAAAGCCGTTTTCGTTGACGTCGGTCTCGACTCGGGCGAAGCAGCGCGTGCGCGCGCACTCGCGGCCATCGCCGCACTGACGCTCGACGACGAGTCTGTGGGTGATGCGGTCTCGACGTCGAACGTGTCGAGTGCCTGGGGAGATGCGCTGAGCGCGCTCGTCATGACCGCTCGCTTCGCTGGCGTCGACCTCGAAGGAGTATTGCGTGAACGTGCGGCGACATTGCGTGACGAGATTCGCGCGGCAGAAGAGCGGGCGTAACGTCAATATCGGCGGAGTAACGTTGACTCGAAAACTGAGGAGACGCATATGAGCGCGATTGAAGTCGTCCTAGGCCGCCAAATTTTTGACTCGCGGGGCAACCCCACGGTCGAAGCCGAGGTACACGTGGAGTCTGGCGCGATCGGGCGTGCGGCATCGCCCTCGGGTGCGTCGACGGGCATTCATGAGGCCGTCGAACTGCGCGACGGCGACGCGGCCTACGGCGGCAAGGGCGTCTTGACGGCTGTCGGCTACGTGAATGGCGAGATCTCCGACGCCCTTGAAGGGTACGAGGCCGAAGATCAGCGCGCGATCGATTTCGCAATGATTGACCTGGACGGCACGGACAACAAAGGCCGTCTCGGAGCCAACGCCATGCTCGCCGTCTCCCTCGCGACGGCGAAGGCCGCCGCCATCGAGAGCGACCTGCCGCTCTACCAGTACTTGGGCGGAGTGAACGCCCACGTCTTGCCCGTACCAATGATGAACGTCGTCAACGGCGGCGCGCACGCGAAGAACACCATCGACTTTCAAGAGTTCATGGTCATGCCCATCGGCGCCGCGTCCTTCAGCGAAGCGATGCAGTGGGGTGTTGAGACGTATCACGCCTTGAAGCGCCTCTTGGAACAGCGCGGACTCAATACGGCTATTGGTGACGAGGGTGGATTCGCCCCCGACCTTGCCGACAATGAGACGGCCGTGAAGGTGCTCGTCGAAGCAATCGAATCGACGGGCCGTACGCCGGGCGTCGATATTGCCATCGCGATGGACCCCGCAGCGAGCGAGTTCTATCGCGATGGTGCGTACCATCTCGACGGCGAAGGTCGGGTCTTCAGCAGCGACGAGCTCGTCGACTACTGGGTTGACCTGTGCGGTCGATACCCCATCGTGTCGCTTGAAGACGGCATGGCTGAAGAGGACTGGGACGGGTGGGCCACGCTGACGAGCCGCCTCGGCGAGAAGATCCAGCTCGTGGGCGACGATATCTTCGTGACCAACACGACGCTCCTGCAAAAGGGCATCGATCGCAAGGTGGCGAACTCACTGCTGGTCAAGCTGAATCAGATCGGCACGCTTACGGAGACGTTGGACGCCGTGCGACTCGCCAACCTCAATGGCTATAGCGCGGTCATCTCGCATCGCTCGGGTGAGACCGAAGACGTGACGATTGCTGACGTTGCGGTGGCGACGAACGCTGGCCAAATAAAGACGGGCGCCCCGGCACGCACGGACCGGGTCGCGAAGTACAATCAATTGTTGAGGATCGAAGAACAGCTCGGTGACCAAGCACGTTTTTTGGGTGCGAGATCACTGTCGGGAGCGTTAGGTGACAGCAACTCATAGCGTCAGCACTCACGAGCGCAACCGATGGATGGTTCCGCTCGCGATCGTGACGGCGATCGTCATCGTGGCGGGCTGGTTTCCCGCGAGCGCGCTGTGGCGCCAGCAGGCTCAGATCGACACCACGTCGAATCAGATCGCGGCCCTGCAACATCAAGAGCAGACGCTCCAGCAAGAGTCGAAATCGATCGACTCAAAAGCAGCCGCCATCCAGCTCGCGCGTCAGCAGTACCAGCTCGTGGCACCCGGCCAATACTTGATTCAGGTGATCCCCGAAAACTCGGCAGGCCAAGTAACCGCGACATCGGGCGACCCCGGATTCCAGCCACTCGTCGCTCCCTCCTCGTCTGCGCCGCTCGTCAGTTCGACGTCTACGGCAAAGTCGAGCCATCGTGCTGGATTCGTTTCGCGCCTCGTGCGCACGCTTGAGTTTTGGCGTTGACGTTTCGTGACGCGTCCCTGGACGACCAGCAGCTGGTTGAATCGCTCGTAGGTCGACCGCTCGGCGGGCGTTTCGCCGTCGTGGTTCGCCGGAGGGACGGCCGTCCGGTCGTGATTGAGAATGAACCCCATCTGCGTGACGGCACCCCGATGCCCACGCTGTTCTGGCTCGTCGATCCCGAACTGCACGACGCCGTGAGTCGCCTCGAGAGCGAGGGCGGCGTGCACCGATTTGAGGAGCTCGTCGACGCGGCGGAACTCGCGCGAGCGCACGAAGAGTACGCGCACCGTCGAACTGCAGCGACGGTGCACGCCGATCTCGCGCAGTCGCGCGGGGGCGTAGGCGGTACTCGCGTGGGCGTGAAGTGCCTGCACGCCCATCTCGCCAACAGCCTCGCGGGCTCCTACGATCCCGTCGGCGATCTCGTCGCGCGCGACATTGAGATCGACATGTACGTGATCGACGATGTCCGTGGCTGAGGTGCTGGCGGCCTTTGACTGCGGCAGTAATTCGACGCGTCTGTTGATCAGTGACGACGAAGGGCGCGCCGTGAAGCGTGAGATGAACATCACTCGTTTGAGTGAAGGTGTCGACTCCTCAGGTAGGTTGCTCGAGGTCGCGATGGAACGAACGTTCGCGGTACTGCGCGCGTACCGTCGCGAATGCGACGCCGCTCGGGTCTCTGCGGGGCTGCTGGTGGCGACGTCGGCGGTACGCGACGCGTCGAACGGCGCTGCGTTTCTGTCAACCGCAGAAGAGATCTGTGGATGCCCGGCGAAGATCCTCCCCGGAGAAGAAGAGGCCGCGCTCTCGTACGCGGGCGCACTCGGAGATCTCGAAGAGACCGGTGTACCGACGATGATCGTGGACATCGGTGGTGGCTCGACGGAGCTCGCCGTTGCGCTCGACGGACGCCTCGTGAGCTACTCCATGCAACTCGGGTGTGTACGGGTGACAGAGCGAGCGCTGGGCCGGGGGATCGTGACGCCCGCCAGTGACGCGGCCACTCGTGAGATGATCGACGCCCAGCTCGATGCCGCGTTCGCCGCGCGACCCGAGTTCTCACGGGTAGTAGGCGGGGTGCGTCTGGTGGGACTCGCGGGCACGGTGGCGACGCTCGCCCAGCTCGACGCCGGGTTGACGCACTATGACCGCGACGCCGTCCACCATCGAGTGCTCTCACGAGCCACCGTCCAGCACTGGCGCGACGCTCTCGCGCGCGAGACTCCCGATCAGCGCCTGGGCCACCCCGGCATGGTCCCGGGCCGCGAAGACGTATTAGTAGCCGGCCTCTACGTGCTCGACGCGGTGATGGAATGCTTTGGCGTCGAATGGCTCACCAGTTCAGAGAGCGACATTCTGGACGGAATTGTGGCGTCGCTACGTTCGTAATTGCGGCTATTACCGTGACCTGTAACGATAGGAGGGTGAGGCCACACCCATGGTGACGACTCGAAGTGCGGTCTATTCGCCGATAACGCTGCACGGGCGGCGCGTCGTGCTGCGCACGATGACGGATCAGGACTACGAAGCCTGGTACGAGGTTCGCACGCGCTGTCACGAGTGGTTGCTCAAGTGGGAACCTCGCTCGGCGCACGCGACGCATCTTGCGGAGGATCACCGAAGCTTTGTGAGCCGCTGTGCGATCAGAGAGCGCGAGCGTCAGATTGGAACGGGTTTCGGCTTTGGCATCTTCGTCGAAGGTCGATTCGTCGGGGAGATCACGCTGTCCTCGATCCAGCGCGGTCCTCTGCAGTCGGCGTACATTGGCTACTGGATCGACGAAGCTGTTGCGGGCCAAGGGCTCATGCCCGAAGCCGTCGTGACGATGCTCCAATACGCCTTCGAGTCGCTACGCCTGCATCGGGTTGAAATCAACATCATTCCGCGCAACGCAGCATCTCGTCGAGTGGTGGAGAAGTTGGGTCTGCGGTTTGAAGGAATCTCCGAGCGCTATTTGGAGATTGATGGCGCGTGGGAAGATCACGCGCGCTACGCGGTCACCGCCGAAGAGTGGAGCGATCGCGCGCCCGAGCTCGTTGCCAACTGGCTCTTACCGCAGCGCGACTAAACCGCTTCGTACGAACGCCCGCGAAGCTCGGCGAGCGTCGTCGGGCGGAGTGTGCCACCGAGCGCAGCGGCAATGTCGATGCCGCCGAGACCGCCGTCACGTCCCACTACGAGTAACGCGTCCTGATCGCCACGCGCGAGCACGAGACCGGGTAACCGCGCCTCGCGCGCGAGGGGAATGATTGCCTCGATCGGCACGTCTGGCGCAAGTTCCACGGCGACGTTCTCGTATTGCGTCTTTCGGATGTCGCGGATGTCGCGAATCATGGTTCGTGCCACCTTGAGAGGGTGCACGGAGGAACCAGTGATGTCCTGCCACGTCACGAGCAGCGGCTTCATGCTCAGTCCGAGTTGGTCGGCGAGATAGAACAACTCAACGTCGAAAGCGAAGCCGTCGATCATTGCGAGCTTCGAGAGGAGCCGCGCAGGTCCGAGTTGCAGTGCTTTACAGCCGCACTGGGTATCACGCACTTGGGTTCGCGTGTAGTGGCGCACGACCGCGTGAAACACCGCTCCGCTGAGGGTGCGCAATTTTGATTCGTAGTTGATTCGGCCTTTGACTGCCCGCGAGCCGGGCACGAAGTCATGATCGCGCAAGGCGATCATGAACAGCGAGAACTGCGCTGGATCAATCGCCATGTCGGCATCGGTCGTGATGACGTGGTGACCAATCGCAAGGGAGATCCCGAGACGCAGCGCCGCGCCCTTACCAAAGTTGGAGGGCTGCTGCACGTAGCGCGTGTGCTCAAGATGCCCGTAGACCTCGTGGGCGCGCTGCATAGTCGCGTCAGTTGATCCATCGTCAACAATGATCACTTCAACGGTTGAGGGGTCGAGCGTTTCTAAGAGCGGCGCGAGCCGCTCGTAGCCGCCCGCGAGTCGCTCGGACTCGTTGAACGCCGGAATCACGATGGAGAGGTCGATAGTCATCTACTTAGGGTCGGGCAGCGCCGATGAGCCCGGACGTAAAGAGGGGAGCGAGCGAGACGTCCGTGCCGGTGTAGG
>DASZLS010000057.1:0-30443 GCA_035552255.1 Acidimicrobiales bacterium | reverse complement strand
AAAGTCTTGTTCGATGCTCGTCCATAGACCATCGTTTCGCACATTCGACGCCCGCAGAGGTACGTACCGATCGGCCGCTCGAGATCGCTGATGAAGCGGAGCAGCTCCTCGTCGGGCACGGACCAACAGAAGCTGCCGTCCGTGTCTTCAACGTAACCGTCGAGCGAAGCAATAGCCGTGTAGATGAGTTTCCCATCGGCAAATCGTTGCCAGATTTGTCCGTGGCGCGATTGTCCTCTGAAAGTCCAAGCAATGACTGCGTTGTTGGTATTCATGGACATAACGCTTCGGCTGGTCAAGTGATCCGCCAGCGCCGGTCTTCGCGGCGCGCCTGATTCTTCGGCGATACTGGTTCTGTGGTCGACCGCAACGTTCTTGGGGGCACACTGGAGCCGTGCGGCAATGACCCGGTCACGGGCTTCTACCGCGATGGGTGTTGCACGTCGGGACCCGAGGACTTGGGAAGTCACACCATTTGCGCCGTGGTCACCCCAGAATTCCTCGAACACCAACGCGGGATTGGAAACGATCTAACGACGCCGATGCCGCAGTACGGATTTCCTGGACTCGTGCCCGGCGACCGATGGTGTGTCACGGCGGTCAACTGGCTCCGTGCACATCGCGACGGTGCAGCGGCGTACGTAGTTTTAGCGTCGACCAACGAGCGAGCGCTCGAGATTGTGCCGCTTGAAGCGCTGCGCGTACACGCAGTGGACGTACCGGCGGGTCCGGGCGATCTCGACGCGTAATCCCGGTCAACGCTCGTCAGAATGGACGGTACTGCCCTGAGCGGACTGGTATGCCGAAGACGAGCGGCCCGATATCGTCATCGACATGACCCCTGAGGAGATTGCTGAGCTCGTCCATCTTCGGCGAGCGCGCGACTTCATCGATCGTGAGTACGCCCGTCCCCTTAACGTTCCCGCCATGGCGCGCGCGGCGATGATGTCACCCGCGCACTTTTCGCGGAAGTTTCGTGCGTCATACGGCGAGACGCCTTACTCGTACCTCATGACCCGTCGCATCGAACGCGCCAAAGCTCTTCTGCGACAGGGGTCCTCGGTCACCGATGCGTGCTTCGCCGTTGGTTGCACGTCGCTCGGATCGTTCAGCGCGCGTTTCACAGAGATAGTCGGCGCGACGCCTTCTCGGTACGGCGCGCGCGACCACCGGGACCTCGAGGCCGTGCCCTCCTGCGTGAGCATGGTCGTCACGCGGCAGCGGCGCAGAATCACCGTTTAGGCGATGTCGATTCCCGCGTCCGATCCACCCAGCGCGGGCGTGGCGGGGATGACTGTGGGGACGGCCCGACACTAAGCAGGAATGGAGAAGCGCCGAGAAGGTGGCACTTCTATTCTTGGGCGCATGACAGTGACTCTCAACGCAATGTTTATCTCCGTCCATGATCCGGATGCCGCGCTCGGCTTCTATCGCGATGCGCTCGGGCTGGAAGTACGACTCGACGTCTCCTCCGAGGGCTTTCGCTGGGTGACCCTCGGCGCGCCCGGACAGGACGTCAACATCGTGCTCTCCCAACCGAATGGAGGCCGTTCTCAGGAGGACGGTGACGCGCTCTTGGCACTGGTGCTCAAAGGTTCACTGCAGGCGGCGATATTCAGCGCCGACGACCTTGATGCGACTTTTGAAAAGGTTCGAGCGTCGGGAGCTGACGTGCTCCAAGAGCCGGCTTCCCAGCCGTGGGGAGTTCGCGACTGCGCATTCCGCGATCCGTCGGGCAACTTGATTCGAATTCAACAGCGCCCTTGAGTTCACGAAGTGCCGCAGCGCACACCATCGCGGTCGCTCGGCGCAGGCACAGATGCGGGCCCGATCGTTCGTTTTGGTTCGCCACGTTGATGTACGAATATCTAGAAGGAGAGAGCCATGAAGACCATGACCTGTAAGCAACTGGGCGGACCGTGTGAGCACGCGCATCGCGGTGCGACCGCCGACCAAGTCATTAAGGCACAAGACCAACACTTGAAGGACGAGGTCGCCAAGGGCGATGCGGCCCACGAGCCCGCACTGAAGGAGATGAAGGGCCGCTGGAAGAACCCCCTCGCAGGTATGGGTTGGTACAGAAAAGCTAAGCGCGATTTCGCGAGTCTTCCCGAAGCCTGATCCAGTCGTGAGCCCCAGATAAAATCCACTCGACAGAGACTTCGCTGTCAATGCCGTAGAGGAAGAAGCGATCATGGAGAAGACCGGAGCTTCGAAGGTTAAGACTCCTGCGCAACTCATCGACGACAGAATCGCGGACCTTGGTGACTGGCGCGGCGACACGTTGAGTCGGCTTCGTACGTTGATCAAAGAGGCGGACCCGAACGTGGTTGAAGACTGGAAGTGGCGAGGGGTTCCCGTCTGGTACCACGAGGGAATGATCTGCACGGGCGAGAGCTACAAGAGCGTCGTGAAATTGACCTTCGCCAACGGTGCGGCGCTTGAGGATCCCTCCGAACTCTTTAACTCCAGCCTTGAGGGCAACGTGCGCCGGGCGATCGATTTCCACGAGGGCGACAAGATAAATGTTCGGGCGTTCAAGACGCTGGTTCGCGCTGCGGTGTCACTCAACAAGACCAAGACAAAGTCCAAAACCAAGCGCTAATTGAAATTGGGATCCGTCAGCGAGCATGGTGCGCGTCGTTGGTCTCCCAAGTACGTCAGAACGGCCCTTGGGGAGCGTGCGCGACAATGGTGAACGACAGCGGGAGTCGAGGACGATCTTCAGGAAAGACGTAGAGTCCAGATTGTTTCTGCATCAGCCACGGGAATCGCTGAAAGAGTGTCCAGTCGTGCTCGATAAGCGAATCGAGCACCAGTCCTTGTGACGTGAGCGCCGCTACGACTTCGCCAATGGAGTGATTCCAGTCGTATGTTCTCTTCGAGCTAACTTCACCACCGTCGGTGTACGTGTCCGCAGCGTCGTCCACGTACGGATGGTCCTGTTCTTCGAAGTAGCCGTAGATGATGGTTTCGCCGTCATCGTCGAAGCATGACGAGAATGGATGCACATCGTGCAGATAGAACCGACCTCCCGGGAGCAAGAGACTCGCGACGACCTCACCCCAGGCCGAGACATCGGGCAACCAATTGAGTGAGCCGAGGCTCACGTAGACGACGTCAAATTGCTGACCGGCGAGCGCTCGCGGCGCATCGTAGACGTTGGAGCAGATGAAGGTCGCACGATCCGAGAGGCCCGTGCGCGCTGCGAGGGACCTCGCCTCGCTAATGGCTGCCGGTGAAAAGTCGAGACCCGTGACCGTGGCGCCCGCTCTGGCCCAGCGAAGCGTGTCCATTCCGAAATGACACTGCAGCTGGAGAAGAGTCCTTCCCGCGACGTCGCCGATCGCTTCGACCTCCCTCAACGGCGGCCCCGGCGCGTCGCGGAGCCAGCCCTCGACGTCGTAGAAGCGAGACTTCGCGTGGATTGCGACGCGCTCGTTCCAATTCGCGCGATTGGCAGCGAGTCGCGGCTCCATTCGCTCACAGTACTTGGGGGTTGCGCCGTCGGCGCGTTGACTTGCCGGAGTCCGATCGGTAGTTTTCTGATTAGTACATCGATCAAGACGGCAAAAGGAGCAATGCATGCCCACTATCCCCTCCACTCACCACGACCTCCTGCAAAGTCGAGTGGCCACGCTCGCCACGATTGGTGCGGACGAGCGGCCCCAGCTCACCGAGGTGTGGTTCCTCGCCGATGGTGACTCGGTCTCGTTATCGCTCAACACCGATCGACAGAAGACGAAGAACCTCATGGCTCGACCCGGGTGCAGTTTGTTCATTCTCGACCTCGCAGACCCCCAGCGGTACCTCGAACTGCGAGGCGACGCCGAAATCACGACTGACGACTCCTTCGTCGACAAGGTAAGTAAGAAGTACGGAGTGAATCTCCGCGACTACGACCAGCCGGGCGAGGAGCGAGTGGTCGTTCGAATCGTTCCAAAGCGAATCAACGCAGTCAACATGGGAGGTTGACCGCGGTTGTCAAGGAAGGTGGCGCGGCTCACGGCCGCCACGTCTGAGCTTCTTGCCAACTGGCGCCGGAGTTTCCTGATCGACACGCAATGTGAACGGGCGACCGGCGTGGCCATCCTCAACGGATAGGGAAGACTCAGAGGGTGCTGAATCTCCCTCCACGTGGCGTACGTCGACGCCCAACGCCGCTTCAATCCCGCGCTGCGCGCTTTACTTCGAGCCTCGCGTTGAGCGTTCTCGCGGCTTCGTTGTTCGCCGTGGCGCCACTCTCGGCTGCTGCCCCGCCTACCCTCGACGCCTTTGCCGCGCCAAACCTCGGGGCGCCGCCACCTTCCGCGCCCGCAGTCGTGGGTGTCGCCGCAGGTGCCAACGGCACCGGCTATTACGTGCTTCGCGCTGACGGCACGGTCGATGCATATGGAGCGACGAGCTACGGATCAATGGCGGCGCCGCCCGCGGGATCGACCGCGACCGGCATTGCACTCGACGCGTCGACGGGCGGCTACTGGGTCGTGTCCTCGAACGGCACCGTCCAGGGATTTAACGCGCCCTTCCTCGGTGAGCCCCACATTCGCGCGGGGGGATGGGGCCAGTTCCCTGCGGCGGTCGCCATCGCTGCGGCGCCCGGCGGGGCCGGCTACTACGTGCTGCGCGCGAACGGCGCAGTTGACGCGTACGGCGCACCCGCTCACGGCTCACTGCATCTGAAGTACGGCGCGGTCGCGCCGGTGCTGGCGGTCGCTATGGCGGTCGATCCCACGACGGGTGGCTACTGGATCGCGACGTCTACCGGAAGAGTTTCGAACTTCGGTGCACCCAGCTACGGCTCGCCGTTCGCGAGTGACGCTGGCAAGTACGACGGCATCCCCGTGACCGCGCTCGCCGCCACCGCAGCCGGTACGGGCTACTACGTGCTGCGCGCCAACGGCGCCATTGACACGTACGGCGCGACGTTCCACGGTTCGCCCGCAACGCAGGAGGCGATGCCCGTGGGAGGACTCGCGATCGCGATCGCGGTGAATTCCACGACTGGCGGTTACTACGTCGGCGTCGACTACACGCCGCTCGATGGATATCTGAACCCGATGCGTGCCGTGACGTCCCTCCTGCCACAAGAAGTGGATCAAGGCGTCGACTACTGCGCATCGGGTCCGATCTACGCGCTCGGCGACGGCACGGTGGTGAGCACCTACGACAATCAGTGGCCGAGCGGCGTGTTCATCTCATATCGGCTGTCGAGCGGGCTGGCGAAGGGTCTCTACGCGTACGTTGCCGAGAACGTGACGCCCACGGTCACGATCGGCGAGCACGTCACGCCAGAAACGATCGTGGGCGTCGTGCACGACGCGCTGACGTGCGTCGAAACCGGATGGGCCGACGCACCGTCCTATCCCGAGCATGCGGCGGCGCATAACGAGTACAACGGCAAGAACTCAACGGCCTACGGGCTCAACTTCAATACGCTGCTCGAGGCGCTCGGATCGCGGCCAGGGCTACCCCAGCCCGACGGCCCGCCAGGTCCGATTCTCTCTGGTTGGCCCACGTGGTAGCGCGGGCGCAGTCGGCGAAGTTCGCGCCTAAACCCCTACAGTGAAGAACGCGATGAATGTCACAGCGTCACGGGGCGCGCCGCAGCGTTGGCAGTGAGCGACTGGTCGCGAGAGGAGCAGCATGGCGAACTACACGAAGGATCCCGAGAAGGTCGCGAAACTCACCGCGAAGCAGTATCAGGTGACCCAGGAAGCGGCGACTGAACCGCCCTTCAACAACGAATTTTGGGATCAGAAGGACGCGGGCATCTACGTTGACGTCGTCTCCGGTGAGCCGCTCTTCGCGTCCACCAAGAAATACGACAGCGGCTGTGGCTGGCCCAGCTTCACTGCACCACTGGTGCCCGAGAACGTCGTCGAGAACAGTGACCGAAGTCTGGGCATGTTGCGCACCGAGGTCCGCTCGACGAACGCAGACAGCCATCTCGGCCACGTCTTCAACGACGGTCCGGTCGATGAGGGAGGACTGCGCTACTGCATCAACTCCGCTGCCCTGCGTTTCGTGCCCTACGACGATCTCGACGCCGAGGGATACGGCGAGTACAAGGATCTGTTCGAGAACGCGAAAGGAAGTGCCCAATGACGACCGAAACGGCCATCCTTGCTGGCGGATGCTTTTGGGGAATGCAGGACCTCATCAGAAAGCGCCCCGGGATCATTTCGACCCGGGTGGGCTACAGCGGGGGAGACGTCGAGAATGCGACGTATCGCAACCACGGCAGCCACGCTGAAGCCATCGAAATTGTATTTGACCCCGACCAGACCTCCTACCGCGAGATCTTGGAGTTCTTCTTTCAAATCCACGACCCGACGACGGTCAATCGCCAGGGCAACGACCGAGGCGCGAGCTATCGCTCTGCGATCTTCTATCTGAACGACGAACAGCGTCGGGTCGCCGAGGACACCATCGCTGATGTTGAGGCCTCGGGACTGTGGCCCGGCCGAGTGGTCACCGAAGTCGTACCGGCGGGCGCCTTCTGGCAGGCCGAGCCCGAGCACCAGGACTATCTCGAGCACTACCCCAATGGTTACACCTGTCACTTCCCACGTCCAGGCTGGGTGCTGCCACGTCGTAGCAACGACGCGAACGTGTAGCGAGAACCGGTTAGGCGCTCACGAGCGGGGACGGGTGTTCCTTCTTGCTGAGCGAGTCCGCGATCGCGAGCAGCGTGGCGACTGCTCCGATGACCGCGCCGAGGATGCTGACGCCCGCCCAGTGCGCGTGCTCGTAGACGAGGCCTCCCACGTAGGAGCCAATCGCGCCGCCGACGAAGTAACAGACCATGTAGACCGAGTTGATGCGGCTGCGCGCGTGCGGGGCGAGCCGGTAGATGAGCGACTGGTTTGTGACCTGAAGTCCTTGGACGCCAATGTCGAGCAAGATAATGCCGAGGATCAGCATCGCCAAGTTGTCGCGTCCGATCCACAGCGGCAAGAAAGAGACCGGGAGTAACGAGGCAAAGACAAGGGTCGTCTGCTTCGTCCAACGGCGGTCAGCCCAGCGACCAGCGAAGTTCGCACACAGTGCTCCCGCCGCACCCACGAGCCCGAAGAGGCCAATCGTGAGGTCGTTGTAGTGGTAGGGCGATCCCGAAAGTAGGAACGCCATGGTGGTCCAAAAGATGCTGAAGACGCAAAAGGCCAGCGCACCAAAGAGCGAGCGAACGCGCAAGAACGATTCGGTCGTGAAGAAGGTGACGGTGCTGCGAAGCAGCGTCCCGTAACTCACGTGGGGCCGCTCGGATTCGGCGGGCAGTTGACGCCACAGGAGAAGTGAGAGCGCGACCATCATCACGGCCGCCGTCACGTAAACCACGCGCCAGCTGGAGAGCTGCGCGATGATGCCCGAGATTGTCCGGGCGAGCAAGATGCCCATCAGCAGTCCGCTCATGACCGTGCCGACCACGCGACCACGTTCGTGGTCGAGCGAGAGCGACGCTGCCATTGGCACGAGCAGTTGGGCGGCGACCGAACCGAGTCCGACGAGGGCAGCGACGACAACGAGGACGCCCACGCTCGGAGCGACGGCGGAGGCCACGAGTCCAACTGCGCACAGCAGTAACACCGCGGGCACCAGCTTTCGGCGCGCGACGATGTCACCGACCGGAACCAGCAGGGCGAGACCGAGCGCGTAACCAACCTGGGCGAGGGTGACAGTCAGTCCGACCGTCGCCGAGCCGGAGTGAAATGTCGCACCGATGCTGCCGAGCACCGTCTGGGCGTAGTAGAGATTGGCGACCGACAAGCCACAGGCAACGGCGAACAGCAAAATGAGTCCGCGGTGCAGTCCGGACTTCTTTTCGTTTACGGTCAGGGATTCAGTCATTCGCGCTCCTTGAGTATCTGAACGACACGTACACTATAGCATGATTGTGAACGTGTCGTTCAGGAAGTAGGCTCCGAACATGAGTGGTCCGAGCACCACAGAGGCTGGAAAGGTGGGGCGACCCCGAAGCGAGAAAACGCGTCTCGCGATCCTTGAGGCAGCAGCGGATCTGCTGGAAGAGGGCGGACTCGCCGGGACCACGATCGAGTCGATCGCCGCTCGCGCGGAGGTCAGCAAGGTCACCATCTACAAGTGGTGGCCGAGTCGAGGGTCAGTCGCGATCGACGCGTATTTTCATCGCTATCGCCAAACGATCGCATTCCCCGACACTGGCGACGTCCGCGAGGACTTGACGTCGCAGATCCTCGCGACGGTGGCCGCCTTCCGAGGTCGTGCGGGCGAGATCATGGCGGAGCTCATTGGACGAGCTCAGTCTGACCCTGCCCTTGCCGAGACGTTGCGCACGGGGTGGCTGCAGCCCCGACGTGAGGTGTCGACGACTGTCATTCAACGCGGCATAGATCGAGGCGAGCTACGCGCGGACGTCAACATCACTCTGCTCCTCGATGCGCTCTACGGCCCCGTGTACTACCGCTTGGTGGTGCGTCACGAACCGCTGAGCGACGAGTTCGCTCGCGAGCTCGTCGCGACCACGCTGAACGGCGTACGCGCCGCGTCGTAGCGAGTCGCTACCAGAGTTCTGCGATCTGTCCCGCGACCATGCGCGACGCGTCGATCGCGAGCGGCGCGGGGGCGCCCACGCTGAGCGCATTCGGATCGAGGTAGGGAATCTCTTCGAGCGTTGAGCGCACCGGGTCGCTCAAGAAGCGCGATGGTTGGGCCCAAGAGTGATCGTCGCGCACGCGATGGTGGTGATATCGGAGCGGAACGTAAATGGCGAGGTCTCGACGCGCTCGCGTCACGGACACGTAGAACAGCCGTCGCTCTTCTTCGAGTCCTTCGCGCGAGCCGAGGGACATGTCGGAGGGAAAGTTGCCGTCGGCCGCGTGGATGACGTGCACCGCGTCAAACTCGAGTCCCTTCACGGAGTGGACCGTGGAGAGGACCAGCCAGTCTTCGTCCATGAGCGGAGGTCCGGCGTAATCGCCCGTCGATAATGGCGGCTCGAGTGTCTGATCCGCCGCGACGTCGCTCAAGCGACGAGCGTCGGCGCACGCCAGCACCAGGGCGCCGAGGTCCTCCAGACGCGGCGCCGGATCGTCGTAGGTAGCCGTGATGAGTGGCGCCATGGCGAGGCGGATTCGGTCGGCGTGAAGCGCCACCGGTTCATGTTCTCTTTGGCGCATGGCGTCGACGAGCTGGCTCGACATCTCGCGAGATTCGCTCGGCACCATGTCGAGCGCGCCGGACCAACGCTGACTGATCTCTCCGTGGTTGAGGGGGAGTGTCTGATCGTCGTCTCGCAGGGCGTCAATGGCTCGACGTGCTTTCGCTGGTCCGACGCCCGGGAGCAGCTGAAACAGTCGAAACCAGGCCATCTCATCGCGGGGATTGTCGGCGAGGCGAAAGGCAGCAAGGAGATCTTTCACGTGCGCCGCTTCGAGATAGCGAAGGCCACCGTACTTGATGAAGGGAATGTGTCGTCGAGCGAGTTCGAGCTCGAGATCGGAGCTGTGATGCGCGGCGCGAAAGAGGACCGCCTGCTTACGGAGTGCCACGCCCTGCTCGTAGAGCTCGAGCACGCGATCGGCGACGAACTCAGACTGCTGACGCTCGTCGGCGCAATGGATGAGCGTTGGTGGATGCGCACCGATGACGGGCTCGTACTCGCGCAGTACCGAAGAGAATCCTTCGGGCGCGTCGGCGGCCAAGGCGTTGGCGACTTTGAGAATCGCGTCGGAGGACCGGTAGTTGACCTCCAGCGTGATCGTCGTCAGGTCGTTGAAGTATCGCTCGGCGTGCAGCAGGTACGCGGGTGAGGCTCCTCGAAAGCCGTAGATTGCCTGGGCGTCGTCGCCGACGAGCGTGACTCGAGGATCGTGTCGGCGAAGACCGGTGAGGACGTCCAGCTGGAGGAGATTGACGTCTTGAAACTCGTCGACGAGCACGTGGTCGTACTGGCCTCCGAGCTGTTTACCCAACGTGTCGTGCTGGGCGATGACGCGCCAGAAGAGCAGGAGATCATCGAAGTCGAGGAGTCCGAGCGCGCGCTTCCTTGCGACGAAGGAGCTAAAGACCATCCCCACGTCCTCGACACGCTCCGCGCACCAGGGCGTCACCTCGGCCATGACGTCACGTAGCGGAACTCCGGTATTCACCGTTCGCGAATAGAGCGCCGCGAGCGTCGACTTCTTGGGCAGTCGACGTTCTCCGCTCACCAGTCCGAGATCGCTGCGTACGAGGTCCATCAGGTCAGCGGCATCACCGTTGTCGAGGACTCCGAATCCTTCCGGCAGACCGACGGCGGCGTGGTGGTGTCGAAGCGTGCGGTGCGCGACGGAGTGGAAGGTGCCCCCCGCGACGCGCTGGGCACGGTCGGCGATGCGGATCGAGTGGACGCGGTTGACGATGTCACGCGCCGATCGCCGAGTAAAGGTGAGCAGCAGGATTCGTTCCGGCCGCACGCCGTGGTCGAGAAGGTACTCGACACGTGCGGTCAGCGTCGTCGTCTTCCCCGTGCCCGGCCCCGCAATGATCCGAAGCGGCGTGTCGCCGAAAGACACTGCCTCCAGTTGACGTTCATTGAGATTTCGAAAGGAAGCGAACATACGTTCGATAGTACGCCGGGTGCATTCCTCGGCGGAGGGAGGGCAAATCCGAGGACCAATTGTTCGATGACCGAACAATCACGTTTAGCATGAATTCATGACGAAAATGAGTCCTGAAAAGGACGTATCAGGCGACAGAGCCCTCGATGCGGTTCGCGGCTTCGCCCGCGCGGTACGAATATTAGACAGGTCCTCGCGCGAACTGAGCATGCCGCACTACCGGGTGCTCGCTTCCGTGGCGGCGGGCGAGGAGCGCGCGTCGCGGGTCGCCGAGCGCCTCGAGCTCGGTCGTCCCGCCATCAGTTCCGCAGTCGAGGCGCTCTGCGGCAACGGTTTCCTACAGCGCCTAGAGGTCGAAGGAGACCAGCGTGCCGTTGACTTGCGCGTGACGCCAGAGGGTTTCGCCGTGCTCGAACGGGTGGAGCACGAAATGACTAATACGCTACGCACACTCTGTGCACGGGTCGAAGAGGGTGAGCAGCTGCTCACGTCCCTCGCGATGCTCGACCGAGCCGTTGACGCGATGTTCGCAGAAAAGCGCGCAGCGCGCGTTCGAACTCAGCAATGAGCGAACAAGAAACGTCGCCCGGGTGGTTGCGTCGTCTCTGGGGCTACATGCTCCAGCACAAGCGCAACGTGGTGCTTGCGATGTCGGCCGCGATTCTGGGCAGCATCTGTCAGACAATCATTCCGCTCATTGCTCGCCAGATTGTCGATGGGGTCATACTGTCGCATCGCTCGTCCCTCTGGCCGTGGCTCGTGCTGCTGGGCGCACTCGCGGGACTGAGCTTTTGGGCGGCGCACGTGCGACGCTACCGCGGCGGCCAGGTCGCCCTCGAAGTCCAATACGACCTACGAAACGAGATGCACGATCACCTCCAAGTGATGGACTTCGACAACCTCGGCCGGATGCCGACTGGTCAGCTCGTCGCTCGGGCAAACTCGGACTCGACGCTGGTCCAAGGCCTCCTTAACTTCTTTCCGATCATGAGCTCCAATATCCTGCTCATGCTCATGTCGCTCGGCGTGATGATTTTCCTCTCGCCGCTGCTCGCCGTAGTCAGCATCATCCTTGCTCCGAGTCTCGTCGTCGTGTCGTACCGGATGCGCAGAAAGATCTTCCCCGCAACGTGGGACGGCCAGCAGCGCGAAGGTGACGTCGTTCAGATTGTCGACGAAGACATCAATGGCGTGCGCGTGGTGAAGGCTTTTGGTCAAGAGCAGCGAGAGCTTGAGCGGGTAACTGACGCGTCGAAGGTTCTCTACGGCTCTCAGATGAGAGCGGTCCGCCTGCAGGCGCGCTATCAGCCCCTTCTTGAAGCCATCCCGACGATCGCACAAGTCGCGATCCTCGCTCTTGGAGGCTGGATGGTCCTCCATCACAAGATTTCACTCGGAACGTTCCTCGCGTTCTCCACCTACGTGACGTCGATGATGGCACCGGCGCGCCAACTGGCGGGGGTCCTCACCATTGGCCAGCAGGCTCGCGCGGGTCTTGAGCGCATCTTTCAGCTCCTCGACATGAAGCCAGCCATTGCCGACCCGCTTGACGCGGTGGAGCTAGGAGAGTTGAGGGGCGAGATCACCTTCTCGAACGTGCACTATCACTACGGCGACGGCGCGCCGGTCTTGCGTGGCGTGGATCTCGCGATCAAGCCGGGAGAACGCGTCGCGATCGTTGGTCCGAGCGGAAGTGGCAAGTCGACCTTGGCAATGCTGGTGCCACGCTTTTACGATCCGATCGAGGGCGAGGTACTGGTTGACGGGCACAACGTGAAAGACGTCACGCTCCATTCGCTACGTCGTCAAATCGGCGTCGTCTTCGAAGACAGCTTCCTTTTTTCCGAATCCGTCAGGTCGAACATCGCCTACGGTCGCCCTGAAGCCAGCGACAAAGAGATTGAAGCGGCCGCGCAAGCCGCTCGGGCGCACGACTTCATCCTCGAGCTTCCGCGCGGCTATGACACCGTGGTGGGCGAGCGCGGCCTCACGTTGTCGGGTGGTCAGCGTCAGCGCATCGCTCTCGCGCGGGCGATCTTGTACGACCCGAGAGTCCTCATCCTCGACGATGCCACCAGCGCCATCGATGTGGGCACCGAAGAGGAGATCCACGACGCCGTGCGCACCGTGATGGCGGGTCGAACGACGATTCTCATTGCGCATCGCCGCTCCACCCTGAATCTGGCGGACCGAATTGTCGTTCTCGATGAGGGGCGCGCCGCCGAGCAAGGGACGCACGAGGAGCTCATGGCACGCAGTTCGCTCTATCGGGGGCTGCTGAGCGGACTTGACGACAGTGTTGCGGAAACGATTGGCGATCGCATCGAAGTGCTGGCAACGATGCCGGCGCTTGGCACGACGGCGTCCGCTTGGGGCGGCTACGCCACGGAGTCGTCGCCCGCTCGCGCGATGGCGCCCCGCGTCGGGGTGCCCAGCATTGGGCCCGGTCTGGGCGGTGGGGGCGGCGGATGGCGTCTGAATCTGGTGCCCACGCCGGAGCTCTTGGCGCGTGTCGCTGAACTGCCGCCGGTACGGGACGAGGCGGAGGTCCATCTGGCGCGCGAGTCGCGTCACGACCGCGGGTTCAACCTGAGTCGGCTCCTCTACGAGTTTCGCTGGCCGCTACTCGTCGGACTGTTCTTTGTAGTCGTTGACGCGGTGGCCTCACTCGCGGGGCCGATCTTGATCAAGGTCGGCGTCGACAGCGGCGTCTCCAAGGGTTCCGTGAGCGTGCTCTTCACGGCGGCACTGGTCTTTCTCGCGGTCACGCTGATCGACATGGTCGACGAGATTGGCGAGACCTTCATCACCGGACGGGCCGCGCAGCGCATCATGCTGTCCTTGCGCATTCGCATCTGGGCTCAGCTCCAACGTCTGTCGCTTGATTACTACGAGAGCGAGATGGCGGGACGCATCATGACCCGCATGACGACAGACGTCGATCAGTTTGAGTCGCTCATCGAAAACGGCGTTCTCTCGGCTCTGGTCGCCATTGTCACCTTCCTCGGCGTGGGCGTGGCGCTCGTCGTGATCAACACCGAGCTCGGCCTCTGCACCCTGAGCGTTATTGCGCCGCTCGCGGTGGCGACCGTGTGGTTCCGTCGTCGCGCGTCACGGCTCTATGACCTTTCGCGCGAGCGCGTCGCGATCGTCAATGCGGACTTTCAAGAGAGCTTGTCCGGCGTGCGCGAGTCCCAAGCCTTTGTGCACGAATCGGCGACGATGGCCCGTTTCCACCGATTGAACGGTGACTACCTCGACACGCGAGTGAAGGCGCAGAAGCTCGTCGCCACGTACTTTCCGTTCATTCAGTTTCTCTCGGGTATCGACGATGTCATCGTTCTTGGCGTGGGCGCGGGGCTCGTCACCTCCGGTCGCCTGACGACCGGAGCGCTCATTGCCTTCGTGCTCTATATCGACATGTTCTTCTCGCCGATCCAGAGCTTGTCGCAGGTCTTTGACTCGTGGCAGCAGACGCGCGTGTCGGTCAACCGCATCTCTGATCTAATGCAGCTCGACACACGTACGCCCAATTCCGAGATGCCAGTGAAGACCGAACGGCTCCGTGGGGACATTGTCCTCTCGGACGTCCGCTTCTCGTATCCCCTCGTTGTGAGACGCCCGAGTGGCGGGGGCAAAAAGCCCCGCCGCGGGCCCGCTGATCCTCGTCTGCTGAATTCACCCGACGCCGAGTTGCGCCGCCCGCCCGAGGCCCTGCGCGGTGTCGACCTACGCGTCGCCCCCGGCGAGACGGTGGCCCTCGTGGGCGAGACCGGAGCGGGCAAATCGACGGTCATGAAGTTGCTCGCGCGGTTCTACGACCCCGATGCGGGAAGCGTTCGCATTGACGGACATGACCTTCGCTCCCTCGATCTGCATACGTTTCGACGTCAGCTCGGCTACGTGCCCCAAGAGGCGTTTCTCTTCTCGGGTTCCGTTCGTGACAACATCGCCTACGGTCGTCCCGATGCCGACGACGCGCGCGTGGAACAAGCGGCGCGCGCCGTGGGCGCCCATGAGTTCATCGCCGATCTCGCGGGTGGATACCACCACGTCTTGAGCGAACGCGGCCGTTCACTCTCGTCAGGTCAACGTCAGCTCGTCGCCCTCGCACGGGCTGAACTCGTCGATCCCGCGATCTTGCTGCTGGACGAGGCCACGTCGAACTTGGACCTGTCGACCGAGGCCCGCGTGTCGGCGGCGATGCGCGAGGTATCGCGCGGACGCACAACGATCATCATCGCCCACCGTCTGCAGACGGCACGCTCGGCAGACCGCATTGCCGTCTTGCACCAAGGCCGGATCGCCGAAGTCGGATCGCACGAGGAGCTGGTCGAGCTCGGTGGACGCTACGCAGCGATGTGGACCGCCTTCGAGACGGTCGGGGGCGCGAGTGGCTCGTCCGCTACTCCTCGCTAGTGGGGCTGACCGCCGCCCAGGAGATCGAGAATGTGTTCGATGACGTCACTCACTGCATTGAAGTTTTCTCGCGCCCCGTTGGGAGAGCCTGGCAGGTTGAGGATGAGCGTCTGACCGACCGTGCCCGCTACGCCGCGAGAGAGGCGACCGAGCGGGTTGATCGACCGCATCGCCTCGCCGAGTCCCGGTGCGTGGCGTTCCAGCACCCGGCTCGTTCCTTCGGGAGTCTGGTCGGTGGGTGAGAAGCCCGTACCGCCGGTCGTCACCACCAGTCCGTGAAAGTCTGCGCTCAACTGCAACAGTGCGCCCGCGACATTGCTCGCGCCGTCGGCAACGGTTGCCCGCTCGACGACCGTGAAGCCGCGCTCGGCGAGCAACTCGGCAAGAACCTCACCGGACCGATCCTCTCGAGTACCGGCAGCGACCGAGTCGGAGACCGTCAGCACTTTGGCGTCGAATGACATGGGCCAACTGTAGGGCTCGAATCGTGGCACCTGGCAGCGCGCTCGTAGCGGTGTTCTCTATGGCGTGAGTTTCTTTCGGTCTTTTGAGCGACTCGGCACGGACACGTTCGAACGCTCAGCCAGCGGGCTTGGTCGTCGTGGTGGTCGAGGTTGTTGGCGACGCGATCGTGTCACCCGCCGGTGTCGGACACGTCGTCGAGGTACCGGTGATCGGTTGACCCGCTTGCAGGGCGAGGGCACCTTCGATCATGCACTTCATGACCGGTCCCGCGATGACCGCACCCGTCGCGCTATACGCCTGGTACGGAACACTCACGGCGACGGCTATCGTGGGGTCGCTCGCGGGAGCGAAGGCGATCATCCAGTCGTCGGTGTCGTTGGTGAGGTTGTTGCCGATCTGGGCGGTACCGGTCTTCGCGGCGACGTCATCTTGGGGAAGGAATCCGACGAGCGCCGCGGTTCCATTGGTAACGACCGAGTGCATGAGCGGGACGATCTGGGATGCCTGCGCCGCCGTCAACGGCGTCTTCCATGTCGAATCCTTGTAGCGCTGCACCACCGCACCGTCAGGACCAGTGATGTAGTCCATGAGATGAGGCGTCATGATGACGCCCTTGTTGGCCACACCCGCGGCGACGAGAGCGTTCTGGAGTGCGGTCGAGCTGACGTCCTGCTGGCCGATCGCCGAGTATGCGAGGAACGGAGGGTTCGCAGCAAGATAGGACTCTGCGGGGAAGTACGAGGCGACCGTGCCAGGCAGGTCGATCGGCGGCACCGAGTTGTAGCCGAAGGCGTTGGCTTCGGCGGTGAGGTCTTGGGCACCGAGGTCCAGGCCGAGCAGCGCATAACCGGGGTCGCATGATGCGGGCAGCATCTCTGCGACCGTGCCGCCACACGCCGTGTCGCCGTCGTTGTAGAGCAGCTTGTTGGAGTCGGGGAGTTTGGTGAAGACGATGTCCGGGTAGGACTTTTGGAGCAACGACGGTTTGTAGGCGACGACGCCCGCGGTGGTGATGACCTTGAACGTTGAGCCAGGAAAGATCGTCTGTTGCGTGGCTACGAGTCCGAGGGGAGGGTAGCCGTGTACGTCCTTCTTATTGTCCTTCGTCCACGCCGCGGTTTGCACCGCCCGACTCGTTGAGGTGAACGGCGCCGGGTCGTAGGTGGGGTTTGAGTACAGCGCCAGAAGGCTTCCGGTGTTCGGCACGATCGCCACCACCGATCCATCGCGCCCGGCGAGTTCCGCCTGGGCCAGCTTTTGCAACGACGGCTGGAGCGTGAGCGTGACCGAGTCTTCGCCCTCAGTGGGCGCGAGCACTTGCTCGAGACTTTGAGCCGGCAGGCTGTGCGCCTCAAGCTGGGTGTTGTACTGGGCTTCGAGCGCCCACTCGCCATATTCCGTTGACGTGAAGCCGACGACGCCGGCAAAGAGGGCACCCGTCGGGTATATGCGCTGGTAGGGCGACGAAGTGTTCGAGGTCGGTCGGGACTCAGCGAGCACGGTGCCGTTGGCGGCGATGATCTCGCCGCGTGGGTACTGGTAGTTCGTGACGTTGTTGCGCGGATTGAGCGCCGACGCGTTGAGCGCGGACGCGTGGAACCACTGAACCCAGAGTGACTGTCCCGCAACCACCACGAACAGCACGGTGATGACGATGGCCAAGAACCAGATTCTGCGTGACACTATTCGAACCTTTTAGGTCCACGAAGGTAGAGGGCGCGACAACTGATACCCCCGATTCTTCTACACGAAGCGGTCAATACAGAGTGCACTGAGAATTCGGAGTCAAAGCGGGCCGTTTTCGCCATCCTCGGACAGAATGTCGAGATGCCTGCTCGCCGGGTGCGCGCGTGGTATGTCTACACGTTGGCGGCGGGATGGAGCGGGTTCAACCGCTCCAGCATCTCGTTGATGGAACTCGTTAATGTCACCGAGCTCGCCGGATTGAAGAGCGGCCCCGCGCCGTCGCGCAGCATTCCAATCGCCATGGCCAGACCTCGAACCGTCGGCAGGGGACTACGCAACGCATCTGCGAGGGAGTGGATCTGCGCTTCGGCCGCAACGACTCGGCTGCGAACGACCGGCACCGCGGGGTCAAAGAGCACCCGCTGACGGCGAGCCTCGACCAGCAGGTTGAGCCACGAATTGGCAAGTCCGCGACGGTACTGCGTGGAGGCAAGTCGTTGCGCCCGTGCAGCGAGCAGGTGGTTCGTTGCGGGGTGTTCGCCCGCCGCCAACTTCGCGTCAAGTGACGCCGCGAGCAGTCGCGCGCCGAGACGGACCCAGGTGGAACCGAAGGGCATTGCCTCGTCGTTCGCGGGTGCATCCATCACCGAGGTAGTGGATCCGAAGGGGTTTTCGTTGGTCATGGTGTCTCCTCAAGACGATCTCCCCCTCATCTATTCAAATGGCGAAGTCATGAATGCCGTCTTAAAACGACGCACCGATTCGTCAAAATTTCTTCATACGCGATAAAACGGTGTTATGCGTATTCGAGGATTTTGTTGCGGTTGGATAGAGATGGACACCAGTGGATTGATGGAGGGCGCGTCGGGTCGAACTCGCGTGCCCATCCCGTCGTACCTGATCGAACACGCCGGGTCGGTCGTCGTCTTCGACGCCGGACTCCACCCAGACTTTGCGAATCCTGAGTCTGATCGTTCAAAAGGGGTGTTTGCTGGCTTTGAATGCCTCTTGCCGGAAGGCTCTGCGCTTGATGCTCGTCTCGCCTCGTGCGGTATCGATCCGACCGATG
This sequence comes from Acidimicrobiales bacterium, assembly GCA_035552255.1. Taxonomy (GTDB): domain Bacteria; phylum Actinomycetota; class Acidimicrobiia; order Acidimicrobiales; family RAAP-2; genus RAAP-2. Next base: position 12,224 of record DASZLS010000057.1, on the reverse strand, counting down.
TGAACTATCTCGTTCTTAGTCATATGCACTTCGACCACATCGGCGGCAGTGTGCTGTTGGGCGACGTGGACATGGTGGTGCAGCGTTCGGAATGGTTGGCCGCTGTTGCGGACCTCAAAGGCGAGATCTACATGCCCGCCGATGTGAATCCGGATCGACCGAGAAAGCTGATTGACGGAGAGTGGGACATCTTCAATGATGGGCGCGTGGTCGTCACGCCGACAACTGGCCACACGCCGGGACACCAGTCGCTGCGCATTCTCACTGACGACGGAGAGACACTCGTGCTCTGTGGCGACTCGTGCTACCTGCGCGCATCGCTTGAGACGTCCGCGTTGCCGCCTCGCCCGTTCGACGGCACCGCGCAGCTCTCGGTGTTTTCGTGGCTGCGCGAGCTCGAGACCGAAGGGGCTCGAATCGTCTTTGGTCACGAGCCCAGTCAGTGGCCCACCGGGCTCGAAGACGACGGAGTCGTCGAGCTCGCCTGACGTCCGTGACGCGCCGTGGCGGTGCGTCCTTCGCCCCATGTTGTATGACCGCGCTACCTAGGGTGGTGCGATGGAGCCATCTTCTGAGCTAGAAGCGTCACTGCGCGCAGCACGAGCGCGCGCCGAGTCGTGCGCGACGGCGTGGGGGCTCACTCTGGGTCCGCCTTTTGCGCTGGCGACCGCATCGTTCGTGGCGCCGGCCGGCGATCGCTTGGTGTTGAAAGTGCCGTCTGAAGGCGACGACGAATCGCTCCACGAAGGCGACGCCCTCGAGCTATGGGGAAGCGATATCGCGGTGCGGGTCGTCCGTCGCGACGGGCGAGCGTTGCTCGAAGAGCGCGCCATTCCCGGCACGGATCTCTCGGCGCTCGATGACGACGCCGCGACTACGCACGCGGTGGAGCTGGCGGGGCGTCTGTGGCGCCACGCGGATGACCCGTTTCGCGCCGTCGACAGTGACGTTGAATGGTGGCTCGATCGGGCCGGGCGTGTCGGCAGTCCTCTCGTCGGACTCGCTCGTGAGCTTCACACCGCACTTGGCGGCAGCGCGGAGTGGCTCGTGCACGGAGACTTCCACCATCACAACATGTTGCAAGATGGTGCGCGCTACATCGTCATTGATCCGAAACCGTATCTGTCGGACCGCGAATACGACGTGGCCTCGTTTTTGTGGAATCCCTACACCAATACGATGACTGATCGTGCGCAGACGGAGCGTCGTGTCAGCGCCTTCGTTGACGCGGGGCTCGACGACTTTCGCATTCGCGCGTGGGCGGTGATCCGAGGTGCATACCTGCGCCCGCAGTTTGCCGAGTCGCTGCGCTCGCTGGTGGCGTGAGGCACAAAAGTCACCAAATACTGCACTGTTCGCTCGAGCGAGGTCGGGCGAAACGCGCACGGAGGCATGAACGGATCGTCTTCTCGTGCGGCCCGACTTTTTCGGCAGTGAAACTGCGGGATACACTCCGGCTACGGCCTGTTCGACGAAGAAACCCACTACGCGGCGTTCCGCCATCGTGCCAGCACCCATTGATCTCAGAGCTGGTGTACTCATCGAGATAGCGACAGGAGAGTCATGACCCACACGATGAGCAGCTCGGACGCGCAAGGAGTCGATCGGTCGTGATTCAACACCCCTTCTTTGACGTGGAACCCTGGCGCCTGCGCGAGGGGAAACTCGACCTCGACGTGCTCGCCCAGAGCGAGTCGCTCTTCACCCTCTCCAACGGACACATTGGTTGGCGCGGCAATCTCGACGAGGGAGAGCCGCACGGGCTCTTGGGCTCGTACCTGAACGGTGTGCACGAGCTACGCCCACTTCCCTACGCCGAAGCTGGATACGGGTATCCCGAGCAGGATCAGGTCGTCGTCAACGTCACTGACGGCAAGGTCATCCGGCTGCTCGTCGACGACGAACCCTTCGACATTCGATATGGCACGCTGCACGAGCACGAGCGCGTTCTCGATTTTCGTACCGGGCTCCTCGAGCGCCATGCCGAGTGGTCGACGCCCACTGATAAGCGCGTGCGCGTCAACTCCACTCGACTTGTCTCGCTGTCCCAGCGAGCAATTGCGGCGGTCAAGTACGAAGTCGAGGCGGTTGACGCGGTACGCGTCGTCATCCAATCCGAGCTCGTCGCCAATGAGCCGTCGCCCCCGCCACCCGTCTTTGATCCGCGGGCCTCCGCGTCGCTCGACAACATATGGCACGTGCAGGAGTTCGACCACCGCGACACGAGAGCCATCCTCGTGCACCAAACGGGATATAGCAATCTCACCATGGCCGCAGCGATGGACAACATCGTCAGCGGTCCCGACAACCTCCAAATATCGTCCGAAGCATTCGAGGACTCGGCGCGCGTCATCGTGACGGCGGCTCTCGAACCAGGCGAGCGTCTGACGATCATCAAATACGTTGCCTACGGCTGGTCGGCAGTGCGTTCGAAAGAGGCGCTGCGCGATCAGGTGAACGCCGCGCTCGTTGCGGTCGGTGCGTCGGGCTGGGAGGGTCTCTGCGAAGAGCAGCGTGCGTACTTGGACGACTTTTGGCGACACGCCGACGTCGAGTTCGAGGGCGACAAAGAGATCCAACAGGCGGTCCGCTTTTCGCTCTTTCACGTGCTCCAGGCGGGGGCGCGGAGCGAGCAACGGGCTATTCCCGCGAAGGGTCTCACCGGCACCGGCTACGACGGGCACTCGTTCTGGGACAGTGAAACCTTTGTGCTCCCGGTCCTCAACTACACGGCGCCCGACGCGGTGCGCCACGCGCTCACCTGGCGCCACAGCACCTTGCCGCTTGCGCGCGAACGTGCCGCGCAACTCGGCTTCAAAGGGGCCGCGTTTCCCTGGCGCACCATCAGTGGCGCCGAATGTTCGTCGTATTGGCCCGCTGGCACGGGAGCGTTTCACGTCGGCGCTGATGTCGCCGACGCGGTCGTGAGCTATTTACATTCGACGAGAGACGAGACCTTTGAGCACGACTTCGGCTGCGAGATACTCGTCGAGACGGCGCGCTTCTTCGCTTCGCTCGGTCACTTCGATCTCTCGGGCGGCTTTCGCCTCGACGGGGTGACCGGACCCGACGAGTACAGCGCCATCGCGGACAACAATATCTATACAAATCTCATGGTCGCACGGAACCTGCGCGCCGCCGCGTCCACCGCCGAACGTCAGGGTGACGTGGCCGAAGGGCTCAGCGTCACGGAGCAGGAAATTGCGGCGTGGCGCGCGGCCGCCGACGCCATGGTGATCCCGTTTGACGACCACCTGGGCGTGCACCAGCAAGCGGAGCGCTACACCTCGCACGAGACGTGGAACTTTGAAAAGACTACGGAGGAGGAGTATCCGCTACTGCTCCACTTTCCCTACTTCGATCTTTATCGCAAGCAGGTTGTCAAGCAGGCCGACCTCGTCTTCGCAATGTATCTCTGCGGCGACGCGTTCACGGAAGAGCAGAAGCTCGCCAACTTCGACTACTACGAGCGACTGACGGTGCGCGACTCGTCGCTCTCGGCCTGCGTGCAGTCGGTGATGGCAGCCGAGGTTGGCTACTTGACGCTCGCCTATGACTACCTGGCGGAAGCGGCCTTGATGGACCTCGACGACCTCGAGCACAACACGCGCGACGGACTGCACATGGCGTCATTGGCCGGATCGTGGATCGCGCTCGTCGCGGGGCTCGCGGGCATGCGCGGTTGGGCCGATTCGCTGAGCTTCTCTCCCCAGCTACCAGAAGGCATCAATCGTCTCGCCTTCAACATTGTCTTCTGCGCCAACCATTTGAAGGTCGTGGTCACTCCCGATTCGACAACGTATGAATTGATGGAGGGCGACGGCATGGTGATCCAGCACGTCGGTGAAGAGTTCACGCTGACGGTCGGCGCACCCGTCTCGAGCGCGGAGCGGTGCCCGGTGAAAAGCGCCCGCGAAGCGCCGAGCCAGCCCTACGGACGCACACCGTTGCGCCGACTCGCGGACGCACTACGAGGAGAAGAAAAGTGACATCAAGTGATTCGAACGTGAGAAGTCCTTCATCGGTTGACGCGACCGCGTACAAGGCGTGGCTGTTTGACATGGACGGCGTGCTCACGCAAACCGCACTGGTTCACGCAGCCGCGTGGAAGCAAGCCTTTGATGAATTCCTTGCGGAAGAGACCAAACGGACGGGCACGATCTACGAGCCGTTCGACGCCGAGGCGGATTACGAGAAGTACGTCGACGGAGAACCTCGAGCAGACGGGGTCCGCAACTTTCTTGCAGCCCGAGGCATCACGCTGCCCGAAGGCAACGACAACGACGCGCCCGACGCTCGCACGGTCTGCGGCGTGGGGAATCGAAAGAACGACTTGGTGCTGAAGGTCATCCAAAAGCAGGGCGTCAAGGTCTACGACGGTGCGGTCACGCTGGTCAAGTTCCTTCGCGCTCACGGCGTCAAGGTGGGGGTCGTCTCTGCAAGCGAGAACGCCGTGGCGGCGCTGACGGCGGCGGGCATCGTCGATCTCTTCGACGCTCGAGTTGACGGACACACGGTCAAGGACATGCACCTCGCGGGCAAGCCCGCGCCCGACAGCTATCTAGAAGGCGCCAAGATGCTGGGCGTCGATCCGAGCGAGACGGTGGTCGTGGAGGACGCGCTCGCGGGCGTGCAGGCGGGCCAAGCCGGTCACTTCGGTCTGGTGGTCGGCGTCGACAACCACGACAAAGGCGCCGGTCACGACTACGCCGACCAACTCCATGCCCACGGTGCCAACGTCGTCGTCACCAACCTCGCGGACCTCGTACCCGCGCCAGCTGCGTCGTAACGACATAGCGAACTTTTCGAACGCGACGGAGGGCTAGGAAGATCTGTTCGCGCCCGGAACTAAGGTGAGGTTTCATGACCGGTGACGATGCTTCCTACGATCTGAGCCTGGCTGCGGCGACGCTTCGCTCCAATAGCGGCGACACCAACACGCTGTTAAAGGCACTCTGCGACGAGTTGTCTGACACCTTGGGCGAGCGTCTGCACATCCAGCGCGCCGGCAGTCGGTTCCACAAGTCCGACGCCATCTCATCGGTGCAGATCGCCCTTGACGGCAATCAGTTTGAAGCCAACGTGGAAGGCCCCGTGCTGCGCTGCAGTGTCGGACGCGTCTCGGGCGGCATTCGCATCCGGAACGAAACGGTTGAGATCGATCAGTGGATTGTCAAGCTTCTCGAAGCCCTGAAGGCCGAAGCCACCCACAGCGAGTCCGCTCGCCAAGCCTTAGAGAACATTGTCATCGGAGGACACTAGTGAGCGACGTAACCAGCGATTTACCCGAAGCAACGGAGCATCGACTCCAAGAGCTTGAGCACGGCCTCTTCACGTCGGACCTGTCAGTTAATGAGTTTCTGCTCATTAAAGAGGTGGGGTTCCACCCCGTCGGCTTCGTCATGGGCTCATCGATCTATCACACCGGCATCCAGGCTCGTAAGTGGAGCCAGAGCCAGGAGCTGACCAAGCTCACCGAAGCGATGTACAACGCGCGAGAGCTCGCGATGACGCGCATGGAAGAAGAGGCGGCCGAACTGGGCGCCGACGGCGTTGTGGGGGTTCGACTCGACGTCAACTACTACGAGTGGGGTAAGGACGCCGCGGAGTTCATCGCGGTCGGCACCGCCGTCAAGGCGGAGGACGGCGTGTCGCGACGCAACAAGCTCGGCAAGCCCTTTACCTCTGACCTTTCCGGTCAAGACTTCTGGACGCTGTCGCAAACCGGCTACTCGCCCCAAGGACTCGTGATGGGCACCTGCGTGTACCACATTGCCCACCGGGGCCTGGGCCAGACGCTCGGTTCCACGGGCCAGAACATCGAGCTCCCCAATTTCACCCAGGCGCTCTACGAAGCCCGTGAGCTCGCAATGACGCGCATGCAAGACGAAGCCAATCAACTTGGTGCGTCGGGCATCGTCGGCGTGCGCCTCGAAGAGAAGTCCCACCAATGGGGCTCGCACACCATTGAATTTCTCGCGCTTGGAACCGCCGTCACCAAGAGCGGTGGCGACGTCACCCTCACCAAGCCCACCACGATCATCTCGCTCGATAACTAGTGAGCACCCATGGCGACCTGCCCGAAGCGGCCGAACGGCGCCTCAAAGAAGGCGCCTTCTCGTCGGGACTGAGCGTCAACGACTTTGCCGCGTGTTTGGAGATGGGACTCGAGCCAGTTGGTTTCGTGCAGGGATTCTGCGCCATGCAGTCGAGCAACTTTGGCGGAGGATTCATGCAGCGCGGGCTCTCGCCCTACGGCGGCAATCAGGGCGGGTACGTGCAGAATTACCAGTGTCCCCATGGGTTCATCTCCAACGAACATCGCGCCTGGGGTCAGAACTACGAAGAGACCTGGGTTGAAAACGGCTGGAACGAAGGTTTCACGTCGGCGTACTCGCGCATGCTGGAAGAAGCCCAAGAGATTGGTGCGCACGGCATCGTCGGCGTGATCGACACCGAAAGCGCCATGAGCGAAGCGGGGATCATTGAGTTTCATCTCCGTGGTACGGCCGTCAAGCTCGAAGGTGCACCCGCCGCCATGACTGCACCGTGGACGACATACTTGGCCGGCCAGCGCTTGGCGAAAATCTTCGAAGCGGGCTACGCACCCGTCTCGGTCGTCGCCACGATCAGCTCGATGCGCGTCTGGGCGTACTGCATCACCGAGTACCTCATGGGCGGGAGCGGAGGAATGTGGGGGAACCCCAACTCTTCAGAAGTGGATCAACTGGTTCGAGCCCAGACCTTCGTGCGGTCAGCAGCGCTCAGTCTCGCGCGCAACGAGCTGCGCGGTGACGCGCTGCACGGCGCGGAGATGGTCACGCGAGAGCGCGAATTCGAGCGCGGCGACTACGAGTTCCAGGCGCTCCTGCGCGGCAATCGGATCCGACGGTTCAAGGAATTTGAAGCACTTCCCGTGCCCCAGCCGACGGTGCGTCTCTCGTGAGCGAACAGCCCTTGGATCTCAAAGCCGAAGTTCGTCGAGCATTCTCGGCCGAAGGTGGCGCTGCGGTGTCGCACTCGTCATCGACGCTGACGTCGGACCTATCGATCGACGAAGAGCTCAACCTTCACGCCATTGGCTGGGAACCCGTCGAGCTAGTCAGCGGAGTGTCGTTATATTCGGCGCCCGCTGGAATGTGGAACTGGGGACAGGGCGAGATCACCGGCGCGTCGGATGCCCATAATCACGCCTTCGCCCACGCCATCGACCGCATTCACCAAGATGCGGCGTTTGCCGGTGGCCACGGGGTCGTCGGCGTGCACGTCGAACGCCAGGTGTACTCGACGCATATTGAGGTCTCGCTGATCGGGACCGCCGTTCGCCCCGTCGGTTCGGGCAAGGTCGATCCGAACGCTATCTTCGTGTCCGACCTCTCCGCTCGCGACTTCACGCTGTTGATGGTTGCGGGCTGGGAGCCGCTCGGGCTCGCGAACGGTGCAAGCTTTGTGTACGCGCCACGACGCACGATGGGAGCGGCGCTGCAGCAGCAGTCCCAGAACATCGAGCTGACGAACTACACCGCCGCCATGTACTCCGCTCGCGAAGCAGCGATGGAACGAATGCAGAAGTCGGCGATTGGAATGAAGGGATCAGGCGTCGTCGAGGTGAAGTTCACCGAGGGCCCGATGTCGTTCGCCTCACACGCCGTGGGGTTTGCCGCATGGGGAACGGTGGTCCGTCTCAAAAAGGAGGCGCACCAGTTCGTGCAGCCGATCGCCGTCGTGTCACTGAACGACGCGGCCGTCGCCTTTGACGCAGAGACGCTAGCGTGACGTCGCGATTCATACATTTCGTTTGATGTCGACTGGGACCAGGGCTAGTCTGCGAGTCGAGGTGACCCAATGACGGTGACGTGCAAGGTAAATGGCGAGTTCGCTCAAATCCTGACCTGTCAGCTCGACGCGGGCCAGTCGATGTACGCCGACGCCAGCAAATTCCGCTGGAAGACGGCCAACGTCAATCTTGAGACACGTCTGACGACCTCGGGCGGCAAGGCGGATCAGGCCCACAAGGATTCCCAGCAGGGCGGCAGCTTCCTCAAGGCGGCACTCGCAACGGCGACCGAAGTCGCCAAGCGTGCCCTCTCCGGGCAGAGTCTGGCGTTTCAATGGTTCACGCCCACGGGCGGTTCCGGACTGGTCGGCTTTTCTGGCGATCAACCGGGTCAGGTGAAGATCGTCGAGCTCGACGGGTCAATCGGCTGGACGGCGGAAAGCCGCGCGTTCGTCTGCGCCGAGGCGAGCGTCAAGTACGACATCAACTTCGCGGGACTGTCGCTCGGCTACCGGGCGAAAGATGGCTACATCTTTGAGAACTTCACCGGCACAGGCACTCTCGTGCTGGCGGGCGGCGGAAGTCTCGTCGAGCTCAACCCGAGCGACTACGGCGGGAAGCTGCAAGTGCACGGCGGCGCGCTGGTCGCCTTCGCCGATACGGTCACCTTCAATGTCGAGCGTGTCGGGGCGTTTAACGCCCAGACCGCAATGACCGCCGTCTTCGGGGGGTCCGGCCTCAATCTCATTTCGCTCACGGGCGACGGTCCGGTCATTTTGCAGTCGACGCTGCACAGGGAGTACGAAGACGAGGAAAAGCAAGACAATGCCGCGTCGCGTACGGGCATGCTCGGTCGATTCTAGGAAAGGTACAAGAGATGGCGTTGTTCGACAAAGTAAAAGAGCAGGCCTCACAGCTTGCGCAAAAGGCTCAAGAAGCGGGGAAGGCCGGGCAGGCAAAGATCGAAGACGTGCAAGCGCGTCGTAAGTCCGACGGCATCCTCCGTCAACTCGGCGCTGCGGTCTACGCGCAGCGTTCGGGGACGGCGGACGCCGACAACGGTACCGAGATCGATCGGCTCGTGGCAGAACTGAAAGCGTTCGAAGCGGAGAACGGTCCCATCGCGGCCAAGGATTCGGGAGACGACGGCACCTCGCCTTCATCGGGCGCCACTGATACGCCGCCGGACGCTGACACGCCCGAAGGTGGATTCAAGCTCTGACAGTCGTCGCACGCCGTCTGGCGGCGAACTTGCTTAGGAATCGTGCGCGTCGAGCAGAGCGCTCGCCGCCAACGCGAATCTCCGTCACGCGAACCCGATTCTCGATGGCTTCATCAATGATGGCGCGCAGCGCGCGATCGATGCCACCTCCGCGGTTGTAGATGTCGCGGAGATCGAGTTTCAACTTGACGGCGCCGTGAGGCGTCGTCCGTTTGACCTCCGGCTCTAACCTCTAACCCGCGTGTCCGCCTGCTTCGATCGAGAGCCACTCCCATTCGCGCCAGGTGGCGAGTCGAGATTCGTAGTCAGCGGTGGCGATGGCGAGGGGGCCATCGCCGAAGAAGACGCGAAGCGGAGGCGTCGGCGCGTCGACCAGCTTCAAAATCGCTGCGCTGCTGGCGGTCGGATCGCCGATCTGATGAGTCCGTTGTGCGCGGAACCGCGCGGATTGCTCGCGGACTCCCTCGTATGCGGGACTCGGGGTTGCGTGTCGCGCGGAGCTGCCACCCCAATCAGTCGAAAAGCCGCCGGGCTCAACCACGGTGACATGGATGCCGAAGTCGGCTACCTCGAGCGCGAGCGACTGGCTGATGCCTTCGAGCGCCCACTTGGACGCGTGATACATGCCGATGTTCGCAAAGGCCGAGATCCCGCCAATGGACGAGACCTGGATGATGTGCCCACTGCCCTGCGCGCGTAGGTGGGGGAGTGCAGCTTGGGTCACCCAGAGCGCGCCGAAGAGATTGGTTTCGATCTGGTCGCGGGCTTCTTTCTCGCTGAGCTCTTCGACCATGCCGAACTGTCCGTAGCCCGCATTGTTCACAATGACGTCGAGCTGACCAAAGTGTTCGTATGCGCGCTTGACGGCCGCGAAGACGCCCTCCCGATCTGTCACGTCGAGAGCGAGCGCGAGCACAGAATCGCCGTACTTAGCAGTGATGTCATCCAATGCGCGCGCGTCTCGCGCGGTCGCGACGACCCGATCGCCGCGCTCGAGTGCGGCCACGGTCCATTCGCGGCCGAAGCCTCGCGACGTTCCCGTGATGAACCAAGTCTTTGAGGCCATAGATCCTCCGTCGGTCAACGCCAACGCATCGGGCGTTGAACGCGACCAGCGTATGGGCTTCTAGTTCGTTCGAATCTCTGAGGCCGAGCGCTCGGTGAGCGGCCGACGGTCCTTCAGCATCGCCTCGAGCTCTTCGTATGGCACGGCTGGAGACCACAAGAAGCCCTGACCGAGCTCGCAGTCGAAACCGTGAAGACGCTCGCGCTGAGCAGGCGTTTCGATGCCTTCTGCGAGCATGGTCATCTCGAGCTTGTGTCCGAGAGTGATGATCGCCTCCAGTAACACGTCATTGCGTGACCGTTCGATCTTCGGGCTGACGAAGGAGCGGTCCACCTTGATGATCTTCGGATGGAGGAGGGCAAGGTAGGACAGCGACGAGAACCCCGTCCCGAAATCGTCAAGCGCGAAGGAGACCCCGAGCAGGGTGAGCTGCTCCATCACGCTCATGGTCTCGCTTACGTTGAGGAGCGTGACGCTCTCAGTGATCTCAACGATGAGTCGATCTCGCCCGATGTTCGACTCCACGAGCAACGACTCGATGAAGGAGATGAGTCCGGGATCGTGGAACTGCCTCGACGAGAGGTTGACCGTGACGAAGAGGTCGTCAGCGCCCCAGGAACTCGCCGCCTTGATTGATTCACTGATCGCGAAGTACCCGAGCTCGACAATGAGGTCGCTCTGTTCGGCGGCAGGAATAAACACGTTCGGGGGGACGAGGCCTCTTGTGGGATGTTGCCAACGCATCAGCGACTCGAATCCGACGATTTCGCCAGAGCTGAGCTTCACGATCGGCTGGTAGTGCATAGAAAGTTCGCCGGCCTTCATAGCCTGGCGAAGTTCCTGGACGAGGGTAAATCGGTTGACCGCTTGCTGGTGCATGGTCGGTGTGAAGAGGGTGTAACGACCCTTGCCGACCCGCTTCGCTTCGTAGAGTGCGACGTCCGCCATCTGAAGGAGATCCGTCGTGTCGTTGCTGGCGTCTCTCGTGATGACAATGCCAACACTGGCGCCCTGCGCGAACTTAGTTCCGGACACGGTGAAGGGTTCACTTAACGCCCCGAGCAGACGTTGGGCGACCTGCTCCACATCTCCCGCCGACGTCAGTCCTTCTGCCAGGTAGAGGAACTCGTCGCCGCCGAAGCGAGAGAGCGTGTCCGAGTCGCGAACGACCTGTTCCAACCGGCGAGCGACCGAGATCAGAAGCTGGTCGCCGGCGAGGTGGCCCAAGGAATCGTTTACGCCCTTGAAGTCGTCAAGGTCCAACAGCAGCACCGCAAAGAGCCCACCGTCGCGGATCATCTTGGCGCGAGCCTGGTCGAGGCGATCGTTGAAGAGCGCGCGATTCGACAGGCCGGTCAAAGTGTCGTGCAGCGCCTGGTGCGAGAGCTGTGCAGCGAGTGCACGCTCGTCAGTGATGTCGCGTTCGGAGATGACGTTGTAGAGAATGTGTCCCTCGGCGTCGCGCGCCGGCGAGCGAAGGACTTCGACGTAGATCAGCCGTCCATCTTTGCGCAGATAGCGCTTCACGTAGCGCGACTGCTGAAGCTCGCCCTCTACCACTCGTCGGTGAGAGTCTTCGGAGATCCCAATGTCTTCGGGGTACGTGAAGAGCGTTGAGTCGCGACCGATGATCTCGGCGCGCTCGAAACCGATCATCTGACAAAAGGCCTCGTTCGCTTCGATGACGCAGTCATTGAGATCGGTGAAGATCATTGGCGCCATGTTGTCTTCAAAGGCCAAGCGGAACTGTTGTTCGAGCTCCTGGAGTTGGCGAATGTAGTGGTTGTGTTCGGTAACGTCGCGCCCGTTGACGATGATTCCCGCAACGACGGCGCTATCGAGCGAGTTCGTCGACACGATGTCGATCTCGTGCACTTCGCCGTCCGCAGCGATGGTACGAATCGCGTCACGAATGGTACCGCTCGGCGTTTCCAGGAGCGTGAGGAACTGCGCGATGGCGCGCTCCTGATCATCGGGGTGAATATAGTCAAAGGCGCTCGTTCCCACGCCCTCTTCGAGTGATAGGCCAAAGGTGGTGAGCGTCTTCGGGTTCGCGTACTGGACCACACCCAAAGCGTCAACCACGAGCATGAGATCTTCGGAGAAACGCCCAACCTCTTCGAGCGCGGCGAAACGCTCGCTCAGCGATGCGGGCGGGT